>NCEM01000081.1 GCA_002280725.1 Alphaproteobacteria bacterium 32-64-14
GCGCACGATGTGGCGCTTGTGCGTGCGCTGGCCTCGGCGCGCGAGACGGTGGACATCGCAAGCCAGACCGGCTGGCCGCTCAAGGCCACGCTGTTCGTGCAGCACCAGGTGGGCGAACTGCTCGGCCTCGACCGGATGCGGGCCGCCGCGCGCGACCTGCAGCCGCGTGACCAGTGGGACCAGCTGGCGCTGCAAAGGGTGGCGGACGACCTGCCCCGCCGGCAGACCGAGCTCAGCATCTCCGCGATCCGCTTTGCGCAGCAGGCTGGCGTCTCTCCGTACGGAATCGACCGCACCTCCGCCGGCCGTCTGGCGTCGGACTGGATCGCGCCGCGCCGGGCGACCGCGGACCGCCTGACCCAACCGATGGGCGCATTTGATCGCCAGGGCGGCTGGTCGCTTGCCAAATTGGTTCTGCTGGGCGACGCAGTGCGTGAGTTCGTTTATGCTGTTCGCGCCGAACCGGGCGCCTGAGCACCACTGGAGTAGAGCGTGAACCGCGACCTGACCTTTCGCGACGCCCAGTTGAAGGACGCCGCCGGTCTCGCGGAGATCGGACGGGAGACGTTTGTCGAAACCTTCGGCGACCTCTACCCGCCCGGCGACCTGCGCCAATATCTCGACGAGACCTATTCGGTCGAGAAGATGATCGCCGACCTCAACGATCCTGACGTCGAGGTGCGGATCGCTTTCTCGGGCCGGAAGATGCTCGCCTACTGCAAGATCGGTCCGTGCAAGCTGCCGTTCGATACAGGGCCGGAGCCGGCGCTCGAACTGCATCGCGTCTATGTCTACCAGGATGGCCAGGGCGTCGGCGTTGGCCGCATCCTGCTGGCCTGGGCGATCGAACAGGCGCGCCAGCGCGGGGCAAAGAATCTCTTCCTCGGCGTATGGGAATCCAACGCCAAGGCCATCGCGCTTTATGAAAGCCGCGGCTTCGACAAGGTGGGGACCTACAAGTTCAAGGTCGGCGATACGCTGGATGACGAATTTATAATGCGCCTGAAGCTCGCCTGATCCTGGGGCGAGCCTGACGATTGCGCGTAACCCGGCTTACAACCGAATCCGCTTAACTTCTACGCGACGCGGCCCTAGATAGGGGCCTCAAGGGAGAGCATCCGAAATGGACAATATCGCGCCGCTTCTGTCCGATCCGGCAGCCTGGGCGGCGCTGATCTCCCTGATCGTCATGGAAGTCGTGCTTGGCATCGACAACCTGATCTTCATCTCGATCCTCACCAACAAACTTCCGCCCGAACAGCGCGCGAAGGCGCGCAATATCGGCATCTCGCTAGCGCTTATCATGCGTCTTGCCCTGCTGTTCGCGATTTCGTGGATCGTCGGCCTCAAGGCGACGGTCTGGAACCCGCTCGGCATGGAATGCCCGGTCGATGTGGCGGCCGTGGTCGCCCATGGCGTCGTTGTGGTCAATTCCGCCGGATGGGATTCGTGCTTCTCCTGGCGCGACCTGATCCTCATCGCCGGCGGCCTGTTCCTCGTCTGGAAGGCCACCATGGAAATCCACCACACCATGGACCCGCACAGCGACACCAAGGACGGCACGCCCATGGCGGGCCGCGCGGCGCTCAATTTCGGCGCAGCGATCTTCCAGATCATCCTGCTCGACATCGTGTTCTCGATCGACTCGATCCTGACCGCCGTGGGCATGACCGATCACCTGCCGATCATGATCGTCGCGGTCATCGTCGCCGTGACCGTGATGCTGCTGGCGTCCGGCCCGCTGGCGCGCTTCATCCATGACAACCCCACGGTGGTCATGCTGGCGCTCGGCTTCCTGCTGATGATTGGCATGGTGCTCATAGCAGACGGCTTCGGCATCCACGTGCCGAAGGAATACGTCTACGCGGCCATGGCCTTCTCCGCCTTCGTCGAAGCGCTGAACCTCATCTCCCGGAAGAAGAAAACGACACCGGACGACGGGGCGTCACCGCCTCACTGAGAGCCTTTCGCAACTACGTTGTAGTCTACCGCGAATATCGCTTTCCCGTCACAGCTGTGCGCATAGTCCCGCGCGGACTTGTGCGCGCGTGAGCGAATGCTCACATGCGGCCAGTCCCATACTATTCAGTCGGCGCGACGAGAAAAATCCGCGCGCCAGACTTCACACCTAGCGACAGGCCCAACAAGCAACGGGCGGAGGGTTGCCATGAAGCTGACGATCAACGGCAAGGAACAAGAGTACGCCGGGGCGGAAGATCGCCCCCTGCTCTGGTATCTGCGCGAAGACCTGAAAATGACGGGCACGAAGTTCGGCTGCGGCGTCGCCGCTTGCGGCGCGTGCACCGTGCTGGTCGATGGCCAGCCGACGCGCGCCTGTGTGACGCCTGCCGCCTCGCTTGAGGGCAAGAAGATCACCACGATCGAAGGGCTCGACACGCCGGCGGGACAAGCCGTGCAGAAAGCCTGGGCTGAGCTGGACGTGGTTCAGTGCGGCTGGTGCCAGTCGGGCCAGATGCTCGCCGCCACCGCCCTGCTGACCGCAACGCCCAAGCCGAGCGAACAGCAGATCACCGACGGCATGAACACCAACATCTGCCGTTGCGCCACCTATCACCGCATCCGCGGCGCCGTTGCGCGCGCCTCCGAGATCATGGGGTAATGACCATGGCTGACACAGCAACCTTCTCTCCCTCGCGCCGCTTCGTGCTTGCCGCCATCGGCGTCGGCACGGCGGGCTTCGCCGTTGGCTGCACGGTTGGCGGCTCCGAGGCCACCGGCCCGATCACCCTCACCTCGCTGGGCGATTATGTCCGCGTCGGGTCGGATAACACGGTCACCGTCTACCTGCGCCACATCGAATTCGGTCAGGGCGTCTCGACGGGCCTCACCACCATCGTCGCCGAGGAAATCGACGCCGACTGGAGCCAGATGCGCTTCGAGCATTCGCCCGCCGACAACGCCAAGTATGGCAACCCAGCTTTCGGCGGCATGATGGGAACCGGCGGATCGACCGCCATCTTCTCCTCGTGGGACCAGCTGCGCGCCGCCGGCGCGTCAGCGCGCGCTATCCTGGTGCAGGTCGCCGCGAAAAAGTGGAAGGTGGATGCATCGACCGTAACCGTCGCGGGTGGCGTTGTGTCGAGCGGGTCCAACAAGGCCACGTTCGGCGAGCTTGCCGCTGACGTTCCGACCGATGGCTCCCTCAAGGTGGAAACGCCCGCACTGAAGGATCCTTCGCAGTTCCGCTTCATCGGCAAGGATCGCGATCCGGCCGCCGGCTATGGCCGCCTCGACACCGCCGACAAGGTGTATGCGCGCGCGCAATACGCGCTTGACTACCATCCCGAAGGCGCGCTGACCGCCCTGCTGGCGCGCAGCCCGAAATTCGGCGGCAAGGTCGCAAGCTTCGACGATGCCGCCGCCAAGGCCGTCGCGGGCGTGACCGATGTCGTCCAGATCTCGAACGGCGTTGCCGTGCTGGGCACGAACTTCTGGGCCGTAAAAACGGGCCGCGACGCGCTGAAAGTGACGTGGGACGACAGCGCCGCTGAAAAGCGCTCTACCGACGCCATGATCGCCGACTACAAGAAACTGCTCGCCAAGCCGGGCCAGGAAGCTCGCAAGGAAGGCAAAGGCGCAGCTGGTCTCAGCGGCGCAGGCGAAGTCATCACGGCGGACTTCGAATTCCCCTACCTCGTCCATGCGCCGATGGAGCCACTGAACTGCACCATCGAATACAAGCCGGGTGAGTCGGCTGTGATCCACTCCGGATCCCAGATGCCGACAGGCGATCAGGCGGCGGCTTCCGCAGTGCTGGGGCTGACGCCTGCGCAGGTGACCATCACCACGATGCTCGCGGGCGGGTCGTTCGGCCGCCGCGCGACGCCGGATGCCGATCTCGTCTCGGAAGCAGCGCAGATCGCCAAGGCGATCAACGGTAAGGCGCCCGTGAAACTGATGTGGACGCGCGAGGACGACATCCGTTCGGGCAAGTATCGCCCGATGAACGTTCACCGCATGACCGCGCGCATCAACAAGGGCGCCATCGAGGCGTGGGGCGACCGCACGGCGATCCAGTCGATCATGGAGGGCACGCCCTTCCTGCCGCCGGGCGTGCCGGACTTCTCCTCGATCGAGGGATCGAATGACATCGCGTACGACATCCCGAACATCAGCGTTGACGTTCATCTGGTGAAGAACCAGGTGTCCGTCCTCTGGTGGCGTTCGGTGGGCCACACGCATACGGCCTATGCGAAGGAGCACTTCTTCGACGTGGCGGCGCGCAAGGCCGGCAAGGATCCGATCGAGCTGCGCCGCACGCTGCTCGCGAAACATCCGCGCCAGCTTGCCGTGCTGAACCTCGCCGTCGAGAAGGCAGGCCCCGTGCCCGCTGGCAAGACACGCGGCGTTGCCGTGCACCACTCGTTCTCGTCCTATGTCGCGGAAGTGGCGGACGTCACCGTCAACGCCGATGGCACATTCCACGTTGACCGCGTCGTGTGCGCGGTCGATTGCGGCATCGCCATCAACCCGGACATCGTGCGCTCGCAGATGGAAGGCGGCATCGGCTACGGACTCTCCGCCATCCTTGGCGAGGCCGTGACGCTGAAGGACGGCGCGCCGGTGCAGACCAATTTCTACGACTACCCGCCGCTGCGCATGAACCAGATGCCCCAGGTCGAAGTGCACATCGTGCCCTCGACCGAACCGCCGACAGGCGTGGGCGAGCCGGGCGTGCCGCCGATCGGTCCCGCCGTCGCCAACGCGCTGCTGGCCGCAACCGGCAAGACTTACTCCAAATTGCCGCTGGGCACGAAGGCGTAAGAGCCACAGGCACTAGGCAAACGACACATCGCCTCCCACCTCGGAAGAGTTGGGAGGCGAATTTTTGGACATCGTGGCCTGGATCGCAGGCATCGGCGTCGCGCTGTTCGCGCTCGACCGGTTGTTGCTGTGGATGGAAGCGCGCGGTTGGATCTACTGGCGCATGGTAAAGAGCAAGAGCTCTGGCGGTTTCCTGCTGGGACCAGACGTTTTCGATCCCGGCACGCGGCATCTGGAAGAGGCGCGCGAGGAACATGTCATCGAAGACGAGGAAAATGGAGACGATGACGCCAAACGGAAAAATTCCGACCGGCTGACGTAGCGACCTCAGCGCACGAAGCTCGTAGCCTACCTTACGGTACCGTAATCTGCCGCACTGATGCCCAATTCCCCAGGTAGCTTGACACTGTCAATCAAGAAGGGAACTTCGATGCGACTTGCTCTGACAGCGGCCATTTTCCTTGGTCTTTCTGCCCCCGCCTTCGCGCAGGGCTCCCTGCAAAACGGGTCCGAAGCCTCGCGGCAGGTAAGCCAGGCGGCCGGCGCAATCGGCGAGAGCGGCCTCAAGGCGGCCTCTGGCGTCGTGGCGGTTCCGTTCGGAGCCGTTGCAGTTGCTTCCGGCGCGGCAGGACATTCCGCCAATGCCTCGGGCTACACCGACATCGGCACGGGCCTCCAAGCTGGCGCCGCCAGCGCGACCAAGGCCGCCACAGCCTTCGTCGACTTCTCAGGTTCGCCGCTGACCGTGTCGGACGACATCATCGTCGGCCGTAAACCTGCGCAGAAACCCGTGGCGCAACCTGCCCCCGCCGTACCCTACGCTCCGGCTGAATGATGCGCGGGGCGATCATCGCCGCCACCGCGGCGCTTGGCCTCGCCGCGTGCGGAAGCACCGGCGGCTCCAACGCCGCGCGAGGCTCCGGCTTCAGCGCGGCGGCCACCGGCTCATACATCTCGATCGAACAGGCGGCGGTCTTCGCCAAGCAGATCGAGCGTGACCTCGGCGCAAAGGGCGCGCGACTCGCCATCGTCTTCCGCGCAGGCGAGTCCCGCGACCAGCTGCGCGAAGGCATCGCCTACAGCCATGGCGCGTTCTGGGTCTACTCGCCCATCACGCTTGAGGATGGCCGCACGGCGACGGGCTATGCCGTCTACAATCTCTATCGGGGCGATGGAAAAACGCTGCCGATGGACAAGTCCTACCTGCATCAGGATTTTCCGATCGACTTCATCGCGCCAACCGGCGTGGATGATGTCGGCATCATCATCCCCTCGCCCGAGATGCAGCGGCGCATCCTCGCCATCATGGACAGCCCGACCTACAGGGCGCTGCATATCGTGCCCTATTCAGTGGTCTCCAATCCGCACAACGCGAAATACCAGAACTGCACGGAGTTCATGCTGGACGTGGTCGCCTCGGCCGTGTGGAACACCACGGACATGCGTCAGATCAAGACGAACCTGACCGCGCATTTCAAGCCGACCGTGGTGCAGACAAGCGGGCTTGAGCGGATGTTCGCGCCCATGGCCGACGCCAGCATCAAGACGGACGATCAGAACGGAGAGATCGTCACCACGACGTTCGAGTCGATGTCGGACTTCATGGAGGCCAACAGCCTGGTGCAGGAAACCTACGTCCTGCAGCGCGACAAGTCTGCGGACCCGCCGCCGGCAAGCGCGAAACAGACGAACTAAAAAATTGCGGGGCCGGCCGGAGGGATCGGCCCCGCAAGTCTGACCTCCGCCTCCTCAGGCGGCCTTGGACGTCGTTTCAATCCATTGCGTGAAGGTCTTCGCGAAGCCCGCGAGGAATTCGCGCGTCTTCTCGTCCTTCACATTGCCCGCGTCATCGAACCAGCTGCCAACGCCGTTGAGATACATCTCGGGCTGGGCCAGCGTCGGCATGTTGAGGAAGGCCAGCGTCTGGCGCAGGTGATGGTGTGCGCCAAAGCCACCGATGTTTCCGGGCGAATTGGAGACGACAGCCGCCGGCTTCTCGTTGAACGCGCTCTGTCCATAGGGACGCGAGAGAATGTCGATGGCGTTCTTGAGCACGCCGGGCACCGACCGGTTGTATTCGGGCGTCACGAACAGCACGGCGTCCGCCGATTTGACCTTGGCGCGCAGATCCACCCATTCAGCTGGCGGGGCGCCATCGAGATCCTGATTGTAGAAGCCGACCTTCGAGATATCGACTTCCTCGAAGGTAAAGCCGGCAGGCGCCAGCGCCTCGATATTCTTCGCGATCTTGCGGCTGAAACTGTCCTTGCGGAGCGAGCCGACCAGTACGGCGATCTTGCGGGTCATGATGTGATGTCCATTTGGCGGGTGAGGAGGTAAAGTCTGCTTGTGTCCTTGACGAACGTGGGGTGAGCCCCCTTGTTGCAAATGCAACATAGGAGTTATCGTTGCGAATGCAACAATCAGCGCTAAAGGCTCCGACGAGAATTCCTTCAGACCCCATCCAGCGGGCCTGGGTGGCGCTCGGCCGTGTGTCGCAATCCGTGCAATGCCACGTGGAAACCGCCCTGAAAGATGCAGGGTTTCCCGAGCTGTCCTGGTACACCGTACTGTGGGAGCTGGAGCGGGCGGGGAAACCCACCCGGCCCAAGGACCTCGCCATCCCGCTGTTCATCCTGCCCTACCAGCTCTCTCGTCTGGTCGACCGGATGGAGAAGGACGGCCTCGTCAAACGGATCGCCTGCAAGGAAGACAAGCGCGGCCACCTGCTCGAGCCGACGGCCAAGGGTTTTGCCCTGCGCAAGGCGATGTGGACGGTCTACGCCCCCGCGATGGACGACGCGCTCAACCGCATCAACGACAAGGAAGCGCTGGAGCTTGCCCGGCTGCTCAACAAGCTGGGCGGCATCGAGCATGTGGACTGCGGCGACAAG
>NCEM01000023.1 GCA_002280725.1 Alphaproteobacteria bacterium 32-64-14
GTCGCCGACAGACAGCCGGCCGCTGACGTTCATCAATGGCGATCTTGGCTATGAGGTGGAAGCCGACATCGAGCTTGAGGGCGAGGCGGAGGCGGGCGTGCTGCTGTTCTATTCGCCGAAGCTGTACTGTGGGCTGGGCTTCTCGGAGCGCGGGCTGGTGATGCATCGCGTGGGGACGCAGCGACGCGGGGCGGCGCCTGCGGATTTCGGGCGGCGCATGCAGATCAGGGTGCAGAACGACCGGCACATCGTGACGTGCTGGAGCCGCACGCCGGGGCGTGAGTGGACGCAGTACGGCGTGCGGTTCGAGACGTCTGGCTACAACCACAATACGGCGTGGGATTTTCTGAGTCTGCGGCCGGCGCTTTATTGTGCGGGGCGTGGGAGTGCGCAGGTGCGGAGTGTAACTTACAGGGCGTTGTGAGAGCGCGCCCAGTCGAGATACCCCGTCCGTCTCGCGACGAAGCCGTCGCGATCCACCTCCCGCAGTTGCGTGGCAACTGGTGGAGGTGGCGCGCTGCGTAGCAGCGTGACGAAGGGGATCTATAGGTAGACGCGCGATTACTCGCCTGCGTTCTCGAGATAGGGCTCGACCTTGCCTTTGAGCAGCATCGTCATCGGGTTGCCCTTGCGGTCGAGCGCGGCGCCGGCGACGACGCGGACCCAGCCTTCGCTGACGCAGTATTCCCAGACGTTGGTTTTTTCCGCGCCGTTGAAGCGGATGCCGATGCCGCGCTCGAGGAGCTCCTTGTTGTAATAGGGGCTCTTGGCGTTCTGGCTGAGGCGGTCGGGAAGCGTGTCGGTCATGTGAGGCTCGTGTCTCAGGGTCTGGCGGTCTGTGCCCCAGCTTGGGGGAGACGTCTACACCGGTTCCCGGCCCCAGGCGATGAAGGGGCCATTACGGAAGCCTTCGCCGCCCTTGCCGTAGACGAAGGGTGCGCCGTCCGGCTGGGTCACGACGCCGCCCGCAGCGTTGAGCACGGCGTGGCCGGCGGCTGTGTCCCATTCCATCGTGGGACCCCAGCGCGGATAGACATCGGCCTTGCCGGCCGCAACCCAGCAGAATTTCAGCGAGGAGCCGATGGCGGTCTGCCCGGCGATCTTGCGGGCGGCGAGGAAGGCTTTTGTCCGCTCATCAAGATGCGAGGCCGAGGTGATGGCGGTGAGGCCTTCGGGCGGGTAAGCGCGCGTGACGAGCTTCTGGCCCTGCGTGACCGTCTCGCCGGGGAGGAAGCCTTCGAAGACTTCGGCGGCGCCGCCGCCGAGATACATCTCGCGGCGAGCAGGGGCGAAGACGGCGCCCGCCACCGTGTAGCCGCCGCAGATCAGGGCGATGTTAACCGTGAAGTCGCCCTTGCGCTGGATGAACTCCTTGGTGCCATCGACCGGGTCGACGAGGATGAAAGCGTCCCAAATCTGGCCGCCTACGCCTTCGCGTGAGGCGCGCTCCTCGGCCAGAACGGGAATCCCCGGGAGGTCCTGCTCCAGCCGCGCGAGGATCACCTCTTCGGCGCGCTCGTCCGCATCGGAAACGGGGCTGTAGTCGGCCTTGGTGCGGGTCTCGAAGTTGCTTTCATAGACCTCCATCACGCGCGTGCCGGCATCGGACGCGATCTGTGCGAACAGGCGGGCGAGCCTGTTGCGCTCGGCAGCGGTGGGCGTGGGGAGGGTGAAGCTCATCGCACCTTTACCATGAAACCGCCGGAGCCATCGCGGTCCGCGCGCCTTGTGTCAACCGTGCGCGACCATTCAGGCCAGCAAGCACAGGTCTTGCAGCGACCCTTCGAAACGAGGCGGTCCATGTCGCTCAAGCGTATCCTCATTGTTGGCGGCGCCGGCTATATCGGCTCCCACGCGGCCAAGGCCCTGCGCCTGGCCGGGCGTGAGCCGATCGTGTTCGACGACCTGTCGTGCGGCCATGAACATGCCGTGCGCTGGGGGCCGCTGGTGAAGGGCGACGTGCGCAATGCGGATCAGCTGCGCGCCGCCATCCGCGAGCACCGGCCCGACGCGGTGATGCAGTTCGCAGCGCGCATCGAGGTGGGCGAGGGCGAACAAAACCCGGCGCATTTCTATGACAACAACGTTGCAGGCACATTGAACCTGGTCCGAACGATGATGGACGAGGGCGTGAAGAACCTCGTGTTCTCCTCGACCTGCGCAATCTATGGCGACCCTGAGCGTCTGCCGCTGACCGAGGACTTGCCCAAGCGCCCGGTCTCGACCTATGGCCGCACCAAGCTGATGACCGAGCAGATGCTGGAAGACATCAGCCGCGCGCACGGGATCAACTTCGCGGCGCTGCGCTATTTCAACGCCGCGGGCGCCGATCCCGAGGGTGAGACGGGCGAAGAGCACGATCCGGAAACGCACCTGATCCCGAATGCGCTGAAAGCTGCTGTGGGTCTGGGCGGGCCGATGAAGCTGTTCGGCACGGATTATCCGACGCCGGATGGCACCTGCATCCGCGACTTTGTGCATGTGACGGATCTGGCCGAGGCGCACATCCTCGCGGCCGACAAGATCGCGGCGACCAACACCAACCTCCAGCTGAACCTCGGTTCGGGCAATGCGTGCACCGTGCTGGAAGTGCTGAAGGCGGCGGAGCGGGCAACGGGACGCGCTGTTCCGGTTACGCTTGCGCCGCGCCGGCCGGGCGATGCTGTTGCGCTGTATGCGGACACCACGAAAGTGCGCGCCGAGCTTGGCTGGACGCCGCGTCTGTCTGACATCGACACGATCGTTTCGACGGCGTGGGCCTTTCATCGCCAGAAATGGCGGTTGCCGGCGCAGGCAGCCGAGTAGCGGAAGGCCCGATAGTCGTTCGTAAACAGCCCGTTCATCGAGTGCTCATCTATTTGCGATCATCTTCCAGCGCGATGACAGGCGGATTGCGATACAGATTGCTGGGGTCGGGGGCGGCGCTTGTCGCAAGCCTTGCCGTCTCTGCCTGCGCAAGTTCGCGCCCCGCGCCGATTACGTTTGCGGGGGCATCGCCCGCTGTCCCGCGCGCCGCCGTTCCGGTCGCCGCGCCACGCGCGCCAGCGCCTGTCGATACATCTTCGCTGCCTTACGACCCCGCCTTTCCGCCAGTGGTTCTCGATGGCGCGCCGATATCGGAGTGCGTGCCGTTCGCGCGCAACCAGTCTGGCGTGCAGATCTGGGGAGACGCGGTCACGTGGTGGGCGCAGGCTGACGGACGCTATGTGCGCTCGGCGCATCCGGCTGAGGGCTCTGTGCTGGTGACGAAGGGCTACAACGATCCGGCACGCGGGCATGTCTCTGTCGTGTCAGCGATCGTGTCGGACCGGCTGATCCGCGTCGATCACGCCAACTGGCTGGGCGGGGGCGAGACCACGCTCAACGTGCCTGTGCTGGATGTGTCGGCGAACAATGACTGGAGCGAAGTGCGTGTGTGGCATGTGCCCGGCGCGCACTGGGGCGGGCGCGTCTACAATGCGCAGGGTTTCATCCATCCGTTCCGGCTGAACGGCAATGCGGGCCTCATCAGCGAGTGACGCGGCTCCACAATTCGCTGCGCCGGGCTTTCCATTCATCCGCCGTCTGGCCCCAGAGATCGACGGGATCGTTCTGATAGGGCGGGGGCATCTGTCCGGGTCCGCGGTTCAAGGAGCCGAGGCGCGCGGCGAGCTTCTGCGAGTTCACATTGTCGGGGTGGATGGAGTGAATGATGTCGGTCCAGCCGAGCACATCGACGGCGAAATCCATCGAAGCAAGCGCGCCCTCGTAAGCGTAGCCCTTGCCCCAGACCTCGCGGACGACGCCCCAGCCAACTTCGTTGCCGGGCCAGCCATGCGGCGCCCACGGCCCGAGGCGGCCAATCCAGCGGCCTGAGGATTTCTCGAACGCGGAGAACATCGCGAAGCCCGTCGCGTGCCAGGCGCCGATGATGCTGCACATGCCCCGCCACACGACGGAAGGCGGCTGTGCCTTGCCGATGTAGCGGGCGGACTCCTCGTCGGCCATGTAAGCGCACCACGGCTCGAACTCGGCGAGCGTTGGCACTTTGAGGATGAGGCGCGGTGTTTCGATGACAGCGTCGAGCCGGGAAACGGACAACATGGCGGACCTCATGCGATCAGGCGTGGAGCGCAATTCGCATGAATTCCGTCAGCGCGAAAGCACTCCGGCGACGGAGCGGGCAAGTCCTTCGCTCCATGGCGTCCACGTCAGGCCGAGGCGCTGTGTGGCGAGGGCGCCGGAGAGACGGGCGTTGAGTGGGCGCGGAGCGGGCGCGTTGAAGGTTGCGGTGGCGACCGGCTGGACGTCTGCGAAGGGGCCGCCCTGGCGTTTCGATTCCTGCAGGATGTCGCGCGCCATACTGGCGCGGTCTGTGGTCCATGGTGCGGCGACGTGCAGGAGCGGGGGCAGGTTGCTTTCGCCGCTGTGCATGGCGCGCGCGAGGGCGATCAGGGCGCGGGCGATGTCTGGCGCATAGGTGGGCGGGCCGACCTGATCGTCCACGACCTGAAGCTGATCGCGCGTGCGGGCGAAGCCGACAATCTTCGAGACAAAGTTGTCGGCGAATTCGGAATAGACCCAGCAGACGCGCGCGGTGATCGCTGCGGGGTTTGCTGAAGCGACGGCGTGTTCGCCCGCCAGCTTGGAGCGGCCGTAAGCGGAGAGCGGATTGGGGCTGTCGCGTTCGGTGTAGGGGTCGGGGCTGTTTCCGTCGAACACGCAGTCGGTGGACATGTGGATGAAGGGCAGGCTGAGCGTGGCGCAGATGCGCGCGAGCGCGAGCGGGCCGTCGGCGTTGATGCGCATCGCCTCGTCGGGTTCGGACTCGGCGCGGTCGACGAAGTTGTAGGCGCCGGTGTTGATCAGCACGTCTGGCTTTGCGGCATCGATGTAGCGGGCGAGGCTGGCGGCGTCGCGAAGGTCGGCTTGTTGGCTGTTGGCCTGGGTCAGCGTGATCTCGCCATTTCCCGCCGTGGTTGCGGCGATGGCGCGCGCCGTCTGGCCATTGCGGCCGATGGTAGCGATGCGGAGACTCATGCGCCCGTGTCGCATGGCGCGCGCTGAGGGCCAAGAGCTCGCGGCAATCGACAGGGGCGTCGAATTTGCCTAGATCACCGCCACAGAATTGAAGGAAACGGGATGAAACACGCTGCTGTCATCGTCGCTGCGCTTGCGCTGGCCGCCAGTGGTTGCGGACTGCCGTTTTGGCCCAAGCCGGAAGGACCATCGACAATGCCGAACGCCGCCGACGCCAACGCCTGGCAAAAACTGGTTCCGTGGAATTCGGCAGCACCGAATGTGGTGAAGACGGGTACGGGCCTTGAATACATCGTTCTGGCCAGCGGACCTGCGGATGGCCAGCTGCCGAGCGCGCGCTCGGAGGCGACGATCCACTATGAGGGCCACCTCAACGCCGACAACTCGAAGTTCGATTCCTCTTTCGACCGCAATGCACCTGCGACCTTCCCGGTGAGCGCCGTGGTGCCGGGCTTCTCCGAAGCGCTGCAGCTGATGAAGCCGGGCGACAACTGGCTGGTCTACATTCCCTCCGCCCTTGGCTATGGCGCGCGAGGATCGCGCGGCGCGGTGCCGCCGAATGCGGACCTCGTGTTCGAGATCGAGATGAAATCCTTCTCCAGCCCGCCGGACATCACGCGCGATGCGTGGGCGAAGTTCACGCCGTGGAATTCGGCGGCGCCGGAAGTGAAGAAGACGGCGAGCGGGCTTGAGTATGTCGTGATCGACAGCGGCCCGGCTGATGGCGTGGTGACGCGCAAGGATCAGGACGTGGAAATCTATTACGAGGGCCGTCTGGCTGCCGGCGGCGAAGCGTTCGACTCGGCGTTCGAGCGTGGCGGCACGGAAGTGTTCCCGGTCGCAGCCGTTGTGCCGGGCTTCTCGGAAGGGCTGCAGCTGATGAAGCCGGGCGACCGCTGGCTGGTGCACATCCCGTCCGACCTCGGTTATGGCGCGCGCGGCACGCCGGGCGGACCGATTCCGCCGAATACGGATCTGACGTTCGAGATCCTGGTGGTGCAGGCTTACTAGGGCGGCTCAGACTGCCTGTTCAGCGAGTAGGCGCTGTCTTGCTTCTGAGCAGAACGTAGCTGGGTCACGCCAAATGGGTATTCGCTCAACTGCGTCTGGAGCTTGGGGCCCCAATCCATCGATGAGACAGCAGTACTGCAGGTAGGCAGAGCCTAATTGGATCATCACCAGAAACGTGCTCAGCTCTTCAGTATACGACCACCTGTATGCGAACTGCGAAGACAGGTCTTCGCGCTGGAAGGATGTCGTTGAAATGAAGGGCGTGAGCTTAGAAAGCTCGTTCGCTCGATCTGGCCAAGCGTGACGGATGTTTGCATCGAAGCGCACATCGACCCGGCCGTCGCGAGGAAAAGGTCGACCAAGCTGCTTTCGATAGAGCGCAATCGCGATTTTGGCTCCGCTTAGAAGAAAAGCGACCTTCGCTTCAGTGGGCAATCGCACGATAGGAAAATCCGAGAAGTCCGCGCCCAACGGTAGCTGGACGCCGAACTTCTTTGCAGCATTCCGCCACGCTGCTCGATCGTCCATTTTCGAGGGGAGCGCATCGCGGTTGTTGTTGTAGACGCCTGCGATTTTCTTGTGCAGACCCTCGGCGTCGAGATGCCCTTGGCCTGACAAATTTATCCAGAGCGCTGTGACTTGTTCTAAGTCGCTGACACCATGGTTGCAGTCAGCGCACGCCGCGAATTCGAAGTCATCCGGATGACGTTTGCCTCGAAAGAAGATTTTCGGAGGCTGATGGTCGATCGTAGTGGCGGCCCTTCTGCCCCCGCAGAAAACACAAAAGGGATCGGCTCTTAGTATTTCTGAGTGCCGATCCCTCTTGCGTTTCGCTTCACCCATTTACGCCAGCGATGCGTCCAGCTTCTTGCAGGCTTCCAGCAGGCCCTGCACGGCGGCGACGGATTTCGAGAACATTTCCTTCTCGGCGCCGTTGAGGTCGAACTCGACGATGCGCTCGACGCCGCCGGCGCCGATCACGCAGGGGACGCCGACATAGAGATCGGAGATGCCGTACTGGCCGGTCAGCTGGGCGGCGACGGGAAGGACGCGCTTCTTGTCCTTGAGGTAGGACTTGGCCATCGCAACGGCCGATTCAGCGGGCGCATAGAAGGCCGAGCCGGTTTCGAGCAGGGCGACGATCTCGCCGCCGCCGCCGCGCGTGCGCTTCACCATGCCGTCGAGTTCTTCCTGCGTGAACAGGCCCGACTTCACGCACTCGGGAAGCGGAACGCCGCC
The DNA here is from genome assembly GCA_002280725.1 of Alphaproteobacteria bacterium 32-64-14. GTDB lineage: Bacteria > Pseudomonadota > Alphaproteobacteria > Caulobacterales > Hyphomonadaceae > UBA7672. The sequence goes on from NCEM01000023.1 coordinate 7,270, forward strand.
GATCGTGGAGTGGCGCACCATCGGCACCATGTCGTCGCCGTGGCCGCCGAGCGTCCAGGCTTTCACGTCTTCGATGGAGATGCCGGTTTTTTCCGAGAGGAAGAAGGCGAAGCGCGCCGAGTCCAGCACGCCGGCCATGCCGACAACGTGCGAGGCGGGGAGGCCCGAGAATTTCTGCAGCGCCCACACCATCGCATCGAGCGGGTTGGTGATGCAGATGACGAAGGCGTTCGGCGCGTGTTGCTTGATCGCGGCGCCGACGGATTTCATCACGCCGAGATTGATGCCGATGAGATCGTCGCGGCTCATGCCCGGTTTGCGCGGCACGCCGGCGGTGACGATGATGACGTCCGATCCGGCGATGACCGAGTACTCGTCGAGCGAGCCGCCGGTCATTTTGGCGTCGGCGCCGTAGACGGCGGCGGCTTCGGCGATGTCGAGGCCTTTGCCCTTGGCGATGCCGCCCTTCATGTCGACCAGGACGACGTCGCCCAACTCTTCACGCGAGCAGATGTGGGCGAGCGTGCCGCCGATCATGCCGGCGCCGATAAGGGCGATCTTCTTGCGGGCCATTGGGTCGTCTCCTGATGTGGTAGCGGCGGGCGCAGGTTGCGGAACAGGTATTGGGGCGGGTGTTGGCGCGGCGGCGGGCGCGGATGGCGGCGCAGGCGGCGCGGCCTTGTCCTTCTTGCCTTTGAACCAGCCGAACATGCGTGCCCCGGAATTCGAACGCGGGGACCGTTAGCGCAACGGGAGCAGGGGGGCAATGCCGCTTGGCGCGCCGCCGGGCCGGGACGGCGTCAGGACTCCTCGTCCTCGCCCGCCTTCCAGTCCTCGACCCGCGTGATGCGGAGGCCCAGGGTACAGGCGTCGGCGTTGCACGCCTTCATCCGTATCTCGATGGTCATTGGCCGCGGCAGGCCTGTGGGCTTATCCAGCGGCGAGCGGTATTCGGCCGCGTGCAGGTTCAGTACCGGCGCATTGTCGTCCGCATCGTCGATATCCGCCTCCGTCCCATCTGCCTCCAGCGCGGCGAGGTCCACGTTCACGCAGTCATCGTCGCAGATGATGTTGACGTAGTACTCCACCGTCGCATCCGCCTCGAAGGGCAGGGTCAGCACCTCGCCCGCCTTGATCGTGACGTACCGGGTCTCGCCAACCGGCGGATCGCTGGTCACCACGTCGAGAAGCCGATCGATCTCCCTACGCGCCTCGGGCGTGGGCGGTCCGGCGCTGGCGGAGGCAGCTATCGACGCAGCCAGCGCGAATGTGATTGCCGCCAGTCCCGTCGTGATTTTCATGCGCGTGAGCCCCATTTCGTCCGGCGCGGAAAGTGCGCCGCGCTATCGGGGCGGTCAATTGGCCGGCTGCCGAATGCCCTGTCGTTTTTGCGTCTGCATGCTGGGCCGGGGCGTGACACAACGGGACATCCAGTGAAGGAGCCGCACCATGTTTCAGATACGCCCGCTTGAAGCCGACCGCTTTTCCCACCTCTTCGGCCTTTCGGATGACGAGCTCGACCGTCAGGGCATCGTCGCGCGCCGCGTTGGCGAGGGCGACCGCTTCCCCTGCCGTGTCAGCCTGCGTGATGCGCGGCCGGGGGAGCGAGCGTTGCTGCTGAACTATGAGCATCAGAGCGCGGAAACGCCCTATCGCTCGCGGTACGCCATCTTCGTGATCGAGGGGGCTGAGGAGGCCCGGCTGGCGCCCGGCGAGCTTCCGCAAGTGTTCCAGCGGAGACCCATCGCGCTGCGCGCCTTCAGCGAGGCGGGCATGTTGCTTGAGGCTGCCATGGGCATGGGCGAGGAGATTGCGCCCGCCATCGCAAGCTTGTTCGCCAATCCCGCAGTCAGTTACCTGCATGCGCACAACGCCATGCATGGCTGCTATGCGGCGCGCATCGACCGGGCGTGAGGCGGGCGGCTTTAGCGCAAAGCCCGCTTCTTTCAGGGCTGTGGCGAGCGCTTTCGGGCGATCACGGGTTTGCGGTCCACCCAGCCTTGAAAAGACTGCATATTCACGCGCTTAACCCTCACGCCAACGTTATATGCCGTGAAGTTAGTTCGCTCACTATCGATGCTAAATCTCTCACGGAGACGCTGGGGAACCCTCCCGCTCCGGCGCCGGAGAGTGAAGTATGCGCTGGCGCGGCCTTTCGGTGTGTCTTGTGATCCTGATCGCGGCGAGCAGCGTCGCGCCCGGCGTTGCGGAGACCAATCCGGCCGGCGCTCTCTGGGACATCCAGGCCAGGCCCGACACCCAAGGCGCCGAACGCGATCCGGCGCCAGACGCCGGGATGGATTCGCTGCCCGGCATGTCATGGGCGAAGGTCTATATCCCGACTAGCTATGACCCGGAGCGTCCGGCGCCGATGGCGCTGCTGCTGCACGGGTCGGGCGATCGTGGGCACACGATGATCCGCGCCTTCCGCGACCTCGCGGAAGAGCACGGCGTGATCCTGCTGGCGCCCGATGCGCTCGATTATAGCTGGGACATCATGGTGGCGGGCGCGCGCCTGCGGGGCGTCAAGCGCGTGCCGGACTGGGGCCCCGATGTGGACCGGATCGACAGCGCGCTGCAGGAGGCGTTTGCGACGTTCGCGGTCGATCCCAAGCGGGTGTCGCTGATCGGATTTTCGGATGGCGCCGGCTATGGCCTGTCTCTGGGCGCGAACAATGCCGACCTGTTCGAGACGGTGATCGCGTTCGCGCCTGGTCTGCTGATGCGCGTCAACGGCGAGGGGCGTGGGCGCGTGATGCTGGTGCATGGCGAGCGCGACGAGGTGCTGCCGGTGAAGCCGACGAAGGACATCTTCGCGCCTGCGCTGAAGCAGCTGGGCTTCAACGTCCAGCTGCGCCTGTTCGATGGCGGGCATGTGATGCCCGAGAACCTGCGCGAAGAAGCGTTCGACTGGTGGCTGGATGGCGTTCCCACCAGCGGCGGAACGGTGGGCACGGCGCGCTAGCTACTCCGCCGCCTGTTCGCGTTCGGCGGCGAGATAGTCGGCTGAGCGCATCTCGTGCAGGCGGCTGGCGGTGCGCTGGAATTCGAAGGCGCCATCGCCTGCCGCGTAAAGATCGTCGGGCTGGGCGCCGGCGGACATCACCAGCTTTGTGCGGCATTCGTAGAGCGCATCGATCAGTGTGACGAAGCGTGCAGCCCATGTGCGCTCGTCCTTGCCCATCTTCGGCACGCCATCGATCAGCACGGTCGGGTAGTGGCGCGCGATGGTGAGATAGTCGGCGGCGCCGAGCGGCTGCTTGCACAGCTCATCGAACGTGAAGCGACCAACGCCCATCGCCTGTCGCAGGACGGTGAGTTTACGGCCCTGCACGTCGAGCGTTTCGGGCGTTGGCGTGGCGCCGGCAATCAGGCGCTCGAAAGCCTGATCCATCGCGTGGTCAGCCTCGGGGCCGAGGGGCGTGTAGAAGACGGGCGCGGCCGTCAGACGTTCGAGACGATAATCGCGCTCGGATTTCAGATCGATCACGTCGAGCTCGTCCTCCAGCCGCTTGATGAAGGGGAGGAAGAGCTGGCGGTTGATGCCGTCCTTGTAGAGATCGGAAGGCTTGCGGTTGGATGTGGCGACGATGGTGACGCCGCGGTCGAACAGCTGTTCAAACAAGCGGCCGAGGATCATCGCGTCGGCGATCTGGGTGACGTGGAATTCGTCAAAGCACAGAAGCGTAGCGGCGTTGGCGATGTGCTTTGCAGCCGGTGCGATGGGATCGTCGCCCGCCTCGCGCACATAGGCCGAATGACGCCTGCGGTCGGCGTGCGAGAGCTGGCGCCATTCAAAAATGAAGGCGTGGATTTCCAGCATGAAGTCGTGGAAGTGGACACGGCGTTTGTCCTTGTGCGCGACGGCTTCAAAGAACAGGTCCATCAGCATGGACTTGCCGCGACCGACCGCCCCCCAGATGTAAAGGCCGCGCGGGCTCTTGCCGCCGAACCAGCCGCGCGATGCGGCGAGTTGCTGGGCGAGCGCATCGAGGCGCTGTGCGGCGGCGGCCTGCGCCGCATCAGGCGACAGGCGGGCGGCAGCGAGGCGCGCTTCGTAAAGCTGTTTCACGCGGGTCATGCCCGCCCGCGATAGCCCGCTTTGCGCCTGAAGCAAAAGCGGTTTCGCGTCGCGGCTCAGCGAGCGGCGGCGCGGGCCGGCGTGCCGGGCGTGGGCATCAGGCCGTTGATAAAGTCACGGAATAGTTCGGGCCGGCGCGCGAAGTCGGCCAGCGGCAGGTCTTCCTTGCCGACGGCCTGCGGCGCGCAATCGACGCCGGCATTCACGAGGCTCTGCACCACGGCGTTGCGCTTGTCGCTGGCCGAGACGACGGCGACGCGGAACTTGCCCATGTTGGCGATGCGCGTGACGGTTGCGTCCTCGTCGGTGGAGTCGGGCAGCATCAGGTCGATGATGACGAGGTCGAAGCGCTCAAGGCGCAGCTTGCGCTCGGCGTCCATCAGCGAAGTGGCGATAACGAGGTCGATGCCATAGCGCTTGCGCGAGGCGGCAGCTGCAGCCGCCGCCAGAAGCTCGCCAGCGCGGGCGTGATCCTCGACCCAGAGAACTTTCATCTTCGATTCCCCCAAAGGACAGGAACGTGATCTGTTCCTGAACTCTGCCGCGTGAGCGGTGTGCGTACGTTTCGCAGGCGCGAACAAGTCTGCAAGCCTGTTTTGACTCGCTATCTGTTACGAATGGTTAACAAGTCAAGCCAGACGCTGCAGTATCGTCTAGCGAGGGGGAATCAGATGGCCGACCCAGCAAACAGTCACGCACAGGCCAGCCTCTCTGCGACCGGTGATAAGGCTCCAGATGACAGGGGCTTATCCGTCTTCATCGACCCGGAAAAGCGGGACGGGCACATCGTCGACATCATGATCGAGGAGCGCTGCCCATCCTGGGTAGGGCACTGGTCATGGCCGGTTGTGAAGCCGGTGCTTTTTTCGCTGCTGGGCTATCGCAAGGCGCTGCGCTGGGCGGACGAGATCAAGCAGCTGCGATCGGGCGCGGAGTGCTTTGCCTATCTCGACCGCGTGCTCGATCTCAGCGTGACGACAAGCGGCATGGAGCGCATTCCCCGCACGGGTCGCACGGTCATCGTCTCGAACCATCCCACGGGCCTTGCGGATGGGTCGATCGTGCTGGCGGCGCTGCGGGACATACGTACCGACATCGAGATCATGGCGAATGCCGATGCCTGCCGGATCAATCCGCGCTTTGCCGAGGTGATCATTCCGGTGGAATGGGTGCAGGAGAAACGCTCCCTTCAGAAGACTCGCGAAACGGTGCGGCGAACATCGGCGGCGTTTGCGAATGAGCGCGTGCTGCTGATCTTTCCGTCCGGCGCGCTGGCGCAGATGCGCAAGGGCAAGCTGGTGGACGAACCGTGGCACCAGACGGCGGTGACGCTGGCGCGGAAGAATAAAGCGCCGATCACGCCGCTGCATGTGGGTGGGCGAAATTCGTCGCTGTACTATGCGTTCTGTGGTCTCAACCGCGAGCTGCGCGACATCACGCTGTTCCGCGAACTACTGAACAAGCAGGGTGACAAGTTCCACCTGACATTCGGTCCGCAGATTCCGGTCGAGCATCTGGATGGCGATCCGCAAGCGGTGACGGAGAAGCTGCGCGAATATTGCGACACCATCTTGCCGAACGATCCCGACAGGCCGTTCGAGCCGGTGAAAGCCAGCTGACAATTCAGCGTTTCGAGAGCTTTCCGTAACGGGGAACGCTGCCTAGTGTGACCCGCATCCCGCGACGAGTCGGGCGCGTAGAGAGTCGGGGCGTCGGCCAGCAATGAAGAAGTTCCTGCGTTTCTATGGCGCGCCCATCGCCATCATCCTGCTCGGCCTCATCGTCGCTTTCATGTTCATGGCGCCAGCGCCGCCCAAGCGCATCGTTCTGGCGGGCGGGGCAAAGGGCGGGGCGTATGCGGCGGCGGCGGAGTCGCTGGCCGGATCGCTTCGGGCTGTTGGCGTCGAGGCGGAGGTGCTGGAGACGGCAGGCTCGGTCGACAATCTATCGCGGGTGAAGAAGCGCGAGGCAGATGTCGGCATCGTGCAGACGGGCCTCGCCGAAGGGCTGGGGCAGGAAGGCGTCAGCTCGCTGGGCGCGATGTACTACGAGCCGCTGTGGGTGTTCCACCGCAAGACGGCGCGGGTGGACGAGCTGAAGGATCTGAAGGGGCTGAAGGTTGCGATCGGGCCGGACGGGTCCGGCGTGCGTGTGCTGGCGTCGCTGTTGCTGGAAGAGTCCGGCGTCAAGGCGCAGGACTTCACGGCGGCGGCGCTGGCGGGGCAGGCGGCGGCTGCTGCGCTGAAGGCGGGTGAGGTTGATGCGGCGATGGTCGTGTCGGGGCCAACTACGGCGTGGATTGCTGATCTGCTGCGCGATCCGTCGATCACGCTGATGTCGATGAAGGAGGCGCACGCGATGGGCCGGCGTCACCCCTATCTCGACGAGGTCGTGCTCTATCGGGGCGTGGTCGACATGGCGGAAATCCTGCCGAAGGACGATGTGATGTTGATCGCGCCGGCAGCGCAGCTGGTGGTGCGCGAGGATCTGCATCCGGCGATCCAGTCGCTGCTGATCGAGGCGGCGCTCAACGATCATGCGGGCGGATCGCTACTGGCAGACCCCGGACGTTTTCCGACGCCGCAGCTGTCCGACATTGCGATCTCGGACGAGGCCAAGCGCTATTACGAGAACGGGCCGAGCTTCCTGCGGCGCATCTTCCCCTACAGCGTCGCGAACTTCCTGGAGCGGACGTGGGTGCTGGCGATTCCGCTGATCACGCTGCTTATCCCGCTGATGCGCGTGGCGCCGCCGATCTATCGCTGGCGCATCCGGCGCAAGATATATGTCTGGTACAAGGATCTGCGCGAGCTTGAGACAGCCGGGCGCAACGCCGAGACACTGGAAGAGCGGATGGAGGTGCGCGCGCGGCTGGCCGATCTGCAGGCCGAGGCGGGCAAGGTGGAAGTGCCGGTCAGCTATACCGACGATCTCTATCGTCTGCGGGCGCATATCCGTTTTGTCGCCGAGGTGATCGACCGGTTGAGCGCGCCTGAGCGTCACGCACGGATCTGAGGATTGTCCGGCATGCTGCTGCGCTTCTTCTTCGATGCGGGGTCTGGCGTCTGCCTGTGGGCGTATGACGATGAGGCCAAGGCGCGGTTTGGGTATCCGGTTGAATCCGGGGTGCTGGATATTCCGGCGGAGCTGCAGGCCGAGATCGAACAGCTTGTCACCGACTATGATGACACGTTCCCGTGGGATGATCCCGGGAGCGGCCAAGGGGTTGAGCCTGACAGGACCATGTTCGGGTACGAGGAAGACCCACCTTTCGTTACGCGGGTGAGGGCGTTGCCGGACATCACTTTCGAGAGCGATTGCGAAGGCTAGAGCCAGCCTGCATCCTTGACGGCTTTCAGGTAGGTCCGGCTCACGGGGGCTTCGGCGCCGGACTTCAGTTTCAGCGTCACCTTGCCATCGCCCTTGGCGGTGTCGGCCAAGCCCTGTTTGGCGACCCACCATGACCGGTGAGTCTGCATGCCGGGCAGGGCCGCAAGCTCGCGGATGGCGTCAGCGAGGCGCATCAGGATCATCGTCTCCCCGGCGCTGGTGTGGACGCGGAGATAGTGGTCCTCGGCCGAGACGGCGTGGATCTCGGCGGCGCGGAATTTGGCGGGCAGGCGCGCGGCGAACGTGTTGGCGGGCGCGCCTGCAGGTTCGCCCGCGAGCGGGGCGGCGGCTGGCGCAGGCTGCGCGGTCTTCTGCGCCCGCAGCAGTTCGACGCCCCAGGCGCCGGCCGTCAGGATCGCGGACAGGACGATCACGTAAAAATACTGCAGCCACCACCATGAGGGGGGAGCGACCGTGCCATCGCTGGCCGCCTCAAGGATCACGAGGCCGATTGTTACCGGCACGGATATCAGGGCTGACACGACCGCGATCTGCACGGAGGGGTGGGCGCCGGGCAGCCAGCGGTTGAATACCCACGGGTTGACGATGATCGACGCGATGGCGCCGACCGCCATCAGAAGCGTCCAGTAGGCGACCCGTTCGGGGAAGGGGAACTGGCTGGTCTGATAGACGCCGAACCACGCGAAGATGATTCCCAGGACGAGGCTGGTGGCGGCCAGCCGCAAGATACTCACAGCCCAGCCGGGGAGCTGGTTGGCGGATCGAGTCGCCGGGGAGGATTCGGGTTCGGTCACTGGCGTTTCGCGGGTGTTTCGGGCGGGCATTTCACGCTTCGTGAGTGGTGTAACCCAGCGTTTCGCGAAGCAAAACAGCCCATTCGCGCAATTGGTGTGGCGAGCGGGCCTGGGAGCGGCGAATTTGGCTTCACCGGCGAGCCAAAGCGGTGGCCGGTCTGATGCGAAGCCCCGAACCATACGGAGTTCATAAAATGAAACGCCTCCCCATCCTCTCCAACTTCCTCGCCGGACTGGCCTTCGTGCCCGCCGCCCTGATCGCCGCCGTGTTGGCTTTTCCACAGGCTGCCTCGGCCGACACCGGCAAGGTTCCGCTGACGCTGACCGTCACTGACATCGCCGAACATAAAGGCGCCCTGATGGTCGCGGTCTACGACGCGGCTGGATATGATGGCGACAAGGCCGTGACGGGACTGGCCGTTCCGGTTACCGGCGCGACCGCCTCGACCACGATCGAGCTGCCCCCGGGAACGTACGGCATCAAGCTTTTCCATGATGTCGATGGCGACGGGAAGATGGGCATGAACCCCTTCGGCATGCCGACCGAACCCTACGCCTTCTCGAACAGCGCTCCGGCCCAGTTCGGTCCGGCCAAGTGGGACGCGGCCAAGTTCGACGTCGCCGCTCCGGGCGCGGCGCACACGATCAAGCTGCAGAAGTAACCGGCTCAGGATCAGGACACGACATCATGAACCTCTCCCGCCGCCTTTTTCTCCATTCCGGCCTGATGACGGGCGCTGCCCTCGCGGTCGCTCCCAAGATGTTCGCCGAGCCGACGCTGCCGGGCTGGCATGTCGGCTATGAGAACGCACCTGCGCAGGGCTTTGCGCCTGCGGAGATGAAGCTCGTCCAGGGCAAGGCTCCGGCCGGCCTCACGGGCACGCTTTATCGTAACGGTCCGGCGCACTTCAAACATGGCGACACGTACGCGACGCACTGGTTTGACGGCGATGGCATGGTGCAGCGCATCGCGATCGGCGATGGCAAGGCGATGCATTCGGGCAAGTTCATCGATACGCCCAAGCGCCGCGCCGAGATGGCGGCAGGCAAGTTCCTCGCGCCGGGCTTCGGCACTGTCGGCGATCCGAGCTATCCGGTTGGATCGGCTGACGATGTGAACCCCGGCAATATCTCGGTCATGATGTCGGGCGGTGAGCTGCTGGCGCTGTGGGAAGCGGGCTCGCCCTATCGCATGGACCCCGTGACGCTGGAGACGAAGGGTCTCAAGTCGTTCCGGAACGACCTGAAGGGCATGCCGTTCCTGGCGCACCCGAAGCGCGAGCCCGATGGGCGCGTCTGGAGCCTCGCCATGAACGGCCGCCGCGTCGGGATCTACAACATCAATCCCGATGGCTCGGCCAAGGCGTTCGGCATGGTCGACATTGGCGCCGCCCACTACATGCACGACTGGACGATGACCGAGCGCAAGCTGGTGATCCTGTGCCAGCCGTGGATCCAGACCAAGAACATCCCGCCCTTCATCGATGGCTTCGTGTGGAAGCCGGAAGAGGGGATGAAGTACCTGATCATCGACAAGGACGATCTCACCAAAACGCGCTGGGCGCAGGGGCCGGCGCGCTCCTTCTACCATACCGGCGCGGCGTGGGAGGAAAGCGATGGCACGATCCGGCTCGATGCGGCCTTCTATCCGCAGCCTGTGCTCGGCACGGGCGGAGGCGCCGACGAGATCAAGGGCAAGTATTCGGGCGACAGCGTCTCCTCGAAACTGACCATGGCCATCATCCCGGTGTCGGGCGACGCGAAGATGATCGAGACCAGCATCGCGGGCGATTTCCCGCAGGTCGATCCCCGCCGCCATGGCCTGTCGCGCAAGCTCACCACCATGGTGACGGGTTCATCCAACAATCAGCCCGGCGCAAACGCGCTGGCGGTGCAGGACTGGTCGTCCGGCAAGGTGCAGGTCCACGATTTCGGCCAGAACTACATGGTCGAGGAATTCCTGTTCGTGCCCAAGGGTTCGGGCGCGGCGGAGGCCGACTCGTGGCTGATCGGTACGGCGATCAACACCAAGCTGAAGCGCACCGAAGTGCATGTGTTCGACGCGGGCCATGTGTCGGACGGGCCGGTGGTGGTGTGGCAGGCGGGCTATGCTTGGCCGCTTGGCTTCCATGGGACATGGGCGGGGGCGTAAGTTCAACACAACGTAACAACATTTTAGACGCGCGGGGCGGCGAAGCGGCGTAGGACGTGCTCAAACAAGAGCGCGAGACCACCCGAAACGCCGCCATGACCGTCTACCGTAACGTTGCTTCCCTTATTGTCGCGGTCATGCTGTTGCAGGCGGCGTCCGGCATTCTGAGTGTGTCGACGCCGCTGGCGCTGAAGGTCATGGGCGCGTCTCCGCTCGGCGTTGGCGCTGTGGCGGCGACGTTTTCGGCCGGGTTCATGCTGGGCGCGTGGTTCGCGCCCGATATCGTGCGCCAGATCGGGCATATCCGCGCCTATTCGGCGTCCGCCGCGATCTATGCTGCCGGCATTCTCGCGATGGCGCTCGCGTTCGATGCAGTCGGCTGGTCGGCGTTCCGGTTCTTTCAGGGGGCTGCGTCCGCGATCATGTTCACGGCAGCGGAAAGCTGGATTGCGGATTCGACCCCGCGCTCCCAGCGCGGCCGGGTGATGGGCATGTATCAACTGCTGCTCAAGCTCGCGATCTGTGGCGGGCCGCTGCTGATTGTCGACCACGCGCCGCAGGACACCAAGCCGTTCATCTGGGCGGGACTGCTGATGGTCCTCGCCGTGGTTCCGCTTTGCGCCACACGGCGGGCGCAGCCGGTGTTGCCGGACAAGGAGGCATTGAGCCTCAACGCCATGCTGCGTATTCCGCCCGCCGCACTGATGGGCGCGGTGATCGCGGGCCTGTGCAACACCGGCGTCACCAGCCAGCTACCGCTCTATGCGCAGGATCTGCAGCCCGGGGCAGGATCGGCTTCGGCCGCCACGCTGTATATCGCGGCGATGATCGGCGGCGTGCTGACGCAGTGGCCGGCGGGGTTGCTGTCGGACAAGGTCGACCGTCGCCTGATTGTTGCGGCGCTGGCTGCGATCGCGTTTGCGGCCTGCATCGCGCTCTATCTGACAGCAGGAAAGGTATCGTTCTCGATCACCGTGCTGTTGTCGGCGGCGTGGGGGGCGGGGGCGCTGTCCTTCTATTCGATCTCGGCCAGCCACGCGACCGACAGGGTCCAGCCCGGCCAGATCACGCAGGTGATGTCGGGCATGCTGTTTGTCTGGGCGGCCGGATCTGTGATCGGGCCGCTGCTCACCGGCGTCGTGGCCGACACCAAGGCGGGCCAGCCCGGCGTTTTTGCCGCTGTTGCGATAGGCTATTTCGCGCTGCTGGCGGCCAATCTCTGGCGGCTGGTGGTGAAGGCGCGACCCGGCAAGACGCAACGTTCGCCCTTCATGCCTGTCGGGCAGACAAGCGTTGTGCAGGGAAAGGTCGCGGATGAGGCTGAACGCGCCACCCATCCGCCGGAAACCGGGGCGGATACCGCCCCCGCCAAGACCGTCTGACGATCCGGGAATCGCGGCCAATCGGGCACGTTGCGCACGCGCGTCCCATGCGGTAATCGCCTGCAGCGCGCAGCCGGGGCACCACGTTCTCGGGGCATCTCTCAAGGGACGATTTTTCATGAACATTCATGAGCATCAGGCGAAAGAAGTCCTGAAGTCCTTCGGAGCGCCCGTTGCAAAGGGCGTCGCGATCACCTCGCTCGACCAGGCGGAAGCAGCGATCAACGCGCTCCCGGGTCCGCTGTGGGTGGTGAAATCCCAGATTCACGCGGGAGGCCGCGGCAAGGGCAAGTTCATCGAGAAGGAAGCCGGTGAAAAAGGCGGCGTCCGCCTCGGCTTCTCCAAGGAGCAGGCGCTCGAGCATGTGAAGGCGATGTTCGGCCGTCACCTTGTCACGGCGCAGACGAGCGCGGCCGGCAAACAGGTCAACCGCATCTATGTGGAAGACGGCGCCGACATCGAGAAGGAACTCTATCTCTCCATGCTGGTCGACCGCGAGACGGGCCGCGTGGCGTTCGTGGTCTCCACCGAAGGCGGCATGGATATCGAGGCGGTCGCGCACGACACGCCGGAAAAAATCCTCACCATCTCGATCGACCCGGCCACGGGCGTCACCGCTGCCGACGCTGGCAAGCTGTCGGACGCGCTGAAGCTTGATGGCGCGGCCAAGGCCGACATGAACACGCTGGCGCCGATCCTCTACAAGGCGTTCACGTCGAAAGACATGAGCATGCTGGAAGTGAATCCGCTGATCGTCATGAAAGACGGCCACCTGCGCGTGCTGGATGCGAAAGTGTCGTTCGACGACAACGCGCTCGCGATCAAGGGCCGCCACGACGACATCCTCGCACTGCGCGACACGACGGAGGAAGACGAGAAAGAGATTGCCGCGAAGGAGTGGGACCTCGCTTACGTCCCGCTCGACGGCACGATCGGCTGCATGGTCAACGGCGCCGGCCTTGCCATGGCGACGATGGACATCATCAAGCTGTACGGCGAAGAGCCGGCGAACTTCTGTGACGTCGGTGGCGGCGCGGGCAAGGAGAAGGTCGCAGCTGCCTTCAAGATCATCATGCAGGACCCCAAGGTGAAGGGCATCCTCGTGAACATCTTCGGCGGTATCATGAAGTGCGATATCATCGCGGAAGGCGTTCTGGCCGCCGTGAAAGAGACGAACCTCTCCGTGCCGCTGGTTGTCCGCCTCGAAGGCACCAATGCCGAGATGGGCAAGAAGATCATCCGTGAGTCAGGGCTCAACGTGATCCCGGCCAACGATCTCGACGACGCCGCGCAGAAGATCGTCGCCGCCATCAAGGGCAAGTAATCAGCGGGCGGGCCCCACGCGGCTCGCCCTTTTCGTTTTCAGGCTTTCGACCGAACAAGGCTCAGCGATGTCCATCCTGATCGACAAGAACACCAAGGTTCTCACCCAGGGCATGACCGGCAAGACCGGCACGTTCCATACCGAGCAGGGCATTGCCTACGGCACGCAGTTCGTGGGCGGCATCACGCCGGGCAAGGGCGGCCAGAAATGGACCGGCAAGCTGCCGAACGGCGAGACCGTCGAGCGCCCGCTGTTCAACACGGTTGCTGAAGCCAAGGCCGCCACCGGAGCCAACGCCACGGTGATCTACGTGCCGCCGTCGGGCTGCGCTGCCGCCATCCTCGAAGCCATCGACGCTGAAATCCCGCTGATCGTCACGATCACGGAAGGCGTGCCGGTGCTCGACATGGTGAAGGTGAAGGATCGCCTTTCGAAATCGAAATCGCGCCTGATCGGGCCGAACTGCCCGGGCGTGCTGACGCCGGGCGAGTGCAAGATCGGCATCATGCCGGGCAACATCTTCTCCAAGGGCTCGGTGGGCGTTCTCTCGCGCTCGGGCACGCTGACCTATGAGGCGGTGTTCCAGACGACGAACGAGGGCCTTGGCCAGACGACTGCTGTGGGCATCGGCGGCGACCCGGTGAAGGGCACGGACTTCATCGACGTGCTCGAGATGTTCCTGGCCGACGACGCCACCAAGTCGATCATCATGATCGGCGAGATCGGCGGCTCGGGCGAGGAAGACGCGGCGCAGTTCCTGAAGGACGAAGCCAAGCGCGGCCGCAAGAAGCCGATGGTCGGCTTCATCGCCGGACGCACGGCGCCCAAGGGTCGCACCATGGGCCACGCAGGCGCCATCGTTTCGGGCGGCAAGGGCGATGCGGAATCGAAGATCGAAGCCATGCAGTCGGCCGGCATCGTCGTCTCCGACAGCCCGGCGCGCCTGGGCGTGACGCTGTCGCAGGTCCTGAAGGGCTAGGGGCGGCTCGCATTCATCCTGAGGGATCGCGAAGCTATCGCCTCGAAGGATGATTCAAGCCCGCCAATGCCGTGAGAAACTGCCCAAAACGCTGGCGTTTCCGGTCCCTGCTCCCCACATGGAACGAAGTGCTAACCGGTCACGGCGTTATGTGCAGAATGTCTCACCCTTGCGGGTTGAGTCGGGCCGCAAAAAGCAGCATTTGAAGGCAGCCAATCGCGCTCGGGGCAGGGGCCCCGATTCCGGCGCAGCAGGACGCAAAACATGACGACTGAGGCGAAGACGAGCATGGACAATGCGGCCATGCTGGACACTGCGTTCCTTTACGGGGCCAACGCCGCCTACATCGAACAGCTTTACGCCCAGTACGCGGAAGACCCCACCTCGGTGACCGAGAGCTGGCAGCGCTTCTTCGCGGGCATCGGCGGCACGGCCGAGCAGGCGACCAAGGCCGCCAAGGGGCCGGAATGGAAAGAGCCGCTGCGCCACCAGAATGGCGAGTTGGTCTCAGCCCTCGATGGCAACTGGGCGCCGGACGCCAAGCCTGTGCCGAAGAAGGCCCCGCAGGTCGGCCCGGTGCTCGCCCCGGCCGATCTCCATCAGCAGGTTCAGGACTCGATCCGCGCGATCATGATGATCCGCGCTTTCCGCATGCGCGGCCACCTCGCGGCGAACCTCGATCCGCTCTCGATGCTGAAGCGCGAGGAACAGCCCGAGCTTGATCCGAAAACCTACGGCTTCGGGCCGAAGGACATGGACCGCCGCATCTACATCGACAACGTGCTTGGCCTCGACTACGCGACGCCGCGCCAGATGATCGACATCCTGCGCCGCACCTATTGCGGCACGTTCGCCGTCGAGTTCATGCACATCTCGGATCCGGAAGAGAAATCCTGGCTGCAGCAGCGTATCGAGGGCAAGGACAAGGAAATCTCGTTCACGCCGCAGGGCAAGCGCGCGATCCTCAAGAAGCTGGTTGAGGCGGAAGCTTTCGAGCGCTTCCTGCACAAGCGCTATCCTGGCACCAAGCGGTTCGGTCTCGATGGCGGTGAAGCTGCCGTCCCGGCGCTGGAGCAGATCATCAAGCGCGGCGGCGCGCTGGGCGTTGACGAGATCATCGTTGGCATGCCGCACCGTGGCCGTCTCAACGTGCTCGCGGCGGTGATGGGCAAGCCCTACCACAAGATATTCTTCGAGTTCCAGGGCGGCAACACGCAGGGCGGCGACGACTACGGCTCGGGCGACGTGAAGTATCACCTCGGCGCCTCGTCGGACCGCGAGTTCGATGGCCACAGCGTCCACCTCTCTCTGACTGCGAACCCGAGCCACCTCGAGATCGTGAATCCGGTCGTGCTGGGCAAGGCGCGCGCGAAACAGTTCTTCGACGAGGTCGAGGCGGGCGCCACGCGCGCCACCGATCCCAAGGAACGCGACCTGCGCCGCACGAAAGTGATGCCGCTGCTGCTGCACGGCGATGCGGCGTTTGCGGGCCAAGGCGTTGTCGCTGAATGCTTTGCGTTGTCGGGGCTTGCGGGATACCGCACGGGCGGGGCGATGCACTTCATCGTCAACAACCAGATCGGCTTCACCACCGCGCCGTCCTTCTCGCGTTCCTCGCCCTATCCTTCGGACATGGCGAAAATGGTCGACGCGCCGGTCTTCCACTGCAACGGCGATGATCCGGAATCCGTCGTCTATGCAGCGAAGGTCGCCACGGAATACCGCCAGACGTTCGGCAAGGACGTCGTCATCGACATGTTCTGCTATCGCCGCTTCGGTCACAACGAGGGTGACGATCCGACGATGACGCAACCGATCATGTACGCGAAGATCCGTGACCAGTCTTCGACGCGCGAGCTGTATTCGCGCCGGCTGATGGACGAGGGCGTGATCTCCGAAGACGCGCTCGCCAACATGATCGCGGAAATGGACGCGCACCTCGACAGCGAATTCGAGAAGGCCAAGACGTTCAAGGCGGGCGCTGCTGACTGGCTCGATGGCAAATGGGCCGGCCTTGGCCTGCCGAAGGACGAGGAAGGCCGCGGCAAGACGGGCGTCGCCACAGCCAAGCTGAAAGACATCAGCAAGAAGATCACGACGATCCCGGATGGCTTCAGCATCCACAAGACAGTCGCACGCACGGTCGACTCGCGCCGCAAGATGGCGGAGACGGGCGAGGGCATCGACTGGGGCATGGCCGAGCACATGGCGTTCGCCACGCTGCTGGACGAGGGCTTCCCTGTTCGCCTGTCCGGCCAGGATTCGTGCCGCGGCACGTTCACCCAGCGCCATTCGCACTTCGTCGATCAGCAGACGGAAGAGCGCTACACGCCGCTCAACCACCTGTCGGACACGCAGGCGAACTACGAGGTCATCGACTCGCTGCTGTCGGAAGAAGCGGTGCTTGGCTACGAGTATGGCTATTCGCTGACGGCGCCGAATACGCTGACCATGTGGGAAGCGCAGTTCGGCGACTTCGCGAATGGCGCGCAGGTTCTGTTCGACCAGTTCATCTCGTCGGGCGAGCGCAAATGGCTGCGCATGTCCGGCCTCGTCTGCCTGCTGCCGCATGGCTATGAGGGGCAGGGGCCGGAGCACTCCTCCGCGCGCCTCGAGCGCTTCCTGCAAATGTGTGCGCAGGACAATATGCAGGTCGTCAACTGCACGACGCCGGCGAACTATTTCCACGCCCTGCGCCGCCAGATGCATCGCGACTTCCGCAAGCCGCTGATCGTGATGACGCCGAAATCGCTCTTGCGCCACAAGCGCGCCGTGTCGTTCTTCAAGGACATGGGGCCGAACTCCTCGTTCCACCGCATCCTGCATGACGGCGCCGAGGTGCCTGAGTGCAAGGCGGACGTGACGCTGAAGGCCGACAAGGACATCCGCCGCGTCGTGATGTGCTCGGGCAAGGTCTATTTCGACCTGTTCGAGGAGCGCGAGAAGCGGAAGATCGACGATGTCTATCTGCTGCGCGTCGAGCAGCTCTATCCGTTCCCGGTAGCGCCGCTGATGAAGGAGCTGGCGCGCTTCCCGCAGGCCGACATGGTCTGGTGCCAGGAAGAGCCGCGCAACATGGGTTCGTGGAACTTCGTCGACTGGAACATCGAGAAGACGCTCGAGAAGCTGGACACCAAGCACAAGCGCGCCCGCTATGTCGGCCGCCCGGCGTCGGCCTCGACGGCTGCAGGCACGATGGCGCTTCACCAGAAAGAACTGCAGGCCTTCCTCGACGCGGCGTTCGAGAAGTAGGGCTGCTGTCCTGTGCGCTTGCAAAGCGGCCGGCCCTCGGGTCCGCCGTTTTTGTTTTGGGCTAGCGCCCCGCGTGCGCGGCGGCCCACTGGCCGAGGCGGTCGATGGCTTCGCGGGCTTGGCTCAGCATCGGGTAGCGCGCCTGGAAGACGTGGAACATGTCCGGCCAGATCTCGAGCGTGACGGGGCAGCCTGCAGCGCCGAGGCGTTCTGCCAGCGCGGTTGAATCCGACATCAGGATCTCGGCCTCGCCGGTCTGGATGTAGGCGGGCGGCAGGCCGCGCATGTCGGCGTCCAGCATGGGCAGTACGTTGGGGCCGCCAAAATATTCGTTGGCGCGCAGGCTGAGGCCCTTGGTGGTGAGGAAGGGATCGCGCTGCGCCTTGGCCGCGTGGCTCCAGCCGCGATTGGCGAGATCGACCCAGGGGCTGAGCAGCATGAGGCCGGCGGGTTGGGCGATGCCCAGCTCTTTCAGCTTGAGCGCGGTGGCGACCGCAAGGCTGCCGCCGGCGCTGTCGCCAGCGAGAATGATGTTTTTCGCTGCGACGCCTTCGGCGAGCACGGCGCGATAGGTGGTGACGCAATCTTCCAGCGCGGCGGGATGCCTGTGCTCGGGCGCTAGGCGGTAATCCGGCAGGATGGTTGCGGTGCGGGCGCGCACGGCGACCTGCGAGGCAAGGCCCTTGTGGCTGCGCGAGGAGCCCATCGAGAACCCGCCGCCATGCAGCCAGAGGATCACATGATCGCCATTGGCCCCCTTGGGCAGCAGGCCAAGACAGGACACGCCGCCAAGATCGATGTCGGAATGGGTCGACATCTCGGGCATGGGATCGTTTTCGGCAAAGGCGTCATAGGCCCTGCGCACCGCGGAAAAGTCGGTGGGATCAACGCCGCGCAAGCGGCCTGCAACGGCCTCACGCGCTTGCGCCAGTTCACCCACCAGGGCCGTAACGGTGCTCAAACCGTTCCCTCCACACGCCTATGCCCCTGCAAAAGCCAAGCACAAGCGCCCCGCAAAGACCATGCCGTTTGACAGAGGTTCACTGCGCGAGCGCAGCTTACATCTGCATGGCCCAGCCTTCGACCGCCATGGAGGCCTGGCGGATGGCTTCCGTCAGCGTCGGGTGGGCGTGGCAGGTGCGGGCGATGTCTTCCGAAGACGCGCCGAATTCCATCGCGACGCAGACTTCGGCGATCATTTCGCCGACGCCAACGCCAATGAGGTGCGCGCCGAGAACCTGGTCGGTGGTCGCGTCCGCGAGGATTTTCGCGAAGCCATCTGTCTCGTGGTTGGTCTTGGCGCGCGAGTTGGCGGAGAACGGGAACTTGCCGACCTTGTAGGCGATGCCGGCGGCTTTCAGTTCTTCCTCGGTCTTGCCGACCCAGGCGATCTCCGGCTTCGTGTAAACGACGCCCGGAATGATGTCGTAGTTCACATGGCCTGCCTTGCCCGCGATCAGCTCGGCGCAGGCGACGGCCTCGTCTTCGGCCTTGTGCGCCAGCATCGGGCCGGTGGTGACATCGCCGATGACCCACACGGCGGGGGCAGAGGTCTGGTAGTGCTCGTTGGCGATCTGACCGCGGCGATCGGGCACGATGCCGACGGTTTCGAGACCGAGGCCCTGCGTATAGGGGCGGCGACCGATGGCCAGCAGGACGATGTCCGCATCCAGCGTTTCAGCGTCGCCGCCGGCAGCCGGCTGCATCGACAGTTTCAGTTTCGACTTCAGCTTCTCGACGCCGGTGACCTTCATGCCGAGTTTGAAGTCGATGCCCTGCTTGGCGAAGATGCGCTGGGCCTGCTTGGCCACTTCAGCGTCTGCGCCGGGGAGGATGCGGTCGAGATACTCGACAACGGTCACTTCCGAACCGAGACGGCGCCAGACGGAGCCGAGTTCGAGGCCGATGATGCCCGCGCCGATCACGATCATGCGCTTGGGAACCGACTTCAGCGACAGGGCGCCGGTGGAGGAGACGACGCGGTCTTCGTCGATGTCGACGCCGACCAGCGGGGTGGGCTCCGAGCCCGTGGCGATGACGATGTTCTTGGTTTCGAGAACCTGATCGTTCACGACGACGCGGCCCGGGCCGTCGATGCGGCCGGCGCCGTTGAACACGGTGACTTTGTGTTTCTTCATCAGGTAGGCGATGCCGGCGGTGAGGCCCGACACAGCGTCGTCTTTCTGCTTCAGCATGTTGTCGAGGTTGAGCTTGAGGCCAGTGACCTCGATGCCCAGGCCCGCAAAATCCTTGCCCGCTGTCTCGTAGAGTTCGGAGGCGTGCAGCATCGCTTTCGAGGGGATGCAGCCGACATTGAGGCAGGTGCCGCCCAGCTTGTCGCGCTTCTCGATCAGCGCGACTTTCATGCCCAGCTGTCCGCAGCGCGTGGCGCAGTTGTAGCCGCCGGGGCCGCCGCCGATGATGACGACGTCATAGCTTTGGGCGGGGGTCTCGCTCATGGGTCTTGTCTCACGTTCGCTCGCTTGTGGCGGGAGCTATACGCACTCAGCCCAAGCGGTCAACAAACGGAATATGGGGAGCCAAAACCCGCCAATTCATTGGCAAAACTGAAGGCGCCGTTGAGGCCCGCAGCGCGGCTGCTCAAGCTGAGCGGAGGCGCCCTAGAAGGTGCGGCGGCCGGATGAATACGGGCCGTCGGAATCGCCGGACGATGAGCGCTGGTTCCCGCGCGAGATGGAGGCCGTCATCGCGGCCAGCATCAGCATGACGACGCCGACCGCAAGCTGGTTGTCCCAGAAGTGGGACAGCTCGACCGGCTGGTCGAGGTTGAGCGCAAAGCCCGCAACGCTGACCCCGCCCGCCAGGGCGATCAGCGCGCCGCCCGGGCCGCCGAAGAAGATCGTGAGTCCGCCCAGGAGACCCAGTGCGCTGCCTATGGCGGGGAACATGAATTTCGGCTCGTCCAGCAAGGCCGACACGCCGGGGCCGAGCAGGTGGTCCACGCCGCCCAGCCAGACATTGGCCGTGCGATAGAACAACCAGCCTGAGGCCGCGATCAGCATGAGGGCGAACACTCGCCGCATGTCCACGAACGGGCGCAAGGCCCGCCTCCATCAACAGGGGGGCAGGCTAGGCCAGTGTGCTTACCAGCGGCCTGCTTTTATCGGTGCAATTTCGGGGGAGGCTGTAAACGGAAACCGGGCGCGCCGTTAAGGCTCGGCGGCGTCTACTTCAAAAGACCGCGGAAGGCCGCAGCCCACACCAGCGTGGCGATCACGAGGGAGAACCAGCCCGCGTTGACGGTCGAGGTGCTGGGCCGGGCATGGGCTGCGGTTTCGGCATTGGGTGCGTGGCGTGCGGTGTGTTCGCGCCAGATGAAATAGACGCCCTGACCGAGAACGAGCAGGGCCACCAGCCATGCCGCAAACGGGTGCAGCATCATCATGGCGATGGCCGTGACGCCAAGCACGACGGCCTGTCCTGCGATCCAGCCGCGGCGGGCAGCATCGTCGCGATCGGTCCAGGCGTCGATGCGTTTTTCGTCTTCGCTTTTCTGGCGTGGGATCACCGGCGCATCGATGTCGCCGTAGGTGTCTTCGGGATCAGGCTGGGCCGCATCCGCCGCGAAGTCGCGCGTCATCTGCTCAAGCTTGGCGGTCATGTTGTCGAGCGCCATCTCCATGCGGATCTGGCGGAACAGCATGACGGCGCCCAACAGCCAGAGCAGGCCGGCGATGCGGATGATCCAAGCAAGAACGGCGTCGGAGATGGCCTCGAAGGGCGTCATCTCCGTGCACGCCTAGAGGTCGAGCAGCAGACGCTCGGGGTCTTCCAGAGCTTCCTTGACGCGGACGAGGAAGGTGACCGCTTCCTTGCCGTCGACGATGCGATGATCGTAGCTGAGGGCGAGATACATCATCGGACGCGCGATGATCTTGCCATCGACGACAACCGGACGCTCCTCGATGCGGTGCATGCCGAGCACGCCCGATTGCGGCGGGTTGAGGATCGGCGTCGACATCAGCGAGCCATAGACGCCGCCGTTGGTGATCGTGAACGTGCCGCCCTGCAGGTCGTCCATCGCGAGCTTGCCATCGCGGGCAAGCGTGCCGAGGCGGCCGATCTCGGCCTCGATGCCGGCGAGCGACAGCGTGTCGGCGTCACGCACGACGGGAACCACGAGACCCTTATCCGTGCCGACCGCGACCGACATGTTGTAGAAGTTCTTGTAGATGATGTCCGTGCCGTCGATCTCGGCGTTGACGGACGGTATCTCTTTCAGAGCCGCCACAACGGCGCGAACGAAGAAGCCCATGAAGCCTAGCTTCACGCCGTGCTTCTTCTCGAATGCTTCCTTGTGACGTTTGCGCAGCTCCATCACTTCGGACATGTCGACGTCGTTGAACGTCGTCAGCATGGCGGCGGTGTTCTGGGCTTCCTTGAGGCGGCGCGCGATGGTCTGGCGCAGGCGCGTCATCTTCACGCGCTCTTCGCGGGGGCCAAGCTCGCGCGGCGTGTGCGGGACTTCGGCGGCGGGAGCGCGGGCGGCAGCCGGGGCCGGCGTCGAGGCGACGTAGGCGAGGGCGTCGCCCTTGGTGGCGCGGCCGCCCTTGGCGGAGCCGGGGATGTCAGCCGGGTTGACGCCGTTCTCGGCGGCGATGCGGCCAACCGAGGGGGCGATCTTGTCAGTGGCTTTGGCGGCCGGAGCCGCCGGGGCAGCGGATGCCGAAGGCTTGGCGGCGGGCGCTGCGGCTGCGGCGGGCTTGGCTGCAGGAGCGGCCGGAGCGGCGGAGGCGCTGCCGCCTTCCTGCATTTTCGCGATGATCTTGCCGATGGAGACGGTCTCGCCTTCCTTGACGAGCTGTTCGGTAATGACGCCGGCGGCGGGGGCGGGGACCTCGATGGCGACCTTGTCGGTCTCGATCTCGGCGATCGGATCGTCCTGCTTCACGGCCTGGCCGGGTTTCACGAGCCAGTTTGCGAGCGTGCCTTCAGTCACGCTCTCGCCCATGGCGGGCACCTTGATGTCCATGACGTCTCCAGATCGGTCTTGAGTCGCCCATCGGGCGAGCAGGCTTAGGGGGCAGGGTTTAGCCCCGTTGAGCGCGCTTGGGGAGGGCAAAATGTCGGGTTTCGGCAGGTAGTTTGACGCGCCCCGTTGCAGGTGGGTTAACACCTTCGCGCGTGCAAGGCGAAGACTGGCGCGAGCGCAAGGTGGAGGCCGGTTTTTGGGCGTCCAGGCACGTATTTCGGCAGCGCCTGGCCGCCAGCTTGCGCCCTGCCTGCAACGGGCCTATCCACCCCGCCATGAACGCGACCGCCCCAATGCTTCGACTTAAGAAGCGGGCCATTTTTTGGCCAGCGCCGGGCTCTCGCGTCTGACACGAGGGGCCGGCGGCGGAAGCGCCGGCGACGCTCGTCCCACCGCTGCTTCTCCGCAACCAGAGACCGGGCGAGCGGAGAGACCTGATGATATCCGCAGCCCTGCCCGTCGAACCTGAAGCCCGCAACCGCTCGATCGGCGTGGTGCTCGCCGTGCTGGGGGCGTCGCTGTTCTCGCTCAAGGGCGTGGTGATCAAGCTAGCCTATGCCGAGGGGATCGGGGTCTCGCAGCTCCTCACGCTGCGCATGGGCTTTGCCTTGCCGGTCTATCTGGCGGTCGGGATCATCGCCTTCATGCGCACGAAGCAGAGGGCGCCGCTGAAGTTCTTCCTCGCGGCGGGCGGGCTTGGGCTGATGAGCTATTACTTATCGTCCTGGCTCAATTTTGAGGGGCTGAAGTATGTTTCGGCGCAGCTCGAGCGGCTGATCCTCTACATCTACCCGACCATCGTGGCGTTGCTGGCGTGGGTGTTCCTGAGGGAGCGGATCACGGCGCGGCATGTGGCGGCGCTGCTGCTGGCGTATCTCGGCGTTGCGATCATGTTCGGCGCGGAGATCGGCCATCAGGGGCCGAATGCGTGGCTGGGCGGCGGGCTGATCTTCGCAGGGGCACTCATCTACGCGATCTATGTGACGGCCTCGAAGCCGATCATCACGGCGATGGGCGCGACGCTGTTCACGGCCTTTGGCATGTCGGTCGCCTCCATCGCGTTCCTGACGCAGAGCGGAATCGAGATGGCGGTGCATGCGCCGCCGCCGGTGACAGCGAACGGCTACTGGCTGGCCATGGCGCTGGCGATCCTGTGCACGGTGATCCCGAGCTTCATGATTTCGGCGGCCATCGGGCGGATCGGGCCGGGGCCGACGAGCGCGGTTGGCGGCATTGGTCCCGTGGTTGCGGCGTGGGCGGCGGTAGCGATCCTGCACGAGCCGTTCGGCTGGGCGCATCTGGCGGCGATGATGCTGACGATTGCGGGCGTCTGGCTGCTCGCCAAGCCGCGGATTACGCGGACGGCGGGCACGCGGACGTGGTGAGCTAGCCTGCGATCCTTGGCGCGACGACGTCGCGGCCGCTCAGGCCAGCAAATGCGATCGTGGTGAGGTCTTCAAGGAAGGGGCCGATGGCCTGGCAGGCCAGCGGCAAGCCTTGCGCGTTGACGCCTAAAGGGATGGCCGTCGATGGGAGGTTGGCGACGGTGGCGATTCCGGCCCAGCCAAGTTGCGCGCCGAAGTTCGATGGCTCGCCGTTGATGAGTAGAGGGCGCTTGCGCCAGTCCGCCTCGGCTGTGTGGGGGAAGGCGGGCGTGCCGAAGGCGGGGCAGAGCACGATATCGAAATGACGGAAGAAGGCGGCCCACTGGCGGCGGATGCGCAGCTGCATATCGAGATGTCCCAGCCAGTCATGCGCCGAGATCGGCTGGCGGCCGCCTGGGTCGACCTGATCCCGCGTGATGATCGTATGGAGCATGGCCTGATAGGTGCGCCAGGAGACGCCGATGTCGGGCAGCAGGCTGGATTTGCGGGTGACGCTTGCGCCTTCGGCGGCGAGGTCGCTGGCAAAGCGGTCGATGGCGTGGAGGGTTTCGTCGTCGGCTTTCGCGGCGGGATGCTGATCCAGCACAAGCACGCGGAAGCTCTTCAAGCTGCCATGGCGTGGACGCGGCAGGATGAGGCCGTTGTGGAAGTCTTCCGGATCGGGCGCTGCGACGACTTCGAGCAGCAGGGCGAGATCGGCGGCGGATCTGGCAATCGGCCCGATGACGGCAAGAAGCGGCGCTTCGCCCTCGAACCCGCCAGCCGCATGGCCGAGGTGCGAGACGATGCGATAGCTGGTCTTGTGACCGAACACGCCACAAAAGGCGGCGGGCACGCGCACGCTGCCGCCGATGTCGGAGCCGAGTTCGAGCGCCGAGAACCCCATTGCGATGGCGGCGGCTGATCCGCCGGATGAGCCGCCTGCTGAATGCGTGAGCGCGTGCGGATTGTTGGTGCGGCCATAGATCGGATTGTCCGACTGCCAGTCTGCGAGGGCAGGCGGCACGTTCGTCTTGCCGAGCACGACGGCGCCGGCGGCCTTCGCGCGCTGGACAGGAAACGCATCCTCGCGCGCGCGGTGATCGCGATGCATTTCGAAGCCCCAGGTCGTGGGATGGCCGCGCAGGTCGAAGCTTTCCTTCACCGTCATCGGAATGCCGGCGAGCGGCCCGGCTTTTCCGCGTGCGAGCGCATCGTCGGCCATGCGCGCTTCGGTGCGGGCGCGTTCGAAATCGCGGACGACGACGGCGTTGACCTCTCCGTCAAGCGCTTCGATGCGCGCGATGGAGGCCTCGCAAAGTTCGGTGGCGCTGAACGTCTTTCGGCGAAGCCCCGCTGCGAGTTGGGTCGCCGTCATCGTGTGCAGGCTCGCATCGATTGTCATGGCGCAATCCTAGTCCCGATCACGGCGTGCGCCAGTGCCGCCGGGCGATTCGCGCGCGGTTTCGTGACCGCCCGGACTGGTTGACGCGGCGGCGTTTGCCGTGGATGATCTATCAATGATAGGTGCGGAAACACGCGCCATCGGGGGATGGAATGTGACGATGCAGTTTCACTTGCCGTCATCGCCGCGTCTGACGCCCAGCGCCCCCGCGAAGCCTTGCGATCCATGACAAGAAACAATCAGGGAGAGACTCGATGACCGCGAAATCATGGCTGAAGAGGGCGGCGTGCGTGGCGCTGCTCTCCGCGTTCGCAGCGCCTGCGCTGGCGCAGCAGGCGGCGACCAGTACGTTGCTGGGAACCAACTGCGACTCGCCGCCGATCTGGCATTGCCCGGATACGATGTGCGAGGGCTCGGTGACGACGCAGCCCGGCAATACGGTGGAGATGGAGACGCGGCGGACGTACTTCCTTGATTGTCCCAAGGGCTACAAGCCGGGCGACAAGGTGACCCTCGTGCTCTCGCTGCATGGCGGCGGATCTTATGCGAACTGGCAGCGCAACTATGCGCCGTTCCTCGATGTGAAGGACAAGTACAAGCTGGTGGTCATGACGCCCGGTTCGCCCACGCGGACGTGGAGCGCGGCGGATGATCATTACCTGGAGAACATCGTCGACAGCGTCGTGGCGGCGGTGGGCAAGGGCAATGTCGAGCGCTTCATTCTGGCGGGACATAGCCAGGGCGGCATGACGTCGAACCGCATCATCTGCAGCGAGTATTTCAAGGACAAGGTGGATGTCCGCATCTCGCTGTCGGGCGGGCGCATCGGACCGGTGACGTCTGCAGGCCGTGGCTTTGGTATCGGCGGCGTGCCGGTGTGGCAGCAGGTTCCAGGGCAGCCGCAAGCGCCGCAGCCGCCGCGTCCGGCGCCGGCGGCAGCTGCCGGGCCGCCGGGCGGCGCGTGCGATTACTCGTTCATTTTCACCAATGGCGAATACGAGACCCTTCCCGGCGAGGCGTCTCCGCTGGCTGACAAGTTTGGGTGTGGGCCGCGCCGGAAAGAGGAAGACGTGACCGATCCCAAGCCCGGCTATGTCTGGGATGCGACGCGGCAGGATCCGGGCACGGATGGCTGGGGCCATTATCCGCGCTCGGGCCGGGCTGAGGTCTACACCTATCCCAACTGCAAGGATGGGCGGGTGGTGGCCGATGTGATCCGGCTGCAGAAGGGGCACACGGAAGGGCTTGAGCCGAATGTGACGGACAAGCTGATCGCGCTGGCTGTGTCTGCGAAGGGCGGAAAGATCGCCACTGGCAAGTGGACACCGCCTGCGCCGCCGCCGCCGGCTGCCGCGGCTGCGCCGGGCGGGCCGCCGCGCGCGAACTAGACGGCTGTTGTGGGCGCCGGTGATCCCGCATCATCGGCGCCAATGGGGCGCCAGCGGCACTTTCGCATTCGCAGCAGGTTGAGTAGATATCGGGGCAAGGAGAAGCCCCATGCGCCTGCCGTTCGCCCTGACTGTTCTTGTCGCCGCCGGTGCGATGGCCGCGTGCACGCCTGCCGATACAGCGCTGGATGGCGATCTTGAAATCGCGGGGATGGAGCCTGCGTTCTGGGGCGTGATCGTCGATCGCGCGGCGGGCACGTCTGCGATCAACATCGACTTCAAGCCTGAGTTCAATGGAACCGCGCCGGTTAAATCCAAGGCCGAGGATGGTTCGATCGTGCTGACGTCGCAGACGCCCGAGGGCGATTTTGTGATGAAGCTCAAGCAGGAGGATTGCCTTGCCGGCCTCGACAACAAGGCGAAGTTCGACTGGGCCGTGAGCGTCGACTGGAAGGGCGAGACCTGGACGGGTTGCGCCAAGGCGCGGAAGCCGGCGGCGGGCTGATCGGGCCGGTTGACGGGCTCGCGCCGTGACCGCAGATTTGTGGCGATCATCGCGAATTTGAGTGGGGAGATCTGGCATGGACATCAAGCTGATCGGTCTTGTCGTGGCGGGCGTGTTGCTGGCCGCCTGCGGATCGTCCGGGCCCGAGCCTGGTTCGAAGGAGTGGTGCGATACCACGCCGATCGAGAAGCAGGCCGAAGATCCCACGGCCATGATGAAGTGCCCGGTCAGCTAGGCTGAACGGGGTGCGGCCTCGCAGGTGAAGCCTGCGAGGCGGGTTGCGGGATTTTGGAAGACATCGAAGACGGGTGGGGCCCTGGCGCCGGCCGCGTTGCGGCCAGCCCCCTCCCGCCTTCGCTGCGCTTCGGCGCGGCAAGCCGTCACGCCGCGAAGACGCGGCGCGCCACCTCCCCCGCCTGCGGCGGTGGAGGACGAAG
>NCEM01000024.1 GCA_002280725.1 Alphaproteobacteria bacterium 32-64-14
CCCATCGGCACGGTGATGTGCGGATAGCCGGACACCGCGGCAAGACTCGACGATGATCCGATGAAGTGATCGCCGGTCACGGGGTCGGTCGGCCATGCCGGTCCGCCCGTCGGCGCGACAAGCGCGATCACACTGTTGGCCGCCAACAGCCGGTCGATACCCTCAGGCCCCGCCATGCGCGCAGCCTTGGCCTTCGCGTCGAGATAGGCCTGGTCGGTCAGCAGCGGCGCCTTGGCGGCCTGCTCGAACGTGTCCTGCCCGAAGAACTCCAGTTCGGCGGGCGTTGCGGCGTTGAACGCGATCAAATCGGCCAGCGTGCGCGTCTTCACCGCGGCGGGCGCCGTGGCGAGATAGGCGTCCACCCCGGCGCGAAACTCTGCCAGCAGCACGGTGAATTCAGCCGCGCCCATGGCGCGTGTGTCGCCGCCGAACGCATCGATCTCGACCAGGATCGCGCCGGCCTCCTTGAGAACTTCCAGCGCCTCGGCGAAAGCTGCGTCCGTCACCGTGTGATAGCCTGCCTCGAACCTCGCAACGCCGATCCGCTTGCCGGTCAGCGCCCCGGCATCCAGCGCAGCGACATAGTCCTGCTTGCGCGCATCGGCCTCAACGGTTGCTGCATCAGCCGGGTCGGACCCCGCAATCACGGACAGCAGCAGCGCCGCGTCCGCAACGGTCAACACCATTGGCCCGGCCGTATCCTGCGTCGCGCTGATCGGCACGATGTGTGTGCGCGAGACGAGACCCACAGTCGGCTTCAGCCCGACAATCCCGTTGGCGGAGGAGGGGCAGACGATCGACCCATCCGTCTCTGTCCCGATGGTCGCCGCCGCCAGCCCAGCCGCCATTGCCGCACCCGAACCGGCGGACGACCCGCACGGATTGCGATCGAGCACATGGGGGTTGCGGGTCTGGCCGCCCACCGCGCTCCAGCCCGAGGTGGACGATCCCGACCGGAAATTGGCCCACTCGCTCAGATTGGTCTTGCCCAGAATCACCGCTCCCGCAGCCCGTAGGCGCTCCACCAGCGGCGCGTCCCGCCCCGTAATGTTGAGCTGAAGGGCCAGCGACCCTGCCGTGGTCGGCATGGGATCGGCGGTGTCGATATTGTCCTTGAGCAGGATCGGAACGCCATGCAGCGGGCCTTTTGCAATGCCCTCCGCCAGCAGCGCATCAAGCGCCTTGGCGTCCGCCAGCGCGTTCGGGTTGATGGCCAGAACGGCGTTCAGCATCGGCCCGGCGTCGTCAACGGCTGCGATCCGGTCGAGGAAAGCCTGCACCACGGCGGCCGATGTCGTGCGCTTGGCTGCGATGTCGGCAGCGATCGCTGTCAAGGTCTGCGGCTCGGCGACCAGCTTGGAAAAGTCATCGGGATCGGTCGCCACGGCGGGCGATTCTCCCTGGCACGCGGCCGCCAGAAAAAATGCAACGCTCACCCCAAATTTCTTCAAGTGCGCGTCTCCCGGCCTCTGGGCGAACCACACCACCGCCTGATCCGCGTGTCGAGCGGTGTGTTTTGCTAGGCCTCCGGTCAACCAGTGTTGCTGAAATGCTAATCGGCGCCGCCGCCGCAAAAAACCCGTGCAATCGCGCATGTCCCTGCGGTTTTCGTGGTCGTCCGTGTTCCGATGATCGCCGCAGGGTATGGTTTCGGCGCCTCGAAACGCGGCCGCGTTAACTCCCGCAACCCATTGGGAGTCATGGTGAATCGGCAAATTTTGCCGGAAACCGGATGGAAACCATTGAGTGGGAAAAGTGCCAGGGTGGAGGTCGGCTCATTGACCCCCGCGTGTGCTCTGCGCGTCGACCGAATGTCGACTTGAAGACTACGACCAGGATGGTCCGGCCATGTCTATCTCCTCGCTGTCGGTCGCGCAGATCCGCGCACTCTCCACGACGGCCATCCAGTCACTTTCGACGACGTCGATCCAGTCACTGACGACCACGCAGGTCGCGGCCTTCACCACAACGGGGATCGGGGCCTTCAACTCCACCCAGTTCGGTGACTTCTCCACCACGCAGGTGAGGGCGCTCGCTACCACCCAGATCCCCTCGATCAATTCGAGCGTCACTTTCACCTCCAACCAGCTACTCGTCCTTAGCGCCCAGCAACTCGGAACCCTGGCCACGGCGCAGGTTGCCGGCATTGAAACGACCGCGGTTGCGGGCTTCTCGGTCACGCAAATCGGCGGTTTCTCGTCGACCAGCCTGTCCGGCCTCGATGCAACCCAGGCCGGCGCGCTGACGACCACGCAGATCGGCTCGTTCTCGACCACGCAGGTCGGCGGTCTCACCGAAACCGACATCGGCGAACTCAGCTCGACCCAGGTCAGCGCCCTGACGCGCACGCAGGTCGTCCGCCTCTCGACCGCGGCCGTCGCCGCTCTCGATACTACCCAGGTCAATGCCATCAGCTCGTCCGTGCTCCAGGCCCTAAACTCGACACAGCTG
Source organism: Alphaproteobacteria bacterium 32-64-14 (assembly GCA_002280725.1). Classification (GTDB taxonomy): domain Bacteria; phylum Pseudomonadota; class Alphaproteobacteria; order Caulobacterales; family Hyphomonadaceae; genus UBA7672. The sequence goes on from NCEM01000024.1 coordinate 2,452, forward strand.
GCCGCCTTCGAGGCCGCCGACGTAGCCGAGCTGACGACCTCGCAGGTCGCCGCGCTCACGACCACGCAGATCCGCAGCCTCAACACCACCTTCATCGGCGGCCTCAGCGATTCGCAGGTTGCGGCCCTGACCACGACCCAGCTTGGCTCGCTGTCGACCACCAACCTGTCGGCCCTCGAAGCGACCCAGGCCGGCGCGCTGACGACCGCGCAGGTCCGCTCGCTGTCCACCACGCAGATGGCGGCGCTCAACGCCACCGACATGGGCGAACTGACGACCACGCAGGTCGCCGCCCTCACCAACACGCAAGCGCAGGCCCTGACCTCGACGCAGCTTGGCGGCTTCGCTGACACGCAGATCCAGGCGCTGACGACCACGCAGGTCGCCAACCTGTCGACTACGCAGGTTCGTAACCTCACCACGGACATTCTCGGCGCGATGGAGACGACGCAGGTCGCGGCCCTGACGGCCACGCAGGTCGGCGCGCTGTCGACCACCAACCTCAATGCGCTCGACTCCGCCAAGCTCAACACCCTGAACGCGACCCAGGTTCGTGGCCTCACGGGGACGCAGATCGCGGCGTTCAGCTCCACGGCGCTCTCGGCGCTTGATTCCACGCGCTACGGCGCGCTGACCGCCACCCAGGTTAAGTCGTTCTCGACGACGCAGATCGCGGGCATGGAAGCCTCCGACGTCGCCAAGCTCGGCACGACGCAACTGGCGTCTCTGAGCCTCGTCCAGGTCGGCGCGCTCACCGCGACCGGCATTGCCGATCTTGCCGCGACGCAAGTCCAGGCCTTCGCCACGACGCAGCTGAACGGCCTGTCCACGACCAATTTCAACGCTCTCAACGACACGCAACTCGGCGCGCTCACCACGACGCAAATCGCCGGCATTTCGACGACGCAGGCCGCCGCCTTCACGGCGACCTCGGTCTCGGCCTTCACCACGACGCAAACGGGCGCGCTGACGGCCGCGCAACTCGGCCGCCTCAGCAGCGAAGCGATGATCGCGTTCGACGCCACGCAGTTCGCCGCTCTCAGCGCAACGCAGGTCCGCGCCTTCACGACGACGCAGCTTGGCAACCTCGAAGCCGCTGACATCGCCGAATTCACCACCACGCAGATCTCGGGCCTCGCCACCACGCAGGTCCGCGGCCTCACGGATACCGCCGTCGCCGCACTCGCCGCCACGCAAATTGCCGCGCTCACGACTGCGCAGGTGCAGTCGCTGACCACGACGGCGTTGGTCGCCTTCGCTGACACGCAGATCGGCGCGCTGACGACCTCGCAGGTCGCCTCGCTCCTGACGTCGCAGATTGCAGCCTTCGATACGACGAATGTCTCATCGCTTGTCGCCACGCAAGTTGCCGCCCTGACGGGCGCGCAGGTCCTCGCGCTCGGCTCGACCAACTTCGCCCAGCTCGACGGCACGCAGGTCGCCGCGCTGACGACGACGCAGATGCGCTCGCTGTCGACCACGCAGGTCGCCAACATCGACGCCGCCCAGGTCGTCTCGTTCACCACGACCCAGCTTACCCAGCTGAACGCGACGCAGATCAAGTCGCTGACCACGACGAACCTCTCGGCGCTCGACACGACGCAGATGGGCGCGCTGACCGCCACGCAGGTCGCCGCTCTGACGACCACGCAGATCGGCGGCCTCGTCGCTGGCGATATCGGCGAAATGACCACGACGCAGGTCCAGGCGCTGCTGACGACACAGATCGGCGCGATGGGCACGGACGCCGTTTCGGCGCTGACCTCGACACAGGTTGCAGCCCTCCGCACCACGCAGGTCCAGGGCTTGACCTCGACGCAGTTCGCCGCGCTTGACTCGACCGACATCGGCGAGTTCTCGACGACCCAGCTGACCGCGCTGACGACGGCGCAGATCGCCGGCCTCACATCCACCAACGCCCAGGCCCTGACCACGACGCAGGTCGCCTCGCTGACGACCTCGCAGGTCGCCGCGCTGACTTCGACCAACGTCTCCGCGCTCGACGCGACGCAAGTCGGCGCCCTGACGACGACGCAGGTCCGCTCGCTCACCGCCACGCAGATCGGCGGGCTTGATGCGGCGGATGTGGCTGAGTTCACGACCACGCAGATCGGCTCGCTCGCCAACACGCAGCTGACCGCTCTGACCTCGACAAACATGGCCAACATGACCGAAACGCAGATCGGCGCAATCTCGGCGATCGGCGTGAAGGTGCTCTCGACCACGAACTTCTCGGCCCTGGCTGAAACGCAGCTGGCCGCCCTGACGACCACGCACATCGCCTCGCTCACGACGGCGCAACTGCAGTCGCTCGACTCGACCAAGTTCATGGCCTTCACCGAGACGCAGCTCGGCGCGCTGACGACGACGCAGGTCGCCGCCATCTCGACCACGAACCTCTCGGCGCTTGATGCGACGCAGATCAACGCCTTCCGCACCACGCAGCTCCAGACGCTGACGACGACGCAGCTCAACGGCCTCTCCACGACGGACATGGCCGAGCTGACGGCGACGCAAATCGGCCAGCTGACGACGGCGCAGGTGAGGGGCCTCTCGACCACCAATATCGGCGCCCTGTTGGATACGCAGGTTACGGCCCTGACCACGACCCAGCTGTCCAGCCTCACGACGACGAACCTGTCGGCGCTCGATGAGACGCAGATCGCCGCGCTGACCACCACGCAGGTCCGCTCACTGTCGGCAACACAGCTGACCGGCCTCAACGCCACCGACGTGGCTGAGCTGACCACCGATCAGATCACAGCCCTGACACAGACGCAGGCCCAGGGCCTCACGTCGACGAACATGGCAAGCCTGGTCGATACGCAAATCCAGGCCTTCGGCTCCACGGCGCTGCGCGCCCTGTCCAGCACCAACTTCGCCGCCTTCTCGACGACCCAGATCGCCGCACTGACCACGACGCAGGCCTCGTCCCTCACCAACACGCAGCTGAATGCGCTCAACTCCACCAAGTTCGGCGCGCTGCTCGAGACGCAGATCGAAGCCCTGACGACCACGCAGGTCGCCGGCATCTCGACCACGAACCTGGTCTCGCTCGATGCGACGCAACTGGGCGCCGTCACGGCCACGCAGGTTGGCGCGCTCACCGCGACCCAGCTGACCGCCCTGACGACCACCAATGTCGGCTCGCTGACGGAAACGCAGGTCGCGGCCCTCTCGCCGACGCAGATACGCTCGCTGTCGACCACCAACCTGTCGCATCTTGATGGCACGCAGGTAGCAGCCCTCACGACGACGCAGGTTGCTGGCCTCACGACGACGCAGGCGGGTGCACTCACCTCGACCGATATCTCCGAGTTCTCGGCGGATCAGGTCGGTGCACTGACCTCGACGCTGCTGGCTCGCCTGACCACGGACGCGGTCGCCGCGCTCGACCAGACGCAAGTCGCCGAGTTCAACGCCACGCAAATCCAGGCGCTGACAACGACGCAGCTCGCCGCGCTCGACGCGACGGACATGGGCGAGTTCACGGAAACGCAGGTCGCCAGCTTCTCGGCGACGCAGGTCCGCGCCCTCACGGCCACCGCGATCGGCGCGCTTGCCGAAACGCAGATCGCCGCGATGACTACCGGTCAGATCGCCGCCCTGTCGACCACCTCGCTGTCCGATCTCGACACCACGCAGGTCTCGGCCCTGACGACGACGCAGGTCCGCGCCGTCACGACGGCCCAGATCGCCGCTCTGTCGACGACCGACGTGCAGGAGTTCTCGACCGATCAGGTTGCGGCCTTCACCGTCACGCAGCTTGGCGCCTTCAGCTCGACCAAGTTCGCCGCGCTGACCGACGCCCAGATCGCTGCGATGACGCTGACTCAGATCCAGTCGATCTCCGCCTCCAATCTGTCAGCGATGACGCTGACCCAGATCGGCGCGCTCAACGCGACGCACCTGGGCGGTCTCTCCACGACGCAACTGGCGGGCCTTTCTGTCACCAACCTGTCGGCGCTCGACTCGACCCAGTTCGGCGAGTTCTCGACGACGCAGGTCAAGGCGCTGACGACCACGCAGATCGCGGGTCTCGACGCCACGGACGTCTCCGAAATGACGAACACTCAGCTCGCTGCGCTGACCACGACGCAGGTTGCGGCCTTCACCTCGACCAATGTCGCCTCGCTCAGCGACACGCAGGTCGCGGCGCTCACGGCGACGCAGCTGGGCCGCCTGTCCAACGCGGTCGTCCGCGCTCTCGACGCCACGCAGTTGGCCTCGCTTGATGCGACCCACATGCAGGCGTTCACCACGACGCAGGTGCAGAGCCTCGATGCGACCGATCTCGACGAATTCTCGGCGACCCAGGTCGCGGCGCTTTCGACCGCTCAGGTCCGCGCCATCACGACGACGGTTGTTGGCGCCCTGTCGACCACTGCCTTCTCGGCCTTCGATACGACTCAGATCGCTCAGCTGTCCGCGACGCAGATCGACAACCTGACGACGACCAACCTCTCGGCCCTCTCGTCGACCCAGCTGATGGCCTTCACGTCCACCCAGGTCGGCGGCTTCGACGATCCGCAACTGGAAGCCTACCTGATCGGCATCGCCTAAGCCGCGACGGAAGAGCACATTTTAGGGGGCTGCGGGGCCGCCCGGGCAGGGCCGTACCCCGCAGTTTACCTTTTATTGAGCAACGAAATCCAATCCTGACGGGCCCGCGTCCCGGCCGGCCATCCGCCGGTGTCCCGCCGCGCGCTGACCAGGTGGACGTCGATGTCTCAGAACCCGTTTCTCGCCGCCATCGAGAAGATCACGGCCGGAGGCCTCTCGCTGGAGGACCTTCTGGCGGCCTCCGGAGGACTCGAGCCCGATCAGGCGCGCCAGCTCTACCAGGTATGGATCTCGTTCAACAAAGCGCATCCGCTGCTGTTCATCGCCCATTTCAACTGCTCCACGCTGCTCCAGCAGGTCGGCGATGAGATCGGCGGCGAAGCCGAGCTTCGTGCGGCGCTTGCCCTGAAGTCCGATTTCGCCCCCGCTGCCATCAATCTCGGCTCCAGCCTCGAACGGCAGGGCAAGGCAGGCGAGGCCGTCAACGAATGGCGCAGCGCGCTCGACCAGATGTCCACGGTCACGGCAGACGCAATCAACTACAAGATCACGCTGCTGAAACAGATCAGCCGCGTCCTGTCCGACAACCAGCAGCTTGCCGCCGCCGAGATCGCACTGACCCAGTGCCTCGAACTCGCGCCCGATGCGCGCGATGTCGCGGAGCAATACGTTGCCGCACGCCTGTCGCAATGCAAATGGCCGATGACGCCCGAAGGCGGCAAGTTCGCACGCCGCAGCCTCGTCTCGCGTCTCCACCCGCTCTCGGTCTGCGCCTACACCGACGATCCGCTGTTCCAGCTTGCAGCGTCTGACAAGTATGTGCGCACCATGGCGCCGATCGAGGAGCGCACCACGCGCTTCGATCGCCGCACGGCGCCGATCGAAACCAACCGCCGCCTGCGCATCGGCTATGTCAGCTCGGACCTGCGCCACCACGCGGTCGGCTATCTGATGGTCAACTTCTTTGAGGAGCATGACCGCAAGGACTTCGAGGTCTTCGCCTATTACACCGGCATCAAGGCTGACGATCCGATCCAGGCGCGCATCAAGGCGAATGTCGATCACTGGCGCGATATCCGCGGCATCAGCGACGATGAAGCCGCCGCGAACATCGCGGAAGACGGCATCGATATCCTCGTCGACGTGAATGGCCACACGCGGGATGCCCGCATCGGCGTCTTCGCGCGCCGCCCGGCGCCGATCCAGGTCAACTGGCTCGGCTATCCGGGCACGATGGGCTCGTCCTTCCACCACTACATCGTGGCTGACGACTTCACGATCCCGGACTATGCGGAGAACTGGTACTCGGAAAAAGTGCTGCGGCTGCCGTGCTATCAGCCGAACGACCGCAAGCGCATCGTCGACGACAAGCCCGTTACGCGCGCCGATTTCGGCCTGCCGGACGATGCGTTCGTGTTCTGCTGCTTCAACGCCAGCCACAAGTTCACGCGCTTCTCCTTCGATCGCTGGATGGAAATCCTGCGCGGCGCGGAAAACAGCGTTCTCTGGCTGCTCGATTATTCGCCCGAGACGAACCAGCGCCTGCGCGAGCAGGCCGAGGCCCGCGGCGTCGCCGGAACGCGGCTGGTGTTCGCGCCCAAGCTGCCGAACCCACGTCACCTTGCGCGCTACCCGCTGGCTGACATGTTCCTCGACTCGGTGCCTTACGGCGCCCACACGACGGCGTCAGACGCACTCTGGATGGGCGTGCCCGTGCTCACCTGGGCGGGCCGCTGCTTTGCCAGCCGCGTCTGCGGCAGCCTGCTGACCGCCGCCGAACTGCCTGACCTCGTGTGCGATACGCCCGAGGCATTCGTCTCACGCGCTATCCATCTGGCCGGGGCAGGGATCGGCGAGCTTGAAATCATCCGCGCGCGCCTGCTCGCCAACCGCGATACGTGCACGCTGTTCGATGTCGCCAAGCTCTCGCGCGGCCTCGAAAACCTCTATCGCCAGATGCGCAGCGACTACATCTCCGGCAATCTGCCGCGTCCTAACCTCGCCAACCTCGAGAACTATTTCGAGATCGGCGTCGCGCAGGACCACGAAGCCCGCGAGATCGGCGCGCTCACCGACTATGACGGCTTCTACCGGGCCCAGCTTGCCCGCCGCCACTATCACCATCCCATGCCGGCCGATGATCGCCTGTGGACGGGCGAGGAAGTGGCCGAGCCCCAGCCCACAAAGATCGCTCAACAGAAAGCGGCATGATCTCGCCCCTCAGCGCAGGACAATGTCCCACCGCTTCAGGCCCTTCTCCTCAAGCGCCCGCGCGATCCTGTCGCGATGGCAGTGCGAGGCATCGCCACAGAAGCAGAGCAGGGCCGTAGGCGCTCCACGGCACAGGTCTTCGGCCTCCAGCAAGGCAAGCTGCGCCTCAGGCTGCTGAAAGGCGCGCTCATAGATCTGCCAGAACTCGTCCATCCGCCCCGCGCGATTGGCTTCGCGTCCTGCCTTGGGTGTGCCCAACCTGCGCAGGTGAATGTAGGTAATGCCCGCCTCATCGAGCGAGGCCGACAGCAGCTTCTTGGAAAACCCCGCCCGCCGCGAGTTCGCAACATCGCGCGTGTCGATCAGGCGCTTCACGCCATGATCCTGCAACGCCGCAGTCAATCCGGCCTGCGTGACGAACTCATAGCCGACGGAGAAGAAGGTCTTGCGGGGCATGCCGGGAAGATAGGCGCGTTGATGAAGGATGCCAGAGCCTGTGCCTGCGACTCCTACTGCAATCCCAGCCGCGCCGCCGTCAGGATGTGGACCAGGGAATGATTGGCCTCATGGCAGGCATACTCCATGAGATCATGAGCGACGCGCTTCATGACGTACTCAGCAAGCCAGGGCTGGCTGTAGAGCGAGGTATCCTCGATGGTGAACTGGTACAGCATGAGGTCGGGCGAGATCAGGCTCACGCGCTCGATCACCCGGCTGTCGGCCGTGATCATCGTGCCTCCGCCGCGAAAGGCGAAGCCGCTTGGGCCGGGGATAGCAAGGCGGTCGGTCGTGATCACCAGCGTGTCGCCTTCCCAGACGCCCCGCGACTGTCCGTTGCGTGTGCGAATGGGAGCGGGCCAGGCGTTGCCCGACAGGCCCACGATGCGCGCGGCGTCGGCGTCTTCGGTCGCCATGACCAGCGAATCCGGCGTCTGCACAAACTGGACGGGGATCAACAGGAAGGAGCTGCCGATGGGAGGATTCACCAGTCCATCGACGCACCGCTCGGTGCCGGGACGGACCTCCGGATTGTCATAGCCCCGGCTGAAGCCGTTCATCACGGCGCGGGCCAATGAAGTCAGTGGAAGCTTTCCATCGGCCGGCTGGAAGATCTGCGAGGAACGGAAGTCACCGTCCATTTCCAGCAGCGTTGCGGGCAGGGCGCCGTAGTCAGCCTCGGGATCGTAGACCTCGCCCTCGGACACATACTCGAGCAGGTCAGCGATAGTCTTGGCCTCCTGATCGCGCGGGATCACGAGGTCGCCAATGCCGTCCGGCCGTTCGAGCTGCGTGAGAAATCCCGATATCCAGATGCCCTGGAAATCCGGGCGTCCGTCAGGTGTGCGAGGAATATCCTGAGCATGCGCGGGCAGTCCAGCGCATACAGCAATTACTGCGAGAAGGATTCGCATCGCATCACGCCCACATCCTGACCGGACATGAGACTTGCACGCCAGGCCCTTACCTGGCCAGTCCGCGACGCCAGACGGTTACTGCGTGCACTCGGGGTTGATGCCCTGCACGTAGTTGGGGATCACGTCGATTGCCTTGGCTGTCTCTGCGCCTGCAAAGCCCGTCAGGCGCTCATAGCCGACATCGACCGGATACTGCTTGAGATACCACGCCGCGACCGGGCGGTAGGACCAGTGCCACTTCTCTTCCTCATAGCCCGTCGGCCGGCCGCCTTCGCCCTTGGCGGTGTAGACCTGGCAAAAGCCGTAGTTCGCCGCGTGGCCGACCAGCCAGTCATAGATGCGGCGGCCTTCCTTGGTGTTGGTGAAGTACTTGTTGTCGAGTGCGTTGAGGTCGAAGTCCGTGCCCCAGTGATGGCGCGAGGTTCCCGGCATCGAGGAGAATTCGAGGATCTTCAGCGCCCGCGCCTTCGGGTCGGGCAGGGAGGTGTTGAGCTTCTTGCCGCCCACCAGCGTCTTGCCGTTCCACTTGTCGTCCCAGATTTGCTTCTGGTCCGAGAACGAACGGAAGGCCGACACGATCTTGAGCTTGTAACCGTTGGCGGCGGCGTCCTCTGCCATCCGCACGAACGCATCGACGGCGTCCTTGTGGCCCCATACGCGGCTGCCGCCGATATACTTGTCGGGGATGCGGGCGAACTTCGGGTCGGTGGCCGGGTCGACATCGCCAATCAGATATTTGAGCGCGACGTGCGAGGTGGCTGGCTGCGCCGCATCCGATGGCGGGGTTGCCTCGGGCGCGGCGGGATCGGTTCCGCCCGGCGGCGGTTCGGCCGCGATGCTGTCGGGCGGCGGTTGCGCCGAGGCAAGCTCAAGCGATTCCCCTGCGGCGGCCTGAGCGGCAGATGACGGCGTGACGATATCGGCAGTGTCCGGTCCGGCGCTGGCGCTGCACGCTGCCAAACCGGCGGCGAGAGCGGCAGAAAATGCGGGGACCACAAGGAAGCGGCCGATTTTCATGTCGGTCTCCGGTGCCCCACTCAGATCAAATCACGTTCACGGGCCATGTCCATGGTTCATGGCGCCGCGTTTAGATTTCGTTGCAGTGACGGGATGGCGCCAGCTCCTGCAACCCTCAGTTCTTGAACTTGGATTCGCGGGGCCGCATCAGGCCCTCCTGCGTCACTGACGCCACCAGCTTGCCGGCCTCCGTGAAGAGCTCGCCCCGGTTGAATCCACGGGCGCCCGAGGCGGACGGCGAGTCCATCGTGTAGAGCATCCAGTCCGAGATATCGAACGGCTCGTGGAACCACATCGAGTGGTCGAGCGAGGCCATCTGAACCCCGCCCGTGAACCAGTTGACGCCATGCGGTTTGGTCGCCGTGTCGAGGATGCCCATGTCGGAGGCATAAGCCAGCAGGCATTGCTGCAGCGGGATGCTGCCGGGATCGACCTTGCCGCGCGCCCGCAGCCAGATCTGTTTCTTCGGCTCGGTCTTGGCCGGCGAGATCATCTGGCGCGGATCAACCGGCTTCAGTTCGATGGGACGCGGGCGGGAAAACTGCTTCTGCAATTCCTTCGGAATATGGTCCTTGGCCAGCGCGCGCAACTCGTCCTCGCTCTTCAGTTCGTCCGGTTTCTTCACGGACGGCATCGGCGTCTGGTGGACAAAGCCCGGCTCGGGCGTCTGGAACGACGCTGCGAGGTTGAAGATCTGCTCGCCATGCTGCACGGCGGTCACCCGGCGTGTCGCAAAGCTCTTCCCATCGCGCGAGCGATCCACCTCGTAGAGGATCGGAACAGTCGGATCGCCCGGCCGGATGAAATACGCATGCAGCGAATGGCACACCCGGTTCTCGACCGTGCGATAGGCCGCGACCAGCGCCTGCGCGATCACCTGGCCGCCGAACACCCGCTTCATCCCATCGTCGGGAGACAGGCCCCGGAACAGGTTCACTTCGATCCGCTCGAGGTCGAGCAGCGCGATGAGGTCTGAAACCGGATCGTCAGAGAAGGGCGGGGCGACGTTGGGCATGGTCAGTTCCGGACAGGCAGCGGAGGGGAAGCGGGCTGCGGATCTGCGCCCGCGTTTCCCGAACGAGTTGGCCGGGCCGGTATAGTCCCGCCCGGGCCGCTTGGCGAACTCGCACATAACGCGCCCGCGGGCCAGTGCGACAGTCGTTCTCGTCGCGAAGCCCCCAACGAACAGCGGCGGCAGGTGTAAACCCGCCGCCGCTGGAATGCAGATGCTGCAAGAAGCCGGTTACTGCGGCATCGGGATGCGCGGTGTGTCAGCCGTGCAGTCTCCGAGGCGCTTGGCGGCGATCGTGGTCGTCGACGGGTTAGGAATGCCCGGCATGGCAGGGTCCATCGAGCTAGTGACTTCCATCGTGTACTCGGTGGCGTAGTCGCCGGTGACCTTGAAGTCAGTCGTGATCTTCATGCTGTCCATCGTGCAGACGGAATGTCCGGACTTGCCATCCGGTGAGAAGGTCTGCTCGCTGCAGGTTATGCCCGCTTGCTGCTGCAGCTTCACGACAGATTCCATCGACATCGACTGGTCATAGCACCACTCGGAAGGCGGGGCTGACATGCCGCCCGCGGTAACGGTGTTTTGCCAGCGGCCCGCGACAGGCCCCATTGCGCCGGCCGGTACAGCGGCGGGGGCGGGCGCAGTGGTCTCGGCAGTTTCAGGCATGGTTGCGGCAGGCGCTTCCGATCCGCCACAGGCAGCCAGAAGCAATGCGGCTGTTGCCGCGGCAAATACGAGTTTCATGGGCGTGTTCCTCTCTGTCCTCACAGCCAAGGTAGCGCGTCCCGCGCACAAGGCTACTGAACATGCAGTCATGCACGGGCGCACCCGAGAAACACGGGCTTTAGTGTGCGGGTGTTTCGGGAGGATCGGGAAACAGCGGCGGCGGCGGTGAGCTTGGGCACTCGCCCACGCGCTCGGCGACCAGCATCAGCGTCGAGGTCGCCGTCCCTGCGCCCGGCGCGGGTTCGCTCGCCGTGTTGACGATGGTCGAGGTATAGGCGCGCAGCATGTCGCCCGTGGTCGTGACTTCGCTGCGAAACTTCTGGCCGTCAGTCATGATGCAGTTGAATGAGCCGATCGTGCTCGCCCCCTCCCGCCGGAAGGCATAGTCGGAACAGGAAACGCCGCGCTCGGCCTGGCGCAGCTGCGCCTGCCGCATGCTGATCCGGTCGATCAGGCAATCCTCCTGCACCGGCAGCGAGACGCTGGGCGTCGCAGCCGTGCCCTGCACGGTCATCGCAACCCGCCACTTGCCTGAGGCCGGTCCGGCCGGCGGGGGCGAGGCGGCTGGCGTCGGCGGCAGGGCGGCAGGCACCACATCGGACGGCACGGCGGCGATGTCTGCGCCGCCCGCCGGTTCTCCGCTGCAGGCGGCCAGCACCAGCATGGCTCCCAGCATCGCCTGAACTCTCATGACCGCCTCCCACGGGAATCTCGCCGCGTCAGCATAGCGCCATGCGCGCGGCAGGCGATGCTCGCCTGCATGAAAGCTGTGTCAGGCGGGATCGCGCCTGGTGGAGGCTACGCCGTGCTTGCCTGCGATGGGCCGTCTCGGCTATGCGGGCCGTCCGCCCCTTTACGTGTTTCCGGGGCCACATCGTCACGTCAATGAGAGGCTATCATGGCCGGCCACAGCAAATGGGCAAACATCCAGCATCGCAAGGGCAAGGCCGACAAGGCCAAGGCGAAGCTGTTCTCCAAGCTGGCGAAGGAGATCACCGTCGCCGCCAAGACCGGCATGGCCGACGTCAACTTCAATCCGCGCCTGCGCCTGGCCGTGAACAACGCCAAGGCGGCGTCCATGCCTAAGGACAACATCCAGCGCGCGATCGACAAGGGCGCCGGCGGCGATGGCGCCAACTACGAGGCGATCCGCTATGAAGGCTTCGCGCCCGGCGGCGTCGGCCTGATCGTCGAATGCTCAACCGACAACAAGAACCGCGCGGCGACGGATGTGCGCACCGCTTTCACCCACCATGGCGGCAATCTCGGCCAGACGGGCGCAGTCTCCTCCGGCTTCGAACATGTCGGCGAGATCGTCTATCCGCCCAACGCCGGCGCCGAAGACGCCATCATGGAAGCAGCCCTTGATGCCGGCGCCTCCGACGTCTCAAGCGACGAGGAAGGCCACTACATCTATACGGCCCGCGCGGAACTCGCCGAGGTCGCCGCCGCGCTCGAAGGCAAGATCAAGGTCGCGGCAACGTCGACCGCGCTGATCTGGAAGCCGACCAACACGGTTCAGGTTGAAGGCGAGAACGCCGACAAGCTGATGAAGATGCTCGAAGAGCTCGAGGATTGCGACGACGTGCAGAACGTCTACGGCAATTACGAGATCAGCGACGCCGAAATGGCGCGCCTCGCGGGCTAACCGGACGGGCGGCCCGGTTCGGGGCCGGCGCGGTCTGTTACCGGCTTGGGAAGATACCCTGCGTCGCGATGCAGCTTACGCCGCCGCTTCCCTGCGCCGGGGGAGGGGCTGCGCGCGTAACACGGATGCTGGACGTCATGTCGTTGAAGCCGCGGTTCACCAAACAGCGATCCTCGCCCGTGACGGTCACGGACTGGCCATCGAGATTGGGCCCGTCGAACAGCGTCACGGTCCACCCGGGCGATGCGCGCACGGCAGAGACGCCATTGTCGGTATAGGGCGGCCGCGCCAGATCACCTGCGCGATGATCGCCAAGCCCAAGCGGCACATTCCAGCCGCCCAACTCGCAATCCTGATAGATGCGCGCTTCACCACCGGGCAGGGTTGGCGCCGGGGCCGGCGCGGCGGCGCCTTGCGGCGGTGCGATATTCGGCAGTGCGAATGTCGTGCGCCCGTCCCCGCCATAGGTGGCGCCCAGCAGGCTGAACAGGGCTGTGTTCTGCGCGATCTGCAGCGTTGCGCCATTCGCTGGCGTCCACCCGCTCGGGCAGAAGTTCGCGGCGAACTGCCGAATCTCGCCGATATAGGCGCCCTGCGCATGTGCGTGCGTTACAGCCACCAGCGACGTCACGGCCATACACGCCAGTGCGTTGATCTTCATTGCCCGTCCTCCCGTTTGCGGCAGAGCCTGCGCCGCAGCGCTGGAGTCCGCAAGGGCGGGGCGCCGTTGAATGTCAGCTTGCGGATGACATCTGCAGCGGAGCACGCTCGCGCGGCGCATGCAGCCGCCCGCCCAGCTTCGTGCCGCTCAGCGACCGGCAGAAGCCTGCGTCGTACAGCCCTGCGCTGGCGAGAAAGCGGATCGCCTTCGCCTCCAAATCCTTGGCGCGAACGGCTTCCGCATCATCGCGCACCCGCACATCGCGAATGGCAGCCAGCAGCTGCGCCATTGCTCCTGCAGATGAAACCGCCTCGACATGGGCAAGGCGCCCGCGCGCGTCGTCGGCGGCGAGGATCAGCTCGTCCGAGATCGCTTCAAGCTGCGCCATCAGGCCGGGCGAGCCCGCCATCCGCGCTTCCTCATGCAGGCTGGCGATATGGTCGATAAAGCCCTCCAGCCGGACGATCGCCGCCGCACACGCAGCCGCCGGGCAGAATTCGATCGGGTCGTGGGTCTGCGTGTCCATCATGGCGCGTCCTCCTCCGCCGGTGGCCGCTGGGAGATGCTTTTAGCAGCTCCGGGCGGCTGAGGGGAACGATTGGCTAGAATTGGTTAATGAAAGGTTACCAGCGCCCACGAGGGCCCGGCTTGAAAGGCTTGGCTTGTGGATGGACGGCCCGTTCCGGCTCAGCCCGGCAGCTTGCCCGACTTCCAGAGCTCCTGCAGGTGCTGCAGGATGATGTTCTTGGCGACCTCCGCCCGGCTGGCCCCGTAGAGGCCGGTATCTACAAGAACTTCAAGGCGTTCGGCCGCCTTGGCAGGCAGCACGACCGTGAAGGGCTTGGTCTCCGAGCTGGCGGGTGGCTTGGCCATGCATTGCTATTGCAATGTCCTGGCAATGCTTACAAGGTGATTCTCGCTACAGGCGTCGGGGGGCTCCCGATAGCTGCTGATGGAATCACCAATGTCCAAGACCGCCAACCGCCAGCCGCTGACCGTTCGTCTCGATCCGGAATCGAAGAAGCTGTTTTCGGAAGAAGCCGAGAAATGCGGCCTCGAGCCCGGCGTCGCCGCCCGCCAGATCCTCGAACTCTACGTCCAGCGCCTCCGCGAAAGCGGCGACTACATCCAGACGCTGGCCGACTTCTCACATGCGATGAAGCCGAAGACGGTCTAGGCAAACCCTGCTTCCCACTCTGGCGTTCAACCAATAGGAAGGCCCGCAAGCGGAGCTTTCCATGAAACTCATCGACTCGATTTCCTTCCCCGGCTCGAAGCTTGGCGGCGGAATGAAGACCGGCTCGGGCGATGACCGCTATGCGTTCGACGAAGCCGCCGGCTGGGCCTGCGTGATCGACGGCGCGACGGACGTCGGGCCGGTGCGTATCTTCAAGGCGGCGGAATCGGATGCCGCCCGCTACGCCGAAATCTTCGCCGCCGAGATCGTGAACGGCCCCGCCGACACGCGCGAGATTCCGCAGGCGTGGTTTGCGCGCCTGCTGCCCCGCATTCGCGCCGCCGTCGAACGCGAGGTGAAAATCCCGCTGAAGGACGCGCCGCTTGCGTCCTACCCCACCGCCGCCGCAACCTGGGTACGCGCGCGCAAGGGCAAGCTCGAAGGCGCAACGCTGGGGGATTCCATCGCCATCGTGAAATCGCCTGACGGCGCTGTCACCGTCTTCGGCGAGACCACGAAGGCATCCGACGAACAGGTTCGCGCCAGGACGGTGATGGCGATGACGCCGAAGGATCGCCTGAAATGGCTGCAGGACCTGCGCGCGATCCACAACACGCCCAAGGGCTATTGGGTGTTCGGCGTCCAGCCGGAAGCCGCCGCGCACATCGTCTACCAGACGGCCGATGCGCCCCCTGGCACGAAAGTGCTGGCGATGACCGATGGCTTCTATCGCCTCGTGTCGCCTTATGAGCGCTATACAGATGAACAACTGATCGACGCCGTCGTTGCGCGCGGTCTCGGCGCGCTGATGCGCGAACTGCGCGGCATGGAAGCGTCCCCCGAAGACGACGCAAAGATCGGCCGCTTCAAGACGTCGGACGATGCAACCGCGCTGTTGCTGGAAGTCTAGACGCCCTTCACCACGCGCTCATAGAACGCAAGCGAATCCCGCACGAACGCCTGCCGCGTGAACGCCGCCTCATAGCTGGCGCGCCCACCCGCAACGAGCTTTTCGGCCAGACCCGGCTCCGAGATCACACGGCGCATGGCGTTGGCCAGAGCATCGACATCGTTCTTCGGGATCAGCAGTCCGTTGACGCCATCGACGACATAGGCCGCAGGCCCAACCGCATCCGCCGCCACCAGCGCGCGCGATGCCGCCCAGGCATCCACCGTCACCGTGCCGAACGGTTCATAGCGGGAAGGGAACGCCACAAAAGTCGACGCCGCCAGCAGCGCCCCGCGATCATTGCGCCAGCCAAGAAAGCGCACGCGATCATCAAGGCCCAGGCGCGTGCAATGAGCCTTGAGCTCCGCCTCTAGCGGACCTTCGCCCGCGATCCACACATACAGCCCCGGCGTCTTCGCCGTCGCATCAAGCAGGGTGTCGAGCCCCTTCTTCTCGTGCAGCCGCGCCAGCGCCAGCGCGACAGGCGCATCCGCCGGCGTGTTCAGCGCCGCGCGATCCGCCGGCGCATCGCCTGAAAAATCCGCATAGGTATGGATGATGGCCGAGCGGTTCTCCGCGACGCCCTGCTCACGGATATGGCGCAGCAAATCCTTCGTCAGGCCGACATGCCATTCGCAGGTCTGGAACCGCACCAGCTTGTAATAGCCGCCATACCAGGCGATCGACCGCGACCGGAAAGAGGCTGGCGCAAACTCGCCCGCGCGGCCCATCCAGTACTCGGCCACATCCGGCTTGAACTCGCGGATCAGCCTCGCGATCGCGCCTTGCGTTGGAAACGGCCACAGCTTGTTGAAGCCCGCCGTCTCGACGCGGATGCCCTTGTGGCGGAATTTCTTCAGGCGGAACGCATTGTCCGCGCGCGTGACCACGGCCTGCTGAACGCCCGCATCGGCCAGCGCCATCACGCCTTCCAGCATGATGTTCTCGGCCCCGCCTTCCTTGGCGCCTGCCATGACATGAAGAACGCGCATGCTGTTTGCCCGGCCGTTGAGGACCGGCTGGATAGCCGCTTCCGGAGGTGAGGGCAAACCTCGCCTCCGGGCGGCGCCCTGCGTCGTTGGGAAGCTGCTGGATCGCGGAAATTCCAGGAAAAGCGCACGTCTAGGCCCAGAAACAGTGTCAGAAACAGCGGTTGTCGCGGGACGCCTTCCCGCGTAGTTTCCGCGCGCTTTCCGGAGACATGAATGTCCTATCGCCTGTTCGGCGCCGAGACCTCGGCCTATTCGACCAAGATGCGGTCGTACCTCACCTACAAGTCGTTTGCCTTCGACTGGATCCCGCGCACGCAGGACACCGAGGATGAGATCAAGCGCGTCTCGCGCTTTGCGACGCTGCCGGTTCTGGTGACGGACACGGGCTATGCCGTGCACGATACGACGCCGCTGATCGAGGCGCTCGAGGCTGACCGGCCCGAACCTTCGGCGACGCCGGCCGATCCCGCGCTCGGCTTCCTTGCCTGCGTGCTCGAAGAGTACGCCGATAGTTGGCTCGCCAAGGCGGTGTTCCATTATCGCTGGGGCCGCAAGAAGGACCAGAAGATCGCAGCCCAGCGCGCCATCGAGGAATACTTCACACAGTCCCCGCCCGAGGACCGCAAGGCCAGCGAAGATCGCGCCATCGAGACTATGACCGGCCAGCTGAAACTGATGCAGGTCGATGGCGATCTCGGTGATGTCGTCGAGAAGTCGTTCAAGAAATTCGTGAAGCTGCTCGACGATCACCTGCGCAAGCATCTCTTCATCTTCGGCGACCGCCCCTCGATCGCGGACTTCGCCATCGCAGGCCAGTTGATCCAGATGCTGAAGGATCCAACGCCCGCCAAGATCATCGAGAAGGACGGCGAGTTCGTCGCCAAATGGTGCGAGTTCATGTCGGCGCCGACGGCGTCCGGCCCGTTCGCCGCGCTCGACGATCTCAAGGAAACGCTCGCGCCGATCTTTGCTGACGATCTCGCCGCCTTCTTCCTGCCATGGGCCGCCGAGAATCTCGAAAGCTCGCTGGCCGGCGCCGAGACTTTCTCGGTCACGCTCGGCAAGGACGCCATCCAGCTTGCCCCCCTGCGGTCCGCCGCGCGCTCGTTCCGCGAGCTGCGCCGCAAGTTCGTGGCCGGGCAGACGGTCGAAGCGCTGAAGGCGTTCACCGACGCTGCTGGCGCCACCGTCTACCTTCTGCGCCCGCAACGCCAGGAACAGCCGCCCGCGCCCGCTCCGTCTGCTGACGATGGCGAAGAGCCTGTCGCTGGCGAGGTGTCGGCCGATGACGAAACCGCTGCCGCCCCGCGTGAAGACGGCGAGGGTGTTCGCCGCAAGCGCCGCCGCCGCCGTAGTGGCCGCGGCCGTGGCGAAGGCGCAAGCACTGCCGAGGGGTCATCGGCCGATGACGCTTCGGGTGAAGATGCGTCGGACGAGGATGGTTCGAGCGAGTCTTCCGCTGTTGAGGCCGTTGCCGAAGCCGCCGACGATCAGTCCGTTGCCGAAGACAGCGCTCCGGCAGGCGATGAGACGCCCGCCGAAGATCGCGCCTGACGTTCCGGCGGAGCGAGCGGCATGGGAGAGTTTGAGCAGGTTCTGTCAGCGCCCGTAACGCTGATCCTCCTGATCTCCAATATCGGCCTCTCCTTTGCCGCGCTGACAAACCCGTCGCTCATGGACAAGCTGATCTTCGACGTGTCGCGGATCCGCCGCAACAATGAGTGGTATCGATGGATCACGTCGGCCTTCATTCACGGCGGGCCCATCCACCTCCTGCTCAACATGTATGCCCTGTTCGGCTTCGGGCCGGCGTTCGAGAACGGGCTTGGCACAGTCGCCTTCCTTGCGATCTATGTCGGCTCCCTGCTCGGCAGCTCGGCGCTGATGTGGCTCGAGCATTTCCGGGATCCCAATTATCGGGCGCTTGGCGCTTCGGGCGCGATCTCGGGCCTCGTGCTGGCCTATGCGATGTTCGCGCCGATGTCGGAATTCACCTTCCTCTTCTCGTTCGCGATGCCGGCCTTCGTGTTCTCGATCTGCTACATCCTGATTTCTGCGTGGGCGTCCACGACGGGCTCATTGCCCGGCGTTGCGCATGCCGGCCACCTTGGCGGCGCGCTCGCGGGCATCGCCATCGTCTGCATCATGTGGCCCAGCGTGCCGCCGCATATGGTGGACGAGATCGTCGCAGCCACACGCGGCTTCTGAACATCCAGGTCAGCAAACAGAAACGGCGCGCCACCGTGAGGTGACGCGCCGTTCTTGCGCGGGGCTGTCAGGATCCACCCATCGGGAGGGGGGAGGGACGGGGTAGACCCTGATGCGCGCGGACGGTGTCCTTCTGTTACGCCGCTGAGCTCTGCTTGCGGCCTTCGATCACCTGCGGGCCGGTTTTCTCGGCGCCGATGGAAATCTTGCGGGGCTTCAGTGTCTCGGGAAGTTCGCGGCGAAGCTCGATGCGGAGCAGGCCGTTCTTGAGGTTGGCGCCGCTCACCAAAACATGATCGGCCAGCTGGAAGCGCCGGATGAAGCCACGCTCGGCAATGCCGCGGTGCAGGAATTTCCGGTTCTCTGCGCCGCCGTCTTTCTTGCCGACGATGATGAGCTGGCTTTCCTTCACTTCGAGATCGAGATCATCCTCGCCAAAGCCGGCGACGGCCAGCTCGATGGAATAGGCGTTCTCGTCCTCGATGGACTGCTCGATGTTGTAGGGGGGATAGCCCTGCGCGCCATCAAGACGGGCTGCTGTGTCGATCATGCTGGCAAGCCGGTCGAAGCCCACGACGGTGCGATACAGGGGGGAAAAATCGAAAGAGCTCATGTCTGTCCTCATTGAAGCAACAGGCGGGAACAGCCGTCCCCGCTGGATTGACGATCAAAGACCGTTCACGGCGCCACCTCAGGGTCTGCGCCTCGGCCTCCAAGGCCCACATCTGCGGCGCCTCACAATTCGAATTGGGAATGCCTCCCCCGGTGGTCAAGTGACTCAAGTTGGATAAAGTCACGGGCGGCGCGTGGGGCGCCGGTTACAGGAAACGCTCATGAAAACGGCCCATTTGCTGCTGGCGACGATTCTGGCGGGACTGTCTGCCGCATGCGGGGGCGAGCAGGCGCCGGCCCCAGCGGAGGGGCCTGCCCCCGTTGGCGCCGCCGCAAACGCGCTGCAGGCAGGCACGCTGGAATGGGCCGCTGCCGGTTCCTGGCGCCTAGAGAAGGAACGCGCGCGCGACCGCTGGCGCCATCCGGTCGAGACGCTGAAATTCTTCGGGCTCAAACCAACGGACACGGTGGTCGAGATCGCGCCGGGCGGCGGCTGGTACACGGCCATCCTTGCGCCGTGGCTGAAGGAAGGCGGCGGCAAGCTCTACGCCGCGCACCTCGATCCCACCGAGTCCGACTATGCGCGCACCAATGTAGACACCTACAAGGCCGCCTTCATCGCTCATCCCGAGACGTATGGCGACATCACGCTGACCACCGTGTCTGCGACCGGCCCGGGCCTTGCGCCCGATGGATCGGCGGATGCGGTGCTCACCTTCCGCAACATCCACAACTGGATGAATGGCGGCTACGCCTCCAAGGTGTTTGCCGATGCATATCGCGCGCTCAAGCCCGGCGGCGTGTTCGGCGTCGAGGAACACCGTCTCCCCTCCGCCAGCGACCAGGATCCGCGCGCCGACAATGGCTATGTGCTCGAAAGCTATGTGATCCAGATCGCGGAGGCGGCCGGGTTCAAGTTCGAGGAATCGTCCAGCATCAACGCCAACCCCAACGACACGGCCGATCATCCCGTGTGGATGCTGCCGCCCAACCTCTCGCCGCCGGAGCCAGGCTCGAAACTGGCCGAAGGCTATGATCGCGCGAAGTACGAGGCGATCGGCGAAAGCGACCGGATGACACTCCGCTTCCGCAAGCCTGTCGCGCCGCCCGCAACGCCGCCGCAGTGACGCTCGCGTGAGCGCGAAAGAGCGCACTATCGCGCTGCCGGACGGCACAGGCGTCTCCGCGCTGTGGCAGAAGCCGAAGGACGCAAAGGCGGTGCTTGTTCTTGCCCATGGCGCGGGCGCTGGCATGGCGCACAAGCACATGGCCGCCACCGCAGACGGGCTGGAGTCGCGCGGCATCGCCGTGCTGCGCTACAATTTTGCGTATATGGAGAAGGGCTCCAAGCGCCCCGACAACCCGCCGGTCGCGCATGCCGTGGTTCGCGCCGGCGTGGCGCACGCGGCCAAGCTCGCGGGCGGCCTTCCGCTGTTCGCAGGAGGACGGTCCTTCGGCTCGCGCATGACATCGCAGGCGCAAGCGCTCGAGCCGTTGCCCGGCGTCGCCGGTCTCGTCTTCTTCGCCTGGCCGCTGCACCCGCCTGGCAAGGCGGGCGTCGAGCGTGCGGAGCATCTGTCGGACGTGAAAATCCCCATGCTGTTCCTGCAGGGATCGAAGGATGAGTTCGCCGAAACGCCGCTCCTTCAGGCCACCGTCAAGTCACTGGGCAAGCGCGCGAAGCTGCATCTTGTCGAACATGCGGATCATTCCTTCCACGTGCCCGCAAAGTCCGGGCGCAAGGATCCCGAGGTGATGGATGAGATTCTCGACGTCGCCGCGAAGTGGATGCTGGCGAACGCGTGAGACACAAAAGCAAACGCCCCGCACCTTGCGATGCGGGGCGTGCCGTGTCTCTGGAGTGAGAAACGTCTACTTGCCGAAAGCGCCTACTTGATCGTGATCTTCGCCGTGCCCATCGCGCCGGTCAGGTCGAACGAGTCGCCCGATTTCTTGCCGGCCGGATAGGCTGTGCACTCTTCTGCCGGGTTGAAGTTGGACGAGCTGCAGATCTTGTCGCCGTCGATGCGCCATTTGCCGGTGACGGCGCCGTCCATCGCGGTGAAGGTGCCATCGGGCTTGTAGGTCACGTCGATCTGCATGCCCTGGGCTTCCATGATGATGCCCTTGGTGGTGACTTCCTGCACTGTGGTCGTCGTCTGCGCGAAGGCCGGTGCGGCGATGAGGGCGATAAGTCCGGCAGCGATAATGCGTTTCATGGTCGTGTGTCCTTCTTGCTCGTGACTATTTCTTGATCGTGACGGTGATTTCGCCAAACGTCGGGTGGGTGACCTTGAAGCTGTCGCCCGCCGTCTTGCCGGTCGGATAGGTCACGCAGCTCTGGCCCATCTGCGAGGTCGTGCAGAGATTGTTGCCGTCGATCTTCCACGTGCCGGCAACTTCCTGGCCCATGACCGATGCGGTGTACGTGCCGTCAGCCTTGTAGTTCATGTCGAGTTCGAGCGCCTGGCCCTGCATCTCGGCCTGAACGACCGAGCCATGCGCGATGACGTGCTTCAGCGTGTCGTTGTCCTCGGCGAAGGCCGGCGCCGCGAGCCCGAGCGCGATCACGCCAGCCAGAATTCTGGTCTTCATGGGGAGGTTTCCGTCCTTTTTTATCCTGCGCGGCCAACTCCGCGCGGCGGCGGAAACCTACCAGTTCCCAAGCCTGCTGCAACCTTCCGATGCAGGCGGGCTGCATTTGGTCGGGACAACGGCTTCAGCTCGAAGCCTCAGGCCGCGTTGGTTTTCTGGGTCATTTCCAGCAGGCGCGTCGCCGGCCAGAGTTCCGCGGAGGGCAGGCTGGCGCGAACCGGCCAGATACGCGGCGAGCAGATGAAGCTCACGCCTTGCTGCAGGAAGTGCATGGCGTGCTCAGGCTGGAGATCGCCCTCCACCCCGACAAGCACGCCGTGATGTTTCGCCAGCTCGATGGCCGCCCCAACCTTGGCGTGAATGTCGGCGCGTGGTCCCGCCTGGTCGAGTGCGCGGGAGGAGATCGTGAAGCCGATGGCAGTCGGCTGCATCTTCACGATGGAAGCAAGATCCGGCTCATTGAGATCGAGGCCCAGCGCGATGTTTGGCGCGTGTGGGCGCATCGTGCGCAGGATGTCGCCCAGATAGATTCGTGGATACCCCGGCTCGATGCAGCTGACGCGCAGCAGGCGATAGCGCGCTGTCCGCCTGTCGAACTCCGCCATCGTCTGCACGATGCGCGACAATCCTTGCTGGCTGTTCAGCGTCGAGACATGCACCGCCACGCCGACGATCGCCCGCCCGCCAGACGCCCAGAGCGAGCGCATTGCGATCTCGGAGGTTTTGAGCTTGCGCTGGTCCATCTCCGCATGGCGATGGCTGCCGCGATCCCAGTCGAGCGGGTCGCCGGTCGCGGCCTCAACAGGCGTCACGAAGAAAGCGGAGAGCGCGCCGCCGCGTGCATTCCACACCGGCGTGAAGCCCATGGCGACAGGATCTGAAGGCCCCGCCGCTTTCTGCACATTCGCCAGCATGGCGCCGAAGGCGGCGGCGAAATCGTCGATACTCATCGCATGGTGCTGCGAGCTGATCTGGATATCGTCGAGGTCCGGCTCGCCAAGGAAGAACGTGTTCAGCTCTGCGGAAATCCGCCTGGCCGCCTGTTCCGCCAGCTGTCCAGCGTGGCTGCCGAACACAAGCAAGAAGCCATCGGCGCCCGCAATCAGCACGTCATCCTGCGCGATGCGGCGCGAGATGAAATCGGTGGCGATCTGGCTCA
Organism: Alphaproteobacteria bacterium 32-64-14; assembly: GCA_002280725.1. Classification (GTDB taxonomy): domain Bacteria; phylum Pseudomonadota; class Alphaproteobacteria; order Caulobacterales; family Hyphomonadaceae; genus UBA7672. The sequence goes on from NCEM01000024.1 coordinate 25,397, forward strand.
CCCGATCACGCTTTTCGGACCAGCGCGCGCCATAGCGTTTGCGGATGTCGGCGATGCCCACGAACTGGAACTGCGCGACATCCAGCGTGCTTCGCCCGTTGGCGAGGCGGCGGATGCGCTCGGCCAGATTCGGCCCGCCAGCGGCTTCGGTCTCTACGTCCATCCTTGCCATGCGGCAGTCTCCTGCCGTCTCCCCTGAGGGAAAATTCTGGCAAGGCGGGATGGCTGAAGGCTTAAACGCGCCGCTTCAATTCACACGATAAACGCGCCGCTAACCAGGATCAGTCAGGCGCCTTCACGGCAACGCCGCCCTTCATGACGAAGACCGGCGATTCCAGCACGGTGACGTCCTTGGTCGGATCGCCCGTCACACCGACAAGGTCGCCCCACGCGCCCTTCTGCACGACGCCGATCTTGCCCTTCCAGCCCAGCGCGTCAGCGGCGTTGATCGTCGCCGTCTGGATCGCCTGCAGCGGCGTTGCGCCATAGCGCACCATCACCGCGAACTGTTTGGCGTTGTCGCCGTGCGGATAGACGCCGCTATCCGTGCCGTAGATCATCTTCACGCCCGCCTGCAGCGCGCGCTTGAAGCCCTGACGCTGCACTTCGGCGATCTCGCGGTCCTTGCGCAGATTGTCTTCCATCACGCCGTTCCGCGCGCCTTCGGCCTGCGTGTAGTCGGTGTTGTAGATGTCCATCGACAGGAACGTGCCCATCCGCTTGGCGGCGGCGATGCCTTCATCGTCGATCAGGCTGGCATGCTCGATCGTGTCGATCCCCGCCAGCGCCGCATCGCGGATGCCCGATGCGCCATGCGCATGCGCTGCGACTTTCAGGCCCCACATGTGCGCCTCTTGCGCGATGGCCGTCATTTCATCCAGCGACATCTGCTGCTGGCCCGGTTCGGTGTTGTGCGAGAAGACGCCGCCCGTCGCGCAGATCTTGATCACCTCGGCGCCATACTTGCGGATCTCCCGCACGCGCTTGCGGCCCTCATCCGGGCCATCGGCGTTGTAGGGGCTATGCGCATCGAACGAGGGCGGCAGGCCCGTCGCATCGCAATGGCCGCCCGTGGCGCCGAACGAATACCCCGCCGGGATGATGCGCGGACCTTCCATTTTCCCGAACTCGATCGCCTGCTTCAGCGCCACATCGTTCCAGTTGTTCGAGCCGACATTGCGCACAGTCGTAAAGCCGGCCTCCAGCGTCGCCTTGGCGTTCGGTACGGCGATCACGCTCCAGAACGAATCCGTCACCATCAGGCCGGTGAAACCGCCAAAGGTCGGGTCGCTATCGAGGTGCGTATGCATGTCGATCAGGCCCGGCAGCAGCGTCACGCCCGGCAGCTCGATCACTTCGGCGGCGGACGGCGCCTGCGTCGAGGCGCGCGGGCCAACTGCGGTGATGACGCCGTCCTGGATCACGATGGCCGGGTTCTGGATCATTCGCCCCGTTGTCACGTCCAGCAGCCGGTCAGCCGTCACATAGACATTCTGGGCGAAGGCGGCGGGCGCTACGCTGAGCAGCGCAGCGGCAATAAGCATCGAACGCATGAAGTCCTCCCGGCAATGCCGGATTGATGCGACGCCCTTACGGCTGCGTAAAGCGGGGCCGGGCGGGGGTATGAGAAAATCGCCGTGGTTGCCTGCGCGCGTGGCGGCTAGTGTCCGGCAACGACAAGAACCCGGAGAACCTCCCCATGAAAACGCAAGCCGAGAAAGCCGCCGCATTCGAAGCGCTGCACAAGGCGCCCGGCGTCTTCATCATTCCCAATCCGTGGGACCCGGGCTCGGCCCGTCTGCTCGCTGGCATCGGCTACAAGGCGCTGACCACCACCAGTGCAGGCTACGCCCGCTCCATCGGCTACAGCGACTACAATGCCGGGCGCGCCGCCGTGATCGAGCACATCCGCCTCATGGCGCCGTCGGTCGACATTCCACTGGCCGCCGATCTTGAGGATGGATTCGGTCTCAAGCCTGAGGACTGTGCCGAAACCATCCGTCAGGGTGCAGAGGCGGGCCTCGTCGGCGGGTCGATCGAGGATTTCACGGGCGACCGCTCCAACCCGATCCACAGCATCGAGGCCGCCGCCGACCGTATTCGCGCCGCTTCCGAAGCTGCGCGCAAGCTGCCGTTCAAGTTCATGCTGTGCGCCCGCGCCGAGAATTATCTCCACGGCCGCGCCGATCTCGCCGACACGATCAAGCGCCTGCAGGCCTACCAGGAAGCCGGCGCCGATGTCTTGTTCGCTCCCGGCCTCAACACCTCGGATGAAGTGCGCGAGGTCTGCCGCTCCATCGACCGGCCCTTCAACATCGTGCGCGGCCCGCGCAAGGAAACACTTACCGTCGCGCAGGTCGGCGCGCTGGGCGTCAAGCGCATCTCCACCGGCGGCATGATGCACGCGGTCGCCACCAGCGCGATGATCGGCGCGGCGAAGGAAATGCTGGAGCAGGGCACGTTCGCGTTCACCACGGCGATGCCCCACGCCGGCGAGATCGACGCGCTGCTGGCCAAGGGTGCAGCGGAATGATCGCCCGCGCCCTCGCATATGCCATTTCGCTCCTTGTTGGCGGCATGGTCGCGGGATGTATCAGCGATTCGTCGCCTTCATCCGCTTTGCTTGCGAAGACCGTCAGCGGCCTCGTCGAAGGATCAGCGACGGACGGTGTTGTCGCATGGCTTGGGCTTCCCTATGCAACTCCGCCGCTGGGAGAGCTTAGGTGGCGTCCGCCTGAGTCTGCAGCCGCATGGGATGGCGTACGGCAGGCAAACGCATTCGCCCCAGCGTGCGTGCAAGCCGGCGTGTCCATGCCCGGCGAGACGCCGCCCGCCACCAGCGAGGATTGCCTCTATCTCAACGTGTGGTCGCCGTTTGATGCACAGGAGCCGCTGCCTGTGATCGTGTGGATACACGGCGGCGGGTGGACCAATGGGTCCACCGCCATGCCGCTTTATTCAGGCGCGCAATTGACGAAACGTGATGTTGTGTTCGTCAGCATTGGCTATCGCCTCGGGCCACTGGGCTTTCTGGCGCATCCCGAACTGAGCTCTGAAAGCGGTGAGGCGACATCGGGCAATTATGGCCTGATGGACCAGATTGCCGCATTGAAGTGGGTGCAGGCGAACATTGCCTCGTTCGGCGGCGATCCGGCGCGCGTCACAATTGCCGGTCAGTCCGCTGGCGGCATGGCGGTCAGCCTGCTGATGGCCTCGCCGCTTGCAGAGGGCCTGTTCAGCGCTGCTATCGGTCAGAGCGGCGGCGTGTTCGAGCCGCTTCAGCTCGCGCCCAACTATCTGCTGGCGAATGCGGAGAAGGACGGCGCGGCCTACGCCGCGTCGCTCGGCGCAACATCACTCGCAGACCTGCGCGCCATGACTGCAGAGAAGCTGCTTGGCGGCAAGGCAGGCAGTGTCAGCCATCCTGTGATTGAACCGCGCGTCCTTCCGCTGTCGCCCTATGAGGGGTATGTCGCGCGACGCATGCGCGATGTGCCGGTGCTGGTGGGATCGAATGCCGAAGAGGGCAATTCGCTCGCCGATCTCTCGCGCGTCACGGCGGTAAACTATGCCGAAGAACTGAAGGGCGCGTGGGGCGACCTCCCGCCACCGCTGATCACGGCCTATCCATATGCGACGGATGCCGATGCAAAGGCTGCGCGATCCGCCTTCGAGCGCGACCTTCGCTTCGGCTGGGACATGTGGACGTGGGCGAGACTGCAGGCGAAGGCGGGCAGACAGGCTTTCTACTATCGCTTTGACCATGCTCCGCCATTCCCCTCGGGTTCCGTGCGCGAGCATTGGGGCGCCTCCCACTTTGCTGAGCTCTGGTACATGTTTGACAACCTCGATCCGGGCGACGGCGTCTGGAGTGACGGGGATCGCAGGCTTGCTGACACGATGGCGGCCTACTGGGTGAATTTCGCCCGCACCGGAAATCCGAACGGCCCCGGCCTCCCCATGTGGCCGGCTTTTGACGAGGGAGAGCAGGTGATGGTGCTGGGTGAAGCGCCCAGGCCGCAACCCAGCCCGGTCGACGAACAGTTGCGCGTCTTCGATGCCGTTTACGATGCTGTGCGCGGCTCCGCGTTTGGCGCCGCGAAGCGGGATTGACGTTTGCGGGATAATCGCCCCGCGTGCGGCGGGGCTATTACCTAGGATGTAATTGGCTTGCATCGACGGGCTGCTATGGCTCTCCCGAACAGGAATGTCGGGAGGAACGAATGTCTGCATTCTGGCGCGGCTGGCTCAACGTCTGGTCGGTAATTGTCGTGGTCTTCGGCATCGTTCTGGCGGGCGCGGGGCTCGATGCGACTGACGGCGTGGCGGAAATGCTGTTCGGCATCATGGGCCCGCCGGGCGGCTTTGAGTGGACGCCACATCTGCGCTTCGCGACTGCGCTCATGGGGGCGGTCACGTTGGGTTGGGCGCTCACTTTCCTGGCAGCCTTTGGCGCAGCACACAGGCTTGGCGATCAGGCCGGCCCGGTCTGGCGCATGCTCACGGTGGCAGCCGTCGCGTGGTTCGTCATCGACAGCGCCCTGTCGGTCGCGACGGGTTTCTGGCTGAACGCCGTGTCGAACACCGGCTTGATCCTCGGCTATCTCGCGCCCGTCATCGCAAGCGGCGTGCTGCGCCGGGGCTGAGGCTAGTCTTCCCCATCCCAGTACTCCCGCGTCGCCGCGCGGTCATACCGTTCGCCCAGCCAGCGGTTGGAGACCTTGTTCGAGTCCGGGTAGACGCAGCTCTCGTTCGGATTGTTCTCGCCGATCACGACATAGCGGCACACCTTGTCGGTCTCGTTGATCAGGCAGTGGCCATGCTTGTCGCCGGCCGGAAACACGGCGTAGTCGCCCGCCCTGAACACCAGTCGCTCCCCGCCCAGCCGCAGCGTGCATTCCCCTTCCAGCACCAGCACATGCTCTTCTTCCAGCATATGGAAATGAAAAGGGCAGGATTGCTTGCCGGGCGGCAGCTCCTCGATGGCCACGCCGACGCGATAGGGCCGCTCGCCCATGGCCGCGCGGGTCAGGTGCCGGAACCGGCTGCTATACTTGCCACGCTCGAATGTCTCCCAGTCGATCTGGTCAGATGAAACGGGCGGAGTGGGTGTGTCGCTCATCCCGCCATTCTAGGCCCGCCTGCGGCGGCATGTCATGCGTGCAGGCGCTTCCAAGGGGTTCCTTTCCCGCGCCAAGCAGGTTCAACTCCGCCGATGCAGCTCTGCACCCTCGAGTTCAAGACCGACAAATTCCCGCCCTTCCTGCCCGAACCCTGCCAGGTCAACGCCGACCTCTATGGATTCGAGCTGGCAGTCTGGCTGGCGCAAGTGCTGGCCCAGCAGGGCGTCGTCAGTTCCTACCCCATGCCCGACGAATGGGGCTGGTTCCTGGAGTTCATCTCGGAACATGAACAGGAACTGATGGTCGGCTGCGCCAGCGTCGGCGCGTCCCAGGGCTATCCCACTGACTGGCGCGTCTTCGTGCGCCAGCGCCGCAAACACAGGAAGGGCGGGGAGGATCTGTTCCCACTCCTGATCGAGACGATCTTGTCAGTTCTCGCTGCCGAGGGCATCGAGGCCGTGAAGTCTTCAGCGTGAGCATTCCCTTGACCCAGACGCCTACGGCCAATCCGCTTTTCGACGTTCGCGACCTTTCCGTATCCTTCGATACGCAGGATAGCCGCGTTGAAGCCGTCAAGAAGCTGTCCTTCAGCGTGGCCGCCGGCGAATGCCTCGGCCTCGTGGGCGAAAGCGGCTCGGGCAAGAGTCAGACGGTGCTCGCCGCCATGGGCCTCACTGCTTCCAACGGCCAGGTCGAAGGCTCGATCCGGTTCGCGGGACAGGAACTCGCCGGCCTCTCGCGCCAGCAACTCAACGAGATTCGCGGCGCGCGCATCTCGATGATCTTCCAGGATCCGCTTACATCTCTCACGCCACACATGACGGTCGGCGCGCAGATGGCCGAGGTGCTGGCCCGCCACAAGAACCTCAAGGGCGACGCCGCCGAGCAGCGCATCGTCGAATGGCTCGAGCGTGTGCGCATTCCCGAAGCGCGCCGCCGCCTTCACCAGTTCCCGCACGAATTGTCCGGCGGCATGCGCCAGCGCGTGATGATCGCCTCCGCCATGCTGTGCGAGCCGCAGCTGCTTCTTGCCGACGAGCCGACCACCGCGCTCGATGTCACCGTGCAGGCGCAGGTGCTCGACCTGATGGACGAGCTCAAGCGCGAAACGGGCGCGGGCCTCGTGCTCATCACGCACGACATGGGCGTCATCGCCCGCATGGCCGATCGCGTCGTGGTCATGCGTCATGGAGAGGCTGTCGAGCGCGGCGATGTCCAGCAGGTGTTCTCTGCCCCAACGCATCCCTATACGCACATGCTGCTCGAAGCGATGCCGCGCCTTGATCGCACCGACCGTGGCGGCCGCCCGGCCATCGGCGCAGCGCCATCGATAGAAACGAAGCCCTTGCTCGAGGTTGACGACATCCACGTCACCTTCCCGGTCAGCATTCCCGGCGGATTCTTCGGCAAGCGCGTCCCGCTGCGCGCCGTCGATGGCGTCACCTTCTCGCTCCGTCCCGGTGAAACTATGGGCGTCGTCGGCGAAAGCGGCTGCGGCAAGTCCACGCTCGCGCGCGGCGTCCTGCGCCTGCTCGATCCCAGCGCCGGCTCCGTCGCCTGGCTTGGCCGCGATATCGCGAAGGCCTCGCGCAGGGACGTGCAGCCCCTGCGCAAGGAGCTGCAGATCGTGTTCCAGGATCCGCTCGCCAGCCTCGATCCGCGCATGACGATCGGCCAGTCCATCGCCGAGCCGCTCGGCGTCTTCAATCCAGAGCTCAGCGCGAAGGCGAGAGAAGACGCTGCGCGCGAAATGATGGCGCGCATGGGTCTCGACCCCATCATGGTCAACCGCTACCCGCACGAACTCTCGGGCGGCCAGAACCAGCGCGTCGGCATCGCCCGCGCCATGATCCTGAAACCCAAGCTCGTCGTCTGCGACGAGGCCGTCTCCGCGCTCGATGTGTCGGTGCAGGCGCAGATCCTCGACCTGCTGATCGACCTGCAGACAGAGTTCGGCCTCGCCATGATGTTCATCAGCCACGATCTCTCGGTCGTCCGCGAGATCTGTCATCGCGTGATGGTGCTCTATCTCGGCCGTGTCGTCGAAATGGCGCCCCGCGAAGTCCTGTTCTCCGATCCGCGCCATCCCTACACGCGCGCGCTGCTCTCCGCCGTGCCGTCGCCCGATCCGGCACGTGAGCGCTCCCGTGCTCGCGTGAAGCTGGTGGGCGACCTGCCGTCTCCGCTCGATCCCAAGGCCAGCCTTCGCTTCATGAAGTCGAAGCTGACGGGCGAGGCCCCGTACTATCGCCCCGCGCTGGTCGAGGTCGCTCCTGGCCACTGGGTGGCGGAACATGACGCTACGGAAGCCGCTTCCGGCCTGATCGTGGCCTGATCGCCACCCAAAACGCCGACTGGTACCAGGCATTAACAAAATTAGGTGATACCCGCGTCCAGCAGCTTGACGCTGTCAGGGCGTTGTACGATGCATTACCCGCCCAAAAAACAATTTGGAGGAGCTCCCCCTCATGTCCATGCGCATGACACTCACCGCGATTGGCCTGGTGATGGCCCTTGGCGCCGCCGGCTGCGCCCCGCAGCAGGATCTGGCGGCCTCGGCCGCCATGGCCGCTGCGGAACCGATGGCCCAGGTTGCCGGCCGCATCGACAACTTCCGCCTCGTCTCGGCCGAGGGTCGCGCGCATGAACTCTATCGCCTCAAGGATGCTCCGGCGATCGTCGTCGTGATGCACGCCGCCGGCAGCGCCGACACGGTGAAAGCCGCCGCCGCACTTGAGGCGCTCCGCGCCCAGTTCGCGCCTAAGGGCGTCGAGTTCATGATGGTGAACTCCAACCCGCACGACACGCGCGAGATGATCCTCGCCGACGCGCAGAAGAACCACATCACCGTCCCGGTCCTGCAGGACAACCTGCAGCTCGTCGGTGGCCAGATCGGCGCCTCGCGCGTTGGCCAGGCCTTCGTGATCGAGCCCAAGACGATGAAGATCGTCTACAGCGGCCCGCTCGCCGCCGAGCCGATCGCAGCCCTCGTCGCCGGCCAGGCCGTGACGACCGCCTCGCTGCCGGTCGACGCTCAGTCGATCTCGTTCCCGGGCCGCACGCCGGAAGCCAAGGCTGGCTTCGCGAAAATCTCCTACACCAACACCATCGCGCCGATGCTGGAACAGAAGTGCGTCGCCTGCCACCAGGAAGGCGGTATCGCCCCGTTTGCTTTCGACAACTACGAGCGCGTGAAACAGTTCTCCGGCATGATCCGCGAAGCCGTCCGCACCGACCGCATGCCGCCGTGGGATCCGGATCCGTTCGTGGCCAAGTTCAAGGACGACAAGTCGCTCTCGGGCGAACAGATCCAGACGCTCGTCGCCTGGGTTGAAGCCGGCGCGCCGCGCGGCGAAGGCGCTGACCCGCTCGCTTCGGTTCATCACGTCGCCGCCGAATGGCCGCTCGGCAAGCCCGACCTGATCGTCGACATTCCGAAATACACCATCCCGGCCACCGGCTACGTCGACTACCAGTACCCGACGGTTGCGAACCCGCTGAAAGAAGGCAAGTGGCTCAAGGCCGCAACAGCCAAGGTCTCGCAACGCCAGGGCGTGCACCACATCCTCTCGGGCGTGATCCCGGAAGGCGCAACGCAGAAGGGCATGCAAGCCTGGGGCGGCGCGGTTGGCGGCTACACCGTCGGCATGGAATCGACGGTTGCTCCCAAGGGCATCGGCTCGTGGGTTCCGGCAGGCGGCGAGTTCGGCTACCAGATGCACTACACGCCGTTCGGCAAGGAAGCCGTGTCGGCTGAACAGATCGGCCTCTACTTCTACAAGGACGGCGAGATGCCTGACCTGATCATGCGCGAAATGCCGCTCGTCGATCAGTTCATCGAAATCCCGGCCAATGACGGCAACCACGAAGAGATCGCCTACTTCCTCTTCCCGAAGGACGCGATCCTGCACACCGCCGTCGTGCACGCGCACTATCGCGGCACCTACTCGAAGCTCGAGATCATGGACCCGACCGGCAAGCGCGAGACGATCCTCAACGTGCCGTTCTACGACTTCAACTGGCAGCGCATGTACGAGTTCGAGAAGCCCATCGAGATCAAGGCTGGCTCGAAAGTCATCGCCACCTACATCTACGACAACTCGAAGCGGAACGCGCCTGCTCGGCATGCTCGACGACAACCTGGACGAGAAAGTCCAGATGGCTGAGCTGCGCGGCCAGTTCAAGACGATGATCGGCAGCCCGATGGCTTTCGGCATGGTCGACACCAACAAGGACGGCGGCATCGACATGCAGGAATTCGAAGCTGTCATGCCGATGATGCGCCAGCGCGGCGGCCAGCAACCGCCGGCCGGCGCCAAGCCCCCGATGGGCCGCTAGCCGTCGCTTCGACTGAATGACTGCAGCGCCCCGGCCCCCAAGGCCGGGGCGTTTGCTTTAGGGCTGACGCTACGGCCCCGCTGGTCAGATCGCCCCGTGCCGCTAAGCTCCCAGAAAACAAGATCGGGAGAACGCCATGATCCGTTTGCTGTGTGCTGCTTCGATGCTGGCGCTGGCCGCCTGCGGCGGCGAGGCCGCGAAGACGACGACATGGGAGGTCACCGAATTCATTGGCCCATCGCCCTTCCACGGCCTGCACGGCCTCGCGGTGGAAGAAGACGGCGCCATCCTCGCCGGCAGCGTGGTGGGGCAGGCGATCTATGCGGTGAACCCGCAGACCGGCGAAGTCACGACACGCATGGGTCCGCCTGATGGCATGGCCGATGACATCGCCTTCGGCCCGAACGGAGAGATGGCGTGGACCGGCTATCTCACCGGCAAGGTCTTCATCCAGGATAAGGGCGGCCAACCCCGCATGATTTCGTCCGGCCTGCCGGGTTCCAACTCGCTGGCCTTCACGAAGGAGGGCAGGCTCTACTTCACGCAGGTCTTCCTCGGCGATGCGCTTTACGAGGCCGACCCCGCAGGCGTGGCGCCCGTACGCCTCATCCGCAAGGATCTCGGCGGCTTCAACGGCTTCGAGGTCGGCCCCGATGGCATGCTCTATGGCCCGCTGTGGTTCAAGAACGCCATCGTGAAGATCGATCCGAAGACAGGCGCCGACACCATCGTCGCAGACGGCTTCCAGATTCCCGCCGCCGCCAATTTCGGCCCCGATGGAAACCTCTACGCCATCGACACCAAGACCGGCGAACTCAAGCGCATCGACATGAAGACCAAGGCGGTCACCGTGGTCGCCACGCTGGCCCCTGCGCTCGACAATCTCGCGATCGCCAAGGACGGCACGATCTACGTCTCCAACATGGCCGACGCTACGATCTACGCGGTGAACCCCGCCGACGGCGCCGTGCGCACGGTCGTCAGCGGCCCCCTCGCAACGCCCACCGATCTCGTCATCACGGACGGCCCAGAAGGCGAGAAGCTCCACGTGGCGGATGTCTTCGCCTATCGCGTCATCGATACGGCGACGAAAGCCATCACCGATCCGCTCCGCATGTATCGCAACGAAACCGAGAACCAGCTCGGCATCGGCGCGGGCAAGTCGAAAGTGCTGATCACATCATGGGCGGCCGGCATGGTGCAGGTGGTCGATCGCGCAAGCGGCGCGGCTGTCATCCATCACGGCTTCACCGCGCCCACCGACGCGCTCGAACTCAGCGACGGCCGCCTCATCGCGCTTGAGGCCGCCACGGGAACCATCCGCCCCGTGACAGACGCCGCAACGCCCGCCGAGCCGATCGTCTCGGGCCTCAACTATCCGGTCGCCATGGTCGAGGCGGCGGACGGCAAGCTCTACGTCACTGAAACGAACCCCGCCGCAACCGGCGCGCTCGCCAGCGTCGATCTGGCGACGGGTACGATCACGCGCGTTCTGGAAGGTCTCGCCGGGCCCGAAGGGATCGACATCGGGCCGGATGGAAAAATCTATCTCGCCGAAGCCGGCGCCGGCCGCGTCATCGCGTTCGATCCTGCAACGGGCACGAAAACCGTTCTCGCCGAAGGCCTCAAGACGGGTCTGCCCGGCGCGGAAGGCACGCTGCCCGCCTACACAACCACGGGCGTTGCCGTGTCGAAGAAGGATGGCTCGGTCTACGTGTCGTCCGACATCACCAACGCCATCTACCGGCTCGTTCCGAAAACCGAATAGCGGCTGGAGAATTTCGGGATGCGAAAATGTCAGAAGGCGCAGAGACGCGACACGCCCGGCCAGTTGAAACCCCCGCCTTTTGGCTGGGGTTCTCGCTGGCCTGCCTGCTCTGGTTCTCGATCTTCTTCGCCATATTCCCCGTTATGCTTCTGGGTGGCGGCCTGAAGTGGATGCACGCGGCCCTTGGGGTCATTTTCTTTCTGGCTTTCCTTGCCTTCATGCGCCGGCGTTTCCTGAAGGGCCTCGATGCATCGCGCGCTGACAAGTTTTGGCGCCTGCCCGGACTGCGTGCCGGCATGCGTGCGGCGACCATGGCAGTATCTGGAAGATATCTGACGAAGGATTAGAAAGCTCAAAATGTCGGATCGCGCGTTCGGCCAGCGTCCTATGGGCGAAAACAGGAGAGCCCCATGCGTTTCGTCATGCTGATGTATCCCGGTCCTGCCGCCGAGACCGAAGGAACCCCCGTTCCCGATGGCCCTGAGGGCCAGCAACTCCTCACCGACATGATGGCCTTCAACCAGCGCATGGTGGATGCCGGCATCATGCTTGGCGGGGAGGGGCTAAAGCCCACGCGCCACGGGGCCCGCGTGAAATACCAGGGCAGCGGCAAGACGGCCGTGATCGACGGTCCCTTCACCGAAACCAAGGAAGTCCTTGGCGGCTACTGGATCATCGAGTGCGCCTCGCTTCAGGAAGCCATCGCCTGGGCCCGCCAGGCGCCGTGCCCCGCCGGCGAGTTCATCGACATCCGCCCGGTCTGGACACCCGAGGATTTCGGCCCCGAAGCCGCCGCCATCGAGCGTGAACAGATGGCGCAGATGGAGCAACAGGCCTCCGAAAGGGCGTCAAAGGGCGGCTGATACGGTCCGATCGATCAAAATTCACCGATCGCCATTCACGAAAAAAAGCGGCCTGTCTGTCAGGGTTGAACGGTAGGAAACCGCCGGAAAGTCCGCCGCGATGCGGGTCGACAATGTTCATGCGAGCGAACTGTCAGCCGGCGATATCGCCGCCTGGCGCGCGCGCCTGTGCGCCGATCCGGAACTTTCCAGCCCCTATCTCACGCCCGAATGGACGCAGCTCGTCGCCCGCCACAGGCCGGATGTGCGCGTCGCTGTCTGGCGTGACGAACACGGCGCGCCGCAGGGCTTCCTGCCGGCGCAGATGTCTGGCGGCCACGCGGCTATGCCGGTCGGCGGTCCGATCTGCGACTACCAGGCCTTCATCGGTCCGGTCGGCATTGATCTGTCTCACGGCGTGAAGGCGCTCGGCGCCGGGCGCATCGATCTCACGGCCGGCCTTGCCAACAACACGGTCGGCGACTGCCTGCTCGCCCACGATGTCGGCCACGTCGTTCGCTTCGCAGACGGCTGGCAGGGCTGGTGCGACCAGCGCGCCGCCGCCGGATCGAAAACGGTCGCCCGCGCCCGTAAGAAGCTCTCCAAGCTCACACGCGACAATGGTGGCGATGTCGCGATCGAAGCCTTCTCGCAAGACACGGACGCTTTTGAATCCCTGCTCCGCTGGAAGCGCCAGCAGATGCAGCGCACCGGCGTCACAGACATCTTCCAGCACGACTGGATCGACCGCGTCGTCCGCGACAGCTTCGCCACGCCCGCAGCTGACGCCAACTTCGGCGGCGCGATGTTCGTGCTCCGCGTGAAGGGCCAGCCCGCCGCCGTGCTGTACTGCCTCCGCGCGGGCAAGGCGCTGCACGCCTGGTTCGTGGCCTATGACGAGGCGTTGTCGGCGCATTCGCCGGGTCTCATCCTGTTTATTGAAGCGATCCGCGCATCCGCCGGCGCCGGCTACATCGAGATGGATCTCGGCCCCGGCGATTACCGCTTCAAGGAAAGCCTCGCCAACGCCGCCCGTCCTATCGGCTCAGGCTTCATCGGCCGCCCCGGCCTCTCCACCGCGTTCAAGGCCGCGCAGTTCCAGATGCGCGCGCTGGTCGAAAACCTGCCCGTGGGCCCCGTCCGCGACTGGCCCGCCAAGGCCATGCGCCGCCTCGATATTGCCCGTGGGCTGGCCGCTCCCGCGGACAAGGCCGCCTGAGCAATCTCCCGGCCCCCGGGCTTTCACCCCGCGCGATTACGGTATAGGGACGCCGCATCTTCAATCGCGAAAGGCAGCCGCCGTGACCGCTCAATCTGCAAAGCCCGACACCCCCAGTGCGCTCCCCGTGACACTGGCCGACATCGAGGCCGCGGCCATGGCGATCGAAGGCAAGGTCGAGCGCACCCCGCTCCGCTATTCACGCACGTTGAGCGAGATCACCGGCGCGCAGGTCTGGATCAAGTTCGAGAACCTGCAATTCACCGCCTCCTACAAGGAGCGCGGCGCGCTCAACAAACTTGCCTCGCTGTCGAACGCAGAGAAGGCCGCCGGCGTCGTCGCCATGTCGGCCGGCAATCATGCGCAGGGCGTCGCCTATCACGCCTCGCGTCTTGGCATTCCCTCCACCATCGTCATGCCGAACGGCACGCCCTTCGTGAAGATCGAGCACACGCGCAACTTCGGCGCGAAGGTGATCATCCACGGTGAATCGCTCGCTGACGCCGATGCGCATGCACGCGAGCTGGAGAAAAGCCAGGGCCTAACCTTTGTCCATCCGTTCGACGATCCGAAGATCATCGCCGGGCAGGGCACGGTGGGCCTCGAGATCATGCAGGATCTTGCCGACTTCGATGCCGTGGTCATCCCGGTCGGCGGCGGCGGTCTGTCCGCCGGCGTTGCAACCGCCATCAAGGCGCGCCGTCCGGCCGTGTCGATCTATGGCGTCGAGGCGGCGATGTACGCCTCCCTCGCAGCCGAACTGCGCGGCGAGGAGCCGAAGGTCGGCGGCGCCACCATCGCCGAAGGCATTGCCGTCAAGAAGGTCGGTCGCCTCACGCTCGAAATCCTGCGCAAGCTGATGGAGCAGGTCATCGTCGTGAACGAAGACACGCTCGAGCGCGCCGTCACCCTGTTCGCCACGGTCGAAAAGACGGTGGCCGAAGGCGCCGGCGCCGCCGGCCTCGCGGCCCTGCTGGAAGAGCCGCACCTGTTCCGCAACCGCAAGGTCGTGCTGGTGCTCACGGGCGGCAACATCGACACGCGGCTGCTTGCTTCCGTGCTCACGCGCTCGCTTGTCCGCGAAAAGCGGATCACGTCGGTGCGAATCATCGGCAACGATCAGCCGGGACTCCTTGCAAAGGTGAGCACCGTCATCGGCGACAATGGCGGCAACATCATCGAGGTGTTCCACAACCGGATGGCGCTGGATGTGCCTGCCAAGGGCGCCGAATTCGACATCACGATCGAGACCCGCGACGCCCGCCACACGCAGGAGATCATCGACGCGCTGAACCGGGCCGGATTCCCCCCCAGAACCAACTGATGAACCAACGGATTCAGGTTGTTTTCCGGGGGAGGGGACGCGCAAAGGCGTTACTTTCAGGCCCCTCGCGCGGGGCCCGAAGCGATGCTAACACCCCTGCGACATTCCCGGCGGGGAATCACAAGACAGAGGGATACGCGCATGATCCGCATGGCTCTGGCTGCAATGGCCGCGCTGACGCTCGCCGCGTGCAACCGGCCGGCCATCGACGCTGCCGATCCGTGGGCAGTTCTCCATCCGTGGGATCATGGCCGTCCGGGGATCGAGAAGCTCGATACGGGCGTCGAATACGTCGTCGTCCGCAAGGGTGATGGCAAGACGCCGGCCCCCAGCGTCCGCGACCGGGTCGAGGTGAAGTACGAAGGCCGTCTCGCCAAGGAAGGCATCATCTTCGACTCGTCCTACCAGCGCGGCGAGACCTCGGTCTTCCAGGTCAACGGCGTCATCCCCGGCTGGCGCGACGGCCTGCAGAAGATGCAGCCCGGCGACATGTTCATGTTCTGGATCCCGTCCGCGCAGGGCTATGGCGAGCGTGGCGCCGGCATGCAGATCCCGCCGAACTCAGACCTGATGTTCCAGGTCGAACTCGTCCGCGTCCTGTCCGATCCGTGGCCGAAAGCCCTGCCGTGGCCGACGGATGCTTCCGACATTGTTCGCCTGCCGTCCGGCCTCGAATACCGCTCGGTTGAATCCGGTCCCAGCGACGGCGCTTCGCCGTCCGACACGGATGTCGTGGTCGTCCACTTTGAAGGCCGCCTCGAAGATCCTGATTACCAAGTCGGCGACACGTTCGAAGAGAAGCTCGACTCGAGCCTCGTCGTCTCCACCTATGCCGAGGGCGAGCCCAAGCAATTCCTGGTGTCCGGCCTCACGCCGGGCTGGCGCGAAGCGGTCAAGCTGATGCGCCCGGGCGATCGCTGGATGGCGCGCATTCCCCCGCAGATCAACTATGGCGACGACAGCGCGGATCGCATCCCGCCGAACTCGACAGTGATCTACGAGATCGAGTTGCTCGCCTTCGGTCCGCCGCAGCCGGACAGCCTGCCGCCGGCGCCGTAGGCCAGGCTACGTTGCAAACACGCCCATGCCGCGCCCCACGCCGGGGCGCAGGCTGAGGCGATGGCGCCAAGCCTCCACCGGGGGTGAAAGCCCGCTGGCGAACGCCACGCGCGGATACATCGCCATGTCGGCAATGGAGTAGGGGCCAAGGATATAGTCCTTGTCGCTCAGGGCGGCTCCCAGCTCATCCATCCCCGGCGGCGTCTTGATCAGCCATGGCTTCGCGGTATCCACATCCGGCGGCAGGAATTTTCCGGTCTGCCGCGCCAGCGCGACAAGAACGTTCGCCGCATCCGGCAGCCGCGCCTGCCCATAGATCAGGACCGGCACGGGCGCCCGCCGTTCATCGAGCTTGTAGCTGAGGAACATCTCCTCCAGCGCGATGCCGATCGCCTGCGTGTCCGGGCCGGTGCCAGCGTGAAAGTGGTACATGGCCCCCGCTTAAGCCTTGCGCCGTAAATGTCTATCGCTAGCCTCGGCCCATGACATCTCTCCCCCGCGTCCGCGAACTCCTTCACCGCCTCTGCGCGTTCGACACCACCTCGCGCGACAGCAACCTGCCGCTGATCGAATGGGTCGAGGATTTCCTCCGCCCCCTCGGCGCTCATCTCGTGCGCGTGCCCAGCGAGGATGGAAAAAAGTCCAACCTCTGGGCACGCCTCGGCCCCGACGCGCCCGGCGGCATCGTGCTCTCGGGCCATACCGACGTCGTGCCCATCGATGGCCAGCCCTGGGTCACTGATCCGTTCGACATGATCGAGACCGGCGGCAAATGGTTCGCGCGCGGCACGACCGACATGAAGGGCTTCATCGCCCTCTCGCTCGCCCACGCCGAGACGATCTCGAAACTGCCGCTGAAAAAGCCGGTCCACTTTGCTTTCTCCTATGACGAGGAAATCGGCTGCGCCGGCGTCGAGCCCATGATCGCCGAAATCGGCCGCCGTGGCGCCGCTCCCGCTGTCGTCTGGGTGGGCGAGCCGACGCTCTGGGGCGTGCTCTCGGCGCACAAAGGCATCCGTGACTACGAGATCCTGATCACCGGCAAGGCCGCCCATTCGTCCGACCCGCGCATGGGCGCATCCGCCATCCACGAGGCGATCGATCTTCTCGGCACGCTGCGCCGCATCGCGTGCGAGCAGGAAGACAACGCACCGAAGAACTCCGAATTCGATCCGTCCTGGACGACGATCACGGTCGGCGAGATCGGCGGCGGCACCGCCGCCAACATCCTCGCCCGCGAATGCCGCTTCGTGTTCGACGTGCGCACGGTGCCCGGCAACAACCCGGATGCAATGCTGCAGCCCCTCTTTGATCACGTCGCGCAAGTGCACGAACGCCTGTCGAAGCTCGGCCCCGAATGCGGTGTCGAGGTGAAGCTCACGGCCGACGCGCCGCCGATGGAGCTTCAACGCGATAGCGCCGCCGAAGCGTTGATGCGCGCGCTCACAGGCGACAACGTCGTCCGCGTCGCAGCCTTCGCCACCGAAGCGGGTCAATTCCAGAAAGCCGGCTTTCCCGCCGTCATCTGCGGCCCCGGCTCAGTCGAGCAGGCCCACCAGCCCAACGAATTCGTCGCCGTGTCGGAGATCGAAAAAGGCTTGGCTGTCTTCTCGCGCTTCATCGACACGCTACGCGCTGGATAGGGCGCTCAGGCTGTCAGCCTCAGCCGTTCTCGCGGCGCGCGAGAAAAGCGAGGCGTTCGAACAGCTGGATGTCCTGCTCGTTCTTCAGCAGCGCGCCGTGCAGCGGCGGCACCAGCTTGTTCGGGTTCTTCTCGCGCAGCGTCTCCACGTCGATGTCTTCCGACATCAGCAGCTTCAGCCAGTCGAGCAGTTCGCTCGTCGACGGCTTCTTCTTGAGACCCGGCACATCGCGCATCCTGTAGAAGGTCGCGAGCGCCTCGCTCACCAGACGCTTCTTGATGCCCGGGAAGTGCACGTCGATGATCGAGTTCATCACCGCATCATCCGGGAACTTGATGTAGTGGAAGAAGCAGCGGCGCAGGAAGGCATCCGGCAATTCCTTCTCGTTGTTCGAGGTGATGATGACGACCGGGCGAACCTTCGCCTTGATGGTCTCGTCGATCTCGTAGACGTAGAACTCCATGCGATCGAGTTCCTGCAGAAGGTCGTTCGGAAACTCGATGTCCGCCTTGTCGATCTCGTCGATCAGCAGGACAGGGCGCACGGGCGCGGTGAACGCCTCCCACAGCTTGCCCTTCTTGATGTAGTTGCGGATGTCGCGCGCGCGTTCCTCGCCAAGCTGGCCATCGCGCAGGCGGGCGACCGCGTCATACTCATAGAGACCCTGGTGCGCCTTGGTGGTCGACTTGATGTGCCATTCGATGATCGGCATGCCCAGCGCACGCGCAACCTCCAGCGCCAGCATGGTCTTGCCCGTGCCCGGCTCGCCCTTGACCAGCAGCGGCCGCTCCAGCGCGATCGCGGCATTCACGGCAACCCGCAGGTCATCCGTGGCGACATAGGTGTCGGAACCCTCGAAACGCTTCTTGTCGGACATCTTCTGGCTACCCCGTCTGGAATGATCGTTACGGTAAACGGCAATAGGGAGTAGGCAATAGGCAGTAGGGAAGGGGAATCCTACTCCCGACTGCCCATTCCCTGTTCCCCGCCGCCTTAAGGCGGCACAAGCAAAACTTAAGGAACGGCCGCTAGACCGGCTGTTCGGCCACGTCCAGACTCCCGGTATGAATCCGGGGGTTGGATGCCCGGCCGGGAGGATTGGATGCCGCTCAAACTCTCGCTCAAGCCGGGCGAACGCTTCGTGGTCAACGGAGCGGTGCTGCAGAACGGAGACCGCCGCGCGGTCCTGTTGCTGCAGAACAAGGCATCGATCCTGCGGGAAAAGGACATCATCCAGCCGGAAGAGGCGAACACGCCCGCCAAGCGGATCTATTTCCCGATCATGATGATGTATCTGGACCCCGGCGGGGCGAACCAGTTCTACGACGAATTCGTGCTGCGCCTGAACGAGTTCATGGGCGCCATCCGTTCCACGGAAGTCCTCAAGGAGTGCGTCTCGCTCTCCCGCGAGGTCATGGCCGCCGACTATTACAAGGCGCTGACACGGTGCCGGAAGCTTCTCACCTACGAACAGGGATTACTGGGTAATGTCGATCCAGGCGTATCAGAACGCGGCGAAGAAGACTGAAGGCCCACGTCAGACCGAGTATCGCGCCTTTGCGCTGGCTACTCGCAACCTGATCGACGCCTCCGGCCTGCCGGATACAGAGGTCGGCCGCCGGGCCGAGGCTCTCGCGGTCAACCGCCGCCTGTGGTCGCTGCTCGCGTCCGATTGCGCCGCAGACGGCAACTCCCTTCCGCAGGGTCTGCGCGCCCAGATCATCTCCCTGTCGCTGTTCGTGGATCGCCATTCCAGCGCCGTGATGCGCGATGGCGCCGCCTTCGACGTGCTGATCGATATCAACCGCACGATCATGCAGGGCCTCTCCCCGCAACAGCAGGCCGCCGCCGTTCCGGCCTGATGCACGTGTCTGCCGTGCTGGCCTGAATGTCCGGCCTCACGTTCCGGCCTCATGCCTCTTCACTGGGAAACTGAGCCGCTCGCTTGCGCGAAAGCGCCCGCACGGCGTCCGCAAGCGCTGCAATCGCGCCGCTAACCAGTGGTTTACCAACCTGTTTTGGTTAGTCTTTTGTCAGCACCTTTGATGCGCGCGCCAAACCACTGATTAAGACCTCTCGCGTAATGTGAAACAATGTTGGCGCAAAACGCGCCAGCGGCCGATCAAAATGATCGGTCTTCGACCCAGAACGGAGACGTGTGTCATGCTCAGCGTGAACTCAAACTATGGCGCGTCCATCGCGCTGCAATCCCTCAACTCCACCAACAAAGAGCTGAACGAGATCCAGAACCGGATTTCGACCGGCTATAAAGTCGCCAACGCCCGTGACAACGGCGCCGTCTATGCCATCGCCGAAGGTCAGCGCGCCCGCGTTTCGTCCGTCGCCGCTGTGAAAGACGGTATCGACCGCGCTTCCTCCACGGTCGACGTCGCTCTCGCCGCCGGCAAGTCCGTTGGCGACATCCTCCAGAAGCTGAAGTCCAAAGCCGTCGCCGCCCAGGCCGACGATCTGACCTCCGACCAGCGCTCTGCCCTGCAAGCCGACTTCGCGAGCCTGCGTTCGCAGATCGACACCATTGCCAACGCGGCGCAGTTCAACGGCGCCAACCTGGCTCTGGGCACTGCTTCGCTCAACGTGCTGATCTCCGATCTCGGCGGTTCGGTTGCCGCGACCTCGGACGGCGTCCAGACGGCTGGCCTTGCGGCTCCGCTGTCGGGCTCGGCCCTCATCACGGCCGCTGGCGATACCGCCGGCGACATCGCGACGGGTGACCTGGTGACGTTCGCGCTGACCGACTCGGTCAACAACGGCACGTTCACGATCGAAGTCGAACTCACCGCTGGCATGACGATCGACGACTTCGTCGAAGCCGTGAACGCGGGTTCGGGCGGCAAGATCTCGGCCTCGTATGACGACACGACGGGCGAGTTCACCTACCTGATCAACGACACCAACTTCGACGATCTGGCCATCACTTCCGATGGTACGGACGGCGCGAACATCGGTGACGGCGTCGCCACGGCGACGGTGTCCTCGGCCGGCTCCAATACCTTCGCGGTGACGGGTTCGGACTTCTCGCTGTCTGGCTCGATCCTGTCCTCGCTGGCCTCGACGAACATCTCGACGTCGACGGCTGCTGCGACGACAGCCTCGAACGCGATCGACACGGCGATCACGGGCCTCAACAACGCCCTGGCCACGATGGGCTCGCAAGCTGCCGCTCTGGACATCCAGAACGACTTCCTCGGCACGCTTTCGGACGTCATCGAGCAAGGCATCGGCAACCTCGTCGACGCTGACCTCGCGAAGGAAAGCGCCCGCCTCCAGTCGCTGCAGATCAAGCAGCAGCTGGGCGCGCAGGCTCTCTCGATCGCCAACCAGGCGCCGTCGCTGATCCTGTCGTTCTTCCGCTAACGGGCTCGCCAGGACCGGTATCAACAACGGTCCGGCCAACCTGAAGCACTACTGACGAGGGGCAGGGCTTTCGGGCTCTGCCCCTCTGTCATTTCCGAGATGCCGCTTTTGCCTACCTCACGGCCGCCACTGGCCCGGCAAAACCTGCCGGCAGGTAAATTCGATTCAGCCGTTCGTCAGCAACTGATCGAATCCGTTAACCTTTCGCGCCCGCTAACACTGCGAAATCGCCCACGCTGTTAACCTTAACAGACTGGCACGCGACTTGAACTGCTCCTGGCTGTCCATGCCCGTATCGGCCGTGGACCAGTCTACGCGGGAGCCCGGCCATGCTGAGCGTCAATACGAACTACAGCGCCATGATCGCGCTCCAGAACCTCAACTTCACGAACACGGAGCTTGAGGGCGTCCAGAACAAGATTTCCACGGGCCTCAAGATTTCGAGCGCCCGCGACAACGGGGCGATCTACGCCATCGCCGAAGGGCAGAGGAGCCGGGTCGCCTCGGTCGCCGCCGTCAAGGATGGCATCGACCGCGCCAACTCGACCCTCGACGTGGCGCTCGCCGCCGGCAAGTCGATCGGCGACATCCTGCAGAAGCTCAAGGCAAAGGCCGTCGCCGCCCAGGCAGACGATCTCACGGCCGACCAGCGCTCGGCCCTCCAGGCCGACTTCGCGTCGATGCGCTCGCAGATCGATGTCATCGCCAACTCGGCGCAGTTCAACGGCGCCAACCTCGCGGTCGGCAACTTCGATCTCAACGTGTTGATCTCCGATCTCGGCGGCTCGGTTGCGGCCACGACCGATGGCGTCCAGACCGTGGCTCTCACGACCCCGCTGTCCGGCTCGGCTCTGATCACGGCGGCGTCTGCAACAGCCGGCGATATCGCCGACGGCGACCTGATTACCTTCGCGCTGACAGACTCGGTCAACAATGGCACGTTCTCGATCGCGGTCGAACTCACCGCAGGCATGACGATCGACGAATTCGTCGAGCAGGTGAACGCCGCTTCCGGCGGCAAGATTTCGGCTTCCTACGATGACGTCGCTGGCCAGTTCACCTACCTGATCAACGACACCAACTTCGACGACCTCGCGATCACGACGGATGGCGTGGATGCTTCCACGATCGGCGAGGGCGTCGCCACCGCGGTCGTGTCGAGTGCAGGCTCGAACGTGATGGTCGTCAACGGCACGGACATGACGCTGTCCTCGGCCATGTTCTCGACCTTCGCCAGCGTCAACATCGCCACGTCCGCCGCCTCGGCCACCACGGCCGCCAACGCGCTCGAAGCGGCGATCACGGACCTCAACGTCACGCTGGCCTCGCTGGGCTCGCAGGCAACCGCCCTCGACGCGCAGCAGGACTTCCTCGCCAAGCTGTCGGACGAGATCGAGAACGGCATCGGCAACCTCGTCGACGCCGACCTCGCGAAGGAATCCGCCAAGCTCCAGTCGCTGCAGATCAAGCAGCAGCTCGGCGCCCAGGCCCTGTCGATCGCCAACCAGGCGCCGCAGGTCATCCTGTCGCTGTTCCGCAGCTAAGGCACGGCGCACGCGACCTGACCCGATCAAGAAGAAGCCGCTCCGCCGACAGGCGCGGGCGGCCTCTTCGCTTGTCGAGAAGGCCATGCATGTGGAGAAGGCAGCGCCCTGCCCATAATGCAGCGCCAATGTCCGCGTCGGAAACCACTCGTTAACACCTGCTAACGAAGACTGATCCCCGATTGACGAATCGTTCACCACGATTCGCACGCGGAGACGGCCAAAATGGTCGACAGGCTAAGCAACGCAACGGGTGTGCTCGGCGCCCTGAAGCACCTCCAGTCCGCCAGCCGCGAGCTGTCGACCGCGGAAACGCGCCTGTCGTCCGGCCTCCGGGTCGGCCGCGCCCGCGACGACGCCACGGCCTACCATTCCGCCGCGATCATGCGCGGGCAGGGCGGCTCGCTCAGCGCCGTCACGCTCAGCCTCAGCCGCGCGGAATCGATCTCGGATACGGCCATCGCCGCCGCCGAGAAGATCATGAAACAGCTCGGCGACATGAAGGCCACCGCCGCCCAGGCGATGTCCGGCGGCCTTACCGACGACCAGCGCTCCCAGCTCAACAAGCAGTACCAGGACCAGATGACAACGCTGCAGGCGTTCGTCCGCAATGCTTCGTTCGACGACGCGAACACACTCGACGGTTCGCGCCCCAACGGCGTGTCCTTCATCGCCGACGCCGAAGCGAGCCAGACTGTCACGCTGGCGGGCCGCAACCTGATGCCCGGCGGCCCGGTCGTCATCGCCCCGCCGTCCACGACCGCGCTCAACAACACGCAGGCCGCTGCAGACGCTCACGGCCTGCTGGACCAGTCGATCCAGAATGTCGGCGCCCAGCTCACCGAAATGGGCGCAGAGCGCCGCCGCATCGACGCTCAGAAGGGCTTCGTCACCCGCCTTGCCGATGCGCTGGCCGCCGGCGTGAGCCGTATGGTCGACACGGATGTCGCCGCCGAAACGGCGCTGATCAAGGCGCTGCAGGTCAAGCAGGAGCTGGCGGCCTCATCGATCGGTATCGCCAACGCGGCGCCACAGGCGCTGCTCCAGCTCTTCCGCTAGGCCGATGCTCACCGAGATCCAGTTCGAGCAGGCCATCGCGGCCTTCGTCACATTCTTCGTGCTCATCGATGCTCCCGGCGTTGCGCCGATCTTCGCGTCGCTGACTGCGCCGGGCAGCCCCGCCTACGCGCGCAAGATGGCAGTCAAGTCGGTCTTCGTCGCCGGGTTGATACTGTTTTTCTTCGCCTTCGCGGGCGCCCAGCTCCTGCACCATCTCGGCATCTCGCTCGACGCCTTCCGTATCGCTGGCGGCGTGCTGCTCTTCCTCATCGCGCTCGAAATGGTGTTCGAGAAGCGCCAGCAGCGGCAGAAAGATCGCGCCGATCAGGTGCTCGCCGAGGAAGAAGCCTCCGGCCGCCTCGATGACGTCTCTGTCTTCCCGCTCGCCATCCCGATGATCGCCGGCCCCGGCTCCATCGCCACGGCCATGCTGTTCATGCAGAACGCGGGCGGCGATCCCGTTGGCATCGGCATCGTCTCGTTTGCGATTGCCGCCAACCTTGTGCTGGCCTGCCTGATCTTCCTGATCGCGGGTCCGCTGATGAAGGTGATGGGCGATCAGATTGCGGGCGCCATCACCCGCATCTTCGGCGTCATCCTCTGCGCGCTCGCGGCCCAGATGATCATCGTCGGCATCATCGGCGCGTTCGGACTGCAGATCGCGGGCGGTTGAAGGACGGTTGCGCGAAAGCGCCGGCCTAAGCCGGCGTCTCTTCCATCAGATAGACCGCGCTCTTACGGACCGGGCGGTTGCGGCGGAAGGATTTCCAGAACGTCATCAGCGCGACGAAGCCGAGCAGGGCAAGGCAGGCCGCAAGTCCGGCTGCCTGCATGCGCAGCGCATTGGTCCACGGTATAACCGTGCGCGCCGTCTCCAGCAGGTTCTCGCCGTCGAAATGCTCCAGCGCCACCGCGCGCTCGCCACCGGCCGCCGCCACAAGGCGCGCCGCGCGCAGGTCCACAGCGCCTTCGACACGGCTCACAATCGCAATCGCCGCCTCGAACGACGTATCCAGCGCGATCTCGCGCAGGATCCTGAACTCGCCCAGCAGCACTTCAAGCTTCTCCGGATCGACAGCCGCACGGAAGGCGCGCTCGACCACGGCGGTTGCATCCGGCGTATAGCCAACTTCAAAATGCAGCTCGGCCGAAAGCAGGCGCTTCATCTCGTCGACATTGACCACGTCTTCGATGCGCCTGGTCAGGTAGGCCTTGAAGGGCACCGGCGCCTGCGTGCGGGCGCGCAGCGCCGGCATCGCAACGGAAGCGCCCTCGCGCGCTTCGGCGTCGGACAGGATCAGGGCAATGCCCGACAGCAGGAAAGCATGCAGGTCGATCGTGTCGTCGTTCGCCCAATCGACGGCCGTATCGGTCAGCCCGCGAATGTCGCCCACGCGGTTGATCTCGACGCGGCGCTCGGCCGCCGGGGCGGCAGCAGGCGCAGGCTCATCGGGAAGCGCAACCGAGGGCGATGCCTTGGCGACGGCTTCCGGTGTCGCCGCCGCCGTGAAGCGCGGACCCGATTGGTTGAAATTGAGGTAGGTCTCCTGGACCTCGCCCGGCAGGTAGGAGACAGCCGCCAGCAGCACGGCCTCATCGTCCACGCCCTTGGCGACCTTCTCGATACGGGCGCGCAGCGCCTCGCCATCGGGCTTGCCCAGCATCGCCGGCGCGCCCAGCAGCAGGCCGCGCACCAGCGGCATCTCTTCCTGCTCCAGCGAATTTCGGACCAGATCCGACCAAACCTTGCGGGGCTCGGCCTCTTCGCCGGCCGAAATCAGCTCGAAACGCTCGTCCATCGCCATCCGCGTCGCCGCGAGCGCCTCGGGTGTGGTCTCGAATGCGGTCGGTTTGTCGCCATAGGCCTCGGAAACGAGGTGGGCCGCCATGAAGGGCGCAGCGCACAGGGCGCCGTTGAAAATGAGAGCTGCATATGCCGCGAACGGCAGTCGACGCTTGCGACGGCGATTCATCGAGCCCGCTTCCGTCTACTACACATGAACAGCTTCAGGCTCCTTGCCCTTGTCAGTCCACGTTCACACCCCGGCCAGAAATCCTTTCTTCGCCGGGAGCGGCGAGAGATCAAGGGGCCAAGGCGCCCTGCGATAAAAAAAACACATAACCTGAGTTTCGTTCGGGCAGACCAACGACCG
This sequence comes from Alphaproteobacteria bacterium 32-64-14, assembly GCA_002280725.1. Taxonomy (GTDB): domain Bacteria; phylum Pseudomonadota; class Alphaproteobacteria; order Caulobacterales; family Hyphomonadaceae; genus UBA7672. Next base: position 50,844 of record NCEM01000024.1, read on the forward strand.
GCGCCTGACGTGTGGTCAGGGCCACATGCCGAGCGCCAGGCAAATGCCCGGATCAGGCTTTCGCGTTAACGGTCAGCCCTGTGGCCTCGCGGCGCTGGCTCACCGGCGCTGCGCCCTTGGCGCTATAGCCGGCAGGGCCTGCGCGCGACTGCGCGATCTCGGCGGCGATTGACCGTACCAACCCCTCGGTCACGGTTCGCGCGGCGGCAAGCGCGCGGGCGTGCGCCTGCAGCCGGTCTTCAAGGTCGCGCGCCGAGGCTTTCAGCGCCTCCTTGCGGGCGGGTGACAGTCCGGCCATCTGCTCAGGGTCGGCCTTGATGCGCGCCACTTCCAGCCGCCAGGCGTGAACCAGCTTCTCCTTCTCGTCCCAGTTGACGCTGCTCGCATCGAGCTTCCGCGCCTTCACGGCCTCGATCTCCTCATCGACCAGAACCACGAGGCGCCGGGTCATGGCCAGAAGCTGCTCGGCCCTGTCGTCCACGAAATTGGCGTCAACATGGTCCGGCATTATTCCAGCCCCTGCATTCTCAGGATTTCCTTCAGCACCGAGTCGGAGATGCCGACCCCGCCGCCCTTGGCGATGGCGTCCGCGTACTGGTCGATCAGCATGGGCCGGAAGGTCGCCTCGGCGTTGCCGCCGCCGAACTCGCCGTCCGTCTCGATGCCCTCGAACATCGGCCGCAGCATCTCGGAGATGAACATCCGCTCGAACTGCTGCGCCACCAATTCGGCCTGCGCGCGGGTCTTCACGTTGGACACATCCGGCGAGACGCCGGCGCGGCGCGTCTCGACCGGGGGCATGGGCAGAGCAATGTCGCTCATCGCGTGTGCTCCGCTACATCACTTCAATGTCGGCCTGCAGCGCGCCCGACGCCTTCAGGGCCTGCAGGATCACGATCAGGTCGCGCGGGGATACGCCCAGCGCATTCAGCCCCGTCACCAACTCGCGCAATGGCACGCCATTGCCTCCCACGATGGCCAGCCGCGCCGGATCCTCAGCAACCGCAATGTCCGTCTGCGGCACCACCACGGGTGGCGCATTGGTGAACGAGTTCGGCATGGCGACGCCCGGCGTCTCCTGCACTTGAATAGTCAAATTGCCCTGCGCGATGGCGACGGTTGAGACGCGCACATTCTCGCCCATCACGATCACGCCCGTGGTCTCGTTGATGATCACGCGGGCGCGCTGTTCGGGTTCGATCTCCAGTCCCTCGATCTGCGCGATCAGGGTCGACATGTCGCCAAACGCCGCCGGCCGGCGCAGGCGCACGGTCGCGGGGTCCATCGCAAAGGCGGCGTCCGAGCCCACAAACGCATTGATCGCCCCGGCAACGCGCGAGGCGGTCGTGAAATCCGGATTGCGCAGCGACAGGCGCAGCTCGGTTTGCGCAGCCATGTCGAACCGAAGCTCGCGTTCAATCGTTGCGCCGTTGGGCACCCGGCCATTGGTCGGGATATTGCGCGTCAGCGATGTGCCGGAATTTCCGCTCGCAGTGAAGGCGCCCACCGCCACCGATCCTTGCGCAGAAGCGTAGACCTGACCGTCAGCGCCCAGCAGCGGCGTCGCCAGCAGCGTGCCGCCCTCAAGGCTCTTCGCATTGCACACCGCCGAAACCGTCACGTCGATGCGCGTGCCGTTGGTTGCGAACGGGGGCAGGTTGGCGGTGACCATCACGGCCGCCGCGTTCTTGGTGTTCAGCACGCTGTCGCGCGTGTTGATCCCCAGCCGCTCCATCATGCTCTCGATCGACTGGCGCAGCATCGCGCAGTTGCGCAGGCTGTCGCCTGTGCCGTTGAGACCGAACACCACGCCATAGCCGATCAGCTGGTTGTCCCGCACGCCTTCGACATCGATGATGTCCTTCAGCCGCGTGCCCGCGCCGACAGGCATGGCCAGCGAGCAGGCGGCAACAAGACAGGCCAGAAAACGAGACAGAATATGGGCGAGCGCGCGCATGGGTACCCAGACATCGGTTTGCGGAATTGATCCGACCGTTCTGGCCGCAGCGTTCTTCGTCACCAGCCTTGCGCGCCAATGTGCAACAAAGCCTTAAGCCAGGTTTCCCAACGCGAAACGAAGCTTAATCCGCCATTAACCAACTGGGCCAAATGTGCCGAGTGAGGAGACCCGTTCGCGATGAAGGTAAGTTCCACCTCATCAACATCGTCGGCAGGCGCAGCTTCTGGCGCGCCGAAAACCGCCGCCGAAGGCTTCAGCCAGCTTCTCGGAGCGGGCGCTGCGGCCCCGCGTGCAGGCGTCTCCGGCGTATCAGGCGCCGCTGGCGTTTCGGGAGTTTCCGCGCTTCTGGCTCTGCAAGGCATCGGTGGCCCCGAAGCCCGCGCCCGCGCGCTCCGCAAGGGCCGCCGCCTGCTCGATGCGCTCGACCGTCTCCAGATGGCCATGCTCGGCGAAGGGCCCGGCAAGCGGCACCTCGCCCTGCTCAACAACGCATTGGCCGAACAGCGCGACGCCTCCGGCGATTTCGGACTCGACGAGACGCTGAACTGGGCCGAGGTCCGGGCCGCCGTCGAAGCGGCCAAGCTCGAAAAGGCGGCTGAGCCGGCCTGACTCACCGAAATTCGCAATGCCGCGCCGCAGCAACTGCCCGCCGCATGAGCGAATACTCACACATTAAGCTCGTGTGACAGGCATGGCCGGAAAATTGCAGCAATTACAATAGGCGGGAGCATGTTTGCGCCCGTTTACGGGGGGTAGCGGACCGGTTATACCGCACGCCCATCTAAGGCGGCCTACGGGGGCCCGCCCAGGGAGTTGGCGACATGAGTTCCAAGACGGCCACCTACAAGCCGACCGAGAACGAGCCCTACATGGGCAAGAAGCAGCTCAAATACTTCAAGGAGAAGCTGCAGGCCTGGAAGGAGGAAATCCTCCAGGGCAACCGCGAGACGATTACGGGCATGCAGGAGAACGTTGCTCCGATCCCGGATCTCGTGGACCGCGCCTCGTCCGAGGCCGACCGTGCGCTCGAGCTGCGCACCCGCGACCGCGAGCGCAAGCTGGTCAACAAGATCGATGCGGCCCTGCGCCGGATCGAGCTTGGCGAATACGGCTATTGTGAAGAGACCGGCGAGCCGATCGGCATCAAGCGCCTCGAAGCCCGCCCGATCGCCACCCTCAGCCTTGAGGCGCAAGAACGCCACGAGCGCAAGGAAAAGACAGTCCGCGACGACTGATCAGCGGATCGTCAGCCGCAGGCAGCCCTGATGGTGAGCAGCAATGCCGCGCATCGCGCGGTATTGCGTCCGTCGAACCACGCGGGCGTGCTCACTTCCCCTTCGGCGGCGCAAACGCAGGCATCGCCCATTTCCACCGGATCGCGCCTGCGCGGATGAAGAAGCCCAGCGCCACGGCAATGCCGGTCGCCACGGTCCAGTCCATCCCCACCGTGCGCAGCACGATGAACACCGCCGCGCTCACAATGGCCGGCGTGATGTAAAGCTCGCGGCTCAGGAGGATCGAGGGCACGCCCGCCAGCACGTCGCGAATGATGCCGCCGAACGTCGCCGTCAGCGCCCCCATCACCACGCAGATCACCGGATCGACGCCCAGCGACAGCGATTTCGCGGCGCCCACGCACGCATAGACGCACAGGCCCACCGCATCGAGCCACAGCAATGTCTGCTGATGCACGCCGCGCCCGCGCGTCAGGAACACCAGCACCGCCACGACAGTGCAGACGATCACATACCCCGCATCCTTCACCCAGAACACGTCCGCCCCGATGCCCGCATAGTCGAGGACAGCCAGAGGATTGATTTCCATGCCCGCTCTACAGCGCGAAATGAAGGGCAGGGCAATCGACTATCTAGGCGTATCTCCATCCCCGCTCGTCCCGACGAAAGTCGGGACCCAGGAACGGTCTTGATGAAGCCGCCGGATTGAAGCGGCAGGAAAAGCCAGAAAGCAGAGCAAGACGATGCGTCAATAGCGGGCCATCATGGCGTGACTGTCTCGCCGCAAACCGCCTCTTGGCGCGCACCATATTCGAGCTACGCTCCATCCATGGTCTGGAAGCCCGTCCTCGCCGCCTGCGCCGTTCTTGCTGGCCTCACCGCCGCAGGCATCAGCCTCGCCCAGACCCCCACCAACAAGACCGCCACCAACAAGACCGAAGCCCGCTTTGCCGGCGGCTTCTATCCCGACGCCTGCCGCTGGCCGCGCGAGGCTCGCGCGCAACAGCTCTCCGGCTGCTGCCAGATGGATCTCGAGATCGACGCCACCGGACGCATGGTCGCGGGCAATGGCGTCTGCTCGGACCCGATGTTCCTCGAACCCACCCTCCGCTGCCTCGCCGCGCAGGATTTCATCCCCGCCACCCGCAACGGCGTCGCCGTCAGCGACCTGCAACAACTCGAATACGAATGGCGCGCGACAAAGCCGTCCGGGAACATGTGCAGCAAGCTGAAGACGAGCTGACGCAATCCCGCGCCCGCGCCTCGTCCTTCGACAGGCTCAGGATGAGGCGCTTCCTCACCATCAGTGGGTAGGCCTCATGCTGAGCCTGTCGAAGCACGAGGCCGTGGTCACCAGCGCAACCGCCGGCATGACAACCGCTCCACATTTCCCATCCACCCGCTCCTGTCCTAGAACTCACACCATTGAGTCGCGTGAGAGGCCCCCTTGGAATTCGGAACAAGCTTCCCCGGCAGCGGCGATGCCGCGCTCTACTGGTCCGAGATCGCCCGCAACTGGGCCTCGGCCTTCACCTTCCTCGCGGCCTTGCTCGCGGGCATCTTCGGCCTGTTCCGCTATCTCCGCTCCGAGCGCATGCGCCAGACCGAGCAGGTGCGCGAGCTCTACACCATGTTCTTCGGCAACGAGCGCTACCGCCGCATCCGCTTCGTGCTCGCCAATTCCGAAGCCCCCGAATACGCCGCCCTGCGCGTCGAGCTAGCGACGCCCGGCATGCCCAAGCCGCTCGAGGGCGAACTGATCGACCTGCTCAACTTCTTCGAGTTCGTCTCCGGCCTCACCCGGCGCGGCCTCGTCTCCCGCCAGGATATCGACTGGATGTTCGCGGGCTTCATCGACCGCGTCATCTCGATCGATTTCGTCCGCGAATACGTCCTTCGCCACGACTTCGACGAGCTCCACGACGCCTGTCGCACGGCCGAGCGCCGGAAAAAGTGAGCCGGCGCACGCCCGTTCATGCTGCCACGTTAGGGGTGTTCCCCTGATAGGCTCCGGCGACTATGTGAACTGACCAGAGAGCCCGTCATGATCAACCGCCCCGCCGGCCCGGAAATCCTCCGCCTGATCGACCTGCTGGCCAAGCTGCCGGGGCTTGGCCCCCGCTCGGCCCGCCGCGCAGCGCTCCACCTGCTGAAGAAGCGCGACCAGCTCCTCGGCCCGCTGTCCGCCGCCCTCGCGGATGCAGCATCGAAGGTCCAGGCCTGCGCTGTTTGCTCGAATTTCGACACCGTGAACCCGTGTTCCATCTGTGCCGCACCGGGACGGGACAACGGCATCATCTGTGCGGTCGAGGACGTCGACGATCTCTGGGCGATGGAGCGTTCGGGTGTCTTCCGCGGAAAATATCACGTCGTCGGCGGAACCCTCTCCGCGCTCGATGGTATTCGTCCCGAAGACCTCAATATTGCTGCACTTGTTCAACGTGCTGGCAACCCGGATGTGAGGGAAATCATCCTTGCACTGAACGCCACGGTGGACGGCCAGACCACCGCCCACTACATCACCGACAGGCTGTCGCATCTGCCGGTGAAGGTCACGCGGCTCGCGCACGGGGTGCCGGTGGGCGGGGAGTTGGACCATCTGGACGATGGCACGATCGCGGCTGCGATGGCATCGCGTAGGTAGAAATTTCGGCTGGGGCGTCCCATGGTGAAACGCAAGCATGTACCCGTCGTCCTGACCGTCGCGGCCATCGGCGTCGGTGTCGGCATCGGCGTCTGGCTCATGCGCGACCGGATCAGGAAGGTCGCCCGCGAGGCGCGCTACGCCACCCGCCGCATCAATGATCCGCTGGACGTCTTCGGTTCCGACGTCCCCGACCACGCCTTCGAAGGCGTCGGCAACTACCCCCACATGCCCGAAGGCTGGCGCCCCCGCCGCGGCGTGCGGGACTAAACGGACCGCCGGGCTCCCGCCCGGCAGCCGCTGCAAAGCAGCGGGCCTTCATTCGCTCCATCGAAGAATCGCGCGAGTTTCCTGTCACCCGAAGGTTGATCGGAACAAACAAAGAACTTATAAGCGCGCATGACATTCGATCTGGTCCACATCGTCCTCCTGCTCATCGCGCTGGCCGCCGCTGCCGCCGCCTTCGTGTTCTCCCAGCGCAAGCCGCCCGACACCGCGCATCTCTCCGCCGAACTGGCCGAGCGCATGGGCGAGGTCGCCACGTTGAAGGGGGAGGTCGCCGCGCTGCGCCAGCGCGCCGAGACCGCCGAGAAATCCCTCGCCGGCGAGACCGCCCGCACGGCCGAGCGCGAAGCCAGCCTCGTGCGCGAGCGCGAGCAACTCCAGAAAGTGCAGGCCGAAAGCGAGCAGCGCTTCAAGGCGCTGGCCGACGCCGCCCTCCTGAAATCGCAGCAGCAATTCGTGGCTATCGCCGACGAGACGCTGAAGAAGCATAAGGAGGGCGCGCAGGGCGAACTCGGCAAGATGCTGAAGCCGATCCAGGACACGTTCGGCCAGTTCCGCGAGAAGGTGGACGCAATCCAGAAAACCTCTGCCGAGGACCGCGCCAAGCTCGAAGAGCAGATCAAGACCGTCGGCGTCAGCGTGCGCCAGACCGAACTGGCGGCGGGCAAGCTCACCTCAGCCCTGTCCTCCACGCGCGGCGGTGGCCGCTGGGGCGAGGAAACGCTCCGCAACGTCCTCGAAATGGCGGGCCTCTCGCCCTATGCCGATTTCTCCGAACAGACCTCGGACACCACGGAAAAGGGCCGCCAGCGGCCGGACGTCGTCATCCGCATGCCCGGCGGGCGCGAGCTGGTGATCGACGCCAAGGTGTCGCTGGACGATTATCTTGCCGCGTCCGAGGAAGCCGACCCGACGCTGCGCCGCCAGAAGTTCAACGCCCACGCCGCCCGCGTGCGCAACCACGTCACCGGCCTGTCGCGCCGGGAATACACCAAGGAGTTCGCCGAGCGCGTGGATTTCGTCGCCATGTTCATTCCCGGCGAGAATTTCTACGCGGCGGTCCTCGAACATGATCGCGACATCTTCGACTACGCCGCCCGCAACAACGTCATCATCGTCACGCCCTCGACGCTGATCGCGCTCGCCAAGTCCGTCGCCTATGGCTGGCGGCAGGAGCAGATGGCCAAGAACGCCGAGCAGGCCAAGAAGCTGGGGCAGGAGCTCTACGAGCGCATCTCGAAATTCACCGAGCATATGGACCGGGTCGGCGGCGGCCTCGGCAATGCGGTGAAGGCCTATAACGACATGGTCGGCTCGCTGGAGAGCCGCGTGCTGGTCTCCGCCCGCAAGCTGGAGGAGCTGCAGTTCGCCGAGCCGGGCAAGGTGATCGAAGACCCCAAGGCCGTCGATCTCGCCCCCCGCCAGCTCACCCTGATCGAAAGCCCGCCCGCGCTCCCCGCCGCCGGGGGGGCCGTCCCTGGAAAGCGGAAATAGCCCGCCCCATCAGGGGGCTTCCCCTGCTGAAAACCGGGGCGAAGTTCACGTCTTCAGCGCGCCTCACGGGCTCGTTCACTTGACGTTGGCGCGCCTCCTCCATAGCTAGCCCTCATGGCGATCCGCACCATCCTCACCGTTCCCGATCCTGTCCTGAAACAGGTGTCCAAGCCCGTCGATGCCGTCACGGACGAAACCCGCGCGCTGATGGATGACATGCTGGAGACGATGTACGCCGCCCCCGGCATCGGCCTCGCCGCCGTGCAGATCGGCGTGCCCCTCCGCGTCATCGTGATGGATCTCGCCCGCGAGGACGAGCCCAAGGCTCCCCGCTATTTCGTGAACCCCGAAATCCTCGAACTCGACGGCGACAAGCAGCCCTACGAAGAAGGCTGTCTCTCGGTCCCGGATTATTTCGACGAAGTCGAACGCCCCGCGCGCGTGAAGCTCCGCTACCTCAACTACAAGGGCGAGCAGATCGAGGAATGGGCCGAGGGCATGTACGCCGTCTGCATCCAGCACGAGATGGACCACCTGCAGGGCACGCTTTTCATCGACCACCTCTCCCGCCTGAAACGCGCCTACGCGATCAGCAAGGTCAAGAAAGCCGCCAAGCGCAACGCGGCGTAAGCAGCTGGCCCGTCATACGACCGCGCCAACTCCGATGGACCCCTCGGTTGACTGGAAACCGGGGAAACAGCCTTCCCCAATCCGTCGGAAAACCAAAAAACTTCTCGCGCGATTTCAAGCGCCAAGCCTGCGGATTTGTGGGATAGCGCCACGCTGAATCGGCCGGGCAAAAAGCTGAGGTCATACTCAGCGCATGGACTGGCTCTGGATCATCCTGCGCTACCTCTTCCCCCTGGACCCCGTGCGCCAGTGC
>NCEM01000082.1 GCA_002280725.1 Alphaproteobacteria bacterium 32-64-14
GCTGTCCGGCAAGGACAACGCCAGCGAGAAATAGGAGCGCGTTGGCCGCGATAGCAAAGCGCGGGAAGCTCCTCTTTGTTCGCCACAAGGTCATGACAGCGAGAATCAGAGACAGGGCAATGAGCTGTCCAATTTCGACGCCGACATTGAAGGCGAGGAGATTCTCAACCAGGCCATTTGGGTTGAGTTCGAGATCCTGCAGCTTGGTCGCCAGGCCGAAGCCATGGATCAAACCGAACCCGCCAACCGCAAGTCGATTGTCGATCGAGACGCCCATGCGGCGGAAACCGCCCAGGTTCTCGAACGCTTTGTAGCTGACGGAAACCCCGATCACCGCATCGACCAGGAATGACGAGACGTTGATGTCGGCGAGAACGCCGATCAGCAGGGTCGTTGAGTGGCCCAACGAGAACAGTGAGACGTAGAGCAGAACGTCCTTAAGCCGATAAAGAAAGAAGATCACGCCCAGCAAGAACAACAGGTGATCGTAACCCGTCACCATGTGCTTGGCGCCAAGATACATGAAGGGCAATGGGTCGGCCCCGTCGGTGGCGGCGACGAAGGCTGCATCCTTGCCGCCGATCGCATGTGCATAGGCTGCAGGGGCGAGGATCGCTGCGGCAATTGCCGCCGCAGCGATCCAGAGCGTCCGGGTCGAGGGCCTTTCGAGATACATCAACGTGCGGCCTGCTCCGCGGTCAGCGCTATTCCGGTCTCACGTTCTTCGCGTTTGCGCCTTTGGACAAGTCGATAGAGCGCGGGCAGGACCAGCAGGGTCAACGCCGTCGATGAAATGATGCCGCCTATCACAACTGTGGCCAATGGCCTCTGGACTTCAGCCCCCGCGCCAACGTTGAACGCCATGGGAATGAAGCCCAGGCTGGCGACCAGCGCCGTCATCAGAACCGGGCGCAACCTCGCCAGTGCGCCCTCGCGGATAGCTTCGTCGATCCCAAGGCCCTGGTCGCGCAGCGACCGGATGAACGTCAGCATGACCACGCCATTGAGCACGGCGACACCCGACAGCGCGATAAAGCCGACGCCTGCCGAGATCGAAAGCGGCAAGTCGCGGATCAGCAATGCCGCCACCCCCCCCGTCATCGCGAGCGGAACCCCTGAGAAGACAACTAGGGCGTCACGCGCCGAGCGGAACAGCGCATAAAGCAGACCCATGATCATCAACAGGGCAACCGGAACGACAAGCGTCAGGCGTTGGGCGCCTGAGATAAGCTGTTCAAACGTCCCGCCATACTCGATCCAGTAGCCCGCCGGCACTTCGACTTCGTCGCCGACCCGACCCTGAAGCTCGGTGACAAATGAGCCAAGGTCCCGACCTCTGACATTCGTCGTAACGACGACGCGGCGCTTGCCGTTTTCGCGGCTGATCTGGTTGGCGCCGATCGACAGCTCAATCTTCGCCACTTCCTGCAGCGGGACGAACCCGCGCATTTCTCCTGCACGTTCGGGAAGCGGAATGCGGAGGCGACCGATCGCATCAACATCCGTCCGGAGTGTTTCCGGCAGGCGAACAACGACATCGAATCGGCGGTCTCCTTCGAAGATGGAGCCTGCGTCCGCGCCGCCAAAGGAGGCGCCGACGACGGCCTGCAGATCAGAGACGTTAAGTCCAAGTCGCGCCAACGCGGCCCGATCAGGCGTGATCTGAAGAACCGGCAGTCCGGTGATCTGTTCGACCTTGGCGTCCTGGGCGCCCTCGATCCCGTTGATCAGACCTTCTATCTCGTCGCCAAGCGCCAGTAGCTGTTCAGTGTCATCGCCAAAGACCTTGACGGCGACGTCTGACCTGACGCCTGAGATAAGCTCGTTGAAGCGCATCTGGATCGGCTGCGTGAACTCGTAATTGTTGCCCGGAATTTTCCGGACGATCGTTTCGAGCTCGGAAACCACCTGCGCCTTCGGCTTGCTGGGATCAGGCCACTCCTCGCGATCCTTCAGGAAGACGTATGCGTCCGCCACGCTGGGAGGCATGGGATCTGTAGCGATGTCAGCCGTCCCGATCTTTGCAACCACACGTTCAACTTCCGGCATCTGCCTGATGCTGTTTTCGAGTGCAGTCTGCATCTCGATTGCTTGCGACAGGCTTGTCCCCGGTATGCGAAGCGCATGAAGAGCGATGTCGCCCTCGTCCAGGTTCGGGATGAACTCCGACCCCATTCGTGAAGCGGCAAAACCTGCAAGCGTAACCAGCGCAACAGCGCCGGCAACGACCAACATTCGGAACCGCAGCGCCATGTCCAGCAGAGGCTGATAGGCGAAGCGTGCGCCCCGCATGATCGGGCTCTCCTTCTCCGAGACTTTTCCGGTCACGAACAGGGCGATGGCTGCCGGTACAAAGGTGAGCGACAGCAGCAGGGCTGCGGTCAGCGCCAGCACGACAGTGAAGGCCATCGGGTGGAACATTTTGCCCTCGACGCCCGACAGGGCGAAGATAGGCACATACACCAACGTGATGATGATGACGCCGAAGATCGACGGCTTGATCACCTCAACGGTGGCGTCTTCCGCCAATGCAAACCGTTCCTCTCGGGTTAGCAGCCGTCCAGCCTGATGCTGCGCTTCAGAGAAGCGGCGCAGGCAGTTCTCAACGATGATGACGGCGCCATCGACGATCAGGCCAAAGTCTAGCGCGCCGAGGCTCATCAGATTGCCCGAGACACGGTTGGCGACCATTCCAGTGATGGTCATCAGCATTGCGAGCGGTATCACCATCGCCGTGATGATCGCAGCCCTGATGTTTCCAAGCAGAAGGAACAAGACCACGACAACGAGCAGGGCGCCTTCGACGAGGTTCGTCTCGACCGTCTTGATCGTGCGATCGACGAGTTCGGTCCTGTCGTAGATTGGCTTGGCGGTGACGCCGGGTGGCAGAGCGCGGCCGGCGACTTCGAGCTGCACTGCAGTTGCCTGCGCAACCTCGCGGCTGTTTTCGCCCACCAGCATGAAGACCGTGCCAAGCACAATCTCCTTGCCGTTCTCGGTTGCAGCGCCTGTCCGGAGTTCTTCACCCATGACGACATCCGCAACATCGGCCACGCGGATGGGAACGCCATTGCGGTTTGCGACTACGATCCCCTGGAGATCCTCAATGCCGCCAGCCTGCCCCGGGGAACGAAGCAAGAGCTGCTCACCATATCGCTCGACATAGCCCGCACCGAGATTGGCGTTGTTGTTTTCGAGCGCCTCGACCACATCGCCAAGCGTCAGACCCAGGGCCGAAAGCCGCTCCGGCCATGGCGTGACGTGATACTGACGGACAAATCCGCCGATCGTGTTGACTTCGGTGACGCCCTTTGTGTTGCGCAGTTGCGGGCGGATGACCCAGTCCTGCAGCGTGCGGAGGTCTTCAGGCGTATACGCTGTTCCATCTGGCTTGCGCGCGCCCTCGTCTGCCTCGACGACATACATGAAGATTTCGCCGAGCCCGGTCGCGATTGGACCGAGTTGTGGCTCAAGACCCGGAGGGAGCTGGCTGCGAACGCCTTGCAGACGTTCATTCACCTGCTGACGCGCAAAATAGATGTCAGTTCCGTCTTCGAACACGACGGTGACCTGCGACAGGCCATAGCGTGACACGGAGCGTGTGTACTGAAGGCCGGGCAGCCCGGCGATTGCGGTTTCGACCGGGAACGTGACCCGCTGCTCCGCCTCAAGAGGAGAGTAGCCTGTCGCTTCAGTATTAATCTGCACCTGAACGTTTGTGATGTCGGGCGTGGCGTCGATAGGCAAGCGCTGGAAACTCCAGACGCCAAGCCCACCGAGCACGATGACGATCGCCAGCACTGCCCAGCGGTGCGCGATAGATAGATGGATGATGCGCTTCAGCATATCTAACCTCAGTGATCGTGGCTCGCGCCAGACTTTTCGATGTCTGCGCGGATGAGGAAGGCGTTGTCGCTGACGTAGACTTCGCCCGGGGCGATACCACCAAGGATTTCTGTCCACTCCGGCGACTGGCGACCAAGTTCAAGCATACGGACTTCGTAGGTCTCGTCCACGCGCGCGTAGACGACGGTGAATTCCCGGAAGCGTTGCAGAGCACGTGTTCGGACTGCGAGTGGGACGTCATCGGCCGCCACAATGACGCTGCCCTCGACCGCCTGCCCTGGCCTCCATGTCACGCCGTCAGGGTTCGGAAGTTCGACATGAGCGATGACCGTCTGGGTCAGCATGTCAGATGTCGGCAGCACGACTTCAATCTTGGACTTGAGCGTGCTTGCTCCACCGATGCTGGTCACGGTCACGGGCTGTCCGGCCCTCAGACGCTCGGCATCACGTGGATAGATAAAGAACTCTGCATGAAGCTTGCGGGGGTCGGCGATCACATAGAGCGGCGCAGAACCGGCAACGTCGCCCGGCGTGGCACCACGCTCAACGATGATCCCGCTGATCGGCGCCGGGATGGCGTAGGTCTGCAGGCTTTCGCTGGATGTGACAGTCGCCAGGGTCTGTCCCTTTTGGACGCGATCACCAATCGAGCGTGACATCGTGACGATGCGCCCGGGGTACCAGGCGCGAACTTCCGCCTTACCCTCCGGCTGGAGCTCGACGCGACCCGTGAGCGCAACGATCTGATCAATTGAGGCCGGTCCAGCCGGTTCCACCTTCACGCCGGCCGCGTCGGCTTGATCTTGCGCGATGGGAGTGCGGCCTTCGAAAGACTCGTACGTCCATTCCGATGTCTTGCTACCCCGAGCGGCGGTCACCTTGACCTCGAACGAGTGCGGCTCGGTGACAACGCCATTGCCAACCAAGTAATCTTCGCGTGGCGCAAAGGCGAAGCGATCCACCTTATTGCCCAGTCTCAAGAGTTCGACGGTGAGCTGAACTTCATTTGGCGGCAGCGGCTTGTCGTCCTCGTAGGCGTAGACGTGGAATTCCGGATCCACGCCATCCTCGAAGATGGTCATCTCGATTGCGAACGTACCGTCGCGAAGCATGCGACCCCTGTGAGGCCCACGCTCATACTCTCCGGAGGTGGCGGCAGCTTCTGCTCCGCCCTCCGCGTTTGACGGTTTCTCGCCACAGCTTCCAGACATCAGCGCCGAAGCGGCGACAGCTGCGAACATCGTAATCTTGAAGGGATTCATGACAGACCTCATTGGGCCGCGCCGGCAGCATAGCCACCGAGCAAGCGTTTGAGCGCCGTGCGGGCGCGATGAAAAGAATCAAGAGCGGAGATGCGCTGGAGGCGGGCTGTCGACAGGACGCGTTGCGCATCCAGCACATCCAGGTACGAAAAGCCGCCCTGATTGTAACCGTCGCGAGCGCGTTCGACCGCTTCTTCAGCCGCCGGAATCAACCGCGCATCAATCGCGGCGATCTCCCGTGCCGCGATGTTCATCTGCGATCTGGCCGACGCGGCCTGTCTTTCGATGTTTCGCTGGAGCACCTCAGCTTCGAGGCGGGCGCGGGAGCTATCCGCCGAGGCTCGTGCAACTGCCGCGCTGTTGTTGTCATTGATGCCGAGCGGGATCGAGAACCCGACCACGAAGGCGGCCTCGCTGCCGTCTCTGAAGTAGCGCAAGCCCGCCGAGACGGTCGGATCAAGCGTGGACCGCGCCCGTTCGACGGCTATGCGAGCTTCCGCTTCCTGCTGTGCTGCCCGGGCGACAGCGATTTCAGGCGCGAGCGATGCGCCGGTCATGACGAGCCCGGACGCAGTGTCAAACGTTGACATATCGACCTGAAAGACGCTTGCGCCGCCCCAGTACATCGCGAGCCGCTCACGCGCGGCAGCATCCGCCAGACGGGCGTTTTCCACCGCAATCTCGGCATCCGCCACAAGGGTGTTCGATCGGGAGGAAGCCAGCAGCGGGTCACGCGCGGCCTCGACGCGCCGTTGAACCGTAGCCGCGACTTCGCGCGCCAGCGCCAGACGATCTTCGGCGACCTTAACCTCGGCCTGCGCGCGCTGAACGTCGACGTAGGCAACTTCGACGTCACGGAGCAGGTCCTGACGGGCGACATCGCCGAGGGCGCGGACGCGGTTTCCCTGGCGCACGGCAAGCTGCGTTCGCGCTTCACGATCCCCCCCCCATTCAAGTGTCTGATTGAAGGTGAGCGTCGTTTCCGTGCGGTCGATGCCCTGGTACAGCCCCGTGCCCAAGGCGTTTTCGAGCAGGAAGTCGATCGAGGGGTTGATGCCACGATCCGCCTGGCGAACGCTGGCGTCTGCCGCCTCACGTGCGGCTTCGCTGGCCCTGACGACAGGCGTGTCGCCCAGCGACCGAGCAAATGCGTCGTCAAGGCTTAGCTGTGGGTCTTCGGCAGGCGCCTGCCCGTATGCGACCTGCCCCGATGCGAGACAAGCTGCGCACGCAGCCCCAAAAAGGGCCGCATAGTGATGAGATGACACGGAAAACTCCTCTGTCGCAAACCGTCAGTGTCCGCAAAACGCGGACGTGTTGTCTGGATCAGAGGAAGGTGCGCGGCGGCCGTTTGAGCGGCGCGAAAAAGCCCGAGACGTGAACGACGGAGCGATCGGTCCAGGTCATGACGGCCGTCGAAACAGGCCGCGAAACGGCCGAAGATTCACTGACCGCCGTGAAAGCGGAGACAGCATGGACATGCAAACTGTGATGGTCGGTAGGTGCGGTGTCATCGCCTGGAAGCTCGTCATGATGGTCGAGAACTTCGGAGTGCTCGTCACCGTGATCGTCATCAATGACGCCCGCATCCAACGCTACGGCATGGACAGCGTAACCATGAGTCTCGTTGTGTCCGTGGGCATGGGCCGGTGCCGTCGCAATGAGGCCATAGCCTGCAAAAGCAAGCGTAAGGCAGAGGCTCACGAGGCGCCGGAAAAACGACATAGGCTCCAATTATACGCGATTTGTTGCAATTTACTGAACGGCGTTTCGTAAAGCAGAAAAGCAGCCACAGGAATTGCTTTCTGCCGTTGATAGCGGGATTTCACGTCATAGTGTGCAGTTCCGCTCAATTACCTGTCGATACGCGCGCAGCGGTTCGAGTGAATCGCCAGATGCACGTGATGAGCTGCCGAAGAAGGTCGCTTTCGATACGGGTCGGCGCACTGCGGGTCGCTTTGATTTGGGTGATTACCTCAATGCAATAACATTCTTCCTCGACCATTTTGGCGAGGCCGCGACCTGCCCCTTTAACCGATTTAAACACTTCAAAATCTCCCTCGTCTCCCGTGTGTCACTGTGCAGGTCTCTGGTCATGAGCGGAGAATGGCCCTAGTCGAATGGGCGAGGATCGGCGGCTACTGACGTGGATGGGCGCCGACAGCACGCGATACAGGAGCTTCCTTCGATGCGGACCATCCTTTTCACCGGCGTTATGGTAGTTGCTTTCTCTGCACTCGCTGCTGCCCCGAG
>NCEM01000083.1 GCA_002280725.1 Alphaproteobacteria bacterium 32-64-14
GCCGGCCGTGGTCAACTGCAGATCGGCAATGTTCATGCAGTGAGCACCGCCGCTGGTACCGGTGATTGCGAACTCCTGCGACTGGGCCTGCACCGCCTAGCGAAGCGCCGTGGCCGCGTCCGCAGCCGCCGCTTCCTCCGCCGACCCGATCAGACGCCGGCTGCCATTAGCCACTCTGCGGCGAGGCTTTCGTGAGGGTTCTGTCGAGAGGCTGCGTAACTGTTATGACGTTTCTCCGCCGCACCACATTCGCGGCCCCATTACGGAGCACAATATGAAAATCAAGCTTCTGACTTTGGTGCTGGCTGCCGCACTTCTGGGCGCAGCGCCAGCCTTGGCTCATGGCGGCATGATGGAAACCAGCATCCATGACAAGGCCAGCTTCGCGCAAGCTCCGGCTGAGTTTAAAGTGACGTTCCAACACGAAAGCGCCATCACGAGTGTGATGCTGATGACTGCGGACAAGAAGATGATCGCCATTGACTTCAAGCCATCCAAAACCATGGGAACGGTCTTCATGATTCCGCTGCCGAGGCTTGAGAAGGGAGAGTATACCCTCTCATGGAAGTCGATGGCGAAGGACGGCCATGCCATGCCGGGCGCCGTGCGCTTCACGGTGACAGGACAGTAGCATCGTGACCGGGGGCGAACTGTCACTTCTGCAGTTCGCCGACCGGATCGGTCTCAATCTCTTCGCGCTCCTGACAATCGGTCTCGCGCTCCATGCCGCTTCAGGCGTCGTGGAGCGCAATCTATTTCAGAGTCTGCGGTCCCGTATCATCCTGACCGGAGCCGCTCTGGCTTTCTTCGCGGCAGCGCGTCTTGGCATTCTCGTCGCACAGATGGGAGATGGCGGAAACTTCCTCGACCCCGAGCTTATGCCGCTGGCGTGGATGGCCCTCGGCGACTCGACCCTTGCGATTCTGGCTGGGACGGTCGCGTCAATCACCGGCGTCTGGTTCGGGTCACGAACCCTTGCAGGTGTTGGCGCAGCAACCCTCAGCTTCGGCTTCAGTCTCACGGGCCATGCACAAGGGCTGATCGATCCGGGGCTAGCTCCGATAATGGTTGCCGTACATGTCTTCATCGCAGGCTTCTGGATCGCCGCCCCGATTAGCCTCTACCCCGCTGCCACGCTAGACGACGTTCAGCTTCTTAGCCGTCTCCGTCGATTTAGCTCTATCGCTGTTTTAGCCATCCCGATTCTGGTCGCCCTCGGCGTCTGGCTTGCCTGGACGCTGGCAGGCGGCGCCGAAAAGCTTATCGGCACGATCTACGGACTCCTGCTGCTCTCCAAGCTTGCGATTGGGATCATCGCGATGAGCCTTGGCGCACTCAACAAACAGGTCATCACGGTCAAGGTTGCCGTTGATTCAGACACCGGCCGGCAATGGCTACGCATTGCGCTGCTGTGCGAAGCGGCGCTGTTTGCTGCGGCGATCATTGCAGTCTCTTCCGCAACGACGATTGGCGGCCCTGTCGAGTAGGGTTCGCAATTGGGCAGGGCTCGCCGGGTCCGCCACTGCGCTGGCGGGGCCAGACTCCAGAGGCCTGTCCAATCCCTGCGTGAATTTGACCTTCGTTGCGTATAGACTGGCAGGGACGGCGCATTGGGAGATTAGCATGTCGCAAAGGCTAGAGCACCTGTTGGCAGAATTGAGCCGCCGGCCTCCAGATCGTGACCTTGGTAGCGTGAACGCCGAGATCAACGAAAGGCTTGCCGAGCGCGCAGCGATCAGCCGCCAGACCTGGCGTTTGCGCTCTGCCGCTATGGGGCTCCTGGTGATGGGAGGCGCTGCCGTAAGCGCCTCGACCGCGTCCGCCGTGGCGTCATCACCATCCCCGTTTGCCGCCTGGTCCAGTCTTGCTCCGTCAACGCTCCTGGAGCCTTCGGAGTGAAGGTTTCGATTCGCAGCGCTATCGTCACGATTGTTCTCGCCTTCGCGGCGGGTATTGGCGGCATGTGGCTTGGTCACCAGTTGCTTGCCGCCCCGTCGCACGACCAATCTCTGCACGCGATGGTGCATGAAGAGCTGTCGCTGACCCCCGAGCAGAACCGGTTGCTTGACACCCTGGAGGCGGACTTCGCCGCACGCCGTCAAACCGCGGAAGGTGAGATGCGCAAAGCCAATGTGGAGCTGGCAGCCGCAATCCGTACGAGTGAAATCGCAGGGCCGACCGTCGAGGCGGCCGTCCGTCACTTTCACAGTGCAATGGGAGCGCTTCAGACGGAAACCATCGCGCACGTTTTCGCCATGCGGAAAGTCTTGACCCCGGATCAACGAAAGCGTTTCGACGACAGGATCGGCGAGGCGTTGACCGCCGATGCCGAATGAGCATGACCAATCCGGATGAGAGCGACGCCGCGTTAGCGGCGCGCGCCATCAACGGTGATCGTTCCGCGTTCAACCTAATCGTTCGACGTCATCAGGAACCACTCTACCGCTTCATCCGGCGTTATGTCGGCGACGCCGATGAAGCATATGATCTGCTTCAGGAAACCTTCGTTTCTGCTTGGCAAGCGCTGGGTCGTTATGACCCGACACGTCCGGCCGCAACCTGGCTTCGCCGGATCGCTCTCAATAAGTGCCGGGACTGGGGGCGCCGCCGCGCTGTACGGCGCTTCTTCTACGGCGCAGGAACGCTTGATGACACCATGGCGGCGGCTGGAGCCAGCGCTTCGGCAAGCACCGATGACGACAATGAAGCCGCGCTGACCAGCCTCGACCACGCGATTGCCGCCCTGCCCGCTCAGCTGAAGGAACCACTCCTTCTGACGGCATTCGAAGGCATGTCTCAGGCAGCGGCTGGCAAGGCGCTCGGGATCTCGGCCAAAGCCATCGAAACCCGCTTGTACCGCGCGCGTAAATTGCTTGCGGAAATGCTCAAGGTCGACGGCCTTGATGTCGATGAGCCTTGAACGCTGATTACGTCGCCGCGCGCGACGACCAGTGAATATGCACGATGCGCCAGCCTTCGGCGGTCTTGCGCAGGATCATAGTCTCAGTCGTCACGCGGTCGACGGGCTTGTCCTTGTAATTTCCTGTCGCGCGGCTTTCGCTGACAATCCACGCGGCGCTGCCTTCGGCAAAGCCGCTGCGTTGCGTGAGCTTCGAGGGAACAGCAGCGGCGTAGGCAGCATCGGCGCCAGCATGATGCGAAGCGTACTCGGCTCTGGAGCGTTCGGCATGTCCACTCTCGAAAATCAACGCATCCACGGCGAGCAGCGCTGCTGCAGCGGCGCCATCGCCATTGGCGAGCGCCGCGTGGAAAGCATCGACCACCTTCGCGGCTTCCTGTGCTTCCAACGACATACCGACCACCGCGCGGGCATGACTGTCCTGCGCCACGGCCGCAGCGGGTGCTGTCGTGAGAAGAGAAGCCATCACCAGCAACCGGATCCCTTGGCGTGTCATTACTTTCTCCAATCTCGTTCCTGCGTGGGCTTGATGGGATCGCCACATCGCCCACTATGAGCCTTTGGTAGTCTGATTGAAAGTCGGTTAGCGGTGCCGTGCAGCCGCCTCAGTATAGCGCGAGGGCTCTGAAGGGTGACCCTTCCTGACGACGATGGCGGGCATCAGGCCATGCTTGCCACAATACCCAGGAGCAAGCCTCTGAAACGTCATCAGCAGCCCCAAGAACGCAGCACCTCGCCAATCGTCTGGGATAGAGGATCTGAGAAATGAGTTTGGGACAACCCGGTACGTGTCGAGTTTGTACGGAAACGGCCAGTCCTGAGACTTGAACCATTCACGCGAAAGCGGGTTGTGGTCGGGAACGCTGGCTGCCGAGGCTTCAATCGCGCCATTGCTCGGCAACTTCTGTTCGCCCAACATCGCTCGTGCAACACGTTGCAACCGCCATGGCAACGTGGGGTTTGCCCACCAGTACACGATCACGGCGACACCGCCTGGCTTCAGAACACGCCAAAGCTCGCGAAACGCTGCAGCCTGCAGCTCGGGCGGCAGTTGATAGATCACGTGATAGCTCATCACGGCGTCGATCACGTTGGATTGGATCGGGAGGTTCGTCAGATCGCCCTGAAGGTAAATGCCCCGGTCGCCGAGCTTGCGTCGCGCTTCACGCAACGCTGGGACCGAGAGATCAAGGCACACGCGCTTATCGAACTTGTCGCCATACCCCAGCAGTTCCTTGTGTGCGATCGGGCCGCTTCCCGCATCGAGCAAGTACTGGCCGCCCTTGTTGAAGTACTTTTGCAGCCGCGTCATGCAGGCGCGCGTAAAGCGGAGAGAGGTCGGCCGCGTATCGACAAACCTCTTGGTATCTTCATAGAGGCCGTCGGCGTCAGTCGCCCATCCGCCTTCGTCGTAGAAGGTCCGCGTGCTGCGATTGCCGTCATTGGCTTCTACAGGAGCGAGGAAACAACCAATATCATCGGCGAACGAATACACTGTCCCATTCTGCGCAACGAACTTGCCAGCATTCCGATCCAACGTCAGAGCCTTGTGCGATGACGGGCATCTCACGATATCAGCGATGTCAGCCAATTTGCCCGCTCCGGTCCGCCTTCGGCGCAAACAAGTGTTGCGCCCCCAGAAGTTTTACGCGCCGGTTTGCAGAACCCCTCAGCTAGCCTTGGCCAGTGGAAGGCTAGCTTGCTCACGTTCGGTCGTTTTGTCTGGCGGATTGCCCACAACGCGGTCCCGCAGGAAACGGGATCAGTACCACGCTCTCAGGCCGACGACGACGCTCGTCGTCTCGACGCGCTCACCGTTAGCCCGCGCGTAGCCAGCCGTATCGCCAAACTTGCGTTCCCAGGAAACGCCGACGTAGGGAGCGAATTCGCGCTGGAACTCATAGCGCAAGCGCAGGCCTAATTCAGCATCCGAGAAGCCGGAGCCAAGGCCGATGGCTGTGTCGTCCTTTGCGGCGAAGTTCACTTCGGCGCGTGGCTGGAGGACCAGACGCTGTGTCAGCTGGAAGTCATAGCTGCCATCGAGGCGTCCAAGCACTTGGCCGCGCTGGCCGATATAGACCGAGCCTTCGACCTCGAACCAGTAAGGCATGAGTGTATCAAAACCGAGCGCGAGATAGGTACGCGAGGGATTGGGCTCTATGTCCTGTCGGATGCCGATCTGGAGGTCTGTAACATGATCCCAGGCGCGCGAATAAAGCGCCTGGATTTCCGCTCTTTCGATGTTCTCGCCGCCCTCGCCTTCGGTCTTTATGACAAGCCGGTCGATATCACCTCCGAACCATGCCTCACCGTTCCAGCTATAGCCGTTCCCGCCCTTCTGACTCTGGTATTCGACCATGTCGCCCATGATCTTGTAGGTCAGGGCTCCGCCATGCTCATCGCGCAGGATACTGCGCGCCCGGCTCATGTCTCCTGCGCCAAAGAAGCGATCAGCAGCAAACTCGGCTGGCGCGTCGGGTGGCACATCATTGCCCGCTTCCGGCGGATCGACAGCTTCGCCGCCCATTTCGTGGCCGGCGTGCTGGTCGGGAGCCTCAGCCGGTTTGTCGGGAATGGCATGTCCGCTGTGCTGATCGGCGGGGGCGGCGGGTTGCTGCTGCGGTGCGGGCGTCTGGGGAGTTTGCACCCTTGGCGCGCCATGGCCTTCGTGCTGAGCGAATGCCGGAGTTGCGACGCCAAGGGACAGGGCGGCAAGAAAAAAGTACCGGTTCATGCGGCAACTCCATCCAGCGGCCGGATAGTGAAGACCTGAAACATCCCGGCATGCATGTGATAGAGCATGTGGCAGT
The DNA here is from genome assembly GCA_002280725.1 of Alphaproteobacteria bacterium 32-64-14. GTDB lineage: Bacteria > Pseudomonadota > Alphaproteobacteria > Caulobacterales > Hyphomonadaceae > UBA7672. Next base: position 5,731 of record NCEM01000083.1, read on the forward strand.
GGAACGCCCAGTCGCCGGGCTCTGCAGTAAAGTCGAACTTCACAATCCCGCCCGGAGCAACAATGACCGTGTGCTTGCGCGGCATGTGGCCAAGCGGGGCCCGGTGCGCCAATTCAAAAAAGTGCCCATGCAAGTGAATAGGGTGCGCCATCATGGTGTCGTTGACGAGGCTAACGCGGACACGTTCGTTTTTGCGGAAGGCATAAGGCGCCGGCTTGTCGGAGAACTTCTTGCCGTCGAAGCCCCACATGAATCGCTCCATGTTACCGGTGAGGCGGATCTCCAGTTCACGCGACGGAGCACGCGTGTCGGCATTGGGCTCAAGCGCAATGAGATCCTTGTAGACAAGGACGCGATGACCGACGCTCTCCAGGCCCTGCCCAGTCTCACCTGTGCGGTCGGATGGCATCGGCGCAATGGACTGGACACCAGGGCCCATCTCGACCTGCGGCGCATTCATCCAGTTGCGCATGGACATGTCCATGCCTTCCATTCCTGGCATATCGCCCATGACATCGGACCCACGCGCACGCGGCGCTGCCATGCCAGGCACAGACGCAGCAGCCATGTCGCCGTGATTCATCGCGGGCCCTTCCCCGCCGGACATCCCGGCCATGCCGCTCATGTCATGCGCCATGCCCATATCTTTCATCGTGCCGAGCGGACGCTCGCGCAGCGGCGGAACCTCGGCGGTCATGCCAAGGCGGGGCGCGAGCGTGGCGCGGCCCATGCCCGAGCGATCGACGGCTTCGGAAACCAACGTGAAGGCACGATCCTCGGTCGGCGTAACGATGACGTCGTAGGTTTCGGCGTTCCCGATCTGGAACTCGTCGACCGTGACGGGGCGCACATTCTGCCCGTCGGTTGCGACGACCGTGAGTTTCAGACCGGGAATGCGCACATTGAAGATCGTTTGCGCGGCGGCGTTGATGAACCGCAGACGCACGCGCTCGCCGGGCGTAAAGAGCCCGGTCCAGTTGTCACTTGGCCCACGACCGTTGATGAGGAAGGAATAGACTGCCCCGGTGATGTCCGAGATATCGCTCGGGTCCATGAGTTCCTTGGCCCACGTCATACGCTCGCCGAAGGTCTGGTCCTTGCCTGCCAGGAGATCAGCAATGGTCTGCTTCTGGTAGTTGAAAACGCCCGCTTCCTGTTTGAGCTTCTGGAAAAGGCGATGCGGATGGATGAAACTGTAGTCTGACAGAACGATGACGTGCTCGCGGTCGTACGCGACCGGGTCGGGACCGGCCGGATCGATGATGATCGGTGCGTAGTGGCCTTCCTGCTCCTGCAGACCGAAGGGCACGAGAAGTCCATGCCAGTGTATCGACGTATCTTCGTTCAAAGTGTTGGCGACGCTAAGACGGACAGTTGTCCCCTCTTTGAGACGTATAAGCGGACCCGGGACCATGCCATTTATCGCCACAGCATGGCCTTCACGACCATCGATAGTGATCGGGACATGGCCAATGGTGAGCTTGATATCGGTTCCAGACAGCTCAGCTGACCCGCGCGACATGCCGACAGAGTGCGCCTGCGCCCAGGCGGGCAGACTTGCGCCTAAAATCAAGGTGCCTCCCGCAAGCACTGTCGTGCGCAAGAAACCTCGACGATTTAGGGCTACTTTGTTAGGTATAGTCATGTGTTCCCAGAAGTTCGAGCGAGGGAGGACTGCTACGCTTATACGCGCGTCGCACGGAAATCCCTTAGCGATACCGGGCACGATGGCGTCACGTGCGCGCGTTCGCGACGAAACAATCGACGTCTCGTTTCATAGGAACAATAGCCGAGGTGACGGTCGTTAGGACTTTGGCTTGCCGCCGTGGGCCGTGAGCCAAGCCTCTAACTCGGCAATGTCCTTGGTCTGCATATCGATCGTTTTTCGCGCCATTTTCTTGGCGTCGGCATCATCTCCACGCTTGAGCACGATCTCAGACATCGCGATGGCCCCGCGGTGGTGCTCGATCATTTTGAGCGCCCACGCACGATCTACATCAGCATCGTTCTGCGCCATCATTGCTTGCTGCATCTTGTCCATAGCCATCTTATAATCGTTCATAGATGCCTGCCCGTGATCCATTGCCGACTGCTGAGCCGGTTGTTTCGCGGGTTGCTGAGTTGGCTGTTGGGCAATGCTTGCACCACCCGTTAGGCCAAGTATCAAAGCCATGGTTGCGACAGTCATGGGGTTCTTGATCATCGTCATTTCCTTTCAGTGAAACGCCTTTAGAGCGGTGTTGCAAATATCCTCGCAACTGCGGCAGGTTTCTGCGCATATGCGGCAATGCTCGTGCATGTCGGCGTGCCGCTCGCACTCCTCCGCACACTTCGCGCAGACCTCCATGCAGACCTTGAGCATCGCAGCGATCAAATTTTCATTCGCGCCTGTTCGCCGCGCTCCGATTGCTGCCGTGGCCCTGCAAACGTCGGCACAATCAAGGTTGAGCCGAATGCACTGGACCAGCTTTTGTACATGCTCCGTTTCGCCCAAGCAGGCATCGGCGCAGACCGCGCACATCTGAGCGCAATCGAGGCATTCTTCGATGCACCGGATCAGACTGTCGTTTGTGTTGCCTTGGACGCTTGGGTGCGTGCTGATGATCTCGCGCGTGTGCATTGTTTTCTCAATGGGTTGAGCGTTAGCAAGCACAACCCGCGCGTTGGCCTGAGGTTCCGGGAACCACAGCGACAGCGGCGCTGTGCATACGGTCCAGCTGAATCAGCGTGAGGGTTGAGGCCCTGCGATGCGTAAACTTATAATGGAAAAACTTCCAACGGTCGCCCTTTGCCAACATGAGACAGCCGTTGGCCCCAGAAATGGCCGGCGCGGGGAGGAATGCTGACGTTTGACCGCGAAAAAAATGCTTGGGCCGCACTGACAAATTTATCTGAGTCGAAGCGCGACCACTTTCGCTCCTGACTGGAACATGGAAACGGGCGCCGGCTACCCGGCACCCGCACCATCCGCAGCCCTAGGTTGGGGGGACGGGCTTTGAATCTTATGCACGGGACATTCGATGCTGAACGCCCCCTCGGCCCGCCTTTAGGTTGGCGTCTCGCTCACCGCCTATACGCGCGTGAAACGCAAAGCCCTCAGGAACGTCCGGCGTGGCGGCTGAAAACGCTCTGTATTCCATCCGCTCCGAAAGCGATGACCTCGTATGGATCCACCGCCCCATTTGGCTGCTCCATTCCCGGAGAGCCTCTGGGCATACCGGGAACCGCAATTCCGCGCACGCCGGTGGGACGCTGTTCAAGCAAGCGCAGAATGTCCTCAGCAGGCACATGTCCCTCGACAACGTAGGTTTCGACCACGGCAGTATGGCAAGAACCCAAGCCAGGTGGCACGCCAAGCCGCCGCTTGAAGGCAGGAAGATCCGGCGCGTCTACCATCGTCACCCGAAAGCGGCCTGTCGTTTCCATCAGTTCCGTCCAGACGTGACAGCAGGGACAGCCAACATCCCGGCTGACCTGCATGTCATAGATGCGCGGCGCTTGCTGACACGCCGCAGCCCCGGCGAAGGCGCCGAAGCTCGTCGAAGCGGACAGCCATCCAAGCACCGTGCGTCGTCGCAATCCTGCCCTATCAATCATCGGCCTGCTCCTGACCCTGACTATTGCTTCACAATCCGGCTGATCTTGGTCGGCTCCGCCGCGCTCTTGAGGTCAAACGACACAGCGTCGCCGACCTTGAGATCCTTGAGCA
>NCEM01000025.1 GCA_002280725.1 Alphaproteobacteria bacterium 32-64-14
CCCAGGCACGGACTTGAACGCCTGCATTGTTCCAAAATCCACCGGAAAGCGACCGTCCAGCTCTACGGTGACGACTCGGTCCCCGTCCACTGGAATTTCTAGCCGGATCGCCCCACGCGGCCCGTTGGACGGCCCTTTCTGCAGCGTGGCCGCAACCTGTGCGATCCGCTCCAGCGGGGCGTCGGCGCTGAGGCGCACCAGAAGCATCTCGTGATTGCCGATCGAGGCCTTGGTCAGCTCCTTCACGCTGTCCATCGAGAAGCGCAGCTCTTCCTCGACCTTGCGGACGCGCACCTTGCAGATCACTCGCTGGCCAACCTCCAGCGTATCCCGCGAGCTTTGCAGCAGATCGTCATTCACGAACAACTCGTACTCGCCCGACGGATCGGACAGCGTGACGATGGCAAACTTGCCGCCCGCCTTTGCCGGCTTCTCCACGCGCGCGCGCACGACACCGATCATCTCCAGTGATTGACGATCGCGGCCCACGACTTCCTTCTCCGCTGACAGCGTGATGCGCGAGCGCATGGCGCCGGTCAGCAGATCATCCAGCGGGTGACCGCTCAGGAAGAAGCCAACGCTGGCCAGCTCATTATCCAGCCTCTCGGACTCGCCCCAGGCCGAGGCTTCGGGAAGCTTCAGGCGTTGCGGCGGTTCATCGCCGAACAGGCTGACCTGATTGGAGTTGCGCTGTTCTTCCGCGGCCGCCGCAACGGCCGAGAGCATGCTGGCAGAGGCAAACGCCTTGGCGCGGTTCGGCTCGATCGACTGGAACGCCCCGCCCTTCGCCAGCGCTTCAAAGCAACGGCGGTTGACGAGACGCGCATCAACGCGCTCGGCAAAATCCTGCAGGTCACTGAAGGCGCCCTCCTTGGCGCGCGCCTCTTCCACCGAGAGCATCGCCGGCTTGCCCACGCCCTTGATGGCGCCGAGTGCATAGCGCACCGTGCCCTCTTCAACCGTGAAGTCCGCGCCGGACTCATTGATGTCAGGCAGGCGCACCTCAACACCCATGCGGCGCGCTTCCTGGAAGAACACGGCCAACTTGTCGGTGTTGCCCATGTCGAGACTCATCGACGCGGCCAGGAATTCTACCGGGTGGTTCGCCTTCAGCCAAGCCGTCTGGTAGGTCAGCAGCGCGTATGGCGCGGAGTGAGACTTGTTGAAGCCGTAGTCCGCGAACTTGGCGCAGGCATCGAACGTCAGTTCTGCATCGGGCTCCGAAATACCCTTGGCGAGCGCACCTTCCATGAAGCGCACACGCTGCTTGTCCATCTCCGCGCGGATCTTCTTGCCCATTGCGCGCCGCAGCATGTCGGCTTCGCCGAAGGAGTACCCCGCCATGTCCCGCGCGATCTGCATCACCTGTTCCTGATAGGTGATGATGCCGAACGTCGGCTCGAGGATCGGCTTCAGCCACGGCGTCAGCGCGCCGGTGTAGTAGGTTGTTTCTTCGAGACCCTTCTTGCGCGAGCAATAGACCGGGATGTTCGCCATCGGGCCCGGACGATACAGCGCCACCAGAACGATGAGATCTTCGAACCGGTCCGGGATCATGTCCACGAGCGCGCGGCGCATGCCCTGGCTTTCAACCTGGAACACACCGACGACGTCGCCCTTCTGGAGCATTTCATACGTCTTGGCGTCATCGAGCGGCAGACGCTCAAGATCGACCTTCACGCCCTTGTTCGCAATCATTTTGATTGCGCGGTCGATGACGGTCAGCGTCTTGAGGCCAAGGAAGTCGAACTTCACAAGGCCGGCGGCCTCCGCCCATTTCATGTTGAACTGGCTGGCCGGGATATCCGACTTCGGATCGCGATAGAGCGCGACGAGTTCAACCAGCGGCCTGTCGCCGATCACAATGCCGGCGGCGTGTGTCGATGCGTTGCGGTAGAGCCCTTCAAGCTGCTCGGCCGTGTTGAAAAGGTCGGCGACCTGCTCTTCCGCCTCGATGGCTTCGTCGAGCTTGGGTTCCATCTCGCGCGCCTCGGCGAGAGTCGGCGGCTTGGCCGGATTGAACGGCACCAGCTTCGCCAGCTTGTCCACTTGTCCGAACGGCAACTGCAGCACCCGGCCCACATCGCGCAGGACGGCGCGCGCTTGCAGAGTACCGAACGTGATGATCTGCGAGACGCGATCGTTGCCGTATTTCTCACGCACGTACTCGATAACTTCGCCACGGCGTTCCTGGCAGAAGTCGACGTCGAAGTCGGGCATAGAGACACGCTCGGGGTTCAGGAAGCGCTCGAACAGCAGCCCGAAGCGGATCGGATCGAGGTCGGTGATGGTCAGCACCCACGCCACAAGCGAACCGGCGCCTGAGCCCCGGCCCGGCCCCACCGGAATGTCATTGGCCTTCGCCCATTTGATGAAGTCCGACACGATCAGGAAGTAGCCGGGAAAGCCCATCCGCTCGATGATGCTGATCTCGTATTCCAGCCGTTCCTTGTAGACAGACAGCTCCGCTGCCGGCTGCACGATTTTCAAGCGTTCCTTGAGACCCGCCTCAGCTTGCGCTTTCAGCTCTGCTGCCTCGTTCCGTCCACGCTTGGTGTCAAACGGCGGCAGGATCGGCTTGTGCTTCTTGGGCCGGTAGGAACAGCGGCGTGCAATTTCCACGGTGGAGGCAAGCGCTTCGGGCAGGTCCGCGAATGTCACCGCCATTTCCGCCGGCGTCTTGAGATACTGCTGCGGCGAGGCGCGTGGCCTGTCGGCCTGGCTCACATAGGCGGAGTTCGCGATGCACAGCAGCACGTCGTGCACCGAATGCTGCGACGCTTTCTGGAAGCGCACATCATTGGTGGCGACCAGCGGCAGCCCCAACTCATAGGCAAGATCGACCAGCATGCCTTCGGAGGCGGCTTCTTCCTGCCGGCCATGGCGCTGCAGTTCGCCGTACAGACGGTCACCGAACGCGCCTTGCAAATCCTTGAGGCGGCCCCTCACCTCGTCAAGGCGCCCCGCTGCCGCGCGTTTGTTCAGAAGGCCATCGCCTCCGCCGGTGAGGCAGATCAGCCCTTCCGCACATTCCAGCACGCGGCCGAACGCAACTTCCCGTCCCGTGCCTGCAGGCGTGAGGAACGACTCCGACGACAGCGTCATCAAGTTGCGATAGCCCGCCTCGTTCTGCGCAATGAAGGCAAGCTTGCCCCGCTCGCCAGTGACGCCGGGCTCCAGCACGTCAAGCGTGAGGCCGGTGATCGACTGCACGCCCACATCCGACAGCGCCTCAGCCAGTTCCAGCGCGGCAAAGAGATTGTCGTCCGTGACGCCAACGGCCGGCGTATCCGTGGCCGCCGCCCACTTCGCCAGATCCTTGGGACGGATCATACTCTGCAGCAGCGACAGCGCTGTGCGCACGCGCAGGTGGATGAACTTCGGGGCCTCAGCCGTCATGATGCGTGACTCCTGACCAGAGACTACGCCGAGTCTCCCGGCTGTCGTGGCGCCACCGGAGCCAGGCGGCCCTCCTGCAGGCTCAGAACCCGGTCCATGTAGCTTGTCAGCTCCACGTTATGGGTGGCCACGAGAACCGCCACCCCTTCCTGCTTGGCGATGTCGAAAAGGTTCTGGAAAACCACACGGGAAGTTGTGGGGTCCAGGTTCCCGGTCGGCTCGTCGGCAATCAGGATCTTCGGCTTGTTGGCCAGCGACCGCGCAATGGCGACCCGCTGCTGCTCGCCGCCTGAGAGCTGCCCCGGGCGGTGATGGTCGCGCTCCTTGAGACCCATCATGTGCAGCAACTCTTGCGCACGTTTCCGGGCGCGCGCGCGGGACTGACCATTGATCATCAACGGCGCGGCCACGTTGTCGACGGCGTTCAGCTCCGGAAGCAGGTGGTGGAACTGGTAGACGAAGCCAAGCTCGAGGCGCCGCACCATCGTGCGCGCCTTGTCGGACATCGCCAGCGCGTCCTGTCCCGAGAAAGTTACCGCACCCGCGTCCGGCTTCTCAAGCAGTCCAGCGACATGCAGCAGGCTCGACTTGCCCGAACCCGAAGGCCCGATCAGGCCGGCCATCTCGCCCGGGAACAGGTCGAGATCGACGCCGCGCAAAACGTTGAGCATGCGCTCGCCCGACTTGTAGTGGCGCTCAACCCCGCGCAGGGACAGCACAGGCTTCCCGCGATCAAATCCAGCTTCGGTCATCATTCGAACCTCAGCGCTTCAACTGGATTCAAGCGTGCGGCCCACAGTGACGGAATGATCGACATCACCAGCGTCACTAGGAACGCCGCGCCGCCAACCCAGGCGACTTCGCCCCATTCCAGTTTCGCAGGCAATGAATCCAGCTGGTAGATGTCGGCCGGGAACAGCTCGACATTGAAGACCCATTCGAGGAAGTGCTGGATCGGCGCGATGTAGATCGCGCACAACACGCCAAGCAGAACGCCCGTGCCAACCCCGACCATGCCCAGCACGGTGCCCGTCATCATGAAGATGCGCACCACGCCGCCGCGTGTCGCGCCAATGGTCCGCAGGATAGCAATATCGCGCGCCTTGTTCTTTACCAGCATCAGCACGCCCGTGATGATGTTCAGCGCGGTGATCACCACGACGATGAACAGGATCAGCCGCATCACGTTGCGCTCGACCACCAGCGCGGTCACGTAGGTCGCATTGCGCTGGATCCAGCTCGTGAAGCGATAGGGCTTGTCTTTCTGCAGACGCGCCACGAAGTCGTCGGCCGTATTCGGATCCGCCAACCGCACGCCGACGATGGGATAGCCGTCGTCATAGCCGAACAGGTTCTTCGACGCCTCGATCGGCAGGAACACCACGCCACGGTCATAACGCTCGTTGCCCACGTGATAGATCGCGCTGACAGTGTAGGTGATCGACCGCGGAGAGCGGCCGGCCGGTGTGCTCGGGCCGTTCGGCTGGGTGATCTTCACCTTGTCGCCCACGCCTACGCCGAGCGAATAGGCGAACGCATCACCCATCACGATATCGGTCGACAGCGCGCCATTGTCGCCGAAGCGATCAAGTGTTCCCTGCCCCACGGGCGTCTTTGGCCAGGGCTCGTCCGGGTTTGCGAGCGCGCGCTGGCCGGCCTCGATGCTCCTGGCGATCAGCTCGTTCTTGCGCAGGTCTTCCGGCCGTACGCCGCGGATCTGGATGCCGTCGCTGCGGCCATAGGCGGAGGCAAGGCCGAAACCTTCGTGCATCGGCTCGACGTTCACCACACCTGGCTCTGCACGCAGGTCTTCGATCAGCGTATCAATCGCCGATTGCGGTGCGCCGCGCGTGTCCACGAACACATGGGGCTCGAAACCCACGATCTTGGAGATCAGCTCAAGCCGGAAGCCGTTCATGATCGACATGGTCAGGATCAGCGCCCAGACGCCGAGCATGATGCCGATTACCGAAACCACGGAGATGAACGCAAGGCCGCCATGCTCGCGCTTGGCGCCGAGATAGCGCATGGCCAGCATACGCTCGAACGGGCCGAACGGCCGCTCGACGGGGCGCTTGTCGATGGCTGCGGTCATCCCCCTAGGCCTTCCTGCCGGCGAGGCAACGGTTGATCGCGGCTTCGAGCGACATTTCCTCGGTCGTGCCGGCCTTGCGGTTACGCAATTCCACCACGCCAGTCTTCAGGCCCTTCGGCCCGATGACGATCAGTTCCGGCACGCCAATAAGCTCCATCGTAGAGAATTTGGCGCCCGGGCGCTCAGGTGTGTCGTCGTACAGCGCATCCACGCCAGCCTTGATCAGCTGACCGTAAGCGGTTTCACACGCCGCCGTGACGTCGGCGTCGTCCGCACGCAGGCTCACAACAGCCACCTCGAACGGGGCAACGGCCGCCGGCCAGATCACGCCCTTCTCGTCATGGCTGGCTTCGATGATCGCGCCGACGAGGCGCGACACGCCAACGCCGTACGAACCCATCTGGGCAGGAACCTGCTTGCCGTCTGGGCCCGTCACCATCGCGTTCATTGGCGCGGAGTACTTGGTGCCGAAGTAGAAGATGTGCCCGACCTCGATGCCGCGCGCCGAGAGCTTCTTCTCTTCCGGCAGCGCATCGAACGCCGCCGCATCGTGCATCTCTTCGGTCGCCGCGTAGAGCGATGTGCGCTTGTCGACATGCAATTGCAGATCGCCATACCAGTCCACATCCGGTCCGGGTGCGCCCATCTCGACCAGGTCGCTATGGCAGAACACCTGGCTCTCGCCGGTCTCGGCCAGCACAATGAACTCGTGGCTCAGATCGCCGCCGATTGGTCCGGTGTCCGCGCGCATCGGCACGGCCTTCAGACCCATCCGGGCGAACAGGTTGAGGTAAGCGACGAACATGCGATTGTACGCCTTGCGGGCGTTCACCTCATCGATGTCGAAGGAGTACGCATCCTTCATCAGGAATTCGCGGCCACGCATCACGCCAAAACGCGGCCGGCGCTCGTCGCGAAATTTCCACTGCTGGTGATACAGGTTGAGCGGCAGATCCTTGTAGCTCTTCACATAGGCCCGGAAGATCTCGGTGATCATTTCCTCGTTTGTGGGTCCGTACAGCAGCTCGCGCTCGTGCCTGTCCTTGATGCGCAGCATCTCGGGGCCGTAGGCGTCATAGCGGCCGGACTCGCGCCACAGATCAGCCAGTTGCAGCGTCGGCATCAGAAGCTCGACGGCGCCCGCGCGATCCATCTCCTCACGGACGATCTTCTCGACCTTCTTCAGCACACGGAAGCCGAGCGGCAGCCACGCATAGATCCCGGCCGCCTCCTGCCGGATCATTCCGGCGCGCAGCATCAGCTGGTGCGAGATGATCTGCGCGTCGGCAGGCGCTTCCTTGAGCGCGGGAAGGAAGTAGCGGGTAAGGCGCATTGCGGATCCTGGAAAGCGGCAGTCGATTCAGGCTGATAGCCGTCCCATCACGCCCACGCAATGAGGCCGAAAGGCGGCTATTTCATCGGAATCATGAAATCCAGCCAGTGCATATGAAGCGCCAGCCAGAGAAGGAAAGTCACAACCGCCGCCCCGATGGTCGGGATCAGCAATTTGGACCTCCAGCCGATCTTCACGGGCGCCCCGCCCTCGGACCCGGCGACAATGTCCCCGGCCTCTTTCTGGCTGGTCTGGCCGGCAGACAGGGTCGGCAGGAAGATCAGCCACCAGGCGCCGGTATAGACCACGATCGCTTCAAAAATGCCCATCGGGCTACCCTAGTGATGGCCCTTCGGCGTTTCCATGAGTTCGATCAGCACACCGTCCGAATCCTTGGGGTGGATGAAGATCACCAGCGTGCCATGAGCCCCGATCCGGGGCTCGCCCAGAACCTTGGCACCCTTGGCTTCCATCTCCGCCTTGGCGGCGTGGATTTCCGGCACCTCGAAGCACACATGGTGCTGGCCGCCCTTCGGGTTCTTCTCGAGGAAGTTGATGATGGGCGACTTCTCACCCAGCGGCTCGATGATCTCGAGCTGCGTGTTCGGCAGGTTCACGAAGCCGACCCTGACGCCCTGCGCAGGCATGTCGAACGGTTGCACGAAGTCGGTTGCGCCATAGAGCGTGCGATACGTCTCGAAGGCCTTCTCGATCGAAGGCACCGCGATGCCGATGTGATTGAGGCGTCCGATGGACATGCGTGTGCTCCGCTAGATACGGTGAACGGTGACGTCGATCAGTGGTCGTTTGCCGAACTGCACTTCGGAGGCGCGCCTCACGGCTCGGACCAGCGTCTTCTCGATCTTCTCATCGTCGCCAAGGTCGCCGCGTTTCATACCGGCGAGCGCCGAATCCGCCGCTTCATCCAGCGGCTCGAGCGATTCATCCGCTGGCCGCCCGTCCGGTTCGGAGAACCCGCGCGCGACGATCGTCGGCCCGTCCTCAATCTTGCCCTTGGCAATCACGACGCTGACGGTCACGTGGCCGTTATAGGCCATCTTGCGCCGCTCCCACATGCCGCCCGCCTTGTCGGACGTCAGCACCTGACCATCGACATGGAGCCTGCCGGCCGGGACCTGATCGATAACTTCGACTGGTCCGGGCGCGAGCCGGATCACGTCGCCATTGTCCGGCGTGATCGCCTGGGGCACCTGCAGCGATCTTGCGAAGCGTGCATGCTCCATGATGTGCCGCCGCTCGCCATGCACCGGCACGGCGATCTTCGGCTTCGCCCACATATACATGCGGCGCAGCTCGTCACGGCACGGATGGCCCGACACGTGAATGTCGAACTGCCGGTCTGTCACGAGCTTGATATTGCGCTCGGCCAGCATGTTCTGGATTTCGCCGATCGACCGCTCATTCCCCGGAATGACGCGCGAGGAGAAGATCACTGTATCGTCGGCGCCAAGCCGCACGGACGGATGGTCTCCACGCGCAATGCGCGCGAGCGCCGCGTTCGGTTCGCCCTGACTTCCGGTGCAGAGAAAGAGCACGTGCTGCGGCGGAAGATCGGCTGCGGCGTCAGGGCTCAGGAAGGTGAACTCTTTCAGCAGGCCAACCGACTGCGCGGCGCCCGCAATCCTGATCATCGACCGCCCCAGCAGGCAGATCGACCGATCGTTCGCCCGCGCCGCTTCGCAAGCCGACTGCACGCGCGCAACGTTGGATGCGAACGCCGTTATCGCCACACGCCCGGTCTGTTCGGCAACCGCGCGCTTCAAGGCTTCACGCGCCAGGCTCTCGGACCCCGCCTCGCCTTCCTCGAACACGTTGGTTGAATCGCACACCATCGCAAGGATGCCTTCGCGACCGAGCTCCTCGATCTTCGCCTGATCGAAATCCTCGCCAATGATCGGATCGGGATCGATCTTCCAGTCGCCGGTGTGAAGGATCGTTCCCAGCGGCGTGCGGATGGCGAGTCCGTTTGGCTCAGGGATCGAATGCGTCAGCGTCACCATCTCGACCTCGAACGGCCCAAAGGTGCGCTTCTCGCGCAGCTGCATGATCCGGAGGTCGGCGACGCCCTCAAGCCCACGCTCGCGCAGCTTCTCGGCCACCAGATAGGCCGTGAACGGTGTCGCATAGATCGGCGCGCGCAGCTTGGGCCACAGCCAGCCGATCGCGCCGATATGGTCCTCGTGCGCATGCGTCAGCACGATCGCCTCGATGTCGTCGGCGAAGCTCTCCAGATAGACAGGGTCCGGCATGATCAGGTCGACGCCGGGCGTCGTGTCATCGCCAAACGTCACGCCAACATCCACGACCAGCCAGCGCCGGTTCTCGGGCGGGCCATAGCCATAGGCGTTGAGGTTCATGCCGATCTCGCGGCAGCCGCCTAGCGGCGCGAAGACGAGTTCGGCGCCCTTCATTTGATCTCTTTTGCGGCGTTGGTGATGTTGCGATCGTAAAGGATGCGAAGCCCCTTTATCGTGATGTCGCTGTCAAAATGGTCAATCTTGCGAGCAGCGCCCTCGAACAGGGACGCGACACCGCCGGTTGCGATTACGGTCATAGGTCTCCCGTACTCGGCCTTGATGCGTTCCACCAGCCCATCAATCAGGTCAATGTAGCCCCAGAACACGCCGGACTGCATGGCGGCGACCGTATCCTTGCCGATCACCTGGTCCGGCTTCTGGATCGCGACCCGCGGCAACTTGGCCGCCGCCTCGTGCAGCGCCTTCATCGACAGGTTGATCCCCGGCGCGATAATCCCGCCCTCGAACGAGCCATCCTCGCTCACAATGTCGAACGTCGTCGCCGTGCCGCTGTCGATCACGATCAGCGCGCCGGTGTAGCTGCCATGCGCGCCCATGCAGTCGTCGATCTGGTTCAGGTTCAGCCCGTTGATCTCCATCAGCGTCGACAACCACACGGCATAGTCATCCGCCGTCTTGGTCATGTCGGTGGAGCTGCGCCATTGTGCGCGCCACTCCTTGCCGTCATGCACGGCAAAGAGCGTGTTGGTGTTGCCCGTATCGATCGCCAGCAGCATCGGCTGTTCCTCGCGTCTCAATCTAGCTCAATAGCGAGATTTCGCCCGCCCGAACATGGGTTTCGCTCCCGTCGGCAAGCCGGACAATCAGTGCGCCATCGGGCGCCAACCCGGTCATCACGCCTTCGATCCGGCCGCTCGCGGGCGTCAGCTCCACGCGGGCACCCAGATGCGCCGCGTGGGCCAGCCAGTCCGCCCGCGTCGGCTCGAACCCGTCAACCAGCAGGCTCCGCAACCGGACGCGGAACGCCATATCGAGCCCCGTCAGCATTCCCGCCGCAGTCAGCCCGGCACCGCCCGGCATGTCTGCGAGGCACGTGGTGAGCCGGTCCGCACGCTCGGGCGCAACTTCCACGTTCACGCCGAACCCGGCTGCCATCCAGAGCTTGCCATGCAGTTGCCCCGTCTCGATCAGGATGCCACAGAGCTTGGCGTTGCCCACCAGCACATCGTTCGGCCATTTCAGCTTTGCCTGCGTGACATCGACGCCCGCGCTGCGCGCCGCATCGAGCACTGCCAACCCCGCCGCAAAACACGCTAGAGCAGCTTCGGCAGGAGGCCGCGGATAGGGCAGCAGCGCTGTCGTGAACAGATTGCCGCGCGGAGACGACCATGCGCGCCCAAGGCGCCCTCGCCCCGCTGTTTGCTCTTCCGTCACCAGCCAGCAGGGTCCGATCTCGGACTGCGATGCGCGGCGCCGGGCTTCCTCGTTCGTGGAGTCGATCTCGCCGAACCGGACAATCGGCCACGCCTGCGAGAGTGTCTCGACCACCATCCCGCTAGCCGCCGGCCGCGCGCATGGCCAGGTCGAGCAGTATCTGGATCACGATGGTCAGCACGGGGAACATCGCAAGGCTGGTAATGGCGACCACAAGGCCAACGGACATGTCGGTCTTGTCCAGCGGCTCGCCCGCAGGCTTCATGAACATCGCCCAGACAAGACGCAGGTAGTAGCCCAGCGACACCACGCTCGCGAGCGCGCCGACGAGGACGAGCCACAGCAGGTCGGCCGAAATGCCCGCCGTAAAGACCTGCAGCTTGCCCCAGAAGCCGGCGGCCGGCGGAATGCCCGCCACCGAGAAGATCAGGACCATCAGCCCAAGCGCGATACCCGGCTTGCTCTTCACCAGACCGTTGAGGTCCGACACCTGATCGATCGCCCTGCCGCCGCGGCGCAGCGCCAGCACGCCGCCGAACAGGCCAAGCGTCGCAACGACGTAGAGCGCCATGTAGACCAGCAATGCAGCCGCGCCCTGCTCTGCGCCTGCCGCCACGCCGATCAGGGCGAAGCCGACATTCGAGATCGAGGAGTACGCGAGGATGCGCTTGATGCTGTTCTGCATCAGGGCGCCGAACGCGCCGATCAGCATCGAAAGCGCCGCGATGATCGCGAGAATCTGTTGCCAGGAACCCGCGTGGGGCCCGAAGGCCGTGAACAGCACATGCGCCAGTACGCCGACGGCCGCGATCTTCGGCGCCGTCGAGAAGAACGCCACGACTGGCGCTGGCGCGCCTTCGTAAACGTCCGGCGTCCAGATGTGGAACGGCGCAGCCGAAGCCTTGAAGGCAAGGCCGCAGATCAGGAAGACCAGGCCGAATGTCAGGCCGATGGAGGACGGCGCCGCCGCGATTGCCGCATAACCCGTGCCGCCCGTGAAGCCGTAAACAAGCGACGAACCGTAGAGCAGCAGGCCCGAAGCCAGCGCGCCAAGCACGAAGTATTTGAGGCCAGCCTCCGCCGACTTGATGCTGTCGCGGCGGAATGCGGCCAACACGTATGAGGAAAGGCTCAGGGTCTCGATGCCGACATACAGCGTCATCAGGTCGTTGGCCGACAGCATCATGCCCGCGCCCAGCGAGCCGAACACGATCAGCAGCGGATACTCGTAACGCTCCATCTGCGCCGTCTTGAGGAAGCCGCCTGACATCAGCAGCGCGAACGCCGCCAGCGCATACGTCACGACCTTCGCAAACAGCGTGAACAGGCTGACTTTATAGAGGCCATCCGGCGCCAGAGGCTCGCTGGCGAACGCCGAGATGGCTTCGCCCCGTCCGAACTGGATCGCTGCGACGACTGCCGCCGCCGCAAGTGCGACCACAGACAGAAGGCGCAGCAGGCCGGAGATACGGTCGCCGCCGATGGCGCCGATGAGCAGGCCAACCAGACCGAAGCCCGCGAGGATGGCCTCCGGGGCGGCGTTGTTGATGTCGGCTAGGAAATCCATGGCGCCTTCCTATTGGCCGGCCTGGCCGATCATGCGCAGCACTTCGGTTGTTGTTCCTTCAGTCAGGTCAAAGACCAGACCCGGGAACACGCCGAAGCCAAGCGCGCTGATCGCCAGCAGTCCAAGGATGAAGAATTCAAGCGCCGTGACATCCTTGATGTCCGCGAGCTTGTCGTTGGTCATCTCGCCGAACACGACGCGGCGATAAAGCGTGAGCATATAGACAGCTGAGAAGATGACGCCGAGGGCAGCCCCCGCCGCTGCCCAGGTCGAGGCCTGGAATCCGCCGACCATCGTCAGGATTTCGCCGACGAAACCGCTGGTGCCCGGCAGGCCGACGTTGGCCATCGAGAACAACATGAACAGCGCGGCGTATACCGGCATGCGATGTACAAGGCCGCCGTAGAACGCGATCTCGCGCGTGTGCATCCGGTCATAGATCACGCCAACGCAGAAGAAGAGAGCGCCCGAGATGATACCGTGGCTGATCATCTGGAAGATAGCGCCCTGCAGGCCCGCTTCATTGAACGAGAAGATGCCCAACGTCACAAAGCCCATGTGGGCGACCGACGAATAGGCCACCAGCTTCTTGATGTCCGTCTGCCGGAAGGCGACCAGCGAGGCGTAGACGATCGCGATCACCGAAAGGATGAACATCAGCGGCTGGAACAGCAGCGACGCATCCGGGAAGATCGGCAGCGAGAACCGGATGAAGCCATAGCCGCCCATCTTCAGCAGCACCGCCGCCAGCACCACGGAGCCCGCCGTCGGCGCCTCGACGTGTGCATCCGGCAGCCAGGTATGAACCGGGAACATCGGCAGCTTCACCGCGAAGGATGCGAAGAACGCAAGCCACAGCCAGGTCTGCACCTCCGGCGGGAATAGCAGCGCGCCAGTCTCGGGGTTCAGCCCTTCCTGCAGCAAGGCGACGTCCGTCGTGCCGGCGACCACCGACATGTAGATTAGCGCGGCCAGCAGCAGCAGCGAGCCGAGCAGCGTATAGAGGAAGAACTTGAACGCGGCATACAGGCGGTTCTTGCCGCCCCACACGCCGATGATTAGGAACATCGGGATCAGGCCGCCCTCGAAGAACACGTAGAACAGCACGAGGTCGAGCGCGCAGAAGACACCAATCATCAGCGTCTCGAGGATCAGGAAGGCGATCATGTATTCCGCCATCCGGTCTTCGATCGACTTCATCGATTGCAGGATGCACAGCGGCATGAGCGCGGTGGTCAGCAACACAAGCGCGATCGCCATGCCGTCGACGCCCAGCTTGTAGGACGAGCCGCCGAACCATGGCGCAAAATCAACCAGCTGATAGCCGACCTTCGACGCATCGAACTGCATCAGCGCCATGATCGAGACGACAAGCGTCGCCAGCGACGTCAGCAGGGCAATGCTCTTGGACGCACCGCCAGCCATCGACGCGCCGCCAACAACGCGGAGCGCAAGGATCAGCAACGCGCCTGCCAGCGGCAGGAAGGTCGTGAGCGTGAGAACAAGCGGGCCGGTCATGCGTCAGCGCCCCTGCCCGGCCAGAACGAAGGCCACGAAGATCACGGCCGACACGAGGATCACGAGCGCGTAGTGGAAGATGTAACCGGTGTGCAACCTGGAGAGGCCGCCAGCACCAGCCTTGGCGACGCCCGTCACCCCGTCAGGCCCAAGCCCGTCGATGATCTTCTTGTCGCCGACCTTCCAGAACAGATCGCCCAGCGCCGCTGTGCCTTTGACGAAGATGAAGTTGTAGATCTCGTCGAAGTACCATTTGTGCGACAGGAAAGAGTGCATCGGCCCGCCATTCTGCGCCATGCGGCGCGGCACGCCCGGCGCCAGCAGGTAGAAGATGATCGCGCCGAACAGGCCGGTCATGGTCACCACGAACGGCGCCCAGACGACCCAGGCTGGCAACTCGTGATGCTCGCCGCCTGCAGGCGGCGCATGCTCCTCAGCGGGCGCTGCGCCATGCGCTTCCTCGGCAGCTGAAGCCGCCGCGTGCGCCGCTGCCGGAGCGTGATCGCCAGCCGGGCAATGCGCGGCATCGCCATTGGGATGGATGCCGCACGGGCCATACAGCGGATCGGCCTCACGAACGATCGCGCCCTGCCAGAAATTGTCGGCGTTGCTGGTGAGGAAGGACGGCTTGAACAGCAGCCCGGCGAAAACGGCGCCAACCGCCAGCAGCAGCAGCGGCACAAGCATCACCAGCGGCGATTCATGCGCCGGCGCACGGCCACCCTTCGGCTTGGCGTGCGCATGGTCGTGAGAATGATCATGCGCGTGATCGCCGGCATGGCTGTGATCGTCGTGATGAGCATGCGGGTTCGGGCGATACTTGCCCTCGAACGTCATGAACATCAGGCGCCAGGAGTAGAAGCTCGTCAGCAGCGCCGCGGCGATCGAGCACCAGAAGGCGAACGGTCCGAACGTGTCCGAGGAGGCATACGCGCTTTCGATGATTGCGTCTTTCGAGAAGAAGCCCGCAAAGCCGATATCCGTGCCCGGAATACCGAAACCAATCAGCGCCAGCGTGCCGATCAGCATCATCGCCCAAGTGAACATCATCGGTTGGCGAACGCCGCCCATGAAGCGCATGTCCTGCTCATGGTGCATGCCGTGGATGACCGAACCCGCGCCAAGGAACAGCAGAGCCTTGAAGAAGGCATGCGTGAACAGGTGGAACATCGCGGCACCATAGGCGCCGACACCCGCCGCGAAGAACATGTAGCCGAGCTGCGAGCACGTCGAATACGCAACCACGCGCTTGATGTCGTTCTGCGCAAGGCCAATCGTCGCCGCGAAGAGACACGTCACCGCGCCCACAACCGTGATCATGTTCGAGGCGACATCCGCCACGGCATAGAGCGGCGACGCGCGACAGACGAGGAACACGCCCGCCGTCACCATGGTCGCAGCGTGGATCAGCGCGGACACCGGTGTAGGGCCTTCCATCGCGTCCGGCAGCCATGTGTGCAGGAAGAACTGCGCCGACTTACCCATCGCACCGATGAACAGCAGGATGCCCGCAATCTCGAGACCCCAGACGTGCACGCCCAGGAAGTCGAACGTCACATCCTGGATCGGCGACGCCGCCGCCTGCCCCACCACCTGCACCGGCAGGTTCTGCGAGATCACCGCGAACACGGTGTCGAACTTGATCGAGGAGAACTCGGTGATGCCCGCCGCAGCATAGTCCACGCCGGCAACCGGCTGGATCATGAACACCAACGCCATGATACCAAGCGCAAACCCGAAATCGCCGACCCGGTTGACGACGAACGCCTTGATCGCGGCGCTGTTGGCCGAAGGCTTCTTGTACCAGAAACCGATCAGCAGGTAGGACGCGAGCCCCACGCCTTCCCAACCGAAGAACAGCTGGATGAAGTTGTCCGCCGTCACCAGCATCAGCATCGCGAAGGTGAACAGCGAGAGATACGCGAAGAAGCGGCCACGGTGCGGATCTTCGGCCATGTAGCCGATCGAATAGATGTGCACGAGCGCGGACACGCTCGTCACCACGAACATCATGATCACCGACAGCGTATCGATCCGGATCGCCCAATCGGCAATGAAGGTGTCGACGTCAAACCAGCGCGACAGAACGATCGTTCGCGCTTCGCCCGCGCCGCCACCAAGCGACCAGCCGAAGAACTGCCACGCCGCCAGCGCCGCCGCCGCGACGACGATGCCGGTCGTCACCGCCATGGCGCCCTTGTCGCCCAGCAGGCGCTTGCCAAGGCCAGCGACTGCCGCCGCGATGCCCGGCGACAGGACGATGAGGATTGCCGCGACTTCCTGGAAGGTCAAAATCCCGCTCCCTTAGCCGCGCAGCACGTTGACGTCTTCCACGGCGATCTCGCCGCGGTTTCGGAAGTAGACGACGAGAATGGCAAGGCCGACTGCGGCCTCCGCCGCCGCCACGGTCAGCACCAGCATCGCGAAGACCTGGCCCATGATCGTGCCGTTGAAGACCGAGAACGCCACGAGATTTATGTTCACCGAGAGCAGGATCAGCTCGATCGACATCAGGATGACGATGATGTTCTTCCGGTTCACGAATATGCCGAACACGCCGATCGTGAACAGCGCCGCCGACACGGCCATGTAGTGGCCCAGACCGAGTTCCGCACCAGCCATTACGGGATCCCCTGTCCAGGCCGCACGTCCTTGAGTTCGACGGCGTCCTTGCGTTTCCGCCCAACTTGTTGAGCGATGTTCTGGCGTTTGACGGTGGGCCGCGAGCGCAGCGTCAGCACGATGGCGCCCATCATGGCGACCAGCAGCACGATCCCGCACATCTGGAAGAGCAGCAGGTAGTCGTCATAGAGCACGTTCGACAACGCTTCCGCGTTGGTCGCGCCGCCCGGGTTCGGGTTGAAGGTTTCGCCACCGCCAAAGGTCGCCGCCGCCACCACGATGCCGATCTCCGCCAGCAGCGCGAGCGCGAGCAGGATCCCGACGACAAGGTAATTCTGGAAGCCCTGCTTCAGCGCCACGAAGTCGATATCGAGCATCATGACCACGAACAGGAACAGCACGGCCACGGCGCCAACGTAAACGACCACCAGCAACATCGCGAGGAACTCCGCCCCGATCAGCACCAGCAGGCCCGCCGACGTGAAGAAGGCGAGGATCAGCCACAGCACGGAATGGACCGGATTTCGGGCCGCGACGACAAACAAGGCCGACGCGACCACGATGGTCGAGAGGATGTAGAAAGCGATCAGCGTCATAGCTCCAGCCTCCCTCTTCCCTTGGTCCAAAGCGCCCCGGACGGGGCTGTTGAAGTCTTCGTCAGAGTGCGACTCGCCCCACGCCGAGCCGCGCCCTTCTATCTGTAGCGCGCGTCAAGTTCCAGATTGCGGGCGATCTGCCGCTCCCAGCGGTCGCCGTTCTCCAGAAGCCGGTCCTTGTCGTAGTAGAGTTCCTCACGGGTTTCCGTGGCGAACTCGAAATTCGGTCCCTCGACGATGGCGTCGACCGGGCAGGCTTCTTGGCAGAAGCCGCAGTAGATGCACTTCACCATGTCGATGTCGTAGCGCGTCGTGCGGCGCGATCCGTCTTCGCGGGGCTCGGCCTCGATCGTGATGGCCTGCGCCGGGCAGATCGCCTCGCACAGTTTGCAAGCGATGCAACGCTCTTCGCCGTTGGCATAGCGACGCAGCGCGTGCTCGCCACGGAAGCGCGGCGACAGCGGTCCCTTCTCGAACGGATAGTTCACTGTTGCCTTGCGCGTGAAGAACTGACGCATGGCTAGGAAGAAGGCGGACAAGAAGTCCGTCAGCATCGCTCCCCGAATGGCCTGGCCGATCGACATGACGTCTCCTAGTTCACCGCGCCAGAGTTGCGGCGATATTCGTTCCAGCTAATGACGCCATCCTTGTCGCGGTCCATGCCCGCAGGAAGCGTAACAGCCGCAAGTTCAGGCGCCTCAAGCGCGCCGCTCTTGTTCGTGTCCAGCGCATCGAAGCCGGGGCGGATGCCAGCGTTTGTGAAGGTCGCATACCCCGCCACGATCACGACAGCGACCAGCGAGGTCGGCAGGAAGATCTTCCAGCCCAGACGCATCAGCTGGTCATAGCGATAGCGCGGCACGATCGCCTTCACCATCGCGAAGAGGAAGAAGAAGAACGTGATCTTGCCCATGAAGACGAGCAGGCCGCCGAGGCTCAACAGCCAGTCCGGCAGGCCCTCGACGCCAGGGATCGGGATCGGCATGTGCCAGCCGCCGAAGAACAGGATCGACAGCATCGCGCACATCAAAACGATCGAAACGTATTCGCCGATCATGAACATGAGGTACGGCGAGGAGGAGTACTCGACCTGATAGCCGGCCACGAGTTCGGATTCCGCCTCCGGCAGATCGAACGGAGGGCGGTTCGTCTCGGCCAACGCCGAGATGAAGAAGATCACGAACATCGGGAACATGACGAAGATCGTCGGGAACGCGAAGGCGTGCCAGTTCCAGATCCCGCCCGCCTGGTTCTCGACCACGTCCGAGAGGTTCAGCGAGCCGACGAGCAACAGCACGGTCACGATCACGAAGCCGATCGAGACTTCGTAGGACACCATTTGCGCCGCAGACCGCAAGCCACCAAGGAACGGGTACTTAGAGTTGGAAGCCCAGCCGCCCATGATGATGCCATAGACACCGAGCGACGAGATTGCGAACAGGTACAGCACGCCGACATTGAGGTTGGCGACAACCCAGCCCGGCGCGACGGGGATCACCGCCCAGCCCACCAGCGCGAGCGTCAGCGTGATGATCGGCGCGAGCAGGAACACCGTCTTGTTGGCGCCTGCCGGAATGATCACTTCCTTTAGCACGAACTTGATGAGGTCCGCGAAGGATTGCAGCAGGCCGAACGGGCCCACCACGTTGGGGCCCTTGCGAAGCTGCACCGCGGCCCAGACCTTGCGGTCGAACAGCAGCAGGAACGCGATGCACACCAGCATGATCACGACCATGCTGAGGATCTGCAGCACGGCGAGGCCGATACCGCCCCACATTCCGCCGCCCCAGGTAAAGAGGTTCTCCATCGCGCCCTCCTATTCCGCGGCCACGGCGGGGTTAACGCCCGCAGCGAGTTCGGCGCATTCGGCCATGGTGCGCGAGGCGCGCGCGATCGGGTTCGTCAGGTGGAAGGCGCTTACCGCGCTCTTGAAGGGCGCCGACTGAAGCGAACCGGCCGCACCATAAGGCGGCGCCTTGCTGTCACCGTGACGCCCCGGCGCAAAGTCGAGGCCGAGGAATGTCGGGTGATCCGCGCCGACCTTCTCGCGCAACTGCACCAGGGAGTCATACGGCAGCGTCTTGCCGACATAGGCCGACAGTGCCCGCACGATCGCCCAGTCTTCACGCGCATCGCCCTTCGGCGCCACGGCGCGCTGCGTCCGCTGAACCCGGCCCTCGGTGTTCACGTAAGTGGCCGACTTCTCTGTATAGGCAGCAGCCGGCAGGATTACGTCGGCGCGGTGAGCGCCATTGTCGCCATGGCTGCCAATGTAGATCACGTTCGCCTTGCCCAGCTTCGACGTGTCGATCTCGTCCGCGCCAAGCAGCAGCACAGTCTTGATCTCGCCCGACTGCGCGCCCGCGATAATGCCGGCGACATCCTTGCCGCCCTGCGCTGGCAGGAAGCCGAGATCGAGACCGCCCACGCGCGCCGCAGCCGTGTGCAGCACGTTGAAGCCATTCCAGCCGTCCGCAAACGCACCGACATTCGCCGCCAGCGCTGACACAGCATTCAGCACAGCCGCGCCGTCGCCGCGCGTCAGCGCGCCCTGCCCCACGATGACCAGCGGACGCTTGGCATTCGCCAACTCGTCGAACGCCGGATGCCCAGCCTTCAGCTCGCCCAGCGAGTCCGGACCAGCTCCGAGATATTTATAGTCGTACGTCAGGTCGACGCGCTCGCCGACTACCGACACGGGCACCATACGCAGCCATGCCTTGCGCAGGCGCGCGTTCAGCACGGCCGCTTCCTTGCGCGGGTTCACGCCGATGAGGAGGATCGCATCCGCCTCGTCGATGCCCATGATGGTCGAGTTGAACAGATAGCTCTCGCGCGGCAGCTTCGATCCGTCCGCCGCAACTCCCAGCTTCGCGCCATCCTGCCGGCAATCGATCGACTTCACGCCGAGCGACGTCGCAAGATCCAGCGTCGCCTTCATGCTCTCCGCGTCAGCAAGGTCGCCCGCGATCACGCCGATCTGGTCGCCCGGAACCTTCAGGAATTCGGCAGCCCGCTTCAGCGCTTCATCCCACGTCACAGCTTTCAGCGCGCCATTCTCGCGCACATACGGCTTGTCGAGGCGCTGGCGGCCAAGGCCGTCCCACACGAAGCGCGTCTTGTCCGAGATCCATTCCTCGTTGATCTCTTCGTTCACGCGCGGAAGGATGCGCATCACGGTCGGGCCGCGCGCATCAACGCGGATGGCGGCGCCCATCGCGTCCATCACGTCGATGCTCTCGGTCTTGCGCAGCTCCCACGGACGCGCGTTGAACGCATAAGGCTTGGAGGTCAGCGCGCCCACCGGGCACAGATCGATCACGTTGCCGGAGAGTTCCGACGTCAGCGACTTCTCGAGATACGTCGTGATTTCGGCATCCTCGCCACGGTTGGCGAGGCCAATCTCGTCCACGCCCGCAACCTCGGCTGCAAAGCGCACGCAGCGGGTGCACTGGATGCAGCGGGTCATGATCGTCTTGACCAGCGGCCCCATGTTCTTGTCGTCAACCGCGCGCTTGTTCTCGGTGTAGCGCGTCGAGGCGCGGCCATAGCCCATCGCCTGGTCCTGCAGGTCGCACTCACCGCCCTGGTCGCAGATGGGGCAATCCAGCGGGTGGTTGATCAGCAGGAATTCCATGACGCCGGCGCGCGCCTTGATTGCGCGTGGGCTGCGCGTCGAAATCTCGTGCGGCGTGCCATCCTTCTTTGGCGCCATGTCACCCACCGTCTGGGCGCACGACGCGATCGGTTTCGGCGCGCCGACCCAATCGACGAGGCACATGCGGCAGTTGCCCGCGATCGACAGGCGCTCGTGATAGCAGAAGCGCGGGATCTCCGCGCCGCCCAGCTCGCAGGCCTGCAGCAGCGTGTACGTCTTCGGCGCATCCACCGTGACGCCATCGACGACAAGTTTGACGGTGTCGGTCATGCCCCTACTCCGCCGCCGTCAGTGTTACGCCCTGAACGTGCGGGCGGCCCATGCGGTAGTTGACGATGCGGTCTTCGATTTCCTGACGGAAGTGCCGGATCAGGCCCTGGATCGGCCATGCAGCGGCGTCCCCGAGCGCACAGATCGTGTGACCCTCAACCTGAGAGGCGACATCAAGCAGCGTGTCGATCTCGGAGGTCTCGCTCTCGCCCTTCACCATCCGCTCCAGCACGCGCCACATCCACCCGGTGCCCTCACGGCACGGCGTGCACTGGCCACAGCTCTCGTGCTTGTAGAAGTACGCCAGGCGCGCAATCGCGCGGATCAGGTCCGTCGACTTGTCCATCACGATAACCGCCGCGGTGCCAAGGCCCGACTTCACATCGCGCAGCGCGTCGAAGTCCATCAGAACCGTGTCGCAGATGTCCTTCGGGATCATCGGTACGGACGATCCGCCCGGAATGATCGCCTTCAGGTTGCCCCAGCCGCCGCGCACGCCGCCGCAATGCTCTTCGATCAGCGTCTTCAGCGGGATCGACATCTCTTCTTCGATATTGCACGGCCGCTCGACGTGGCCGGAGATGCAGAACACCTTCGTGCCCGTGTTGTTCGGACGGCCAAAGCCCGCAAACCAGCCCGCGCCACGGCGCAGGATCGTCGGCGTCACCGCGATCGATTCAACGTTGTTCACGGTCGTTGGGCAGCCATAGAGGCCCGCATTCGCCGGGAAAGGCGGCTTCAGGCGCGGCTGGCCTTTCTTGCCTTCGAGGCTCTCGAGCAGCGCGGTCTCTTCGCCGCAGATGTAAGCGCCCGCGCCATGGTGGATGTAGATGTCGAAGTCGAAGCCAGACCCGCACGCATTCTTGCCGACGAGCCCGGCCTGATAGGCCTCGGCAACTGCCTTCTCCAGCGTCTCGCGCTCGAAGATGTATTCGCCGCGCAGGTAGATGTAGCACTTGTTGGCGCGCATCGCGAACGACGCGATCAGGCAACCCTCGATCAGCAGATGCGGATCGTGGCGCATGATGTCCCGGTCCTTGCACGTGCCGGGTTCGGATTCATCCGCGTTGACGACGAGATAGTGCGGACGGTCCTTCACCACCTTCGGCATGAACGTCCACTTGAGGCCCGTCGGGAAGCCCGCGCCGCCACGGCCGCGCAGACCCGAAGCCTTGATCTGGTCGCAGATCCACTCGGGGCCGAACTGCATCAGCTCTTTCGTGGAATTCCACGCGCCGCGCTTCTTCGCCGCTTCAAGGCGCCAGTCCTGCCGGCCGTAAAGGTTGGTGAAGATGCGATCTTTATCGAGAAGCACGATCGTTGTCCTTTGCTTCCCGCACGAACTTGATGATCGCCGGCAGGCTGAAGCCCAACCCTGCGAGAATGCCACATGCGAGCCAAACCCAGTTGGCCGTCGCGTAGAACGCAAGTCCGGCAGCGGCCCAGCAGCCAACCTCGAGGATCCCCGCGCGGATCATCTCGGCCTTCAGCCTTTTGCTGGGTTTGAAGTCTGCCATCGCCCCGCTCATGTTTGCCCGGACTCCGGCGCTTTGGCGGCATTCGCAGCGGCCTTTACGTCCATCCTGATAATGCTCAGAGCAGACACGACGCTCACGCCAAGACTGGCAACGGTCAGCCATACAGGACCTCCCATTACGCAACTTCCCATTGCGATTGCGCTCACGACGGCGCCGATCACCCACGCGGCAACATACCAGACGCTGTATTTGCGCTTCGCGGACTCGGCCGTCATGCCTTCACCTCGCCCTCTGCAGGTCTGGGTTGGGGCGCGTTAGGAATCGTCGTCAGCGGCTTCGCCTTCGAGCCGTCATAGAGCGCTTCATCGGTCAACGATGTCGGCGGGCCTTCCGGCGCGCTGGTCTGGCGCTTTACATAGGGTCCCGGCGCAGGCTCTTTGCCGGCAGCGAAGTCGTCGATGATCTTCTCGAGGCTCTCGATCGACAGGTCTTCGTAGAAGTAGTCGTTGATCTGGATCATCGGCGCATTCACGCACGCGCCCAGGCATTCAACCTCAACCCACGAGAACTTGCCGCCGCCCGTCACATGGCCCTTGGGCCCGATCTTGCGCTCGCAGAATTCCTTCAGCCGATCCGCTCCACGCAGCTGGCACGGCGTCGTGCCGCAGACCTGGAAGTGATACTTCCCGACCGGCTCGAGGTTGAACATCGTGTAGAACGTCGCGATCTCGTAGACGCGGATATACGTCATGCCCAGCCGGTCAGCGACCGCGCGCAGCGCCGGTTCAGACAGCCAACCCTGGTTCTGCTTCTGCGTGATCCACAGCGCGGGGATCACGGTCGAAGCGCGGCGCTCGGCCGGATACTTCTGCTCCCACCACGCGATGGTCTCTTCGCTTTCCTTCGTGAACGCGAACGGCTCGTGATGTTCGGGATGATGGAAACGACGGTGACTCATCAGTTCCACGGCTCCGCATTCGGATTTTCGCCGAGCATCTCGGCGCAGAGCTCGCACAGGAACATTCCAAGGGGCTGATCCCCGCTCATGTCCGTATGGTCAGCAATGACTGCGCTGGATGGATAGTTGAAAATATCTCTGGAAACTCCGCGCCAGGATTCGTCCTTCTCGACACGCAGGTGGCGCACGTCGGCGCACAACGCCGGCGTGACCTTCTTCGAAAGCTCCTCGCGGAAAGTCAGCCAGCTCAACGGTCGACCTCCCCGAACACGATATCGAGTGAGCCCAGCACGGCCGAAACGTCCGCGAGCATGTGGCCGCGGCACAGGTGATCCATCGCATGCAGGTGGGCGTAGCCCGGCGCCTTGATCTTCAGGCGATAGGGTTTGTTGCCGCCATCCGTCACCAGATAGACGCCGAACTCGCCCTTGGGCGCTTCAACGCACGCATAGATCTCGCCGGCCGGAACGTGGAAGCCTTCGGTGTAGAGCTTGAAGTGATGGATCAGCGCTTCCATCGACGACTTCATCTCGCCGCGGCGCGGCGGAACGAACTTGGAATGCTCGGGCAGCACGGGCCCGACCGGCATCTTGTCGATGCACTGTTTGATGATCTTGATGCTCTCGCGCATCTCCTCGATGCGGCAGAGATAGCGGTCCCAGCAGTCGCCGTTCTTGCCGACCGGAATCTTGAAGTCGAGTTCCGAGTAGACTTCGTACGGCTCGGCGCGACGCAGGTCCCAGGCAAGGCCCGACCCGCGCACCATCACGCCCGAGAAGCCCCACTCGAGCGCTTCCTGCACAGACACCACGCCGATATCGACGTTGCGCTGCTTGAAGATGCGGTTCTCGGTAACCAGCGTTTCGAGGTCGTCCATCACCTTGAGGAACGGATCACAGAACTTGTGAATGTCCTCGACCAGCTCCGGCGGCAGGTCCTGGTGAACGCCGCCCGGACGGAAATACGCCGCGTGCATCCGCGAACCGGACGCGCGCTCGTAGAACACCATCAGCTTCTCGCGCTCTTCAAAGCCCCACAGCGGCGGGGTCAGCGCGCCAACGTCCATCGCCTGCGTGGTGACGTTGAGGATGTGCGAGAGGATGCGGCCGATCTCGGAGAAGATCACACGAATGAACTGCGCCCGGCGCGGCACCACGATGCCCGCCATTCGCTCGATGGCGAGGCAGTAGGCATGCTCCTGGTTCATCGGCGCGACATAGTCGAGCCGGTCGA
The DNA here is from genome assembly GCA_002280725.1 of Alphaproteobacteria bacterium 32-64-14. Classification (GTDB taxonomy): domain Bacteria; phylum Pseudomonadota; class Alphaproteobacteria; order Caulobacterales; family Hyphomonadaceae; genus UBA7672. Next base: position 24,441 of record NCEM01000025.1, read on the forward strand.
AGTAAGGCAGCGCCTGCAGGAATGTCTTGTACTCGATCAGCTTCTCGGTGCCGCGATGCAGCAGCCCGATATGCGGATCGACGCGATCGACGATCTCGCCATCAAGGTCGAGCACGAGACGCAGCACGCCGTGCGCGGCCGGATGCTGAGGCCCAAAATTGATCGTGAACTTGCGGTCGTCCATCTCTTCGATGACGGAGGACTTTGAGCGGTCGAGGTGCTGGTCAGCCATGACTACTTCTGGCCTCCAGCTTTCTCATCACCCGGAATTACGGCTTGCATGCCTTCCCACGGAGAGAGGAAGTCGAAGTTGCGGTATTCCTGAACCAGTTTCACCGGCTCGTTCACCACACGCTTCTGTTCTTCGTCGTAGCGCACCTGAACGCGGCCCGAGAGCGGGAAGTCCTTGCGCAACGGATAACCTTCGAACCCATAGTCGGTGAGGATGCGGCGCAGGTCCGGGTGACCGGAGAAGATGATGCCGTACATGTCGAACGCTTCGCGCTCGTACCAGTTGGCGACCGGGAACACGCCCGTAACGCTCGGCACAGCCGTCATCTCGTCCGTGCGAACCTTCACGCGGATGCGCTGGTTCAACCGCATCGACAGCAGGTGATAGACCACCTCGAACCGCTCCGCTTCCGTCGGATAGTCGGCGCCGCACAGGTCCACCAGCGTCTCGAAGCGGCACTGGCTGTCCTCGCGCAGGAACTCCAGCACCTTCACGATGCTGTCGCGCTCGACCACGATCGTCAGCTCGCCAAGCGACACCTTCTTAGACTTCAGCGACTTCTGCGTCGCCTCCAGATGGAGCTTGAGCTCCGCCACCATCGTATCCTTCGAGGGGATCACGCTCATCTTTCGATGCTCCCCTCGCGCCGGATCTTCTTCTGCAGTTGCAGCAGGCCGTAGATCAGCGCCTCAGCGGTCGGCGGGCAGCCGGGGATGTAGATGTCCACCGGCACGATGCGATCGCATCCGCGCACGACGGCGTAGCTGTAGTGATAATACCCGCCGCCATTGGCGCACGATCCCATCGAGATCACGTAACGCGGCTCTGGCATCTGGTCGTAGACCTTGCGGAGCGCAGGAGCCATCTTGTTGGTCAGCGTGCCCGCGACGATCATCACGTCCGACTGGCGCGGCGAGGCGCGCGGCGCAGCGCCGAAGCGCTCCATGTCATAACGCGGCATCGACGCCTGCATCATCTCGACGGCGCAGCACGCCAGGCCGAACGTCATCCACATCAGCGAGCCGGTGCGCGCCCACGTGATCAGATCATCAGCAGCAGCAACAACGAAACCCTTGTCGGCAAGCTCGTCCGACAGGCCCTTGAAGAACGGATCATCGGAGCGAACGACTGCCCCGCCCTCGGGACGCAGAACCCGGCCGGCCGAACCGGCAGCTACCTTGGCGTCTGCCATCACTGCCACTCCAGCGCGCCACGGCGCCACTCATAGACGAAGCCGACCGTCAGCACGCCGAGGAACGCCATCATCGACCAGAACGCGACGATCTCGCCCTTCGCCACCTGGAACACCCACGGAAACAGGAAGGCGACCTCGAGGTCGAAGATGATGAAGAGGATCGAGACGAGATAGAACCGCACGTCGAACTTCATGCGCGCGTCGTCGAATGCGTTGAACCCGCACTCATACGCCGACAGTTTCTCGGCATCGGGCTTGCGCGGCGCGAGAAGCGCGGACGCAACCAGAAAAAGACAGCTCAGCACGATGGCGATCGCAAGGAAGATCACGACCGGCAGATACTCGACGACAAGCGTCTGTACGCCTTCCATATGAACCCTCGGTCATATTTTTGAGGCTGGACTAGGCCGCTTTGACGCGAGAGGCAATAGAGCCGCCTTGCCGACTCTCCAATCTTGCCCGGGCGATGACTTTCCAGCCGCAAACAAGGCGTAAACTGCCTCGTCAGACACTCTCTCGGGCTGCGATGGAAGGTCGCAAACGCGCGACTCACACGATCGGCTGAACCCGGTCGCGCACCCACTGCGACAACAGCCACTTCCGGCCCCGCGTCACAGGCAGGCCGGCATGCAGGGTTGCGCCATCCGGCCGGTGGTCAGACGTGCGAACATTGAGGAAAAGCATCGCATCGCCCGCTTTGCCCCTGTGTTTCCAGTCGATCTTGAGGAACGCCGTTTCGCCGCCCTCATAATCGTTGTTCAACCAGGTCAGGCACGTCGCCACCCGCTGGCCCATCGTTTCGAGCAGGTGCTGAAACCCGGGCTCGCCGGGCACGAGGAAATCGTAGTGGGCCTTGTACTCCTGCCCCACCCGGTAGCTCAGCACGTGCGGAGCTTCCTGTTGATGAACATGAAGTCCGGACGCCAGCTCCAGCCGCTTCTGCGTCAGCGCGAGAATCAGGTCGGTGTCGGCAAGGCCAAATCCCGCCGCTTCACCGGTGCGTACCGGGTCCACTACCCATTCACCGGTCTTGGAGTCGCCAACCCTGCCCGGGGCGACTTTCCTGCCCCCTTTCGCGATCAGCCAGCCGCACATCGCCGGCGTGGCCAGCCCGCTCAGCAAGGCAATCGCGGGCTCAGTGCGCACCTGTGTCAGCGGCGGCGCCTTCAAAAGCCCCTTCAGATCGATCTTGCGCGCCAGAGTTTTCCACAGGTCCGCGCCCGCACCTTCCGCCGGAACGGAGGCCTCCCCCGCCAGAACGGCGAGCTGGCCTTGCGCGGGCCGGTATCCCTGCTCGGCCGCACGGACCAGCAGGTTGATCGCCTCGACCCAGTCCGATGGCCGTGCCACCCCGATGGCCGCCAGAACCGCGAGTCGCTCGGCCGCCGCGCCCGAGCCTGCCCGCATAGCGGCCAGCAGCATCTGGATCGCCTTGGCGGGGTCACCGGGGCGCCCGGCTCCGCCAATCAGGATATCGCACGCGGAAACCACGCGGTGATCCGCAGGCGCATCCATAAATTCCTTTGGAAACGTGGAGTTACCGCTCATCCGCAGCCGACCACTTCATCCGACGCCTGGCGCGAGTGACGGGGCTCGAACCCGCGACCTCCGGCGTGACAGGCCGGCACTCTAACCAACTGAGCTACACCCGCATACGCCGGCGTCGAAGGATGGAGCGTTTATGCGCGCTCGCCCCCGCGGTCAAGCAGCAAAGCCGCCTATTGCGAACCAAGTCCGTGGCGAAGCACCAGGGCGCTCCCCTCGGGCACAAACCCGATCTGCGTCAGGGCCTCCAGAGCCGCCGGGCTGGCGTTGGTAACCGTCGCCGTCATCTCCAGGTCCATGCTCGGCGAGACGTTCAGCCTCGCCAGCACATCTTCGCCCGTAGCCGCCTTGCCTGCCGCCTGCATGTGCAGCCGTCCGCCCTCGCAGGTCACCGGCCCGCGCAGCTCCGGCCCGACCCAGCCCTGCACGTTCACCTTGGTCAGCGCATCGGTCCACACCTCGCCCGTCGCGGTCTGGCAGGTGGATTGATCGAACTTCAGCTCCTTCACCTGCAACGTGAACTTGCCGCCCGCCTGCGCCAGGGTGGCGGGCATTCCGGGCACCATGCCGGTGTCGCCGTCGATCTTCATGTCCTTGATGTCGAGCGCGCCATTGCTCAGCCCGTAAGCAAGATCCGCCTGTCCCGAGAAACCTTCGCGCATCAGCCCCAGCATGCCCGTCGCCTTGCCGGTCAGCAGCGAGAACAGGTTGGCCTTCACGGCCAGGTCGCCGATGTGCTGATGGCCAAGCGACACGTTGCTCAGCTTGCCATCCCAGACGCTTCCCGAAGCCTCGGTATAGCGAAAATCCGGCATCTGCTTGGATGCCATGTCCGCCGCAATCGACATCGGAAAGAACGCGATCCCGCCGGCAACCAACGCCACAACGCCAAGCACGACAAACAGCACGATGCGAAGCATGACCGTCCCCTCGGGATCTTTCCCGTCGCGCAATTAGTAAGGCAAGCGAGCCGTTCGCGAAAGAAGGTGGCTACACCTGCTCTGCCTTGTTTCGGTTTGATATGAGAAGCGCGAGGACAACAGTCGCTGCCAACGCCAGCCCGCCGCCGCCAAACAGGGCCCATCGGCTGTCCTCGCGTTGAGCTTCAGATGATGCGTAGTAGGTCGCTACAACGTTATTTCCGGCGGCCAGTTCGTAGAGAACGTTCTCGCGGGGATCGTAGCGCCCGCGAATACGCACATCTACCATGCCCTCAATTCTGTCCTCGGGAATGCCTTCCCAGTCTGGAATTCTGAACGTGATCACACCACCGTCTTCGGTGCGCACTGATATGTCGTGACCGACGTACTCTTCTAGCGGAAACCAATTTCGCCGGCTCCACCGCGTTCGGGTGACGCGCTCAGCCTGGACAATCTGACCTGAGACTTCCGCGAGAGTGCTCTCCGGCGGAGGTTCGTTCGCCCACCCGTTGTAGGCGACCGCCAAGCCGGCAAAGATCGCGACGCCCGCCACAATCTGCGCAGTCTTCATCGTGCGTTCTCGCCGGTTATCACTGCGACAGCTGGAGCAGGTGATAAGATCTCAATCACCGCTCCTCGCCCCCAAATCAGCTGCATCTAAACACAGGAGCATCCGCTGACGAAGCGGCCGGTCGCGTGACGCAGGTTGAAAAGTCAGAGCAAGCTGCTCGTGCCGACGTCGCTACAGCAGCCCTTCGGCCTTCTTCGCGCCGTCCTTGCCGGAAAACAGCAATGTTCGCGTCCGCTCCGCGAGGCGCACGTTCACAAGATTGGTCTGGTTTTCGAACACGTCACGCAGGATGCGGTTGTCGATGGAAAGATTGCGCGGCGGCCCCGGCAGCTTGCAGTCCTGGTAGACCAGCAACGCCTCGCCTTCGAACTCGGCGCCTAGCGGCGACAGCTTGATCGCCTTGCCCGCATCGCTCAGCACGAACTGCTCTTCAATGTAGAGCATCAGCCGCGCCTGGTTCTGCAGCACCGTTATGTCCACCTGCGCCGCGCCGGTCTTCGCTGCGAGGCAAAGCTCGGCGTCATGCGCATGCATCCGGTGCATCACATCAAGCGTCGCGCTCGCGGCGTTCCAGGTCACCGTCGACAGCACAGTCTGCGCGCGGTGCGCCAGCGCGGGCGGTGCGAGCACGAGCGCGCCGCCGGCGATCAAGGCCAGCCTGCGCGTCATGCTGCCGCCCGCCTTGCTCATTGCGCAGGCGCAGGCTGTGTCGGCGCGATCGGCGCTGCCGGTCCGGGGGCTGGCTGCCCGGCCTTCGCGCGCAGCTCCACCATCGCATCCGCCATCTGGTTGCGCCCGCCGCCCGCCGCGCCCGACCGGAACAGGTCGAGACGGTTGGGCACGTTCTGCTGCGGGAAGCTGTTGTTCGCCATCACGCCGTCCGCCGTCTGATGACGCGCATCCAGATCGACAGAGACAACCCGCTTGGCTTCCACGAACACTTTCGAGACCTTCTGGTTGTTGATGCGCCAGATCTCCGCCGGGATCAGGATATCCTTCGTGCTGCCATCTTCAAACGTGAAGCGCAGTGGCAGCGGCGATACCAGCCCGCCGATGTTCTCGAAGTCCATGAAGTAGATGTACGGATTTTCGCGCAACGCACGCTCGAAGGCAACCCGATCCGGCTCTTTCAGGCCCGCCACAAACGACTGATAGTCGTTGCGGTCCTTGTTGGTCGGCTCGAACTCATCGTTCGCGCTGTAGAAATCCGCAGCATCCGGATGCTTGTCCATATAGGTCTGGATGCCCGCGTCGCGGTTCTCATGCACCGTCACCGATGGCGGGCTGGTATCAGCCCTGCGCTGGCGCTGCAGCTCACCTTCAACGTCCGGATCCTTGGTCGATAGCCGGTACTCGCGCACATCCTGCAGCGCGATATCGACGTGATCCGTGGTGTAGAACCAGCCGCGCCAGAACCAGTCGAGATCGATCCCCGACGCATCTTCCATCGTGCGGAAGAAGTCCGCTGGCGTCGGCCGCTTGAATTTCCAACGCCGCGCAAACTCCTTGAACGCAAAGTCGAACAGTTCGCGCCCCATCACCGTCTCGCGCAGCACGGTCAGCGCTGCCGTGGGCTTGCCATAGGCGTTGTTGCCGAACTGCTTGAGCGATTCCGAGTTCGTCATGATCGGAACCTGGTCTTCGCTCATCATGTAGGTCGTCATGCCATCGAGTATGTTCGACGGCCCGTTGCGCCCCGGGAAATTCTCGTCCCAGCGTTTCTTGGCCATGTAGTCGAGGAACGAATTCAGCCCCTCGTCCATCCATGTCCATTGGCGCTCGTCCACGTTGATGATCATCGGCACATAGTTGTGTCCCACCTCGTGGATCACCACACCGATCAGGCCATCGCGCGCGGTGCGCGTGTAGGTCTTCACGCCGGTCTTCTCGTCCTTCACCGGGCGCCCGCCGTTGAATGAGATCATCGGGTACTCCATGCCCCCACCAGCCCATGTGTTGACCGAGATCGCGGTCGGATAGGGATAGGGGAAGGAGAACTCCGAATAGACGTCGATCGTGTGCGCAATCGCGCGCGTCGAGTACAGCGACCACAGCGGATCGCCTTCGGTCGGGAAGAAGGATTGCGCCAGCACATCCTCGCCCGCAGGCTGGTCCACGGCCATGGCGTCCCAGATGAATTTCCGGCTCGACGCCCACGCAAAATCGCGCACGTTCGTTGCTTTCCAGCGCCACGTCCGAGAGGTCGAAACACCTTCCTTCTCGTTCGCCAGGGCCTCATCGGGCGTCACGATATACATCGGCTTGTCATAGGTTTTCCGCGCCTGCGCGAGGCGATCGCGCTGCGCCGGCGTCAGGACGTCGTTGGGGTTCTGCAGCACGCCCGTCGCCGTCAGGATATGATCCGACGGCACCGTGATCGACACGTCGTAATTGCCAAACTCCAGCGTGAACTCGCCATTGCCCAGGAACTGCTTGTGCTGCCAGCCGGTGTAGTCGGTGTACGCCACCAACCGCGGAAACCACTGCGCCTGGAAGAAGGTATAGGTGTCGTTCTCCCGGAAATACTCGTACCCCGTCCGCCCGCCGAACAGGCCGTTGTCCACGATGTTGAACGCCCAGCTGATCTTCAGCGTCACCGACTGCTTCGGCTGGACGCCGCCCGGCAGGTCAATCCGCATCATCGTGTCGTTGATCGTGTAGGCCAGCTTCCGCCCCGATCCATCGCTCACCGACTGGATCTCGAACCCGTGCGAGGTCTGCGCATACGACTGAAGCTGCCGCAGCGAAGCGATCCCCAGCGTATCCGTGCCAGGCGCCGCCGTCGTCTGCGTCAGCCGCGAGGCCGAGTTCTGCGCAAAGATATTCTGGTCGAGCTGCAGCCACACATAGTTCAGCGGATGCGGCGAGTTGTTCCGGTACGTGATCGTGCCCGAGGCCGTGATGCGCTTGGCCGTCTCATCCAGCGTCGCTGCGATCACATAGTCGGCCTGTTGCTGCCAGTAGGCCTCGCCTGGCGCGCCCGAAGCCGTGCGATACGTATTGGGCGTGGGCAGGTCGACTTCCAGCTGCCTGAACTTGTCGTCCCACGTGCCCTTGGTCTGCCTGTTGGCGTCCGCCATCGCGGGCGATGCCGCAAACAGGACCGCCGCCAGGGCCGCAAGCCAAAACCGATTCATTCACAGCTCCCGCAGAATGTCTCAGCGCTCTTAGCGATAAACGATGAAATGTCACTGCGCCCCCGTAGCACGCACCAGACGCCTGAAAGGCGAGCCCAGCCTTGAAAAGGAAAGGGCCGGCTCTTGGGGAGCCGGCCCAGTTGCACAGGAACAGAACCGTCGGGAACCATCGAGGGACATCAAGGCGTCCCGGCGGTAGGTGTTCGGTATATGGGAGTGAGTCTGAACGCCGATTGAGGCGGCCGTTGTCCGTTATTCAGGCGAAACAAATACCGGCAAGCTACTGGTTTCACGCCGTATTTCAGACTGAATCGGACGCTAACCGGCGCCCCTCAGGCTTGGGCCACCGCCCCCGCCGCCAGGAACTGGCCCACCCGTTCAGGGTCGATCCCCCAGCTTTCCAGCACATCCTTAGAATGCTTGCCCGCCAGCGCGGGCGGCCCGTTCACCGCTCCCGCCGTACGCGAAAAGCGCGGCGCCGGCCCCGGCTGCGTCACGCCAAAGGCTTCGACAAAAGTTGAACGCTCCGCATTGTGCGGGTGCTTCGGCGCCTCATCCATGCTCAGCACAGGCGCAACGCAGGCGTCCGTCCCGTCGAACACTTTCATCCACTCATCGCGCGTCTTCGTCTTCACGATCCCGGCCACGCGCGCCGAATGCTCCGCCCACTTCGCGCGGTCCATGTAGGAACCGAAGGCATCGTCCGGCAGCCCCAGCCCCTTCACCAGCAGCGCATGGAATTGCGGTTCGATCGACCCGATCGCCAGCCACTTCCCATCCGCACATTCATACGTGTCGTAGAAGTGCGCCCCGCCATCCAGCAGGTTGGCATCGCGCTCCGCCGTCCACATGCCGACAGCCTTCATGTTGAAGAACATCGTCATCAGCGATGCCGCGCCATCGATCATCGCGCAGTCGATCACCTGCCCCTTGCCCGACGTGCGCGCCTCGATCACGCCCGCAAGAATCCCCATCGCGAGATAAAGCGCCCCACCGCCAAAATCCCCCACGAGATTCAGCGGCGGCACCGGCGGCTCGCCCTTGCGCCCCATCGTGTGCAGCGCCCCGGTCAGCGCGATATAGTCGATGTCGTGCCCCGCCATGCTCGACCACGGCCCCGTCTGGCCCCAGCCCGTCATGCGCCCATAGACCAGCTTCGGATTGCGCTTCAGCGCCACATCAGGCCCAACGCCCAGCCGCTCCATCACGCCCGGCCGGAATCCCTCGATCAGCCCGTCCGCCTTGTCCATCAGGCTCAGAGCCGCCTCGACACCCTCGGGCTTCTTGAGGTCCAGCGCAATCGACCGCTTGCCCCGATTGGCCAGGTCCGCAAACGACCGCCCCGCCGACTCCGCGCGGTCAATCCGCACCACGTCCGCGCCCATGTCCGCCAGCAGCATGCCGCAGAACGGCCCCGGCCCGATCCCGGCAAACTCCACGATCTTCACGCCAACGAGGGGCCCAGACGCCATCACGCTTCTCCGCTTTGCGTGCTGACACTCCCGCCATTGCCGCGAACGTCAAGCCTATCTCAGCGGCAACCATCGCCTGTGAAACGCGCCTCGTCCTTCGACAGGCTCAGGATGAGGCGCTTAGGGCTCGTAACCTGATAGGCCTCATGCTGAGCCTGTCGAAGCACGAGGCCGTGCTCACAGGTCCAACCTACCCGCCAAACAGCGCCCCATGCACTTTCGCCGGGCCGCTCTCGCCATGCGGCCAACTCGTGCGGTCAAAATTGATCCCGTCCGGCAAGGTCGGGTCCACCACCATCGTCCCCGTCGCCGGATCAAGCTTCACGACCAGCGCCCAGCTCTGGTCATTGCCCGTCACCACCAGACGATCAGACGCCCTATCCGCCGCAATCCAGTGCGCCATGTGAAACTCTTCATCGAACACGATGCGCGAGGCCTCCACCGGCTTTATCGGATCGGATACATCGAGCGCGATCAGACCGTTTATCTCCGGCACGGTCTGCACATAGTACTTCCCGACCACCACCGGCACAGCGCAGGAATTGTGCATCTCCGTCCCGCCCGGAAACGCATGCACGAACACCGCCTTCGGCGCGCCCTCATTCACGCCATCGATCCGATAGACCCCGCACGAAAACGTCCCGACATAGACCGTCCCGTCCGCCAGCACGCGCGGCTCGGCCGGATCGACGTGATGCTCGCCTTGCCCGGACTCCGGCAGGTCCGCGGTCCCCAGCAGCTTGAGATCAGACGTCGACCACACCTGCACCTGCCGCGTCGATTTGTAGTCCTGCCCCGGCCAGCCTATCTCGGCCAGCGTCACCACCGCCCGATCCTTGCCCGGCACGACGGCAAGGCTGTACGGCCACACCAGCGCGTCCGGCGTCGCAGCCGACCTGGCCGAGACCGTCCGCAAAACCTTCCCGTCCGCCGACAACTCCGCCAGGCCACCTGGCGCGCCATACTTCCCGTTCATGCCCTGCAGCGTCACCAGAACGTTGCCCGCATCGGTCCGCGCATAGCTGTGCGGAAAGCTGAACTCGCCCATGTCCTTCATCTGCGCCGCCAGCTTCGGCTGCAGCGGATCGCGCAGGTCGATCAGCGATGTGAGGTTGCCGGTGAAGCCATCAGCGAACACCATTCCGCCCGCCGGAAACTCATACTCCACATGATGCGGCATCGTCCCTGTTGCGCCGATCGGCAAAGTCGCGACCACATCGCCATACGTCGCCGATCCTTCCCGCAAGTCGACAACCGACATGAAGTCGCTCTCGACCTTGTCCTTGTCAGCCGACCACACGAACAGGAATTGCGAGCCAGCGGCCTTCGCTTCAAGTTCCGCGACCGGCGCAGGCGGCGCTTCGGCGCAATTCGCGGCCAGCAAGGCGCCCATCGCCAGAAGTAACGCCCGCATCGCAGCCTTCACCAAGCCGATCCCGATCCTCGGTGTGGACCACCGTCCTCCCCTTGAAAAGAGCGGGCCATTGCCCCTACCAACCGACAGCAACCGGAAGGATCGAAACTTGAAGAGCAATTTCGACAACCACCGCATCTACTCAATGAGCTTCGCCAGCGTCTATGTGCTCTACATCGCCAAGGTCGAGAAGAAGGGACACACCAAGGCGGAAGTAGACGAAGTCATCCGCTGGCTCACCGGCTACACGGCCAAGGGCCTCTAAGCCCAGGTGAAGAAGACTACCTTCCAGGAATTCATCGACACCGCTCCCAAGCTCAATCCCGCGCGCGACCTCATCACCGGCTCGATCTGCGGCGTGAAGGTCCAGGAAATCGACCACCCGCTGATGCAGAACATCCGCTACATGGACAAGCTCGTCGACGAACTCGCCAAGGGCAAGGCGATGGACAAGGTGTTGCGCCAATAGGCGGGCCTATTTCAGTGGCTCCTGGCGATCGATACGTTGGATGATCGTCGCCCGGCAGGTTTTCTGGTCCTCCAGACCTGGCTCACGATATAGCGGCGGATCAATAGGCCCTCCCGTACTGAACTTTCCGCTTCCAACAACGATCTTGCCCTCGCGAACTACCCGCCGTTCATCGAGACATTCGCAGAACTCGTGGCTCGCGCGCGTGTCTTTCACACACTGATCAACCCAACTGGCTGGCTGCTCCTGACAGGCCGACATGCTGAGCGCCGCAAAGCCTCCCGCAAACCAAAGGAGCGATGTCTTGCGGTTCAAAGGTCACCCCATGCTCTGCGCGTCATCCACCAGCACATCCGTGCCCGTCACGTACTTTGCGGCGTCCGAACAGAGGAACAGCAACGCCTCGTCCAGCGAGGTCTCGTCCATGATCCGGCGGCGCGGCGACTTGCCAATCGCCTTGGCGCCGCCCTCGCCGTTGAGCCATTCCTCGGTCAGTTCCGTCGCCACATAGCCGGGCGACAGCGCATTCACATTGATCCCATACCGCGCCCATTCCCGCGCCAGCGAGCGCGTGAGGTGCGCGCACGCCGCCTTGGACGTGTTGTACGCCGTCACATTCAGGATCACGATACGCCCCGCCATCGAGGCGATGTTGACGATCCGCCCATTGTGGGAATTCTCGGGGCCGGCCTTGATCAGCCGCCGCGCCGCTTCGCGCGCCACACACCACACCGACGTCACGTTGAGATCCATGATCTTGCGGAACTCGGCGATGTCCTGCGTCACGGCGTTGTTGGCGTGCGTCATGCCGGCATTGTTGATCACCGTATCGACCAGTCCGAACTTCGTCTCGGCTGCGTCGTACATGGCGACAACTTGCGCTTCGTCCGTCACATCGCACTGCACGGCGAGGCAGTTGGAGGCGCCGATCTCCTCCACCAGATCATCAAGCCGGTCCTTGCGCCGCGCCGCGACGATCACCTTGGCGCCCTCGGCCGCCAGCACCTGCGCAAACCGCTTGCCCAGCCCGCTCGATGCGCCCGTCACAAGCGCCACACGTCCAGCAACACGTCCCGCCACGGCTCACTCCCTGCGATACCAAGTTGCAACGCGCGTAGCGTCCGGCGCCGCCCGCCGTCAACCACCGACAAGCGTTGAACCTCGATACTACGATGGGTCAGCCGGCACGACAGCCGCAACCGGCGGCGCCTGAGCCGGACCTGTCGGCAGCGCAGGAAAATTGCGCGACACGCTCAGCGAATGTTCCACGAGTTCGCGCTGCTGCAAGGCATGGTCGGCGTGCGCGCCATAAAGCCCCGCGAGCAACAGTCCGCCCAGCACGGCCACGCCACCAACACGCAGCGTCCGCGCAACAAGCACCTTGCGCGAGCGCGTCCCCGGCGCGCGATAGTTCCGCACAAAGGCCAGCGCCACGAACGGAACAGACGCCAGCCCGAACAGCGCAAGATTGCCGGTCGCTTCCTTGATCGCGACCACGCGGTAAAACTGCAGCCGTTCCTGCACGGACGCGATGACCATGAATTCCTGCACATCCGCGCCACAGCCCGCGCCGTTGTCAAAGCACATGGCCGGGTCGGCCCAGATGCCAAGCCATCCGCCGATGCTCTGCCCGGCCAGCACCACCAACCACAGCAGCCCACCCAGCAGCGCCACTGTCAGCCCGTTCGCATGCGTCTTGGCCTCGGCCAGCAGGTAGTCCCGCTTCCGGAACGCCATCGCCACCGACAGGAAAAGCACGAGCCCCGGCACGATCTTGCCGACAAAATCGCGCAGCAGGATCTGGTTATAGATCCCCTCGATCAGGTAGCCCACGCTGTCCATGTCGCCCGTCCCCAACGTGATCGCACATCTTTGCACCTAGCATTTATCGCGAGGCAGACAATCCGCACAGGTCGGCCGTACACGAATTATCGGCGTCAACGCCAAGGATATGGCGCCCCAACCGTCAGCACACGTATCAGGCGAGTACGCGCCGCCTGCGCTAGAGCAACCCGCTCATGTCGCGCAGCAGGCTCTTCACGCCCGCCAGTCTTGCCGGCGCATCCACCCACGCCCCGCTCAGCACCAGCTTCATGTCAGGCCGCAGCTTCAGCCGGTTCGGCTGCTTCTGCACATAGGCGATCAGCTTCGCCCCATCGAGCGGAGCATTGTCGCGGAATGCCAACAGCGCCCCCTTAGGCCCCGCCGACACCTTCGCTACGCCCAGCTTCTTGCACAGGATCTTCACCGCCGTGATCTCCAGCAACTGCTTGGTCTCATCCGGCAGCGGCCCAAACCGGTCGATCAGCTCAGCCGCAAACGCCTCGCGCTCATTGTCCGTCTGCAGGTCCGCAAGCCGCCGGTACAGCGACAGGCGCGTGGAGAGATCCTCGACATAGCCTTCCGGGATCAGCACAGCTGCGCCAATATCGATCTGCGGCGACCACTCATCCGCCACCTCATGCGCATCGAGCCTCTCGCCCGACCGCAGCGCCTTCACCGCATCCTCCAGCATCTGCTGGTAAAGCTCGACGCCCACCTCGCGCACATGGCCAGACTGTTCCTCACCCAGCAGGTTGCCACCCCCGCGCATATCAAGATCGTGGCTCGCCAGCATGAAGCCCGCCCCCAGGCTGTCGAGCGATTGCAGAACCTTCAGCCGCTTGTCCGCTCCGTCCGTCAGCTTTTCGTCATCCGGCGTCGTCAGATACGCATACGCCCGCAGCTTCGCCCGCCCCACACGGCCGCGCAGCTGATACAGCTGCGCCAGTCCAAACATATCGGCGCGATGGACGACCAGCGTGTTTGCCCGCGGAATATCGATGCCGGATTCAACGATGGTGGTGGACAACAGCACATCGGCCTTGCCCTCATAGAACGCCACCATCCTGTCTTCGAGGTCCGTCGCCGCCATCTGCCCGTGCGCCGTCAGGAACGACACCTCCGGCACCTGCTCGCGCAGATACCGCTCCAGGAACGGCAGGTCCGCCACGCGCGGCGCCACGAAATAGCTCTGTCCGCCCCGGAACCGCTCGCGCAGCAGCGCCTCGCGGATCGTCACCGGATCGAACTCCACCACATATGTCCGCACCGCCAGACGATCCACCGGCGGCGTCGCGATGATCGACAGGTCGCGAATGCCCGTCAGCGCCATCTGCAGCGTCCGCGGAATGGGCGTCGCCGACAGCGTCAGCACATGCACGTCCGCCTTGAGATCCTTCAGGCGCTCCTTGTGCTTCACGCCAAAGCGCTGCTCCTCGTCGATGACAATCATGCCGAGCCGCTTGAAGTCGATCCCCTTGCCCAGCAGCGCGTGTGTTCCGATCACCACATCGCACTCGCCCGTATTGATCGCGTCCTTGGCCGCGCTCGCTTCCTTGGCGGTCACAAAGCGCGACAGGTGCCTCACCTTGATCGGCCAGCCGGCAAAGCGCTCCGAGAATGTCTGGAAATGCTGCCGCGCCAGCAAGGTCGTCGGCGCAATTACCGCCACCTGCATCCCGCTCATCGCGACCAGGAACGCCGCACGCAGCGCGACTTCCGTCTTGCCGAATCCCACATCGCCGCAGATCAGCCTGTCCATCGGCTTGCCCGATGTCAGGTCCCTGATCACGTCCTCGATGGCCGAAAGCTGATCGTCCGTCTCGTCATACGGGAAGCGCGCCGCAAATTCGCGGAACACGCCGTCCGCGGAATCCGTCTTCCACGCCGTCTTCAGTTCGCGCTCTGCGGCGAGCCGGATCAGCTCGTCCGCCATGTCCATGATCTTCTTCTTGGCGCGCGCCTTCCGCCCCTGCCACGAAGCGCCGCCAAGCCTGTCGAGCGCGCCCTCGCCACTCTCGGCGCCATAGCGCGAGATCAGCTCCACGTTCTCGACCGGCAGCAGGATCTTGTCCCCGCCCGCATAGATCAGCTCGAGGCAATCATGCGGCGCCATGTTGACGGTAACGGTCTTCAGCCCGTCATACCGCCCGACGCCATGCTCCACGTGCACGATCAGATCGCCCGCCGACAGCGCCGCCGCTTCCGCAATCACAGCCGCCGACGACTTCCGCTTGCGCGGCCGCGCCAGCTTGTCGCCCAGCATGTCCTGCTCGGAGATGATGACGAGATCGTCGTCCTCGAACCCCGCCTCGACCGCGATCTCCGCAACCGCGACCTGCCCCTTGTTCACCTCCGGCCACGATCCGACGGACTTCGCATTCGGAATACCGTGATCATCGAGAATGCCAACAAGCCTGCTGGCCGACCCCGGTGTCCACGCCGCCACGATCACCTTCTTGTTCGCCGCCTGCCGCTCGCGGATGTGCCGGACCACCGCATCGAACAGGTTGGCATCCGGGTCTGCCCGCTCAAGCACGAAGCTGCGCCCCGGCTTCGCCCTCCCGATCAGCGCATCCACTTTCTCAGGCGCATTCTGCGACGTGAACGTCGCCGTCGCGCGCGCGCCCAGCGCCTCGCCCAGCGCCGCTGGTGTCAGATACAATCTGTCCGGCAGCAACACATGCTGGATCGTCCCGCTCGCCGCCGCAGCCTGCTTGCGCGCCTCGTAATAGTCCGCCGCCTGCGCCAGCCGTTCGCTCGTCGCCTCGGCCGCCGCTGTGTCGATCCCGATCAGCGCGTCCGCGCCCACATAGTCAAACAGCGTCTCAAGCTTCTCATAGAACAGAGGCAACCACTGCTCGACGCCCTGCCGGCGAATACGCTCGCGCGCCGCCTCATAGGTCGGGTCGCCACCGGGCGAGCCAAACTCCATCAAAAACTTCTTCCGAAGCAGGCTCAGCGCATCGTCGGAGAAATCGATCTCGCTCACCGGCGCAAGCACGATCTCTTTCAGGTTAAGCGTGGATCGCTGCGTCTCCGGATCGAAATACTTCGCGGCCTCCAGCTCATCTCCAAAGAAGTCGAGCCGCACCGGCTCGGGCAGGCCCGCCGGAAAGATGTCCACGATCCCGCCCCGGATCGAATACTCCCCCGGCTCACGCACGGTTGAAGCGCGGCTATAGCCATTGATGTCGAGATACCGGCGCACCTTGTCGGGCCCCACCGTCTGCCCGACCTGCGCCACGAACGCCGCCACGCCCATGTGAGACCGGGGCGGCACACGCTGCACGATCGACGACGCCGTCGTCACCACCAGCATCGGCCCGGATTTGGCCGCCAAACTTCTTGAAGAATGGCTCGCCAGCCGCGCCAGCGCCGCACAGCGCGCCGCGGCAATCGCCGGGCTCGGGCTCACGCGATCGTACGGCAGACAATCCCACGCCGGCAGGTTCACTACATCCAGCAACGGCGCAAAGAATCGCGCCGCCGCCCCCGCCATCAGCGCATGCCTGTCATCCCGCGCGATGTAGAGCGAAATCCCGCCCCGCTTCTGTGCCGCCTCCGCAATGAGGCGCACGTCCGCGATGAACGGCGTCTCATAGACCCGAACCGGTTGTTTCTGGCCCGCGAGGGTGTCCCAGACGCGCATAAGTCACTCGCAACAAATAGCTCTACCGCCCGGACGCCTCATCGAGCGCCAGGTTGCCAAGTCCGATCCCATGGTCTGGCCGCGCCAGTTGCGCGGCGCCTACCTATCTGGGTGCGGCATATCGGAAGGACAGGAGCAGGTCGAGAACTTCCGAGCGTTGTTCTGCCGCAGGCTCGCCCCGCCCCATGATCCAGTCGAAAACGAACTGATCGGGAATATCCAGCACCGTCTCGAACTGATCGAGCTGGCGCGCGTCAAAACCCGCCAGATGCGCATCCGTGAATTGCTGCATGTAGAGGTCCAGCTCCCGGAACCCCCGCCTGTCCGACCGGAACTTCAACTTCCGCCTGCGCGTCTCGATATCGCTCATGGCGCGTGTCTAGCGCCAGCCCGCTGTCGGAAACAGAAAAATCTTCACGCACGATCTCAAGGCGCTCACCTCCGGATTTGTGTGAAACACAAAAAATCCGCCCCACCCGTTTTCCCCGGGTCTCCCCACCCGGCGTATTCTCCGCCCCATGACACCGGCACGAACATGCGCAAACGGAGTGCGGACCCCATCGCCGCTTCAGCTCTTGCTGATCGCGATGCTGCGCCTGTTCGCTGAGCGGGTGTC
>NCEM01000084.1 GCA_002280725.1 Alphaproteobacteria bacterium 32-64-14
TGGTGGTGTTTAGACACTTGATAAGTGCGCCGTTCGGGTTGTCCCCAGTTCCTCCACACAATGAGTCACCGTGAATCACCGTACGTTCCGACTCCGCCTCGCGTCTTAACGGTTCATTTACCTCTTCGTTAACAAGCCGTTAACGAGAGTCGAGTCCCAACGTCGCGACTCATGGGCGCCGAATCGAAGAGTCTTTTCAACGCTCTCCACCTGTCGAGAAGTGTGTGAGGGATTCGTGGGGCGAATCTGCCCACGCGCTTGTCCACAATCCACTCCCAGCGCTATTGGGGAATTGGTTCATAAGGCGGGCCGGGTCTCTCAAAGCTGTGGAATGACCTACGAGACGTACTTCAACGTGCACCTGGTCTCGGATTCGACCGGGGAAACGCTCAACGCGGTGATGCGCGCAGCGTGCGCCCAGTTCGACAACATCGCGCCGCTTGAACACAACTACTACCTGGTGCGCAGCCCCAAGCAGCTCGACCGCGTATTGCGCGAGATCGAGGCGGCGCCGGGCGTAGTGCTTTATACCATCTCGGATGAGGCGCTGCGGATACGGCTTGAGGAGCGGTGCAGGGAAGTAGGGTCGCCCACGTTGGCGGTGATCGATCCCGCGGTGAACATGCTGTCGCGGTATCTGGGCCTCAAGTCCGCGCACAAGGTGGCGGGGCAGTACGCCCTGGATGCGGAGTACTTCCAGCGGATCGAGACGATCAACTTCGCGCTCCAGCATGACGATGGCCTGCGCGAGGCAGATGTGGTTCTGGTAGGCGTGTCGCGCACGTCGAAGACGCCGACGTGCGTTTATCTGGGCAATCGCGGCGTGAAGGCCGCGAACGTGCCGCTTGTTCCGGGCGTCGAGGTGCCAGAGATACTCACAGGGCCGCGCGCGCCGCTCGTCGTCGGGTTGAAGATTTCGCCTGACCGGCTGGTGCAGATCCGGCGGCATCGCCTCCTGTCGCTGAACGAGAGCGCGGACACGTCTTATGCCGACGAGGAAACCGTGCGGCAGGAGATCATCGAGGCGAACCGCCTTTATGCGCGGATGAAGTGGCCGACGATCGATGTGAGCCGGCGCTCGGTGGAGGAGACGGCAGCGGCGATCCTCAACATCATCCAGGAGCACGCCGACCTGAACAATGAGGAAGCCGGGCATTGAGTAGTCTGGGGAGCGCGCCGTTCGTCCTCGCATCCAAGAGCAAGGCGCGGGCGGCCGTGCTAAAGGGCGCGGGCCTTGATTTCATTCAGGTCGGGTCGGGCGTGGATGAGGATGCGCTGAAGGACAGCCTGCGCGCGGAAGGTGCGAGCGTGGCCAAGCAAGCGGATCTGCTGGCTGAGACGAAAGCATTGAAAGTGTCGATGAAGCATCCGGGCATCGTGCTGGGGTGCGATCAGATGCTCGACCTTGATGGCGAGGGCCTGGACAAAGTTTCCACGCGCGCGGAGGCGGCGGCGATCCTGCGACGGTTGCGAGGGAAGACGCATATCCTGCAGGGCGCGATTGTCGCGTGCATCGATGGCGCGCCGGTGTGGCGGCATCTGGCGCAACCGCGCCTCAGGATGCGGAATTTCTCGGATGCGTTTCTCGAGAGCTATCTCGATCATATCGGCGATGTGGCGTTCGAGAGTGTGGGCTGCTATCAGCTCGAGGGCAGGGGCTCGCAACTGTTCGATCGCATCGATGGGGATTATTTCTCCATTCTCGGGATGCCGCTGCTGCCGCTGCTGCAGTGGCTGCGCGATCGTGGCTCGCTTGCCTCATGAACATCCCGCCTCTTTCGCGAACGGCGATGACGAAGCGGTTTGCCGTTGTCGGCGATCCGGTGGCGCATTCGTTGTCGCCGCTGATCCATACGGGTTGGCTGGAGACGTTGGGGCTGGATGCGCATTACGGGCGCGTGCACCTGCGATCGGAGGATGCGGCCGAGGACATTCGCGCGATGGCGCATGACTTCGCGGGGCTCAATGTGACGCTGCCGCACAAGATTGCAGCGCTGGTGGCTTCTGCGAAGGTGGATGGGCTGGCGCGGCTGGTCGGCGCGGCGAACACGCTGGTGAACGAGGCGGGCCAGTGGACGGCCTACAACACCGATGTTGCGGGCTTTGCGGCGGCGGTTCGTGCAGCGGTCGGTGAACTCGGCGCCGGATCGCGCGTGATCCTGATCGGGGCGGGCGGGGCGGCGCGGGCGGCGGTGGTTAGCCTGCATCAGGCTGGAGCGAAGATCATGATTCTCAATCGCTCCGTCGCCAATGCGGAGACGCTGGCGAGCGAGCTGGCGCCGGGCGCGCAGACGGACAGTCTTGAAAGCCTGACGCGGCACGCGGAGAGCGCCGACCTGATCGTCAATTCGGCGAGCCTCGGTCACTCGGGTGCGGGCCTGCCGGCGTTGCCGAAGGGCGCTGGCCGCGCCTTCCTCGATCTGTCCTATGGCAAGGCGGCGGATGCGGTGCTGCGTCCGGCGGCGGATGCGGGATGGACGCCGCATGATGGGCTGACCATGCTGGTGGCGCAGGCGGCGGCGGCGTTCAGGTTGTGGTTCGGCATTGATCCGGATCAGGCCGAGGCGCTTGCTGCCTGCCGGAAATCTGTGGCGGCGCGCACATGATCAAGCTGGGACTCACGGGCTCCATCGGGATGGGCAAGTCGACGACCGCTGCGATGTTCGCCAAGCGCGGCGTGCCGGTTTATGACGCAGATGCTGCCGTGCATCTGGCCTATGCTCCGGGCGGCATCGCTGTTGCGCCTCTGGAGCGGGTGTTTCCAGGTGTGATGGGCGAAGATGGCGGGATCGACCGCGCCAGCCTGCGCACGCGCGTGACCGGCAATGACGAAGCGATGAAGAAGCTCGAGAGCATCGTGCACCCGATCGTTGGCGCGATGCAGCGCGAGTTCATGGAAAAAGCGATGGCGGACGGGGCCGATATCGTCGTGCTGGATATTCCGCTGCTGTTCGAGAATGGCGGCGACAGGCGCATGGACGCCATCGTGGTCGTCACCGCGCCGGAAGCTGTGCAGAGAGAGCGCGTGCTGGCGCGCGGGCAGATGACCGAGGAGCAGTTCGAGGCGATACTGGCGCGCCAGACGCCCGATTCGGAAAAGCGCAGGCGCGCTGATTTCGTGATCAATACGGGTCTGGGGCTCGACTATGCGCAGGCGCAGGTCGATGCGGTGATCGCAGCACTGCGGGCGCGGGCTGTGACGACACAGGATGCCGAGGGCACGGGAAACTGAGATGCGCGAAGTCGTGTTCGACACCGAAACAACCGGACTCAATCCGCGCGAAGGCGACCGGATCGTGGAGGTCGGCTGTATCGAGCTGGTGAACTATCTGCCGACGGGGCGGGAGTTCCAGATCTACATCAATCCGGGGCGGCCTGTGTCTGACGCCACGGTGCGCATCACGGGCATCACGAACGAGACGCTGCGCGACAAGAAGCGGTTCGAGCATCCTGATGTTGTCGACAAGCTGATGGAGTTCCTCGGCGATGATCCCATCGTTGCGCACAATGCGGAGTTCGACCGCGGCTTCCTGAACTACGAGCTGGAGCTGCTGGGGCGGCCGCAGCTGCCTAAGGAACGGTTCATCGACACGCTGGTGCTGGCGCGCGAGCATCGGCCGGGCTCGCCGGCCTCGCTCGATGCGGTGTGCAAGCGGTTCAACATTTCCATCGAGGGCAGGGTTCTGCACGGCGCGCTGCTCGATGCGCAGCTGCTGGCGATGGCGTATCTGGAGCTGCGCGGCGGACGGGCGCGGGCGTTCGATTTCGCCAATGCGTCGTCGGTGGCGATGCTGGGTCAGGCAACTTACGCGCAACGCAAGCCGCGCCCCGTGCCGCTGGAGTCCCTGGTGCGGCCCGAGGAGGCCCAGGCGCATGCTGCGTTCATCGCGCAGATGGGCGATGCGGCGGTTTGGAAGAAGTTTGGGTGAACTTCGAGGTTGGGGGTCTGGTACGACGTTCACTGGCGCAAGCAACGGGAGATCAAGCCTTAGGCGCTGCCGTCGCGGCTTCCGCTTCCGCGCGTTGACGTTGTTGGCGGTAGAGGCCGACGAAGTCGATGGGATCGATCATCAGGGGCGGGTGGCCGCCTTCGCGGGTGATGTCGGCGATGATGCGGCGGGCGAACGGGAAGAGCAGGCGCGGGCATTCGATCAGCAGCATCGGCTCGGCGTCTTCGCGCTTGGCGTCCTGCAGCTGGACCACGCCGCCGTAGACGAGTTCCACGATGAACACGACGGCGTCCTGGCGCTTGGCGCGGGCCGAGAGTTTCAGCTCGACCGAAAAGATATTCTGGTCGGGCGGGCCGGGTTCCACGCGGACGTCGATGCCGAGTTCGATTTCGGGGGCGGCGTTCGACGGATTGGCTGCGAAAATGCCCGGGTTCTCGAATGACAGGTCCTTAACGTACTGCGCGAGCACGCGGATAAGCGGCGGTCCGGCGGGCGTCTGCGCCTGAGCCTGATCCGGAGCGGGCGTGTCAGTCATGGGAAATTCCGGTCCAAAATTGGCATCTTAGTGAGGCAGGGCGGCTATCACGTTAGTGTGGCGGTGTACAACGCCCGCAACAACGGGCTGACTCGACGGCTTTTGTGTCTATATTGAACAGTGCGGAGCAAGGTCTGTGCCTTGTCCTGCCCTGTACCTGCCTACCTCTGGACCTGAAGGTCGCCTGTGAGCCTTGGCATTGATCTCATTATCCTCGCTGCGATCGCGGTCTTCGTGATTTCGCGCCTTTATTCCGTGCTGGGGCAGAAAAACGGCACCGAACAGCGCCCGCCTGCGCGCCAGTATCGTGAAGCGCCGGTCAGGGTTCCCGAGGCGGACGAGACGGGCGATGCGGAGGGCCGCGCGAAGCTGCGCCCGGCGTTCACCGGCCCGGCGGCGGCCGGCCTTGAGGCGATTGCCGCCCAGGACACGAGTTTTTCGCCCGACGATTTCACCCGCGGCGCGCGCAAGGCGTATGAGATGACCGTGGCTGCGTTTGCTGATGGCGACCGCGAGACGCTGCGCCAGCTGGTCGATGACGATGTGTTTGAGGTCTACAGCGGCGCGATTGCCGAGCGTGAGAAGTCTGGCGCGGAGCCGATGCGGCTGGTGCGCCTGCGCCAGGCGCGCATTGTCGAGGCGTCGGTCGATGCGCAGAACTGGGCGCGCGTGCTGGTGTCGTTCGAGAGCGAGCTGACCGATGGCGACAATATCCGCCAGGCCAAGGAAATCTGGACGTTCAAGCGCTCGTTCGGCAGCACTGATCCGAACTGGCTACTGGACGAAGTCGCCACCGCGACCTGATCTGCGCGCCTGATTCCTGGCGGGTTGGGGCCCATGACGCGCAAGCTCTCTCCCGAAGAACGCAAGCTGTGGTCGCGCGTGGCGCGGACCGTGCGGGCGGCGCCGGGCAAGTCCATCGTGCACGAGGATGACGAGGCGGCGCCTGTTGCGGGCGGAGTGAGCGCTGTTGCGCCTGTTGTCGCGACCAGGGCGAAGCCGGCTCGGCGGCCATCGGCGCCGGACGATCTTTCCGGACAGCGGCGCGTGCGGCGGGGGCAGCACGAAATCGATGCGCGGCTCGACCTTCACGGGCATACGCAGGAAACGGCGCATCGTGAACTGGTGGACTTCCTGCTGTGGCAGGCGAGTGTTGGCGCGCGCTGCGTGCTCGTGATCACGGGCAAGGGGCGGCTGGGTGTCGGCATATTGCGATCCCGTCTGTTCGACTGGATCGCCGATCCGCAGCTTCGCCCGTTCATCGCGGGCTATGCCGAGGCGCATGCACGGCATGGCGGGGCGGGGGCGACTTATGTGTTTTTGAGGCCGGCGAGGTAAGACGCGCCTTAGCGGACCTCGAACCGCTTCCTCACGCGATCCATCGCGGCGGCGTCGAACGGATCTTCGTGTGCTGTGGCGCCGCCGATGGCGATGATGGCGTTGATCAGTTCCGCCATGGCGGGCGCGTCCGCGCGGGTTGCGGGGCGGGCGAGGAGGCTCATGCCTTGCTTGTGCGTGTTTGGGCGGCGAATTCGTCGTAGGCGCGCAGGGCGTCGGCGGCGTGGACCATGCTGGGGCCGCCGCCCATCTGCAGGGTGACGGCGAGCATTTCGGCAATCTCCTGCCGCGTTGCGCCCTGACGCACGGAGTTGCGGGCGTGATAGGCGATGCACCCATCGCAGCGCGTGGCGACGGAAATAGCGAGCGCGATCAGTTCTTTCGTCTTAGCGTCGAGCGCGCCGGGGATCTGAGCTGTTTTCGACAGATTGCCGTAGGCCTTCACGCTGTCGGGGATCATCTGGAGCAGGTCGCCAACCTTGGCGTCGACGCCGGCGATGCGCTCAGCAAACTTGTCTGACATGAGTCTGTCCCCCTGATGAGTTGGCGGTGGTGTGCAGGCTCAGCCGCGCGAGGCTTTTTCGGCAAGGCCCGATGTGCCTGCGCGGTCAGCGAGGATTTTCGCGACCTGGTCCAGCGTCACGCCGCGCGAGCGCAGGGCGACGAGCAGGTGGTAAAGCACGTCGGCGGCTTCCTTCGCGACTTCGGTGTCGCCCTGGGAGGCGACGGCGAGCGCGGCCTCGACGCCTTCCTCGCCCAGCTTTTTCGCGGTGAGGGCGGGGCCGCCGGCGAGCAGCTTTGCGGTCCACGAGGCAGCGGGATCATCGCCGACGCGGGCATCGATCGTCTTGGCGAGGTCTGCGAGGATTTCGCCGAGATAGGCGGCGGGGCCGAGCGGGTTGTGCTGCATCGTGCTGGCCCCCTTATGCCGGTTCGATCATGCGCACGGGCGCGCCGGCGCGCGCGAGGGCGCGCTTGGCGTCCGCGATGGTGGCTTCGCCGAAGTGGAAGATCGAGGCGGCGAGGACGGCGTCTGCGCCGCCTTTCGTCACGGCGTCAGCCATGTGCTCGACAGTGCCGGCGCCGCCCGAGGCGATGATCGGCACGCGCACCACATCGCGGATCGCGCGGAGGAGATCGAGGTCGTAGCCGGTCTTTGCGCCGTCGCGGTCCATCGAGGTGAGGAGGATTTCGCCGGCGCCGAGTTCGGC
>NCEM01000085.1 GCA_002280725.1 Alphaproteobacteria bacterium 32-64-14
GAAGGGCAATGGTACAGCAACCGTCACCGCCAAATGCGCTTCGGCGGTTACGGTCCAGACCGCAAAGGCCGCATTGGATGCAGCCCGCGTTTCGGCGCCGGGCGAAGGGCTCGACTGGCCGGGGTAACGTTTATCCGTTTAATGGCGTGTATTCACCGCCAAACGATTTGTGCAGCAACACGGCCGGCTGTCAGCGGAACGTCGGAAAAAAGTGGCCGAAATGGCGGCCATACGGGGCGCAATGAACTCTCGTTCATGCTCTGCCAAGTGAACAGCCGTGGGGTCCCGGCGCCGATCGGCGCACTAAGAGTTTGATTTTGCCGGAAGCGGAGGGGTCACCTTACGGTGACTGTTCACAGACACAAAGGTCAGCTGGAGTTCGGCGGAGGAATCCGACTTCGCCGTGAGCAGCACGCGATGCGCTCTTGCACTACGGGCTGGATGGCCCAACGCTTTTCGTGTCCCAGACGATGATGCGACCCATCGCTCCTCCGGAGTACAGCCGTTCTCCTGACTCATCGAACGCCACCACTCTCGCGCCAGGATCCATGTCGGCGCCATGGCGGGAGAGAGCCATAGTCTCTTGCCATGCTCCGGTGTTCCAGAAGCGCAGGACACCCTCACGACCGGCTGAGACGAGGGTTTTGCCATCCGGGGAGAAATCGACGTTGAATACGGTGTTCCAGTGTCCCGCGAGGAAAGCGACGTCCTCCAGTTGCGATGCGGTGACAACGCGCACAAAGTTGTCGGAACCGCCGGCGGCAATTTGTTTGCCGTCCGGCGAGAACGCCAATGTCCAAAGCACGCCTTCTACCAGTTCCCTGTGCCGAACGATGCGGCGGGTTTGAATGTCCACGATTGCTAGACGGCCATCTCCTGTGCCGGCAGCCAATATGTTGCCTCCGGGAGAAAGTGCGAGAGAGACAATGTCGAGTTCGACATCCTCGCCGGCTGGAATGTCAGTGAGCGAAACGCGCGCACGCTCGGGCTCCGCGCCGCGCTGCACTATCTCGATCGATTGTCCGTCTTCGCCGATCCAGGCAAGTGTCTTGCCGTTCTGCGATCGCGCGAGTGGTCCCCACCCGGCGACTTCCCTCAACGTTGAGCCGTTTGCCGCATCAAGGAAAAACACATTTCCATCGGTACTGGTTGCTAAGACCTGTGCGGCGTCCGCGTCGAAGGCGACGGCATCAACATCATCGCCGAGGGTTCGCTCCCAAGCGATATCTCCTGTACGTGGATTCCAGCGCCGTAGCATGCCGTGACTGTCGCCGGAAACGATGTCATCTGTGCCATCTATCGGTTCGATCACGTTCACCGTTCCAGAGTGAGAGTACGAGGACCTGATGCCGATGCGAGAAGTGTCCCAGCCTCGGATGTCGCCGCCCAGCGATGCGCCAATCAGCATATTTCCCTTCGTCTGGAAGTGCACCGAAGACGCCCAGCCCGTGACTGGCCGAAGACTCTCTAGATAGCGCCAGGTTCTTGGTTCGCGCAGGTCGGGTGTCTGCCATAGTTCAAAGCCTTTCCAGCTTCCGCCAATCACCAGAAGTCCGCCGGAGTCATGAATATCAATGGTGGTGACAAAATCGCCCATGAAGCCTGACACGGCGAACGTTCCATTTGCCGTATCGAGGACGCCAATCTTGTCGCCGGCAGAGAAGAAGAGAAGATCTCGCCAGGCCGCGAACTCCCCCTCAAACCTCATGTCTGGCACGGGGATTTTGGCGCCGACTTCCAGTGTCGTTCCGTCAAGCAGGGTGACCCCTTCTCCATCAGTGAAGGTCGCAAGCGTTTTGCCATCCTCTGTGAAGATCACGCGGTGAGGTCCGTCACCCTGCAACTGCGAGACTTTTTCCAAGCTCGGGCTTGAAAGATTGAACGTGTAGATGCCGCCGTCACTGCCGAGCACGACGCCCGATACGTCACCCGGTCTAAGTGCAAGCCTCTCTACGCTGACCCCATCGGGCAAGGCGATCAGGCGCTCGGCAGGCTCGGTATCGTTCCATACCACAATCCCCCCCTCTGTTCCGGCGACCAGCCAGCCGCCGTCGGCGAAAGCAACTGCAGTTGCATCAACCGTAGCCGTGGAGAGCGTCTTCAATGGGCGACCGTCGCGAGGATCGAACACAATTACCGGGTCGTCCTGAGTGGCCACGACAGCTCGCGATCCGTCCGGCGCGATCGCGAGTGCATCAACAGGGTTTGCGAAGCGACCGATGCTAAACTTTTCGGCCGAAGTGATGCCGGAAAAGTAGCGCAGTTCGAAAGGCTGAGCGTCTCCGGTCGCCTTCTCAAGCCGATCGACGAGCCGCTTGGCCTGGTCTATGTCCCCAGCTGAGTTCCAAGCACGATCAATTGAAGCAATTTCGGCTGCGAGGCGTCGATGATCAGCAAGAGTGCGAGCCTCTTGTGCGCTCAGGAAGTTCATGACCGCAGCGCCCGCACCGACCACGACGAGCAAAACCGCTAGCGCCGCCCCCTGTAAAAGGCGTATGCGGCGGCGCTGCCGTTCGACCACAAAGCGATCGTAGATTTCGAGAAGCCGAACGCCCCACACACGTGCAGCGACCTTGGCAGCTTCCATTTCGATGCGCTTTATCCACGCCCGGCGATTGGCGAGATCTCCATAACTGATATTGGCGGCGAGCGTGTTTTCCGAAAATGTGCCCGGAAACAGCTCCGATGGCGCCGCCTTGATCAACGCGGGGATCAAGCGATCGGGAGACTTCGTCTGGCGCGTGTGGGCGAGCTCCATCTTTACATAAGGGCTCGCCGCCGCACCCGGCGTGCACATGACAAGTACCGCGCCTGAGGAGTCCAACTTCGAGTAAATTGCCTGCTCGATTGCAGGACTCAGGTCGAAGTCGTCCACATACGTGCAGACCCGCATACGCCGCTTGGTTTGAGGATGCCGAAAGGCCTCAAGCCGCTTCTTGGTTTCAGACGCAATGTCTGTGCGTCGGCCGAAGATCTCATGCCGGGAATCGCTTGCCGAGAAACTGATGAAGAGGTCGAAAGCGAGCTCTTGCGAGGTCGCAGCGCTGGGTTCCGCATCGCGCTCCCATGCAACCACGCCGGTGGAGGCGTCCATGTTCATTTGTCCCCTGCCGCTCTCCCCTTTCGCATCGCCGTATCGCACTACGGCGCAGCGAAAAATCAGCGTGTGAAAGACTAAACGTGGATTTCGGTGCACACAAGGAAACGGAAGGGTTGACGATGTCTGCGGTCTGCCGGCTGTCCCGAGGCCGCCCAGCGCGTGCTTGCTGAGGCGCAACACACAAACCGGAAGAACGGAGCTGTCAGGCCATTGTGCTATGGTCTCTGCAACGGCCGTTTTTCGGCGGCAGGAGACCCCAATGACGCGAGTTTCCTTCAAGCGTCACCGTTTTCCAGTCGATGTGATCCGTCATTAGGTCTGGCTCTACTTCCGTTTCGCCCTAAGCTTTCGCGACGTTGAAGAACTTCTGACTCAACGCGGGATCAACGTCAGCTACGAGACCGTTCGCTGCTGGACGATCAAGTTCGGGCCGCAGATCGCGGCCAAACTCAAGCGCCGCAGAGCACCGCCTTCACCGCGCTGGCATCTTGACGAGATGGTCTGCAACATCGGCGGTGAGCGCGTCCACCGGAGCCACGACACGTGGCAGCGGTCTGCCCGCGGTGTGACATGTGAAGGCATCGGGCTGAGGTCTTGCTGCTCCGGCGACACAATCCCTCCGCAAAGAAAGGGCGCGCCAGATCTCTGGCGGCCCCTCTTGGCTTCGACGGCGCGATCTCTACTCGGCCGCGACCGCAACTCCCGACCAGGTCAACTCAAACCTGCCCGCACGAACGGGCGTAACCAACAGGTCCGGCAGATAGCCCGTTCCTGCCAATGCCTCGCCAACCTTGGCGGCAAGCTCATCTTTGTTGAGTTTGGCATATGCCTTGATCGCCACTTGCTGCGACCGTTCCGTCTGGTCGATAAATCCAGGCGCCCCGGAAAGGGCTGCAAGGAGGTCGGCCTTTGGCAGACGTGTCCAGTAAGACGCATCCGCTACCCAGAACTCACGCATGTCGAGATCGAGGATCTCCGACAGTCTGTCGGCCAGTGACTGCCGACGAAGATCTGACGGCGCGCCTTTCTCGTGCATGAGATCGACGGCATCGGCCACGATGACTGACAGGACCGAGAGAAGTGTTTCGGGAGGCTGCATCAGGCACCAGTCGAGCACCTCGTCCTCATCGTCCGGGACATGCGCCAGAATTGCGTTCCGAGTTTCAACGAGTGCTTCGAGGTCGTCGACATGCGCGGCGCTCGCCGACACACCGATACCGGACAATTCGTGGCGGAACACGGTCCGCATGATCATCGCGGCAACAGTCACGGCAAGAGCGGTTTCCCGATCCCGCGCCAGCAGGAGACGAATCGCGCGTGTACGTGCAAGCGACAAATCGCGGATCACAGACTTTGGTAGACCGCAGGCAGTCTCAGGCTCTGGAGATGCGACCGCCTCGTCATCGACGACGGCGTCATCACCGGTCTCTGCCCTCTCCAACCGTTTGCGGATGTCCTTGATCGTCTTCTCATCAGACTGCCGGACAACGCCCCGTGTGGCATAGGCTTCTCCGTCATGATTGATCGCGATGACCACGCCAGCGTGTGCGATGAGATCCATGTTCCAGACGCGGGCTGACTGACGCAGGGTTTCGATCGCGGCGGCGAGCGTGTCACGCGCGTCCCAGCGCGGATCATCCTCGATGCTGTCTTCATCCAGTGCGGCGTCGAGCGCATCCAGTTCGTCACGCAGGCGGGTCAGTTCGGCCTCTTCTTCATCCGTGTATTCGCGCCATTCGGGCTGAAGGCGCATCACAGCAAAGCCGCTATCGGTACGGCCCTGACCAAGGCTCGTCTCGACCCACCCCCAGCCTTGCGCGATCCAGCTATCGCGTTCGCCTGCGAGCTTCTGTTCCGCCAGTTCCGCCATCAGTGCCGGATTTTCCACATAGACGGCTTCAGCATCAAACAGGTCGCGCACGACAACGCCGCCAGCGCATTCATAGGCTTCAAGCCCGACAAACGCCGCGAGACGATCCGACGCCCGCATGCGTCCTTCCATCAGGCGGGCGCGAACGGAGCCGGCATGCGTCACCGGTCTGCCCAGACTCTTGAACACGGCCTCTTGCTGGGCATGGCTCTCAACGAGGCAGAAGGCCCGGGCTGCTTCCAGGCTGACATCCCCGCGTTTCCAGGCAGTCTTGATCTTGGGCGACAGTCCCGCGAGTGCCAAACGCTGGTCGACGTGACGACGGGTTACCCCGAATCGGCGGGCGACATCGTCTGCGGTGGCGCCCTCTGCGACGAGCGCGGCATATGCATCAACCTCATCCATGGCGTCCATGGCGACGCGCTGGATGTTTTCCGCAAGCGACACCTCGATGCCCTGCTCCACCGTCACGACATGGCAGGGAATCGGATGATCTTTGCAAATCACCTTTTGCTTGGCCAATTGTTTCAGAGCGGCGAGACGGCGGCCACCGGCATCCACCTCGAATTTGTCACCCTCGGTCGGAACCACACAGAGATTCTGAAGCAGGCCATGGGCGGCGATCGACGCGGCCAAGGCGTCGATATCGGCCTTTCGATCCTGCTTGCGAACATTACGTGGCGAAGCGACGAGGTTGTTCAGGGCGATGAGCTGGATCGGTTGAGTTTGAGCAGTCATTGACGAGCTCCTTGAGCATGCCCGATGGCAACACGCCGGATCGGGGTCGCCTGCGCGACCCGCCTCCCCGGCCTGTCGCATAGGGCCGCTGCTCAAGGGCGAAGAGCGTCAGCGTCCCTTGAACGGCGGACGCGACAGGCCACAGGCGAGGAGAGCGCGCAGGCGCCCTACCGGCTTCGACACCCGGCTGCTCAAAGCGTCGCTGACTGTCAGAACGTGAGCAGCGGGTCCGCCCGGCCGATGATCTCGCTTGCCCGTGTCACGCCAAAGTACCGCCCATCATAAGACCCAGCGGTATCGCCAAGCAGGAACACCTGGCCCTCGTTCAAGGAGGCACACCCCTGCCATGATGGAAGCGGTTCTCCTGTCGAGTCGTTCGATTTGGCTTGTGCCAAAATCTCGTCGTTGACGAGGACCGCACCATCAAGTCGACAAACGGCATCTCCGGCCGCAGCAACAACGCGCTTGATGAGAAGTTTGCCCCTCGGCAGAACGCCCCTACGATCCAGCTCTGCGGCCAGCGTATCGGCGGGAAGCACGGCGACCCGATCCCCGACATGCCATCGTTCGTGGTCGATGCGATAGAGTCCCGCTGGAGCGCTGGCGGTCGCATTCCAAACGAGCTGCGCTGATCCCGCAGCAACGGGAAGAGCCAAGG
>NCEM01000086.1 GCA_002280725.1 Alphaproteobacteria bacterium 32-64-14
TCATCCAGCGTCACATCCGGATTGCCGGTGAGATAGAGCAGGGAATAGAGCAGCATCGACCCATGGCCCGCCGACAGGACGAGGCGGTCGCGGTCGGGCCACTCCGGGTTGGCCGCATCGAACTTCAGGAATTCCTGGAACAGCAGGGTCGCGCTATCCGCAAACCCCAGCGGCAGGCCGCAATGCCCACTCTGGGCCTTTTCGACGGCGTCCATGCTAAGGGCGCGGATCGCATTGGCGAGCGGCAGGTTCGTGGCCATGGCTGTATCTCCCGGCGGATTGGCCGCTGGTTAATGGCAATGCGGCCTGCATCAAAGGGGATTCACTGCCGCATGCCGCCATTGCGCGGGTTGCTCACAGGCATCACATTGCGGAAAGAGGATAGTGGGGATGACCGAGCAACCCGAAGATCAGGCGCAGATGGATGGCGCCCTCCGCCAGCTTGAAGCGGCGATCGACCGGCTGGAAGGCCGGCTGGATGGCATGTTCGAGAAGCTGGAACGCCAGCGCGCCCAGACGCGCGAGGCCGATGCCTTGCGCCTTGATCGTGCTCGCCTCGCAAGCGATCTGGACGCTGCAAAGGCGCGGGAACGAGAGCTTCAGAAGCTTGCCGATGAGGCATCCGAGGCTCTTGGCGCAGCGATTTCAGAGGTCCGGGAAGCGCTGGGGAAGGTCTAGGCGGGTCCGGCTCCGGCGAGGGCTAGGGCCAGCAGGATAATCCGGTCTATAGTGAAGTATCGAGGAAGGCAGTTGCGTCGTGGCCAAGGCTGAAATCACCGTCGGCGGAAAGCGTTATTCGCTCAGCTGCGCCCCCGGTCAGGAGGCCCGGCTCGAAGAACTCGGCGCGCGCTTCGACCAGCGCGTTATGGAACTCACCGAAGCGCTGGGCGATCTCGGCGCGGAACGTCTTTTCCTCGCCGCGGGCATTTCCATACTCGATGAACTCGACGCGCAGGCTGTGGGCGTCGGCGCCAAGGCGCTGGACGATCGCATCCGCAACCTCGAAAACCGCGCCGCGACCCTCCTGTCAGACGCCGCCGCCCGCATCGAGATGCTCTCGCGCCGCGTCGACGAAGCGAGCTGATCCCAACGTCAGGTTTTCGGACGCAGCCGCGTGATGTGGCCCATCTTGCGGCCGCTTGCGGCGTGGCGCTTGCCGTAGAGGTGCAGCTTGGCGCCCTCGCGCAGATACTGCTCCCAGCACGCCGCGTCCTCGCCCAGCAGGTTGATCATCTCGCCATCCGAATGGCGTGACGGATCGCCCAGCGGCCATCCGGCCACGGCGCGGATGTGTTGCTCGAACTGGCCGGTGATGCAGGCGTCCTGCGTCCAGTGCCCGGAGTTGTGAACGCGCGGCGCAAACTCGTTGGCCAGCAGCTTGCCGTCCTTGGTCAGGAACAGCTCCAGCGCCAGCACGCCGACATAATCGAGTGCATCGGCCAGCTTCCGTGCAAGCCGCACGGCTTCATCCAGCACCGCTTGCGGTGCGGAGGAGGGGAAAGTCGAGCAGCGCAGGATGCCGCCTGAATGATCGTTCTCCGGCGGATCGAACGCCACGAAGTCACCGTTTGCAGAGCGGGCCGCCACAACCGAAATCTCGCGATCATGTTCGATCCACGCCTCGACCAGCGATGGACCCGCGCCAACATCGGCCCACGCATTGGGCGGGACGGAGCCCTTGAGGCGCACCTGACCCTTGCCGTCATAGCCGGAGAAGCGCGATTTCAGCACGCCATTGCCGCCAAGCTGCTTCAGCGCCTTTTCGATATCGTCGGGTCCATCCACACGCGCGAACGGCGCCGGCTCGATGCCGATCTCGCGCAGGAATGTCTTCTCCGCGAGGCGATCCTGCGTGCGCGACAGCGTGCGCCCGTTAGGCCGCATCGGCTTGCCTTCGGCTTCGATCAGATCGGCTGCCGCAACCGGCACGTTCTCGAACTCGAGCGTCGCAGCCACAATGCTCGCGGCAAATTCCTTCAGCGCAGCGGTGTCTTTCCAGTCGGCAACCCAGGTGCGCTTCGCCACGCGCGCAGCGGGGCTGTCTTCCTCCGGCGTGAAGATGTGCACGTCGAGACCGAGGTCAGCGGCTGCAATCGCCAGCATGCGGCCTAGCTGGCCGCCGCCCAGAATGCCGATGGCGTCGCCCGGCCGGGCGATCACGCCAGTGGGCTGGCTGCTCATTTTGCGTCTTCCACCGTCTCGGCGACCGAGTCCGTCTGCGCCCGCGATGATCACCTTGATCCCCCGCCCGCGCGCGGATTTGGAATACGCGACCAGCCGGTCGGGCGTGCGGTGGGCCGAAACCACCCTGGTTTCAAACGGAACGCCGAGTTCTGTGAGGATATCCGCAGCCTTTTGCAGGGTCGGCCAGTCGGACCGGCTGCCCATCACAATCCCCACCAAATGGGCTTTTACTGCCGCGCTCATAAGGCTCTCCGGCCCGCGAAAGTGGCCTTCTACAGGTATACCTGCCCAATTCGCAACGGCCCGCCGGAACTCGGTTAATCAGCTGCTAACGGGCTTGATGTGGAATGGCCGGCAGGAGTCCCGCGTCCCGCATGAAGTTCTTCTCCATCTTCGCCCCGCGAAACCGCCAGGCCCCTGCGCCCGGCGACGTTGCCGCGCCCGAGCAGCCGGTGGATCTTGCCCTGCGCGTCGCCCAGATATTCGGCGTTCCGGAACACCATCTGACGCCACAGGTGCGCACCGCCTTCAACGTGATGATCGGCGAGGTCGATTCCCTGCGCCTCGACGTTGAACAGCTCAAGCTGTCGCTGGCCGAGGCCGAGGCGTCTGCTGACCACGATCCGCTGGCCCCGGTCTACAACCGCCGCGCCTTCGTGCGTGAAGCCTCGCGCGTGATCTCGATGGTGAAGCGCCACGAGATCGAGGCCAGCCTCGTCTATTTCGACCTCAACAACTTCAAGGCGATCAACGACAGCCACGGCCATCCGGCGGGCGATGCCGTGATCCGCGCCATCGGCGAAGTGCTGGTGCGCCAGACGCGCGAGACGGATGTTGTCGGCCGCATCGGCGGGGATGAGTTCGCCGTCCTGCTCACGCACCTTGATCGCGAGGCTGCAGCGGCAAAAGCCGAAACGCTGGTCGCGGCGCTGTCCACGGAAAAGGTGCTGCACGAAGGCGTGCCGCACTATGTGTCCGCCGCCTATGGCATCGCTCATATCGATCCCGACGAAGACACCGCAGAACGCGCACTCGCCCGCGCCGATGAAGCGATGTACGCCGACAAGGCGCTCTATCGCAGGGCTGCCGCGCAGGCCTGACTTCTACTGATCCCTGAAGCGTCCGTAGCCGCCATAGCCGCGGCCGCCGCCCCACACCTGTTCGCCGATCGTGCAGTCGGTCTTTTCCGTCGGCAGTTTCAGCTGTGCGCGATAAAGACCCGTATCGCTGGGCAGGGGTGTGTCCGGTGAGTCAGCGAACTGGATCGGCGCCATGTCGGGCGCGACTTCGATCGAGGCGATCTCCATCACCAGCTTCTTGCGAATGGTCGCCGCCAGGTGGCGCAGGTCGAACACCGGTGCGATGAACGCGCCCACGCCGCCGATCACGCAATGCTTGTAGTACCGGTCAAGGTGATCGATGTCGTAGAACTCTTTTGGCTTGTTCAGCATGATGGGCAGGCCGTTGATGATGATGCCGTCCTTCACCACGATGTCGCGCACGGGCTCCACCATCAGGCCGGCATTGTTGGCGCCATCGCCCGACACATCGATCACCTGCCGGTGCGAGGCGATGTTGTTGCCCTGGATGTACTCGCGCGCCGCCATCAGGGCGGTCGAGATCGAGGTGCGCTGCTCGCCGAAGATTGGCTCTTTCTCCAGCCGGTCGGCAAACGCCTTGGCCGAGGCCTCGCTGTCGATGATCGTCCACGGGATGGTCGGGATCGGATCGAAATCGCCGGCCCACTCCATGTACATGACCGCGATCTTGCCTTCCGGGCCCGCCATCAGGGCCTGGACAACTTCCTTGTGACGGAACGCATCGACATAGCCCGCGCGCTGGATCGAGTGCTCGTCGTAATCCATCGATTGCGAGATATCGACCGCCAGCAAAAGCTCGAGATCGACGCGCGTCATGGCGCCCTGCTGGGCGGTGACGGGCGCGGAAAGTCCGACAACCCCGGCAAGGGCCAGGGCGGCGGCCGCGCGCAGTCGGGACAGGTTCGCCATGCTCAACTCGCTCCGCGGCTCTGGGAGAGGTCCAGCTTGCAGGCCAACCCCGGGGCAGGCAAGCTGTGTAACATCACGAACTCACGACCTTGCCGGCGCTGGCCAACCTCTGTGCGCCGAAAAGATGGGGCGGCGTTCGGATGGGGAGGATGCAAATGTCTATCCGCACAACACTGGCGGCCTTTGCGCTCGCCTGCCTGCTTGCGCCGTCGTCACGCGCGCAGGGGGATTACCAGCCGCCGCGAACGCCGGATGGAAAGCCCGACCTTCAAGGCACATGGACAAACGCCTCGATCACCACGCTGGAACGTGCTGACCGTTACAAGTCGAGCGTGCTGACGCCTGAGGAAGTCGAGCAGGCGACGCTGAACCATCCGCAGCTCGTGCGGATGCGCACCGAGGATATCGCCAACACGCCGGCCTCGGGCCTGTTGACAGGCCGCGACCTGCTGATGGGGCGCGGCTACAACGCTTTCTGGATCGACCCCGGCACGCGCTTTGGCGTGGTGCATGGCCAGGCGCGCACGGCGTGGATCACCGATCCGCCTTCGGGAAAAATCCCCTACAGCGAGGCGGGCCGGAAGCTGGCGCATGAGGGTGACGCGCGCCTCGGCTATTCCGATCCCGAAGCGCGCCCCTTGCCGGATCGCTGTCTCGCCACGGGCGGCCGCACGGGTCCGCCCATGGTCAACGGGCTGTACAACAATCACTACCAGATCGTGCAGACGCCCGGCCACGTGCTGATCCATACCGAGATGATCAGCCACGCCCGCATCGTTCCGATCGGCAAGCCGCACCAGCCATCCGCCATCGCGCCGCTGTTCGGCGATCCGGTCGGCTGGTGGGAGGGCGACACGCTGGTGATCGAGACGACGGGGTTCAGCCCGTATCACTCCTGGCAGGATCACCCGGCCTACCTGTCATCCACCGCCAAGGTGACAGAGCGCTTCACCCGCATCGCGGCGGACCAGTTGCTCTATGCCTTCATGGTCGACGATCCGGTGTTCTATTCGCAGCCATGGTCGGGCGAGATCGCCTTCTGGAGCGATGGCGAGGCGGCGTATGAGTATGCCTGCCACGAAGGCAACTACGCCATGGAAGGCATCCTGCGCGGCGCCCGCCACCGCGAGGCGCTGGGCCTCCCGCTCGATCAGGCGAACGACGAGTAGCTCTCACCCCAGCGAGAAATCCACCAACGCCCTGGCGTGGATTTCCAGCGTGTCGTAGCCCGGCACGCCCACCTCGGTTGGCGGGAACAGCATGCCGATCTCGGTGCAGCCGAAGATGACGCTGTCGGCCTCTCGCGCGAATGAGCGTTCGATCATCGCGCGCACAGTTGCGCGGGCCTCATCGGTCACGACGCCCTTGATCAGCTGGTCGTAGATGATCGCGTGCAGCGCGTCGCGGTCGGCCTGATCCGGCGTAATGGCGCCAATGCCCTTGCGCTCGAGATGGCCGGTGAGGAAGGCGTCCTCCATCGTGTAGCGCGTGCCGAGCAGCAACGGCCGCGACCGGGCGTCAGCGCGAAGCTCTTTCACGAGCGCGTCGCCGATATGGAGCAGGGGGATGGCGACGGATGCCTTCACCTGCTCAGCCACCTTGTGCATCGTGTTGGCGCCGATCGCGATCACCTCGGCGCCGGCCCGCTCCAGCGCCTGCGCGGCGTTGGCAAGTTGGGCGCCCGCCTCGCGCCAGTGTCCGTCAGCCTGCATCTTCGCGATGGGCGCAAAATCCAGCGAGTTGAGAATGATCTTCGCGGAGCTCGCCCCGCCGCGCCGCTCGGCCACCATCTGGTTGATGCGGTCATAGTAGAGCCGCGAGCTTTGCCAGCTCATGCCGCCGATCAGGCCGATTGTGCGCATGTCGTGCTCCCGTCCCATGCTCCCGCCTGTGCGCCGGTTAGCACTGCGGACCGGTGAGGCATAGCGCGGGCGTCGCTAGTCCTTGCGGATCACGTCGACGGCCACGTTCATGGTCGATGTGATGCCCGCGCCCGTGAAGGCGCCCGAAATCGGCGTCAGCTCGGCCCCCGTGGCGGCGGAGGCGACGGGGATCAGGTCGCCATCGTCGATCAGGCCATTCGTGGCGTCGAGTTCGATCCAGCCGAGGGCAGGCAGGTAGACCTCGGCCCACGCATGTGGCGACGATGAGCCGGGGGCCGCGTTCGGGGTAAAGACATAGCCGGTCACGAATCGCGCCGCGCAATCAAGGCTGCGGGCGCTTGCGATCATCAGTTCGGCAAAGTCCCGGCAGGTGCCGGAATACAGGCTGAGTGTTTCCTTCGGCGTCTGCAGCCCCGGCTCAAAACGGATGCGATAGTCGAACTCGTGCCGGATGCGGGCAGCGCATTCGAGCAGGCGCTCATACTTGCCCTTCTTCACCTTGGTCGCGCCACGCCGGATCCACTCGGCGGCGGCGTGGCCGTGTTCCCAGGGCTGCTCGATGAACGGCCCCAGGATCCGGCGTTCGCGCAAGGAATACTCCGCTTCGCTGACTTCCATCAGCAGACGCCGCTGATCCTCGCTACGGGGGAAGGTCTCGACTTCGAGCTCGCTGATAATGTCGAGCTGCGTGGCCTGACCCGCAAACCGGGCAATGGCGACGGAATTGCCATACATGTCGTTCCGCCAGACCAGTTCGGCTGGCGCCGACAGGGTGAGGCTGGAGGAGACCACTTTCATCCGGTGATCGCCGCGTGGCCGCACGTAAAGCGCGTGCGGCGACAGGGTGACCGGCCCGGAATAGGCATAGGTCGAAGCGTGGCGGACGGTAAATGCGGGCATGATGGCCTGGTTATGCGGGGTTCCGGGGCCGCGGTCCAACGTGTCGATACGGCATGGGTTCCGCCGGGTTTTCCTTGACCGAAGCCATCCACAGGGGTAGGGAGCCCGTCTTTCCGCGCAGATTCCGTCTGTGCTTTCTCCAGCACGTCCCCGTTGAACCCTTTCTATTGGGCAAACGGACGAGGTTGGCGAGGTTCCCCGCCCGGCGCGTTGCGCTCAGCGGGGTGTTCGGCGTTTGAACGCGGAAGGAGGAATGCCCATGTCGGATGGTCCGGCATGAAAAGGGTCATTCTGTCTACAAGGTTGGGCGATGTTCGACGCGCTGACAGACAGGCTTGGCAAGGTATTCGATGGCCTCACCGGCCGCGGCGCCCTGTCCGAGAAGGACGTCAACGAGGCCCTGCGCGAGATCCGCGTGGCGCTTCTTGAAGCGGACGTGGCCCTGTCGGTCGTCAAGAAATTCATCGACGATGTGCGCCCCAAGGCCATCGGCGAAAGCGTCATCAAGTCGATCAAGCCGGGCCAACTGGTCGTCAAGATCGTGCACGACACGCTGGTCGAGACGCTCGGTGGCGATGAAGAGCCCGAGGCGCTGAGGATCGACAGCCCGCCCGCCGTCATCATGATGGCCGGTCTGCAGGGCTCGGGCAAAACCACCACAACCGGCAAGCTGGCCAAGCGCCTGAAAGAGCAGGAGCGCAAGAAGGTTCTTGTCGCCTCGCTCGACACGCGCCGCCCGGCCGCCATGGAACAGCTGACGATCCTTGCCGGGCAGGCAGGCGTCGACGCGCTGCCGATCGTGCAGGGTCAGCTGGCCCCCGACATTGCGCGCCGCGCCATGCAGGCGGCGAAGTTTGGCGGCTACGATGTGCTGATGCTGGACACGGCGGGCCGCACCACGCTCGACGACCAGATGATGAACGAAGCGGCCGAGATCGCCGCCATCGCCAACCCGAACGAGACGCTCCTCGTTGCCGATGCACTCACGGGCCAGGACGCGGTCGAGACCGCCAAACGCTTCCACGAGCGCTTGCCGCTGACCGGCCTGGTGCTGACCCGGATGGACGGCGACGGCCGCGGCGGCGCTGCGCTGTCGATGCGCTCCGTCACGGGCCTGCCGATCCGCTTTATCGGCATGGGCGAGAAGATCGACGGGCTCGACGTGTTCGACGCCCGCCGTATCGCAGGCCGCATCCTCGGGCAGGGCGACATTGTCAGCCTCGTCGAGAAGGCCAAGGCCGAACTCGATCAGAACGAAGCCGAGCGCGTCGCCAGGAAGATGGCCAAGGGCCTCTTCGATCTCGAGGATTACGCCGGCCAGCTGCGCCAGATGCAGCGCATGGGCGGTCTTGGCGGCCTGATGGAGCTGATGCCGGGCGTGAAGAACGCCAAGCAGCAGATGGCCGCCGCCGGCATCGACGACAAGGTGATGAAGCGCAAGGAAGCGATCATCATGTCGATGACGCCGAAGGAGCGCAAGAAACCGGAAGTCCTGCAGGCCTCGCGCAAGCGCCGCATCGCACAGCTCAACGCCCTCAAAAACCTCGGCGGTGGTCCCGGCGGACCGAAACTCCCCGGCCTTGGCGGCGGTCTTCCCGGTCTCGGTGGCGGGGACAAGAAGAAATGACGATTGATCCCAACACCGAACTCGCCCGCCTGCGCGCCTCGATCGACAACATCGATGCAGCCGTCGTGCACATGCTGGCCGAGCGCTTCAAGGCGACCAAGGCGGTGGGCGAACTCAAGGCGCAGCACGCCATGCCGCCGGCTGACAAATCCCGCGAGGCCCAGCAGATCGAGCGCCTCCGCCAGCTCGCGAAAGACGCTGACCTCGATCCGGACTTTGCCGAGAAGTTCCTCAATTTCATCGTGACGGAAGTCATCCGCCATCACGAGAAACTCCAGGGGAAGGCCTGAAGCCTCACTCTGACGCCCAACCCGTAACGTTCAACCAGACTTCAAACTGCCAGACACCAAACTGAAAGAAGAGAGTTACCCATGTCCCTGAAAATCCGTCTCGCCCGTGGCGGCTCGGCTCACCGCCCGTACTACAACATCGTCGTCGCCGACTCG
>NCEM01000087.1 GCA_002280725.1 Alphaproteobacteria bacterium 32-64-14
CGATGACGCGAGTGAGGTTGTGGCCCTTGCCGATGAACTCGAAGCCTTCTTCCTCCATGCCCGGCAGCGTATTGCCCTTGCCGCGCTTGTTGGGGTCCCTGCCCTTCGGCAGGAGGCCCTGCGCCGCCTTTGACGTGACGCCTTCGAGGACGTCCTTCACGCCGGAGATCACAGTGATCGGCGTGAGGCCGTGTTCGGTGTTGTGCGCTTCCTGCCGCGCGCGGCGGCGGGCGGTTTCGGCCATCGCGCGCTCCATCGAGCCGGTGATGTGGTCGGCATAGAGCACGACGCGGGCCTCGGAGTTTCGCGCCGCCCGGCCAATTGTCTGGATCAGGCTGGTCTCGGAGCGGAGGAAGCCCTCCTTGTCGGCGTCGAGGATGCCGACGAATGCGCACTCGGGAATGTCGAGGCCTTCGCGCAGCAAGTTGATGCCGACCAGGCAGTCGAACTTGCCGAGGCGCAGGTCGCGGATGATCTCGATGCGCTCGATCGTGTCGATGTCGGAATGCATGTAGCGCACGCGCACGCCCATCTCGGTCATGTGCTCGGTCAGCTGTTCGGCCATCTTCTTGGTGAGCGTGGTGACGAGCGAGCGGAAGCCCTTCTTCGCCGTCTCCTTCACCTCATAGATGCAGTCGTCGACCTGGTTGGCGTTGTCCTTGTAGACGGGGCGGATCTCGACCGGCGGATCGATCAGGTGGGTGGGGCGGATGATCTGCTCGGTGAAGACGCCGCCGGTCTGGTTCAGCTCCCACGGGCCGGGCGTGGCCGAGACGTGGATGGTCTGCGGGCGCATCTTCTCCCACTCGTCGAATTTGAGCGGGCGGTTGTCGAGGCAGCTGGGCAGGCGGAAGCCGTATTCGGACAGCGTGAACTTGCGGTTGAAGTCGCCCCGGAACATCGCGCCGATCTGCGGGATGGTCTGGTGGCTTTCGTCGACGAAGACGAGGGCGTTGTCGGGCAGGTATTCGAACATGGTGGGCGGCGGCTCGCCCGGGCGGCGGCCGGTGAGATAGCGGGAGTAGTTCTCGATGCCGGCGCAGGAGCCGGTGGCGAGCATCATCTCGATGTCGAACTGGCACCGCTGCTCGAGGCGCTGCGCTTCCAGCAGCTTCCCCTGCTGCGTCAGCACGGCGAGACGTCCGCGCAGCTCCTCCTTGATGTACTCCACCGCCTGGTTCAGCGTCGGGCGCGGGGTGACGTAGTGGCTGTTCGCGTAAACCTTGATCCGCTCAAGCGGCCGCGTCTGCTTCCCCGTCAGCGGATCGAACTCGGTGATCTTGTCGATCTCCTCCCCGAAGAACGAGATCTTCCACGCCCGATCCTCCTGGTGCACCGGCCACACATCCAGCGTGTCCCCCTTCATCCTGAAGGTGCCTCTGCCGAACGCCTGATCATTCCGCTTGTACTGCAACGCCACCAGATCCGCCGCCACCTGCCGCGGATCAATCGCCTGCCCCTGCGCAATCTCGAACGTCATCGCAGTGTACGTCTCGACCGAGCCGATACCGTAGATGCAGCTGACGCTCGCCACGATGATCACGTCATCCCGCTCCAGAATCGCGCGCGTCGCCGAGTGGCGCATGCGATCAATGGCTTCGTTGATGGAGCTCTCTTTCTCGATGTAAGTGTCCGTCCGCGGGACGTAGGCTTCGGGCATGTAGTAATCGTAATATGAGACGAAATACTCGACCGCGTTATCGGGGAAGAAGCTCTTGAACTCGCCGTAGAGCTGGGCGGCCAGGGTCTTGTTGTGGGCGAGGATGAGCGCGGGGCGTTGCACGGCCTCGATCACCTTGGCCATGGTAAAGGTCTTGCCTGAGCCCGTGACGCCGAGGAGGACCTGGTCCATTTCGCTCTCAGCCACACCCTTCACGAGGTCGGCGATGGCTTGGGGTTGGTCGCCGGCGGGTTCGTAGCTGGAGGCGACGCGGAATTTGCGGCCGCCTTCGAACTTGTCCCACGTGCGTTCAGGCCGGTGCGGTGTCCAGAGGTCCTGCGCTTCGGCGACCGCTACCGCCGCTGCCTTCTGCGCCTTGAACTCGGCCATGGGCGCCTCGCCGACGCCATGCGAGCGCTTGTGGGCGGGCGCGGACGGCCTTGCGGAATTTGCAGCCGCCTTGGCGGGGGACTTGGCGGGGGACTTGGAAGGTGATTTCGCCATGGCCGGAATATGGGCTGTTCAGGGTCCGTTCGCCAGAGGCAGAACGGCTGCTGCTGCCATACCCTGGCAAGAACCTACTGCTCCACCCGCACTGATACGCCCCAGGTGGCGGGTTGCGATCTGAACGTATCGTAACCGATGAAGCCGTAGCCCGAGAGGGCGTAGTCCTCGTCCAGCAGGTTGCGTCCCCAGACCGACAGTTCCGTGCCGCCCGCCAGCCGCAGGCGCGCTGCTGCGTCGAGCAGCGTGATGGGTCCCTGCCGTCGGTCGGCGCGGCCTTCGGCGTCGAGGAAGTACTCACCCTGATGCTTGGCGTTCAGCTCCAGCGTGAGGCGCATGTCGCCGCCCAGCGACCATTCGTGACGGGCATGCAAGGTGGCCGAAATGTCGGAGGCGAACGGCAGCGGCTTGCCGTTGAACGTCGCCACGTTGGTTCCGCCCGCGACATCCGTGGTCTGTTCGATTTCGGTGTCGAGCGCGATCACGCCTCCGCCGATCTCGAAGCCGTCGTACGGCCGCCACAGCGCGGAGAGTTCGGCCCCCTGCACTGCCGCTGCATCGAGATTGGCGAGCGAGTTCGAGGTGATCGACCCGCCTCCGGGCAACGGGAAGGCGACGAAGATGCGCGCCTGCGGCGCGTCATACGCCTGATGGAAGGCGGCCGCCTCGAACGAGAGCGTATCGCCGAGCGCGCCTTTTAGACCCACCTCCCACGCATCGACGGTCTCGGCGCGGAACAGGCCTTCGTCGCGATAGTGGTTGGCGTTGTTGGCGACTTCGCCGTTGAAGCCGCCGCTCTTGTAGCCCTGGCCGAACGACACATAGGCCATGAGGTCGTCGGTGAAGCGATGCTTCAGCGCGGCCATGCCA
Organism: Alphaproteobacteria bacterium 32-64-14; assembly: GCA_002280725.1. Lineage (GTDB taxonomy): Bacteria > Pseudomonadota > Alphaproteobacteria > Caulobacterales > Hyphomonadaceae > UBA7672. The sequence goes on from NCEM01000087.1 coordinate 3,035, forward strand.
GCGAATCGGCCTTCATCGATGGTGTTCGAACCCTGTGCGAGGCCAAGGCCACCGCGATTGTTCAGCGCGCGCACGCCATCGGCATAGACGTGCTGGCCGAAGCCTTCGCCGTCGACGCGCTCCTGCGTGTAGCGGCCGCCAAGCGTGAGCGTCGTCTGCGCGCCAAAATCGAGGTCGACAACGCTGTAGGCGGCAGCCATGTCGCGCGTTTGGGCGATATGCGTGAGCAGGGAGACTGCGGGCGCAGTCGACGCGGGCGTTGGACCGACGCGGCCGGGAGCGCCCGGATAGGTGCACGTGCCGACGAGCGTTGTGGGATTTAGTGCGCCGCACCACATCAGATAGTCCTGCGCGAAATCGTCGGCCGACAAGGAGAGGCCGACAAGCAGGTCGCCGTCATCCCAGCTTGTTCGGCCATAAAGCTCCTGTGCGAGCTGGAAGTAGTCGCGGTCGTAGGAGAGGTTGGCGATGGCGGCGGGCTGGCCGTCGAAATCGAAGCCATAGTCCTGACCGAAGCCTTCGAACGAAGTCAGCGACACAATGCGCCAGTCATCCAGATCCGCGGTGACCTCGGCGGACGCGCCGAAGAAATTGTTGTCGGTATCGCGGACGCCATCGGCGCCGACGGAGATCTGGTGATCGCCAAGATTGAGGGCGGAGTTGCGCGGAGCGGGATTGACGCCCCGGTCAGTTTCGATGTGGGCGCGCAGCAGAAGTTCGACGTTGGCGGAAAGATCAAGCGCGAGGGAGCCGCGCACGCCGAACTCGTCACGGACGCCGCCGGCATCTTCCGACCCGCCGGCATTCTCGAGCGCTGCACCCTGCTTGAGAATGCGCATGGCAATGCGGCCGCGCGCGCCCTCGCCTATTGCGCCGCTTGCGACGGCCTGCAGGTCGAGACGATCGAAGCGGCCATAAGAAACATCGGCATAGGCTTCGAATTCATCGGTCGGGCGCGCCGTGAGGAAGTTGAGCGAGCCGCTGGAAGCGTTGCGGCCCTGGATCGTGCCTTGCGGCCCCTTGAGGACTTCGACGCGCTCAAGATCGTAGGCCAGCAGGCTTGCCTGCACGTTGGTTGCGAGAAAGACGCCATCGACATGAACGGCGGCGGCGCTCGGCGTCAGCGCCTGGTGATCCACAGCGCCAACGCCGCGAATCTGGAACGTCGCCTGCGAGCCGTTGGAGATCGCAGCCTGCACGCCAACAAGGCGCTGCACGACGTCTTCCGCGCCGTCGGTTGAGGCAAGCGCCTCGCCGGAGAGGATCGCGATGCTTTGCGGAATGTCGGCGGCGTTCTCGGCCTGACGTGTTGCGGTCACCACGATGCGGTCGCTCTGGTCGGATGCGGGCGCCGTCTGCGCAAGCGCGGGCGTTGCTGCGCCCGCAATGCCTGATCCGAAGAGGGCCGCGAATCCGATCCTTCGCATGCAAACGGTAACCGGCTTCATCCGTACTTACTCCACGCAACGCGCCATGCAACGCAACGGGGCGCCTATAGGCGTATCGTCCGTACAGGGACAGAGGGGAACGGGATTTAAGACGTTGTCAGGCAGGCGAAACCTGTGAGGGCGTTGCATTGCGGCCGCTCACGCGCGCGGCAACGTCAGTTGCCTCGCCATGGAGACAAATTTCCGGCGACGCAGACGGCCGGGGTGATATCCGGCGACCCGGATTGCGCGGCTGGATCTAGCAAAGCGCGCACAGCGGGGTTCGCGCACGAATCTTTCGCGCTACTGCTTGTCGTCCTCAACCTCGTTGACGACCACGCCGACGGCGGCGCCGACCGCGGCGCCGACCGGGCCAGCGATGATGAGGCCAGTGGCCGCACCGGTGGCGGCGCGCTGTTCCATGTTGTTGCCGCAGGCAGACAGCAAGAGCGCCGAAGCGCCAAAGCCCAGCATCGCGATCGCACGCATCGTCATATCAGACCCCACTTGTTTCTCTCGCCCCGGACAGACTCGCTACCCTCGGCGGTACCCCACTGTCCCACAAGAATGACCGGGCGCGAAGCCTTCGCGTCCGGCCTGATCCTAAAGCTTTTATCATGGTGAATCGGATGCGCTGACGCGCGCCCCTGTCGCCAGCTTATTGCTTGTCTTCTTCGGCTTCGTTGACGACGGCGCCCACGCCCGCGCCAACAGCGGCGCCCACCGGACCGGCAATCACCAGACCGGCAGCAGCGCCCGTGGCCGCGCGCTGTTCCATGTTCGTGCCGCAGGCCGTGAGTGAGGCGGCCAGGAGGGCTACGGCGGGAAGGAAGGAAATGGCGCGCGTCATGATTGAGCTCCGGGCAATGTTGATGTCCGGACAAAAACGCAGCGATGGCGCGGCGGTTCCTCGCAAACGCGTTAACCGCCGCTGGCGCCGCATGGGCGCCACAGTTTCGCTAACTTGACGGGCCAGGAAGATCAGGAAATTCCAGACTTTCAGGCCAGACTTTCAGGTTGGGCCGGCTTTCGGGGAGTTAAGTGAATGTTCGCCATGCGATCTCGCTTTTGGGGATCACGCATCCGCACGATGCGCCGCGCGGGAATCGTTGCGGCGGCGCTGGCGCTGGTGGTAGCGCCGCTGACGCTGGCGGCGGGCGCCTGGCAGGGGCAGGACTGGCAGCAGGGCATCCGCTGGTCTGACGGCCGGGAAGTGCAGTGGCGCGCCACGCCCGCACGCGGATGCGATGGATCGAATTTGGAGCTGAGGCTGGTCAACGCCTCGCAGCAATCGGGCGACGTAACGCTCAAGGACATCACGCTTCAATGCAAGCGCGGATCTGCGCCGTTTATCGCGCCGGAGCGCACGATTGGCTCGGTGACGCCGGGCGGCTCGTTCGCAGCGCCGGTGATCAACTGCGCCTGCGCGGAAAAGGGCGGCGTCACCAATGTCGTCTCGATGGGCATCGAGCTGATGCGCAATGGCCCGGGCGGCGAGACGCTGGCCAATGGCTGCACCTACACCGGCGAGTTCAGGGGCGGACGGCGCAATGGCCGGGGCCTGTATGCCTGCCCGAATGGCTATCTGTACGAGGGCAGCTACGAGATGGACGTGGTCCATGGCCGCGGCGCCGAGACGCTGGAATCAGGCGAGCGCTATGAGGGCGACTTCGTTCAGGGCGTTCGCAGCGGACAGGGCCGTATGACATTCACCGATGGCTCGACTTATGAGGGCGGCTATCTGAACGGCAAGCGGGCTGGCGAGGGCACGCAGCGCTACGCCGATGGCGCAAGCTATACCGGCGACTGGAAGGATGACCTGCGCAATGGCAGCGGCGTTTACACCAGCGGCGATGGCAAGTGGACGTATGACGGCCA
>NCEM01000088.1 GCA_002280725.1 Alphaproteobacteria bacterium 32-64-14
ATGAAAAAGCTGATTGCCGCGCTGGCCCTGTTGGCCGCCTCGGCCTGTTCGTCAATGCCGGGCGGGCAATCACTCTCGGGGTTCACGGAAGAGGCGATGTCGGGCGGGCGCTATCGCATCGCCTATGCGGCGCAGGACGAAGCATCCGCCAGGGTGGTCGCCGACCGTGCGCTGGCGCGCGCGGCGCAGGTGACGCTGGATGCAGGCAACGAATGGTTCGAGGTGCAGAGCAAGATCGACGGCAAGTTGGATGGCCACAACACGCAGACGCTGGTGATCGTGATGGGCAAGGGCGAGTCGCTGGCGGGCGGACCCAAGCAGTATGACGCCAAGCAGACGCTGGCGTCCCTGCGCGACAAGATCAGTTAACGGAGCGTCCAGCGCGCACTGCACGCCAGCGCTTCATTTCATTTTGGAAACCTTCCGGAACCCCAACATCGCCGCCGGCGTTGTTTGCTTCAGGCTTTTGGACTCTGGGAGGCTAACGCATGCGCGCACTCGTGATCGGCGCTTACACGGCCCTCTTCATCCTCGGCGCGTGCGCGTCGGGACCGGCATACTCTCCCGCAGCAAGCGCGAACGCGGTCGGGTATGCGGACCAACGCATCGAGGATAATCGTTGGCGCGTGACGTTCCGCGGCGACTCGAAGATGTCGTCCGCGCAGGTGCAGGACTATGCGTTGATGCGCGCGGCCCAGCTGACGCTTGAAAACGGCGGCGACTGGTTCGAGGTGATCACGGCCGACACCGACGCGGATGCCAAGCGCCGGTATTCCACCGAGACGGATTACCAGACCCAGTATGTGGTGCAGCAGTCGTGCGGCCTGCTCGGCTGCACCAACCGGCTCGTGCCGGTTCTGGCGCGTACCAAGACTGATGTCGTCGAGACGCGGACGATTTTCGAACACGCAATCGAGATCCGCGTCGGCAAGGGTGCAAAACCCGCAGGCGCGCCGAATGCCTATGATGCGCAGGACACATTCAGCACGCTGCGCGCGCGCCTCGCCTGATAGGCGGCCGGGATCCTGCCGGCCTCGAATCCTTGATCCAGCTCAAGGTTGTCTGAAAACTTTCCCCGGCGATCACGGGGCTTTGTGCCGCATCCCCGCTCGGGGAGCTTCGCAGCGGGCCGCAGGATAGGCTAAAGCCAGTCACCGATCGGCGAACCAGGCCGGCAGACAAGACGTTCCGGGAGGATTTGATGGCTATCTCGAAATCGATGCTGGCTTCTGTAGCCCTGCTTGCAGCGCTTGGCGCGTGTGCGACGACTACAGATGCGCCGCCTGCCGCGGTTGCCGATGCGGGCGTCTATGTCGGCAAGAGCGTGCTCGACGCCGCGATCGAAACGGCTGGCGGTGAAGCCGCGCTGTCCAAGGTCAAGGAGATCTATGTCACGGGCCTCGCCAAGGTGACGGTTGATGGCGCAACGACCGAGCAAAACGTCGCCCTGCTTGTCCGCCCCTTCGGCTTCTACCGCCTGACCAGCTGGGCCAAGGGCGCCGAGCCCAAGACGGCCAAGACCGTGCAGGCAGAACTGGGCCAGGCCTGGGACGTGACGCGCGTGACGTGGCAGCCGATGGGCGACGCCGCCGCGAAATTCGAGAACGAGCAGCTGGGCCTCTACAGCGCCATCCTGCTTGCCCCCCTGAAAGCCGACGGCGTCTCGGTGAAAGAGATGCCTGTAGCGAACGATGGCAGCCGCGGAATCACGGTGAGCCGTAGCGAAGCGCAGCCGGTCGAACTCAGCTTCGACGTGAATGGCAAACTCGTGGGCGCCCTGTATAGCGGCACCGATCCCAAGGCCGGCACGAGCACGGTGGATACGGCTACCTTCTCCGGCGAGGTCGTCAGCAATGGCGTGAAATGGCCGAAGCACATTACGTTCGCGCGCGACGGAAGGCCGGCCTACGAAATCGAGGTCGCGACGTTCGAAGCCCTGCCGAACAAGACCGTGCGTCCGCTCGAGCAGGCCATGCAGTATGAAGGCGGCGCCCCGCCGAGCGACGACGACGCGGGCTGATCGCGCGTTTTTCGCTGACTTTCTGCACTCTTTCTCTCAGACCGGCTTCCGGCTAGGCTGATCGCGCCTGCCGGAGACTTCCCGATGTTCCAGCATTTCTTCCATGAGCTGCGCGCCGCCAAGGTGCCGGTCACGCTCAAGGAATACCTCACCCTGCTCGAGGCGATGGACAAGGGCGTGGTCGGCGGTGATGGCGGCAACGAGGTGCAGGATTTCTACTATCTCTCGCGCGCCGCCCTGGTGAAGGACGAGAAGCATCTCGATCGCTTCGACAAGGTGTTCGGCCACGTCTTCAAGGGTCTCGATTCATTCTCCGAGGGTGTCGACGTGCACCAGTTTCCGGAGGAGTGGCTGAAGAAGATGTCCGAGAAATTCCTCTCGGAAGAAGACAAGAAGATGATCGAGGCCATGGGCGGCTGGGAAAAGCTCATGGAGACGCTCAAGGAGCGGATGGCCGAACAGAAAAAGCGCCACGAGGGCGGCAACAAGATGATCGGCACGGCCGGGACGTCGCCCTATGGCGCGCACGGCTACAATCCCGAAGGCGTGCGGATCGGTCAGGACAAGTCGCGCCACCAACGCGCCGTGAAGGTGTGGGACAAGCGCGAGTTCAAAAATCTCGATGACGGCGTGGAGATCGGCACGCGCAACCTGAAGGTCGCGCTGCGGAGATTGCGCAAGTGGGCGCGCGATGGCGCAGCCGAAGAACTCGATCTCGACGAGACGATCCGCAGCACGGCGAAGGAAGGTTATATCGACATCGTCATGCGGCCCGAGCGGCGCAATGCTGTGAAGCTGTTGATGTTCCTCGACATCGGCGGATCGATGGACCCGCACGTGAAGGCTTGCGAGGAGCTGTTTTCGGCAGCGCGGACGGAGTTCAAGAATCTCGAATTCTTCTATTTCCACAACTGCATCTACGAGGGCGTGTGGAAGGACAACCGCCGGCGCGGCGTGAGCAAGATCCCGACATGGGATGTGCTGCACAAGTTTGCTGCGGACTACAAAGTGATCATTGTAGGTGACGCCGCGATGAGCCCCTACGAGATCACCTATCCCGGCGGTTCGGTGGAGCACTGGAACGAGGAGCCGGGCGCCGTGTGGCTGCAGCGCTTCGTGGATATCTATCCGCACCTGGCCTGGCTGAACCCCACCCATCCCTCGGGTTGGGACTACTCCGGCTCGACCGAGATGATCCGTACCATCGTCGGCCCGCAGCGGATGTTCCCGCTGACGGTGAAGGGCGTGGAGGAAGCGACCCGCGAGCTGGGGCGGTAGGCTTCGGACTTACCGCTACCTCCTAAGGCGCCATGCAGCTCGATGCGTGGGCGGTGACGTATTCGGCCTGGGCCTGGAACAGTTGCAGCGCCGTGGCGGAGGCGGAGGCGATGGCCTTGCCGGTGTCTTGTGGCGTGCGGCCGCGCGCCTGGCCTTGCGTTGTGGCGCGGCCCTGTACGGCGTTCACGGCGGCGGTCAGCGCGGCGATGTCAGTCATGCCCTTGAAGCCGCGGCCTGTCTTGGCGCGGTCGAGCGCGAACGAGAGGTGGCCTGCGCAGGCGATGGCATTGCCATAGCTTTCAGCGGCGGCGACGACAGCAAGCGCTTTCTCGCCGCCCGCGCTTTGCGGGTTGGAGGGCACGGGCTCTGGCGTGCTGCGGCGCTGAGCGGGTGAGAGCGCGAGCCAGTTGTCGTGCAAGCCGGTTTCCCATTTCGTGATGATGCCCTGCGCCTCGTGGAAGGCGTCGAGCACGCTCTCGCCGCCGCGCATGGCGTGGTTGAACAGGGCATCGCCGAAATAGGTCCAGTCGCGGCTGGGCTCGCAGCCGAACGAGGTCTTGTCGGCGGCGGCGGCGGTGAGCACGACGGTGTCGGGGTTGGTGAAGGGCATGATGAAGTGGCCGGAGAAGCAGGCCGAGACGATCACAAGCTTGGTCTGGATACCGGCCTGCTGCAGCGAGGTGCGCAGGTGGAGTGCGCGCAGGGCGCCGCCCGAGCGGCCCTGCTCCTGCAGCGCGACGGCGCCGTCCTGTCCGCCATGCGAGGTGACGAAGACCACGAGCAGGTCTTCCTTCGGGTCCATGACCTGGCCGAGCTTGCCGATGGCCGCGTTGAAGTTGTTGGGGCTGGCCGACGGATAGACGCGCGGGAGGCGCGCGCCGCGGCCGGCGGAGAGCACGACCGTCCGGTCGGTCGCATCGTAGCGGCGGCCGAGAATGGCGGCGGCCTCCTTGGCTTCATTCTCGAAAACGGGATCGCTCCAGAAAGAGGCCGAGATCACATATGTGTCGACCACGCCGGGGCGTTGGGGCGGCAGCTTGCTGAGGGCCTGGGCCATGAGGTCGACGTCCCGCGCGGCTTCGGTCGGCGACAGGGCGACTTCGATGACGCCGAACTGGCCGCCCAGCGGATCGCCATTGCCGCGCTGGGCGTGTGCACCGCCGGATGCGAACGCAGCCCCCAGAAGCGCCAAACCGAGCGCCAATGCCTTCGCCATGACCGCCTTACCCCGAAAGAGATTGCCCCTCGCCGCCATGTTCTCGCGGCGGGAGGGTTCGCGCAAGCAGGGGTTTCAGCTCCATTTTTGAGCCGCCAGGCCTGTCAGCCGCTGGATTCGGCATAGGTCCGCAGCACGATGGACTGGCTGGCCGTCGCCATCAGGGTGCCGTCCTCGGCATAGAGGCGCATGTGGCCGTGGCCGAAGCCGCGCGCGGCGGCCTGCGCCTGGACATCGCACAGTACCCATTTGGTGGGCACGACCTTCCGGACACGCAGGTTGTTGTCGAGACTGTTGCCGCCGCCGCCGCGACCGAGCGCACCGCCGATGGCGCCGGGAACGAAATCCGCGAAGATCGCAAGCGTGGCGCTGTCGATCGGACCGGGACGCTTCGTGCGGATCCAGAGTTGGGAGCGGCCGGACTTCATCGCTTCCGCCTGACGGGACGGATCGGGGCTGGCGCGAACATCCAGCCCGCCGCGCAGGCGGGCGTTGGGATCCTGCGGCGGGCTTTGGGGTTCCTCCACGCAGGCATCGGGCGGCGGCATGTCCGGCATGTCGCGCCAGTGCTGGTCGGGATAGCCATCGCGATCGCCGAGCGCGGCCATGACGTTGAAGATCGTGTCGCCGGCGACGCGGCCTGTCACGGTTGCCTGCGTCACGGAGCGGCCGGCCTGCGCGACGCTGACGTCGAGTTCGACCGTGCTGCCCAGACGCGCGAACGACACGTACTGGGCGGTCGCCCAGACGAGGCCGCGCCCGAACGACAGTTCGAGCGCGCGGATGGCGGCGCCGAGCCCTGCTCCGCCGAACAGGAAGACGTGCCCGAGCGGACCGACGCAAACGCTCTCTGTTACAGGCAGGGCGTAGCGGTGTTCCGCCACGCGCTCGATGGGGACAAAATGGGTCACGGCAACTCCTCAGGCGTCCTGAACGCTTACGGGTGCGTGGTGGAAAACGCAAAGGACGGCGCGGCTCAGCGCGACCTCCCGCCGGGGATGACTTTCAGGGCGGCGTCTTTGCGGGTGGGGGCGGTGGGTTCTTGAGCCGGGACATCTTCATGGATGTCGCGGACGCGGGGCGTCCATTTCGGCTTGGCGGAGGCGCGCATCGGCTTGCCGCGGGCGAGCGCGGATCCGGGAGGCTTGTTGTCGGGCGTTCCGCCGGACGGCTTCTTGGAGGCGCTGCGCGACTTCTTGTCGATGACGCGGACGATATGGGTCTGGCGGCTGGAGAGGGCGTCCTCGAGCCGGCCCTTGGAGGGGTCGCGGAAGGCCGAGCCGTATGTCTCGAGGCGGGTTGAGACGCCTTCGACGAAGTCCTTCTCCCAGGTGGTGAGGCCGGGACCGCCCTCTTCCGACGCGCGATCGGCCACGCGGCGAAGCTTGCGCAGGGCCTTGGTGGTCTTGCGCTTGTCGACTTCGCGTTTGGTGGGGCGCTTGGCCATGGCGACGAGAATAGAGGGAATGGGGAGTTGGGAATAGGGAGTGGGTCGCGCAGGCGCGGGGTCGCGCGCTCGCTGGCCGGGGCCGCGAGGTGTGTTTGGGATGGGGTGCGCTGGCCGCTAAGCGGGCGCTGATTGTCTCAACACAGCGGTGTAGTCCCCGGTGCGCGGAGCGCGCGAACGGGAAGGCAGAGGCTGCGTGGGCTGGCTGTGCGTGGAGCCCCTGGGTTCCGGCTCGTGCGCTTCGCGCATGTCCGGAATGACAATCGTGGGGGTGACGCACATGGCCGGGGAGCGCCTCATCCTGAGCTTGTCGAAGGATGCGGGCGCGTTGGGCG
>NCEM01000089.1 GCA_002280725.1 Alphaproteobacteria bacterium 32-64-14
GACTGTTCGCTGCTGTGCCGTGCGCATGGCCTGCTTGATCTTGGAGAAGGTCTGCTCGATCGGGTTGAGGTCGGGGCTGTAGGCCGGCAGGAACCACAGCTTGGCTTTTGCCGCGCGGATCATGCGGCGAATGCAGCGGGCCTTGTGACTGCCGAGATTGTCCATCACGACAATGTCGCCGGGCTTGAGCGTGGGCACGAGTAGCTGCTCGACCCAGGCGTGGAAGGCCTCGCCATTGATCGGCCCGTCAAAGACGCAGGGTGCTGTTAGTCCGCTGGCGCGCAGCGCGCCCACGAAGGTGAGCGTTTGCCAGCGGCCATGCGGCGCGTAGTCCTTCACACGCTCGCCCCTCGGCCCCCAGCCGCGCAACGGCGCCATGTTTGTCTTGATCCAGGTTTCATCGATGAACACAAGCCGCTCCGGATCGAGGCGCGGCTGAAGCGCCTGCCAGCGCTGGCGCTTGCGCGCAATGTCCGGACGTTGCTGCTCAAGCCCGAACAGCATTTTTTTTGAAGCTGAGCCCCTCCGCCCGCAGGAAGCGCCAGACCGTATCGTGGCTGACACTTACGCCACGGGCGGCAAGTTCCCTCGCCAGCCGGTGAAGCGTCAGATGTGACGTCTCCTTCAGCCGGGCGATGATCCAGTCCCGCTGCGCCTCCAGCAAAACCGGCCGGTGACCGCCGCATCTGCCCGGCTTCAGCGATCCGGTGCGATCCTCAAGGCTAGCCCATTTCACCACCGTCGATGGCGCAATGCAGAACCTCGCACCAACATCCCGGCAACTCTCGCCGCCGCGATACGCCGCAACCGCCCGCTCGCGAAGATCAATCGAATAGTACCTTCCCATCGACGCCCTCATCCGATCCAGCACTCAGACTGGATCAGAGTTCGAACCAAACAGGAATCCCTCCGATTCCGTCAAAAGCAGAAATGCTCTAGCGTCTCCTGACTAGCTCCCCTCCCCCGTCGCACTTCCGCTCTGCGTCTTCGTCGCCAGTCGCGCGTCCTTCAGCAGCTGGTCCACCATGATGCCAAGCGACGCCCGTGCGCGCTTCATGCGCTCGACATAAAGGATCGCCTTCAGCTCTGCGAAGGCCGCATCCAGATTGTCGTTCACGATGGCGAAGTCATACTCGCCCCAGCGCAGGATATCCTGCCCCGCGCCATCCAGCCGGCTCTGCACCGACTTCTCTTCCGCGCCCGGCCGTCCTTCCAGACGCCGCTTCAGCTGAGCCAGCGACGGCGGCAGGATGAACACCGAGCATACATCGCCGGGACGGATCGTCTTCAGCGCCCGCGCGCCCTGCCAGTCGACGTCGAACACGACGTCCTCGCCAGCCACCAGCCGCGCCTCAACCTCGCTGCGCGGCGTGCCATAGTAGTTCTTGAAGACGCGCGCCCATTCCAGGAACTCGTCGTGGTCGATCATCTGCTGGAACTGCTCGACCGAGCGGAAATGATAATCCACGCTATCGGCTTCACCCGGTCGCGGCGTGCGCGTCGTGGCGGATACCGAAAGCTGCACGCCCGGCACTTCGGATATCAACCGCCGGCACAGCGTCGTTTTTCCCGCGCCCGAAGGGCTCGAGATCACGAACATCACCCCGCGCCGCGGGCGCTCCCGGTTCGTGCCGTCACTCGACATTCTGGACCTGCTCCCGGAACTGGTCGATCAGCGATTTCAGCGCCAGCCCGATATTGGTCAGCTCCAGGCTGGCCGATTTCGAACAGAGCGTGTTGGTCTCCCGGTTAAGCTCCTGACAGAGAAAGTCCAGCTTTCTGCCGACAGCTTCGCCCGACGCCAGAATGGCGCGCGCGGAAATGATGTGAGCCGACAACCGGTCCAGCTCCTCGCGCACGTCCGCGCGGGTCGCCATCACCAGAACTTCCTGCGCCACCCGGTCCGCATCGATGCTGGCGTCCTTGGAAATCTCGGCCAGCCGCGCCTTGAAGCGCTCGCGCACCAGCTCCGGCTGCCGCCCCGCCTGCTCGCCCGCCTGCCGCGACAACTGCTCCATCTGCGCCAGCATCCCGCTGAGCAACTGGCCCAGCCCGGCCCCCTCGCGCTCCCGCGCCTCCGACAACATGTCCAGCGCCCGGTCGAGGCCCGCCAGCAGATCCTTGGCCGTCTGCTCGTCCACCGCAGAACTCGTGCGGCTCACGCCCTTGATTACGCCCGGCGTCGCCAGCAATCCATCCATCCGCGCCGGCGCAACGCCCGACTTCGCCCAATGCCGCGACAGCCGCACCAGGCGCGCCAGCTCGCGCGTATCGACCTGCGTCGTCGCCGCATCCCGCGTCCAGTCCACTTTCAATTGAAGCTGGAAACTGCCGCGCTGGAAGCGCTCCTTCATGCGCTTGCGCGCCTCGAAATCGACAGCATCACACCCGGGCGGAAAATTGGTGCGCAGATCCACGGCCTTGCCGTTCACCGAGCGCACTTCCCACACCCATGCGCCCCAGGGCGCCTGTCCCTGCGCCCGGCCGAAGCCTGTCATGCCCCTGATCATGCGCGGCCCCGTCCTAGCGCTTCGGCTTCACGGCCGGCGTATCCTTGCCCGCAGCTTCGTTCTGCTTCCGCAGTTTCCAGTACGCATCGACATTGCGCTGATGCTCGGCATAGCTCGCGGCGAACAGATGCCCGCCCTCGCCATCGGCCATCATGTAGATCGCATCCGTCTTGGCCGGGTTCAGCGCCGCGCGGATCGCGCCCGCGCCGGGATTGCAGATCGGCGTCTTGGGCAGGCCGTCGCGCTGATACGTGTTCCAGTCATTCGCCTCGCCGATCTCCTTGGTGGTGATCGAACGGCCCAGCGGCACACCCTTGGTGATCCCATAGACAATGGTCGCATCCGCCTGCATGCGAATGCCCTGCCGCAGGCGGTTGGAATAAAGCCCCGCCACCGTCGGCTGCTCGTCGGCATTCCCGGTTTCCTTCTCCACGATGGACGCCAGGATGATCGCCTCCTCGCGCGTTTTCACCGCAACATCCGCCGCGCGCTTGTCCCAGATCTCGTCCAGCAACGCCGTCTGCGCCTCGCGCATCCGCGTCACCACGTCTGCAACGGTATCGCCGCGCGAGACTGCGTAATCCCCCGGCAGCAGCACGCCCTCCGAGAGGTCCTTCGGCGCCTCACCCGTCAGCTTGTAGTCAAGCTCCGCCCCGCTGGTTGCCGCCCACGATTTCGTCGTCAGCATCTCGATGATCTGCGAATTGCTCAGCCCCTCGGGGATGATCACCGCATACTGCATCGAGGCGCCGGTCGTCAGCTCGGCGACCACCGCCTCCATGCTTGCCCCGCTCGGGATCGCATACTCGCCGGCCTTCATCACCGGCTTCTCGCCGAGAAACTCGCGCGCACGCAGGATCAGGCGGAACTGGTCGGCATCCGTGATGACGCCCGCTTCCTTGAGGCTGGTAGCGATGGCCTGCGTGCCCGCGCCCTTCTCGACCACCACAAGCCGCGGCTTGCCGTCCTCGCTGGCGGGCCCCGCCGCTGTGTACTGCCCATTCAGCCAGAACCAGCCGCCGCCGGCGACAACGGCGCCAAGCACGGCAAGTGCGAGCAGAAAACCAATGAGCTTGCCCAAGCAGAGAACTCCCTCACGTGCGTCTGTCAGTCTTAGCCTGCCTGAGCCGTCCGCACTACCCAGACGGCTCACACGACCCAGACTGCCATGAGTGTGGAGATCAGTCCGGCGCCTTCAGCACAAGCGCCGCGTTGGTGCCGCCAAACCCAAACGAGTTGGACATCGCCGCACGCACCTTCTTCTTCACGGCTGTGTGAGGCGTGAGGTTGATGGGGCTCTCGAACGAAGGGTTGTCGAGGTTCAGCGTCGGCGGGATCACGCCGTCGCGGATCGCCAGCGCGCAGAAGATCGCTTCCACCGAGCCAGCCGCGCCAAGCAGGTGGCCAATCGCCGACTTGGTCGACGACAGGTGCGCGCTCGCCGCCGCATTCCCCAGCACGCGCGACACCGCCCGCACTTCGATCTCGTCGCCGGCCGGCGTCGACGTGCCGTGCGCGTTCACATAATCGATCTCGGACGCATCAAGCCCCGAACGCTGCAGCGCCGTGCGCATCGCGCGCTCGCCGCCATCGCCGGTTTCGTCCGGCGAGGTGATGTGGAAGGCGTCCCCCGTCAGGCCATAGCCCACGACTTCCGCATAAATCTTCGCGCCGCGCTTCTTGGCGTGCTCATACTCTTCCAGAACGACAATGCCCGCGCCCTCGCCCATCACGAAGCCATCGCGGTCCTTGTCATAGGGGCGCGAGGCCTTGGTCGGCGTATCGTTGTAGGAGGTCGACATCGCCCGGCACGCGATGAACCCTGCATAGCCGATCCGGCACACCGAAGCTTCCGAACCGCCAGCTACCATCACATCCGCATCGCCCCACTGGATCAGGCGCGCACTGTCGCCGATCGCATGTGCGCCCGTGGCGCAGGCGGTCACAACCGCGTGGTTAGGACCCTTGAAGCCATACTTGATCGAGACCTGGCCCGACGCGAGGTTGATCAGCGCCGAGGGAATGAAGAACGGCGAGACCTTGCGCGGTCCCTTCTCGTGCAGCTCGATCGCCGTGTCGGCAATCGCCTTGAGGCCGCCAATGCCCGATCCGATCATCACGCCGGTGCGGATCTTGTCGTCATAGGTCTCGGGCAGCCAGCCAGCGTCAGCGATGGCTTCGTCAGCCGCCGCCATCGCGTAGAGGATGAACTCGTCGACGCGCCGCTGCTCTTTCGGCGACATCGTCTTTTCGGGATTGAATGAGTCCGGATCGTCGGCCGAACCGCCGCCGCGCCCGCTTGTCCAGGGAACCTGCCCGCCGATCTTGCAGGCGAGATCGCCCGTCTCGAACAGGTCGACCTTCTTCAGGCCTGACTCACCGGCGATGAGTTTCTTCCACGACGCCTCACGGCCATTGGCCAGAGGAGTCACGAGTCCCATGCCGGTGATGACGACGCGCCGCATGATATGGCTCCGAGCCCAGGCGCGCGTGAGTTAGACGCGTTCCTTGATGAAGCGAACAGCGTCGCCCACGGTGCCGATCTGCTCTTGCACATCGTCCGGGATCTCGATGCCGAATTCTTCTTCAAACGCCATGACCAGCTCGACCAGGTCGAGCGAGTCAGCGCCGAGGTCGTCGATGAACGAGGCTTTCTCGTTGACCTTCTCGGCATCAACTTCCAGGCGCTCGACCACGATTTTCTTCACGCGCTCGATCACGTCGGACATCTGTATCCCTTCCAGTATCGTGGCTCCGAAACCTAGCGTTCCGGACCCGGAAAAACCTGTATTTCGGCGCGGTAACACGCCGGATTTCCTTTGACCATAGCTCCCTTGGGGAGCCGGGCCTAGACCATCGCCATCCCGCCATTAACGTGCAGGGTCTGGCCCGTCACGTAAGCGGATTCATCTGATGCGAGATAGAGGGCGGCGGCGGCAATGTCAGCCCCCGACCCCAATCTTCCCGCCGGAATCCCCTTGAGAAGTCCTTCTTTCTGGTCGTCCTTGAGCACGTCGGTCATCGGCGTGGCGATGAACCCGGGGGCAATGCAGTTCGCCGTAATGTTACGGCTGGCCACTTCCTGGGCGAGTGACTTGGTAAAGCCGATCATCCCGGCCTTGGAGGCGGCATAGTTCGTCTGCCCGGCATTGCCGGTCACGCCAACAACCGAGGTGATTCCGATAATCCGGCCATGGCGGCGCTTCATCATGCCCCGCATCGCCGCCCGGGCGAGCCGGAAGTAGGCGCCGAGGTTGACGTTAAGGACGGTCTCCCAGTCCTCATCCTTCATCCGCATCAGCAGCCCATCGCGCGTCAGCCCGGCGTTGGAGATGATGATATCCAGCCCGCCCAGCGCCTCTTCGGCTTGCCCCACCAGGGCAGCAGTTGCTGCAGGATCAGCGAGGTTGCACGGCAGGATCACCGGCGACCCGCCAATCTCCGCCGCCGCCTTCTCCAGCGCCTCAACCCGCGTCCCCGACAGCGCCACCTTCGCGCCAGCGTCGCTCAGCGCCTTGGCGATCGACCCACCAATCCCGCCCGAAGCGCCGGTCACCAGCGCATAACGTCCTGTGAGGTTGAACATCACTCTCTCCATCACCCGAGGAGTCATCCTCGGGCCCGTCCCGAGGATCTCGGTTGGGCCCGCAGGGGAACTCCGAAAATTCCGCACGTCATCGACAACATCCCATGCCGTTGCGCGACCTGTTTAATCCGTC
>NCEM01000001.1 GCA_002280725.1 Alphaproteobacteria bacterium 32-64-14
AGCTGCGGGCTTCAAAGCCCCAGGATGAGACGGTCTGCTCCCCGCCGCCGCGCCCGTGACCACATCATCAGCCGCCAGAAGCAAGTTACAAGGATGAGGGCGAGAGCCGAGATCCACCGGGACGGTGTCGTGCTGGCGCGGTAGGTCCCGGACAGCGCCTCGGTTTACCCTGAGCGACGCCGCAGGCGGCGTCGAAGGGCGCTTCCGGGATGACAAGCGTGCCTGCCTTCTAAGTGGGCGGTGTGGCGGGCGCCGGCTTCGGAAGGCTGGCGAGGTAGGCGGCTGTGGCGCGGGCGTCGTGCGCGTTCATGCGGTAGTGCGGCATCGGGGGGAGCGGTGGGGAGCCATCGCCCGGCGTGCCGTCGGACAGGAAGGTCGCGAGGGAGTCTTCGGTGTATCCGTCAGGAAGCCCGGCGATCGCCACGCTGATCAGCGCGAAGGGCACGCCCGGAGGCGGTGGAGCGCCAGGCGTGGGCGCGCCGGCCAGAGATCGAGTGGCGTCGTAGGAGCCGTCCGGAAGCATCGGCGTGTGGCAATCGCCGCACATGCCGACGCCTTCGACGATGTATTTGCCGTGGGCGATGATCTCCTCGCGCGTCGGCTCGGCGGGCGCCTCTGCCACGGGCTTTGAAGCCTCGCCGGAACAGGCGCTCAGGATTGCTGTGGCCGCGATGGCGGCCATCCATGTGATGGATTTCATTGATCTGGTCCCCTCGCTTAGTCCTCCAGGCGGGTCTTACGCCCGCGCCGTTTGGTCCTAGCATGGGCTGCCGCCAGTGTCTTGCGCGGGAGCGCGGCGCGGGCCATGTCGCGGTTCATGGACATCGACTGGATCATTACGATTGCGGCTGTCGCCGGCCTGCTAGGCCTGACCGTCTATGCGGGCTGGAAGTCGGGCCGGCCGCGCAAGGACAGCGTGAAGCCGCAGTGGGTTTCGTGGCCGTTCGTGACGGTGTTTGCCGGGGCGTTGCTGGCCTTTGCGGTGATCCACGCTTTCAACCTGATGGGCTTCCATACCGGGCAGAACACGACGGGCCGCTACGGCGGCTGAGGTTCTGTTTAGGCCGGTGGCGCTTGACCCTGCGCTAGGCGATGGGTAGCCGTGTTCAACGATCAAAACGACCGGGGACCACCATGGCCGACCTCGACCAATTCCGCACCGAAACCCGCGCATGGCTGGAGGCGAACTGCCCCGCCTCGATGCGCACGCCGATGGCGGAGGAAGAAGTTGTCTGGGGCGGCCGCAACCAGAAATTCGTGAACCCGGACTCGAAAGTGTGGCTCGAGCGCATGGCGGCGAAGGGCTGGACCGCGCCGGCCTGGCCGAAGGAATACGGCGGCGGCGGGTTGTCCAAGAGCGAGGCCATCGTGCTCGACCAGGAGATGAAGCGCATCAATGCACGCGCGCCCCTCGCCTCGTTCGGCGTGTGGATGCTCGGGCCGGTCTTGCTGGAGTATGCCAACGAAGAACAGAAGAGGCGCTTCCTGCCGGATATCGTCGCGGGCAAGACGCGCTGGTGCCAGGGCTATTCAGAGCCGGGCGCGGGATCGGACCTCGCTTCGCTGCAGACCAAGTGCGAGGACAAGGGCGATCACTGGCTGATCAACGGATCGAAGATCTGGACGTCCTACGCCAACCATGCGGACTGGATCTTCTGTCTCGTGCGGACGGACTTCACGAAGAAGCACGAGGGCATCTCGTTCGTGCTGTTCGACATGTCGACGCCGGGCGTGGAGACGCGGCCGATCCTACTGATCTCGGGCTCGTCGCCGTTCTGCGAGACGTTCTTCACGGATGTGAAGGTTCCCAAGGACCAGCTGGTTGGCACACCGGGCAAGGGCTGGGATATCGCCAAGCGCCTGCTGCAGTATGAGCGGCAGAACATTTCGGCGACGGGCTTTGGCGCGGACCGTAACTCAGGTCCGACGCTGGCCGACATCGCGAAGAAGTATGTAGGCACGAAGGACGGCGCGATTTCGGATGGCGACCTGCGCGCGCGTGTGACCAAGCAGATGATGTATGAGCAGGCCTTCATGCTTACGATCGCGCGCAACACCGAGATGGCGAAGGCAGGCGCGGACGTTGGTCCCGGCACGTCGATCATCAAGTATGCCGCCGCCAAGATGAACCAGAACAAGACCGAGCTTCAGGTCGAAGCTATGGGGCATCAGGGACTTGGCTGGGAAGGCGAAGGTTTCCGGCCGGGCGAAATTCTGTCCACGCGCTCCATGCTGCGCGCGAAGGGCAACTCGATCGAGGGCGGCACGTCTGAAGTGAACCTCAACGTGGTGGCCAAGCGCGTGCTGGGATTGAGGGATCACCAGTAGAGATCGAGCCTCGGGGGAGCGTGTGCCAGACCTTCAATACAAATGCCTCAAGCCTGCCGCCCTAAGCTTGGCAGAAGCAAGCCTATTCAGGAGCTTGGTTGCGGAGGGCGCACAGGTCACTGAGGTAGGTCTCGACAATCGCATTGCTAAATCCCGCTTGCTTGCGTTTGCACTAAGCGAAGGCAAGGTTTGCTGCACCGGCGCTTTGAAGAATCCGGCGGACGAATATCGAAATGGCGTGTTCGCCAAGGCCGACTCAAATCTGGACCGGACAAAGTTCACCGCTGAGATTGGGTGGGTTTATGTTCCTGCATGCTATGGAGGAAATGGGGTGGCAAACAAGCTGGTCGGTTTCCTGTTAGAGGACTGGTCCCAGCCGGTGTTCGCCACGACCCGGACCGACAATCAGCGAATGCGCCATATCCTTGGTAAGTTTGGCTTCTCAATTTCAGGCAAACCCTACGCATCGTCAGAAGGCCCATACGACCTTGCTTTGCTTTTTCGAGCCTAAACAACCATGACTTATGCGTCTCCCTATGACTCCACTGAATTTCTCGACGACGATGTAGCTGTCACCGAGTATATCGAGGCAGCGCTCGAGGAGAATGATCCGAAGTTCATTGCAAAGGCGCTCGGCATTGTCGCTCGCGCAAAGGGGATGAGCGAAATCGCGCGTGAGACCGGGCTGTCGCGCGAGAGCCTCTACAAGGCATTGAGCGCTGACGGGAACCCCGAATTTGCAACCGTGCTGGCCGTCTTGCGGGCGCTGAAATTGCGCCTGTCAGTTGCCGCTGCCGAATGAGGCTGCGCCTCCTGTTTCACGCAGGATTAGCGGTCTTGGTCATGGCCATGTTTGCAGAGATTGCGTCCCGCGTGCTGGGCAGCGACCACCTGCTCTATCGCGCCGATCCGGAGATCGAGTACCTGCCACAGCCGAACCAGGCGGTGTTCGTGCGCAATGTCGACATGCGCACGAATGCGTGGGGGATGCGCAGCGATCCGGTGGAGGCGGTGCGGCCGGCGGATGCGTTTCGCGTGATGGTGATCGGGGACAGCGTGGTGTTCGGCTTCACGAACATTCCGCACGCCGCGCTGGCCACGTCGCGGCTGGCGCAGATGAAGACTGAGGACGGGCGGCGGCTTGAGGTGTTGAACGTTTCGGCCTCGTCGTGGGGGCCGGGGAATATGCTGGCGTGGCTCGACAAGTTCGGCGCGCTGGAGACGGACGCGATCGTGCTGGTGTTGTCGACGCACGACCTGGAGGATGACCGCACGTTTGCGCCGCCCGAGCGCGATGCGTTTCCGCAATCGGCGCCGGTGCTGAAAACGGTGGACTGGGTGGGGCGCAGGCTGACGCCCGATCCGGCGGCGAGCGCACCTGTCGATCCGCGGACGGAGGGAGACGCGCATGCGGCGCTGCCGCTGCTGCTGCAGCGCGTGGCGGAGGCGCCGACGGGCGGGTGCCTGATCATCCATCCGACGACCGAGGAGCTGAAGTCCAGGTCCGCGACGCCGGATGAGCAGTTGCTGGAGACGACGGCGCTGGCTGCGGGGCTGACCGTGTTCTACGGGCGCGACTTCATTGGCGCGGCCAAGGGCTATGTCGACGACATCCACCTGTCGGCGTCGGGACAGGAAGACCTCGCCCGCGCCGTCGCCGCGTGTCCCAACCTGCCGCGAACGGAACCGCTGGCGCGTTGACGCGGGCGGCGCGCGGCCTAGTCTGCGCTCAAGTCTGCGCAGACTGCAAAGTGCGGACGCTGATAGCGCGGGGAAGCGGACATGATCGGACGGCGGGGATTGCTGCTGGGCGCGGGGGCGCTGGCGGCTTCGGGGTGGATGGTGGCGGGCGCCGATGAGGCGTCGCTGTTTCCGGTCGTGGAGACGGCCGAGGGCAAGATGCGCGGGATTGTTTCCGGCGGCGTCGCTGTCTTCAAGGGCATCCGGTATGGCGCGGATACCAGCGGTAAAAACCGGTTCATGCCGCCGCAGCCGGTGAAGGCTTGGACCGGCATTCGCGATCAGTTCGACTATGGCAACATCGCCCCGCAGATTCCGGCGGACCGGCGGCGTGATTATGCGGACCTGATCCTCAACGACCTGCAGCCGGGCGGCATGGGCGAGGATTGCCTTGTGCTGAACTTGTGGACGCCGGAGGCGAAGGCGACGTCGAAGCGGCCCGTGCTGGTGCGGTTTCATGGCGGCGGATTCTATGGCGGGTCGAGCAATTCGCCGGGCGGCGATGGCGAGATGCTGGCGCGGTATGGCGACTGTGTCGTCATCACGGTGAACCACCGGCTGAGTTCGCTGGGCTATCTGTGGCTGGGCGATGAGGGGCCGTTTGCGGACTCTGGCGCCGCGGGAATGTCTGACCTTGTGGCGTGCCTGCAGTGGGTGAAGCACAATGTGGCGGCGTTCGGGGGCGATCCGGGGCGCGTGATGATTTTCGGACAGTCGGGCGGCGGGGCGAAGGTGAGCCACCTGCTTGCGATGCCTGAGGCTGTGGGGCTGTTCCATGCGGCGGCGGTGATGAGCGGATCGCGGCTGGTGGCGATGACGCGGGCGGAGGCGGCGAAGCCTTCGGATCAGTTGCTGTCGAAGCTGGGGCTGACACGGAAGGATGTGCGCAAGCTGCAGGATGTGCCGTTCACGGCGCTTTTGTCTGCGCAGGCGGATGTGGAGGCGGCGGAGCGGTCTCGCGGGGAGGCGCCGCGGTCGTTCTCTCCCGTGATGGGCAAGGCGATCCCGACGCATCCTTTCACGCCGGGCGCGCCGGAACTGTCGAAGCATGTGCCGCTGATCGTCTCCAGCGTTCTGGACGAGCGGACGTATCGCGAGAGCCGGTTCAACATGAGCTGGGACGATGTGAAGGCGGCGCTGACGCCGCTGGCGGGGGCGGATACGGATCGCGTGCTGCAGATGTATCGCGACGAGGAGCCGAAGGCGACGCCGTTCATCATCAATGCGCGGATCATCACGGACACGTCGTTCCGCCGCAACGCGCAGACGATGGCAGATCGCAAGGCGGTGCAGCATGCGGCGGGCGGCGCGCCGGTGTGGATGTATCTCTGGACGACGCCCTCGCCTGCGTATGGCGGGCGCTATGGCGCGACGCACGGCATTGATGTGTCGGCGGCGATGCACGACCTGCGCTTCCCGCTCCTGGGACCGGATGCGGTTTATGTGCAGCTGGCTGACCAGCTGGCGTCGGCGATGGTGTCGCTGGCGGCGAGCGGCGATCCCAACAATGCGCGCACGCCGGCGTGGGCTAAGTATGATGCGACGGCGCGCAACACGATGGTGTTCGGCAGTCCGTCGAATGTCGTGTCCGATCCGCGCAAGGGGTTCCGCGAGTACTGGGCGAGCAAGGCGGCCGGGGCGGAGGACTAGCGCATCAGGAAGCGGAGCAGCCTGCGGGCGCGTTTGCCGTAGGGGGGCGCGAGCCAGTTGGCGGGGTTGACGAAGCCGGTGCGGAAGATGGCGCGTTGGTGCGTGAAGCGGTCGAAGCCGGCCTTGCCGTGATAGGCGCCCCAGCCGCTCGCGCCGACGCCGCCGAAGGGGAGGCCTTCCTGCGCGAAGTGCAGCAGCGTGGCGTTGATGGTGACGCCGCCTGAGCGCGTGTTGTCCATCACATAGCTCTGCTCGCGGCGGTCCTCCGCGAAGACGTAGAGCGCGAGCGGATGTGGATGGCTGTTGATCCAGTCGAGCGCGTCCTGCAGCGAGTCGTAGCCGATGATGGGGAGGACGGGGGCGAAGATCTCGTCGCGGATGAGCATACTGCCTTGGGGTGGGTTCACGACGACGACGGGCGGAAGAATGCGGCGCTCGCGGTCTGAGGGCGCGGGGTGGCGCATGACTTTTGCGCCGCCCTGCTCGGCTTCGTTGACGGCGGCGGTCATGCGGTCGAAGGCGCTGACGCTGATGAGGCTGGAATAGTCGGGGCCGAGATCGGGGTAGAGCTTGCGGGCCTCGGCCATGGCGAGCTCGGCGAACTCCATCGCGCGCTCACGCGGGGCGAGGACGTAGTCGGGCGCGATGCAGGTCTGGCCGGCGTTGAGGAACTTGCCGAGCGCGATGGATTTTACGGCCTTGGCCATCGAAGCCGAGGGGCAGATGACGGCGGGGGATTTGCCGCCGAGTTCGAGCGTGGTGGGCGTGAGGTGTTCGGCCGCCGATCGCGCGACCTTGCGGCCGACCGAGGTGGAGCCGGTGAAGACGATGTGATCGAAGGGCTGGCGCGTGAAGTCGGCAGCGACATCTGGGCCGCCGAGGACGACGGCGACGACTTCCTGCTTGAAGGTTTCGCGGATGGCGCGCTTCAGCAGGTCGGAGACGTTCACCGTGTGCTCGGACGGCTTGATGATGCAGCGGTTGCCGCCGGCGAGCGCTTCGCAGAGCGGCGCGAGCGCGAGTTGCAGCGGATAATTCCACGGCGAGACGATGCCGACGACGCCGAGCGGTTCGGAGCGAACCCAGGCGGCGCCGGGCCAGAAGTTGAGATCGACCTCGCGATGGCTTGGCTCCATCCACCATTTCACGTTCTTGCGGGCGTGGCGGATGCCGGAGATCAGGACGGCGACTTCGAGCAACGATGTCTCGAAGCGCGAGCGGTTGCCGAAATCGGCGGAGATGGCGTCGGCGAAGGCGTCGGCGCGTTTGCGGACCATGTCTTCGAGTTCGTAGAGGCGTTCGATGCGGAGCCGCGCGCTTGGCGGGCCTTCACGGCGCTGGGCGGCGCGCTGTTCCTCGATGAGGCGCGCCGTCTCGCTTGTGGGTGGATTGGTTCCGTCCATACGGCTGGCCCCAGCTGCTAGGGGGCAGTTGAACCGGAGGGGCAGCCGGATTCAAGCGGGAAATCGGGCGGGAAATCCGGACATTGATCCAGGCGAAGCGCTCAGGCAGACTTGTCCAGACGTTTCGTGGAGGCCTGGGCCACGTGATGCGGCGTGGAGGCGAACTGCCGGTTGGCCAGCGCCGCCACGATTACAACGGTTGCCGCAACGAAGGCCCACCATGCGACGAACCAGGCGAGGACGGCGATAGCGAGGAAAAAGGCGCGCAGGCCGTGGGTGAACTGTCCCGCCGCCGCAATGTTCATTTCGGCGACGCCGGCGGCCGCCTCCTCCGCGCCGGGCTGTCCGGCCTCGGGCGTGGCGGCCAGCATGACGGCCGAATAGTTGAACACGCGATAGGCCCATCCAAACTTGAAGAAGGCGTAGGCATAGAGCGCCATCAGCACGGCCGTCTTCACGTAGAAAGATGCGCGGTCGATCTCCACATGGGCGAAGCTTTGCTCGAAGGCGCCGATGATGGTGTCGGCGGCGGTAAGCAGACCGAAGCCGGCGCCGACGGCGAGCAGCGCGGTGGAGGCGAAGAAGGATGTGGCCTGCTGCAGGCCCGTGATGATGTTGGCGTCAACGAGGCGCACCTGGCGCTGGGCCATCTGGCGCATCCATTCGCGGCGCTGTGATTTCATCGCGGCGGAGAGCGAGTGCCTGTGCCAGGGCGATGAATCGATGAGCCAGGCGAGCATTCGCCAGGCAATGATGAAGAACGCGAGCGCTGCGCCGTCCAGCCACGTCATGAAGGGCCCCAGGATTCGTGGTGGGGAGTTTCGGGGATGTGGGGGCGGATGGCTAGGTATTATTGAGCGGTGGGGAGCGCGGCCTCGTGGTTCGACAGGCTCAGCATGAGGCCTTCTGCCAGCTGCTGTTCTCAACGGTTGTCATTTCGGACGCGCGGAGCGCGAGCCGGAACCCAGGAGCTGCGCGAAGGGTGTTCGTGGCTCCTGGGTTCCCGCTCTCCGCTTCGCTGCGGCGGGAATGACACTGTGGGGGTGCGCCTCAACCCCGCCCGAGGAAATCCATCTTGCCCAGGGGCACGCCGTTGTGGCGGAGGATCGCGTAGGCGGTGGTGACGTGGAAGAGGAAGTTAGGGAGCGCGAAACCTGTGAGGAAGGCGAGGCCCTTGAAGGGGAAGTCACCGCTTGGCGTCTTGAGCACGATGTCTTTTTCTTCGGAGCCCTCGATGGCGGAAGCGGGGACGCTTTTTACGTAGTCGATGGTTTTCGCGATGCGGGCGCGGAGGTCCGCCATTGTGGTTTCGGTGTCGGGCATTGACGGGGGCGAACCACCCGAGAGGCGGGCCATGGCGCCCTTGGCGCTGTCGCTGGCGAGCTGGATCTGGGAGGAGAGCGGGCGCATGTCGGGTGCGAGACGCTGGTTGACGAGGACGTTGGGGTCGAAGCCGCGCTGTTTGGCGTTTTCCTCGGCCTTGGCGAGCAGCTGGTCTAGGTTTCCGAGCATGCGGAGGAAGACCGGCGCGCTGGCCGTGTACATTGAAATTGTCATGATCCGTCCCTGATTGTACCGCCCCAACCTTGTTGAAGAAGAAAGGCGGTGGCGTGTGACGTTGGATATGGGCGCCGTTTTCGTGCGCGCAATCTGCTAGGATCACGAATCGCTAGAGGGGAGCGCCCCGTGAACCTTCAGTTCTGGTTCGAGTTTGCCTCGACCTATTCCTACCCGGCCGTGATGCGGATCGACAAAGCCGCAGCGGCGCGTGGCGTTTCGATCGAGTGGCGGCCGTTTCTGCTCGGGCCGCTGTTTCATGCCCAGCAGGGGCTGAAGGACAGCCCGTTTAACGCCGTGCCTGTGAAGGGGTCGTACATGTGGCGGGACATGGAGCGGATCTGCGAGCGATACAGCCTGCCCTTCCGCCGGCCGGGGCGCTTTCCGCAGAACGGCCTGATGGCGGCGCGGATCACCCATTCCCTCGGCCAGGAAGACAGACCCAACTTCGTGAAGGCCGTCTATCAGGCAAACTTTGTCCATGACCGGGATATCTCGGACCCGCAGATCCTGCATGCCGCAGCGCGGCGCGCGGGGCTCGATCCGCTGGAAACACTGGCGGCGATGACGTCGGAGCCGGTCAAGCAGCAGCTGAAGGACGAGACCGCGAAGGCGGCCGACCTTGGCATTTTCGGCGCTCCCAGCTTCCTCACCGAGGATGGCGAATTGTTCTGGGGCAATGACAGGCTCGAGGATGCCCTTGATTGGGCCGTGCGGGGAACGCTAAGACCCAACTCCCAGAACTAAACATCTAAAGTTTTTAGGCGGGCACGCCGGGAGTTTCACGATGGCCTTCGTTCTCTCCGAAGAACAGCAGATGCTGCGCGACAGCGCGCTTTCGTTCGCGAGCGAAAAACTGCCGGTGAGCCAGCTGCGGGCGCTGCGCGCCGCGGGACAGGGCTACGACAAAGGCGCGTGGGGCGAGATGGCCGAGCTTGGCTTTGCCGGCGTGGTGATCCCGGAAGAGTTTGGCGGCTCGGGCTTTGGCTATGTCGGGCTTGGACAGGTGCTTGAGGCGCAGGGCCGGACGATTGCCGCCTCGCCCCTGCTCTCGACCGCGCTGATGGGCGCGTCGGCGCTGATCGTCAACGGATCGCAGGCGCAGAAGGAAGCCTACCTGCCGAAGATCGCTTCGGGCGAATTACTGGTCGCGCTGGCGGTGGACGAGAGCGCGCATCACGATCCGGCGCACATCAAGCTGTCGGCGAAGAAGTCTGGCTCCGGTTACGCGCTGTCGGGCGAGAAACGGTATGTGGTCGATGGCGCGGATGCGGACCTGCTGATCGTTGCGGCGCGGACGTCTGGCGATGCGGGTGATGCAACCGGGATCACGCTGTTCCTCGTGGCGGGCGACGCCAAGGGCGTTTCGCGTAACGCGCTGAAGACGCTGGATGCGCATGCGGCGGCGAACATTGCGTTTGCGGGCGTTGAGGTTGGCGCGGATGCTGTGCTGGGCGCGGTGGATGCGGGGTATCCGGCGCTGGAGGCGATCCTCGATCGCGCGCGCATCGGGCTGGCGGCGGAGATGCTGGGCGCGTCGGATGCAGCGTTCGAGATGACGGCGGAGTATCTGAAGGTCCGCAAGCAGTTCGGCCAGCTGATCGGGTCGTTCCAGTCGCTGCAGCATCGCGCGGCGATCATGTTCACGGAGCTGGAGCTGACGCGCAGCTGCGTGGCGGCGGCGCTGGATGCGCTGGACCGCAACGCCAACAATGTGGCGGAGCTGGCCTCGCTGGCGAAGGCGCGGGCGGCGGAGACGCTGCACCTCGTGTCGAACGAGACGGTGCAGATGCATGGCGGCATCGGCATGACGGACGTGCACGACAGCGGGCTCTATATGAAGCGCGCGCGCGTGCTTGAGGCGCTGTATGGCGGCGAGAGCTTCCACCGCGACCGCTATGCGCGGATCGGCGGGTACTGATCCTCCTTCACCTTGCCTGACGCGAAACAAGCCGCCCGCGGGGAGCGGACGGCTTGCTGTTGCGTGACCCGGAGGGATAGGCCTCGCGACATGGGGAGGAAGGCTCTCCTCTGCCTACATGGCCAGGTTTACTGGGGCGGCATGATGACCTTGTCGATGACGTGGATCACGCCGTTGGAGGCGTCGATGTCGGCGGTGACGACCTTGGCGTCGTTGACCATGACCGTGCCCGCCATGCTGCCATCGACCTTCACGGTCTTGCCTTCGACCGTTGCCGGGGTGAGCGTCTGACCGGCGACGGCGGACGACATCACTTCAGCGGGGAGGACGTGGTAGGTGAGGATGGCCGCGAGCTTGGCCTTGTTCTCGGGCTTCAGCAGGTCGTCAACCGTTCCGGCCGGCAGCGCGGCGAAGGCTGCGTCGGTCGGCGCGAAGACCGTGAACGGGCCGGAACCACGCAGCGTCTGTTCGAGACCGGCGGCCTGAACAGCGGCGACGAGCGTGTTGAACTGGCCTGCTCCGATCGCGGTGTCGACGATGTCCTTGGCCATCACGGGGGCGGGTTCCGGCGCGGGAGCTTCAGCAACCGGGGTGGCAGGCATGGCGGGCGCGGTTTCGCCGCCGCAAGCAGCGGCGAGCATCGCTACGGCCACGAGTGAGATCTTGAGTTTCATGTTCCTGAGGTTCCCTCTTCGAGATTCTTGCGCGGAAGTCCCGGGACGTCATGCGCCTCGGCCGCAACTCTCGAACCGATACGTTCGACTGCGTTGACTGGATCGCCGATAACGAAAGTGTAATCGCCTTCACGGCGAAGAGATCACTTCACTCTGGTGATCGCACCTCAACCATCGCCTCGTTGCGACGGAAGAAGGGAAGGATCCACGGCGGATCGTAGAAAGCGAACACGACATCGCCCTTCGGCTGCAGGTTTGCGCGCGCGACCTCATCGAGCAGGCGCGCCGAAGCGGCCCGCATGTCTTCTTCTGTTGCCAGGCCCGTGAAGGACAGAACAGCCATGGCGCGTGCAGGGACTTCAACCAGCCTCACATCGGGATCGACCGGGCGCGGGAGCGTTTCAATCGAATAGCTTGCGGGCATGGTGAAGCCGATCACCCATTCCTGATCGGAGCTTGCGGCCTGCTGTGTAACAGGCGCGGTCATCGCGATCTTCTCGCGCGGCGCCTGGGTGACCGGCGCAGTCATCGCGATCTTCTCGCCAGAACGATCGTTGGCGAAAATGTAGTCTGCGAGCGGGCCAAAGCCTTCAAAGCGCGCCGACCATGGATCGCCCTGCACCGTGATTTCCGCAACGATCGTCGGAGCGTAGTCCCGCACTTCAAAGTCACGCGCAGCGAGGCGCGTCGTGAAGGCCGGCTCTTCAACGGGTTCGGTGGCGCAGGCAGGCAGGAGCAGAACACCGGCGGCCAGGATCAGGCAACGCATGAGGACAGCTCCATCGCATGGCTGTTACGTGCCGAGAGCGCCCATTGGATCATTTCCCCTCGACCTCTCTGGTTTTTGCCACTCGCACGGCTAGGGTTGGTATGAGGCGCGGACTGACACGCGCTGGGAGAGAGGCGCGATGACAACGAAGTGGAACGCCAAGAACAGCGATCCTGTTGCCCGTGGACTGATGATCGGCTTCCCGCCGCCCTCAGAGCTGAGGGTCGGTTCGGAAGGCGAGATTTCGGGGAGTTCGTTTCCGCAGACGCGGTGGGCGTTCAGCCATCAGCGGGAGCTGAAGGCGACGGTGAATGTGCGGCGGGGGTCGGCTGCGGCGAGCGCGCTGCCCCGCGCATTGCGCGACGACATTGACGGCGTGGCCTTCACGACGATGGAGGGCGAGCAGACGACCTGGGCGCAATCGCTGGAAGCGATGTTCACCGATGGGATCGTGATCCTGCATCGCGGGGCGATTGTGTACGAGACCTATCGCGGGGCGCTGGCGCCCGAGTTGCCGCATATCGCGTTCTCGATGACGAAGTCGTTTGTCGGGCTGCTGGCGGCGACGCTGGCGCATGAAGGCAAGATCGATCCGGCGGCGCCCGTGGCGCACTACATCCCCGAGTTGGAGGGATCGGCGTTTGCGGATGCGAGCGTGCGGCAGGTGATGGATATGACCGTGGGGGTCAAATACTCCGAGAATTATACCGACGCCGAGGCGGAGGTGCGCACGTACGGCATCGCTGCGGGCTACGGGAAGCCGCCGCAGGGCTATGACGGGCCACGCTCGATTGTGGATTTCCTGTGCACGCTGAAAAAGCAGGGTGAGCATGGGCAGGCGTTTGCCTACAAGACTTGCAACACCGAAGTGCTTGCGTGGATCGTGCAGCGCGTGACGGGTACGCCGATGGCGCAGCTGATCTCGGAGCGGATCTGGCAGAAGATCGGCGCGGAGGAGGATGGGAACATCATCGTCGATCCGGCGGGCATGGCGGCGTGTGGCGGCGGCATGAGCATTGCCCTGCGCGATCTGTCGCGGTTTGGCGAGATGATGCGCAAGGGCGGAAGGTTCAACGGACAGCAGATTGTGCCGGAGGCCGTGGTGGCGGATATCGCGAAGGGGGCGGAGCCCGCGTACTTTGCCAAGGCGGGCTATCAGACCATGCCGGGCTGGAGCTATCGCGCGCAATGGTGGGTGAGCCACAACGACCTTGGCGCGTATACCGCGCGCGGCATCCATGGGCAGGTATGCTGGATTGCGCCGAAGGCCGAGCTGGTTGTTGCGCGGTTTGCCTCGCACCCGGTTGCGGCGAACGGCAATTCGGTTTTGGACAAGGTTTCGTTGCCGGCCTATGCGGCGGTGGCGGCGCATTTGATGCGTGGGTAGAGGGTGAGCAGCCTGTGGAGTCATTCTCGGGCTTGTCCCGAGAATCTTGGTTGCGAACGCCGAAGGGATCGCTGTCTTTCCTGCACCGGATCCAACCGGGATTCTCGGGACAAGCCCGAGAATGACTCCGTTGGTGCGTTCCCAACTGTCCCCTAGCCTTTCGCTTCCGCGCCGTTAGTGTCCGCGCCATCAAAAGCAAAAGCGGCACGTTCGGGAGCAGGATACATGATCGAGAATCTCTTTTCGCTGAAAGGGCGCGTCGCGCTGGTGACCGGCGGGTCGCGCGGCATCGGCAAGATGATCGCGCAGGGCTTCGTCGAGAGCGGCGCCAAGACGTATATCTCCGCGCGCAAGGCGGATGCGTGCGATGCGACGGCGGCGGAGCTTACGGCGCTGGGCCATGCGGAGTGCATTTCGCTGCCGCAGGACATCTCGACAGTGGCAGGCGGCAAGATGCTGGCCGAGGAAATCTACAAGCGTGAAGGCAAGCTCGACATTCTCGTCAACAATGCGGGCGCGGCCTGGGGCGCGCCGTTCGAGGAATTTCCCGAGCATGGCTGGGACAAGGTGATGGACCTCAACGTGAAGTCGCCGTTCTTCCTCACACAGGCGCTGCATGCCGCGCTGAAGAAGGCGGCCACGCCCGACCGGCCGGCGAAGGTGATCAACATCTGCTCGATCGACGGCATCCGCCTGAACCCGTGGGACACGTATTCTTATCACGCCTCCAAATCGTCGCTGCTGTATCTCACCAAGCGGTTGGCGGCGCGGCTGGTGCAGGACAACATCGTGGTAACGGCGATTGCGCCGGGGCCGTTCGCGTCCGAGATGAACAAGGCTGCGCGCGACCAGGAAGACGCGGTTGCCGCGCGCACGCCCTCGCGCCGCATCGGGCGTGACGAGGACATGGCGGGCACGGCGATCTTCCTCGCGTCGAAAGCGGGAGATTATGTGGTGGGTGATTCCATCGCGGTCGATGGCGGCATCGCCTATGCCAGCCTGCCGAAGGATGGGCCGAGCTAGGGCCTGATCCCAGCGATTGTTACAGGAAGCGCCCGGTTCCCGCCGGGCGCTTTCTTTTTGCATGTGTTGCATCCGGAACCGGTTCTGCCTGCGCGCCGTTTCCATCTCACGACCCCAACAGCCAGAAAGGCGCGAGGCATAGCCATGTCCCCCGATGTTGAAGACCTGATCGCCCACCCGAAGCGTTTCTTCGACAAGCCGCAGGAAGTGCTGCTCGATTTCCGTCTCACGGCGGACGAGAAGCGCAACATTCTGGAAAGCTGGAAGCATGACGCCTCCAGGCTTGCAGAATCCACCGCCGAGAACATGTCGGGCGGCGAGGAATCCGACCTGCGCGAGGTGTCCAAGGTTCTGCTGGAGCTGAAATCCCAACCGATGCCGGTGGTTGCGGTCCGCAAGGACTCGACGGTGCCGGCGGGCATGGGTCTCGGCGCCCTGCTTGGCGCCGGCGCTGGCCTGGTGGCTATCGCGGCCGCCGGACCTTCGCTGGTGATCGTCCTCCAGACGACAGTTGTCGGCCTGATTGTCGGCGGCGTTGTGGCGGGCGTTCGCGACGCGGTTGCCTAACTGCTTTCCGACTGTGCCCCGGCAGGAACAGACTCCGGCCGGGGCACGTTAGCCAATCGGTCCCATTTGAACTGGTCCATTTGAACTGGAGTTGCCCCATGAAAATCATCCTGATCGCTGCGACGCTGGCGACCGGTCTTGTGGCCACGGCCTGCACCCAATCGGGCAATACCGAGCGCGGCGCCGTGACGGGCGCGCTTCTGGGCGCGGCTGCCGGCGCGGTCATTGGAAACAACACCGGTTCGGGCGATGCCGGACAGGGCGCGGCCATCGGCGCAGCCGGCGGCGCGATTGCCGGCGGCGTTGCCGGAGCCTCCTCGGACCGTAACGACCAACGGGCCAATCGCGGGCCGAATGGCGAAGAACTGGTCTACGACCGGTACGCCGACCGGTATTACTATGTCGACCGCCGATCTGGCCGGACGTACTGGGTCAACGGCGAGTATCGCGGGTAACCCCACTGTCGGGGAGGGATTGCGCTGATGGACGAGATGAATGATCAGGAGATGCACCGGTTGATCGACCGCGAAGTCTCCAACCGGCCGGGTCTGATTGCTCTGACTGTGTGCCTTGTGGCGATTGCCGGAATTCTGATCGCTGGCGCTGCGGTTCTGATGCGGCAGTTTGGCTGAGCGGGAACTTTGCTCCGCGTACCGGCGTTTGGGTGGTGCGGGGAGATCGCCCATGAAAACCATTGCACTGTTCAATCCCAAATCCGGGTCCGTACCGCCTGATGCGCGCGAGCGGCTGACCGCTGTACTCCAGGAAGCGGGGCATGGCGGGGCCGAGCTTGTGGAGGTCGACACCTCCGATCCGGACGCCCAGTTGCGCGACCTTGCGAAACAGTCGCCAGACCTGTTCGTCGTGTGGGGCGGCGATGGCACGCTGCGCTGCGCGCTGACCACCATAGGCGCGGTTACGCCCAATCTTCTGCTGCTGCCCGGCGGCACGATGAACCTTCTGCCGAACGTGCTGCACGGGCAGAAGCCCTGGGACGAGGTTCTGCGTGCGGTGATCAAGAGCCCGCGGCGGCATACTCTGCCCGCGGGCGAGGTAAATGGGCAGCGCTTCTACTGCGCGATGCTGGCTGGCGCGCCAGCGCGGTTTGCCGAAGCGCGCGAAAGCCTGCGCCGGGGCGACCTGGGCAAGGCGGCGGCGGAAGCGGGCGCGGCCCTGGATACGCTCAACAAGCTGCATCTCGATGCGCGGTATGCCAGCGGCTATTCATTCGCGAACGAACAGCTGCCAACGACAAGCGTGATCGGCGCCGTCATCGGGCCGCTGACCAAGGCCGGCAGCGGCATGGAAGTGGCGGCGCTGTCCAATCCGACGGCGGGCGCGGCGCTCAATGTGCTGTGGACATCCTTTTTCACTGACTGGCGCAATTCGCCGGACGTTCACGTGGCGCCAGCGACGTTGCTGGAAATCGCCAGCGCGGAAGGCGAGGAAATCCCGGTGATCGCCGATGGCGAAGCGACCGAGCCGGACCAGCGCGTGCGGGTGACCTTCGTCGAGAATGGCGGGCAATGCCTGGTCGCCTCGTGACGGTCGGACCGGTCCGCCTCATGCACCTGTCCGACATCCATTTCGGGCGGGAGGATACGTTCGCCATCGCGGCGGCGCGGTCTTTCGCTGAACGGGTGAAGCCGGATGCCATCCTCATTGCGGGGGACATCACCCAGAAAGGCCGACACAACGAGTTTGCGGCGGCGCGCGAGTGGTTCAATGGCTTTGATGTTCCGGTGATCGTGGCGCCAGGCAACCATGACACGCCAATTGCGCATATCCCCGCCCGCATTGTGAGGCCGTTTGCGCGGTATGCGCGGTACATGAAGGGGATCGACGCGGTTGGCCGGCTGGTGGAGCTGCGCGATGGCGCGGTGCGGATTAGCGCGGTGAATACGGCGCGGGGTGTGCAGGCGCGGCTGAACTGGGCCGATGGCGTGATAGATCTCGACGATCTGGCCGAGGCGCTGGACCTACTGTCGCAAGGACCGGCGGACGCCTGGCGCCTGTTGATCTGCCATCACCCGCTGCATGAGCCAGGCGTGTCGCAGGTTGCGGTGGAGACGAAACGGGGGGCGCGGGCGCTGGACCTTTGCGCGGCGGCGCATGTGGACGCGATCTTCACGGGACATATCCACGACGCCTTCGCGCATCCGATCACGACGACGCGCCGGCCCATGGTGCAGATGGGATCGGGCACGCTGTCGATGCGACTGCGCGGCACGGGGGCTAGCTTCTGCGTGGTCCAGATCGAGGATGGGCGGCTGACGCAGGATCTGGTGGCGATCAATCGCGAGGGGCTCGAGATCAAGCGGACGTATGACTCACAAATTGCAGCGAATTTTGACGGCGCTGGAACTACAGCACATCCGGTCCGTTAATTGAGCACGGAGGATTTATCATGCTTAGCTGGACACTTGTGTTTCTTGTCGTTGCAGTGATCGCTGCGGTCTTCGGTTTTGGCGGCATCGCCGCTTCGGCCGCGAGCATTGCGCAGATCCTGTTCTTCATCTTCCTCGTTCTGTTCGTTATCTCGGCCGTCATGGGCATGACCCGGCGCGGCGGGGTTTAGCGACCTACCGATGAAGACGATCAACAACCCGGCCCTCGGCCGGGCTGTTTTCGTTTGGGGGGTGGAAAGTGATATGCAACAAGCTTGAAGCTTCAAACCTGTACACGCCGCGCGACTGTTCCTGGGTCCCGATTTTCATCGGGACGAGCGGAACAAGGTGAGCAGGTCCAGCTCAAAGCAATCAGGCTCTAAGTACTGGCTGCGCCCTGTCCAGCGAGCGGCGGATGAGCGCCAGTAACGCCGTTGAGGCGCGGAATCCGCAAGAATATCCTGCGGCCGCCGGAATCGGACGCGCCTTCTTCCAGCGTGCCGCGAACCTGCCTGGCGAACGCCGACATCAGGGTTGCGCCAATGCCCTGCCCCGCCGCTGTCTGGGCGATGATCGAGGCCCCGACGCCATCGTCTTCAACTGCGAGAAGCGCCTCGGCCTCGGTGACGCGGTAGACGACTTTCACGCGCTTGCCCGTGCTGCGGCCGCTTGGAAAGGCGTGCTTCACGGAGTTGGTGACGGCTTCGGCGGTGAACAGGGCGAGCGGCACAGCGATATCGGCATCCAGCGTATCGTGGTCGATGCTCGCCTCGATGCTGATACCCTGATCTTCGGCGCCCAGCGCCTGATCCAACTGGGAGGTGAGTTCGGAGAAAAAGGTCCGCGCTTCGACGGCGCGGATATTGTCGTGCTCGTAGAGCGAGCGGTGAATGAGCGAGAGCGCGTTGATGCGCGAGCGCGCATCGTCGAGGACCGCGATGGCGGCGGGATCCTTGAGCTTGCGGCCCTGGAGGCTGAGCAGGCTGTTGATGATCTGCAGGTTGTTCTTCACGCGGTGGTGGATTTCCTTCATCGCGGCGTCGCGCGCGGCAAGGGCGTCTTCCATACGGCTTGTGCGATCACGGATGCGGGTGGCCATCTCTTCCATCGTGTCGGCCAGCACGTTGATCTCGCCGGGGGCCTGGCGCTTGGCGCGCAGAGGCTGGACCGACAGTTTGCCGCTGGCGTAGAGGCCGGCGATACGGCGCAGATAGTCGAGCCAGCGCAGCACAAGCCTGTCCATCGCCAGCCACGCCGTGACCAGCGCGAGCAGCCAGGCCAGAAGCGGCAACGCGAAGCTGCCGAACGCGCTGATATTCTCAAGCGCGATCGGCGTGGGCTTGGGCGCCGACAGCACGGCAAAGAGATTGTTCTGCGCAAGCGGCACGACGGCCATCTGGCGGATGCCGCCTTCGGCCGCTTCCAGCTCGAGGAAGGCGGGCTTGCCGGTCCCGAGTTTTGCGGTGTCAGCGGGGCTGAGCTGTGTCCAGTGCGAGCTGGCGAAGACCTGCCCCGTGGAGTCGACCAGCGCGAGATCGGCATCATCGCCCAGCGTCGTTCGCGAAAGCTGGGCCACGAGCGAGCTGACCGGGACGCCGATCAGGTAGGCGCCATCGAACGCGCCTCTGGCAGTCTCGCGGCGCAGCGCTGTGGCGAACGTCCATTCGCCGGTTGCGGCGCTTTGGTACGCGGCGGAGCGCACGACACGGGCGCCGGATTGCTGCAGCTCCGTGAACCATGCCGTGTTGGCGTAACCCGAATTGGGCGCAACGCCCTGCGTTGAGCACAGGATCCTTCCCTGTGCGCCGATCACGCCGAGGTTGGCGAACGCCGGCAGCGCATCGATGAGTTCGCGGATGGGCTCGGCGCAGGGATCGCCCAAGGCGATGGAGTCGATCAGAGAGAGCAGCGCCGGGGCCGTATCCAGCATGTATTCGGCGCGGCTTGCGGCTTCCTGGGCGACAAGCGTCATCACCTCGCGGCGATTGCTCGCTTCCCGCTCGATATCGCTGGCCCAGCGAATTCCCCCGATCACGAGGACGGGGGAAAGCGCGGCAGCAAATATCAGAAGCAGGAGAACGCGAAGCGACAAACGTCGCGAAAGGCGATCTTCAGTCGTCACCCCGTGCCGTTACCCCTCCAGCAGCCAGGGCATCGGCCTGACCAAGGATATCGTTGAAGGCTTGATCCGCGCGGATGTCTTGCCCTTCCGAGCGGCGAGTTGAGCTTGAATGCAAGATGGCTTCAAGCGCCTTTCGAGCCCTGCTCACACGACTCTTGATGGTGCCGACCGCGACCTGGCAGACCTTGGCGGCCTCTTCGTACGCCATGCCGCCTGCCCCGACGAGGATCAGCGCTTCGCGCTGGTCGTCCGGGAGCTTGGCCAGAGCGGCGCGCAGTTCCAGCAACTCCATGGGAGCGGATGGGTTGTCGTTGGCGACCAGCGTGTTCTCCGCCATTTCGGCATCGAGCGGTGCGCTGCGCCAGCTACGCCGTTTTTCGGAGTAGAACTGGTTGCGCAGGATCATGAAGGTCCACGCCTTGATGCTGGTGCCAGGCTCGAAGGAGTCGCGCGCCTTCCAGGCCTTGGCGAGCGCTTCCTGGGCCAGATCGTCAGCCTGGGTTGCGTCGTGACACAGGCTGCGGGCGAACGCCCTCAGGTGCGGGATTGCGGCGACCAACTCGCGCTTGAATGTTTCAGCGGAGGGTGTGCCCTCGGCCGGTGCGAAAGCTGATGGCTTCGCAGCGCCTGCCGGGGCGGGTCGCGGAGCGGCAGTTTTGGTGTGTTGTTCGACGTTACGGGAGGTATCGGCCATGCGAGGTATCACCTCTCTGGCTGGGTTGCGTCGCCGTTGGGCGAACTGGATACTTCAGGCCCGCTGGCCTGCGAGCTTCCGGCAGACGCAGACTGCCGGATATCGGCTTCCTCAAGGAAGGAGAGGAAGTCGTTGGGCACGCTCTCGTCGACGACATCGGTGTACATCTTGCGCAGGCGGCGGCCGATCGGATCCTGGCGCCTGCGAGCGGTGCGCGAATCAACGGGAGGCGTCTCGTCAGGGCCCCCGTCTTCGCCTCCCCCGTTCCGTTCTTTTCCCATATTTTGAACAACTCTTCTGCCGGGATTATACCGTACTTCAGGCCCAAAACGCCGATGCAGCATGGAAGTTCCGCAATATTCGGAAAAAGATGGAACCCGGGTTCCATGGCTGCGTTCCACCTGTCCGGTAATGCGGAAATCGATACGTGCGGGAGAATTCATGAGTCTTGTTCAGAAGCTGGGACCTCACCTTCCCTATTTGCGCCGCTATGCGCGGGCGCTCACGGGCAACCAGAAAAGTGGGGATTCCTATGTGAAAGCGGCGCTGCAGGCGCTTGCCGAGGGCACGCATGAGCTGGACGACCTGCCGCCGCGCGTGGCGCTCTATCGGCTGTTCCAGGCGATCTGGGGCGCGACGGGCGCCCGGCTGGAAACGGCGCCGGAGACAGGGGACACGGTGTCTGACCGCGTCCTGCGCATTCCCCCGCGCCACCGCCAGGCTTTCCTTCTGACGGCCCTGGAAGGGTTCACCGTCGAAGAGTGCGCCGAGATCCTGGACGAGACCTCCGAAAGCGTGCGCCAGCTCATCTCCCGCGCCCAGCGCGACATCGAGGCTGACCTCGCGACGGAAGTGCTGATCATCGAGGACGAACCGGTTATCGCTGCGGATATCGAAGCGCTGGTGCTGGATCTTGGCCACCGCGTGACCACCGTGGCGACGACACGCACCGAGGCTGTGGCCGCCGTGAAGGCACGCAAGCCTGGACTGGTGCTGGCGGATATCCAACTCGCCGATGGGTCGTCGGGCATTGACGCGGTGAACGACATTCTTCGCGGCCACGATGTGCCGGTGATCTTCATCACCGCCTTCCCCGAGCGCCTGCTGACCGGCGAGAAGCCCGAGCCGGCCTTCCTGATCACCAAGCCCTTCCAGCCGGAGACGGTGAAAGCGGCGATCGGACAGGCGCTGTTCTTCCACGTCGAGCGGCCTGTCGCTGCGTAACGTCTGAGCTGCGACTTCGACGAGACATAGACGAGACATAAGGGCGGCGTGCGAGGAGCGCGCCGCCTTTTTGCTTCCGGCCCTTTAAAGCGGGCCAGGACCGGGGCGCCGGCATCATGGTTTACGGAAACCTAATGCGCGCCGGAACATGCCGCCCGCCTGTGCGTAGTTTTCATCGCAAGGGGCATGATGATGAAGACGTTCACAGGGATTCTCTCGGCTATTGCGTTGGCGGCGTCCGCACTCTCCTCACAGGCGATGGCGCAGACGGCCTCGAAGGAGGCCAGCCTGACGCGCGTGAAGCCGGTGCTGGCATCGGCGACGGCCTGCTCGACCGGCTTGATCGAAATCGCCCCGGTGTCTTTCGATACGAACGGGCGCGCCGAAGCCTGGGTTGTTGTCTATCGCATCAACGGCGAAATCGTCGCTTCGGAGCGCGTGTCGCCGGCGGAGATCGAACAGCTGCAACGCTTGCCTTGCCGCGCTGACAACTATCGCGGCGCCCAACTCGACGGCTGATCGGCTTTCGGATCCGGGAAGACCGGAATCCCACAAATAATCCGCGCGTGCCGGTCCTGGAGCGGGCCGGACCTAATGCGTTGTCGCCTGCAAAAGTCCATTAGGCCGGCGCATCCCAAGCGGCGCTCCTCAGGGAAATTGGCTCTGCGCTTTGATGCGTTTTGAAGGCGAAAGCAGATACGCGCATGCAAAACACCCCGCCCCGGCTGGGAGCAAGCTGCAGTCCAATCACCCGAAGGCTCAGAGTTTTAAATTGTGCCCGAAGGGGTGTTGAGACGTGGTGTCGCCGGCGCGCGCGTTGAGGCTTCGCCGGCGCCAGGAGCGGCCTTGCGGAACGAGACTTCCACCTCGCTCATGCCCGGAGGAAAGATATCGTTGCCAGGACGCGCCGCGACGCGGATTGTTTCAGGTGAGACGCCGCGCGCCACGAGATCACGCGAGATGCCATCAAGGCGCGCCAACGCCAGCGCGACGGCGCTGTCGCCATCGACGCCCATGTTGATGCGGGTCACGATGTCGATGCCTTCCGGCCGGCAGGCGACCGCATGATCGACAAGGCGGGAGACCAGCATTTTCCCCTCTGGCGAGAGTGTCGCCTCTCCAGACGCGAAATAAACAGACGTAGGCTCTCCGGGGCACGCAGCGGCTTCGCCATTCGGCTCAACGGGTTGCGCGATCGCGCCAGCGGCGCCGGCGACAGCAAGTGCGAGAGTAGCAACAGCCCAGATCGATTTCATGACGCGAGAGCTTTCCGTTGCCGGACTTCCAAAGAGAAGCACACGCCAACATGCATGGAGGGCGCCGGATTGATCGCCGCGCCCGCATGGTTAGCAGACGCGGCGATCATGGCTAATCAGTTGGCTTCTTCGGCGGCGTTGTCGATCGTCTGGCCGACCGCGGTGACGTCTTCACCAACACCTTCAACCGTGTTGCAGGCCGCCGTCGCCGTGGCGAGCAGAAGGGCGAGTGCAGCGAATGCCGTTTTCATGTCTAATCTCCAGATCCCATCGGCGAACGCGCCGAACGCATCACCAACGCCGGCGCCGGAACGAGGTTCCGCGAGGTTCCAGCATGGCACACATGTGATGCTCGCCCGCCTCTGATCCGCCGCGCTGGACGCGGAACCGGGCGTGAAAGGCGGCGTTGTTATGTGGGTATTTCAATCGCTGTTTCAGTAAACAGGAGTTGCCGATGCTTGGTTGGGCGCTTGTCTTCTTTGTCCTCGCTCTCGTCGCCGCCGCCTTTGGTTTTGGCGGAATCGCGGGCGCCTCCGCGTCGATCGCGCAGATCCTCTTCGTGGTCTTCCTGGTGCTCACCGTACTCGCCTTTGTGGTGCGCGCGGTACAGGGACGATCCGTGCTTTAGCGGGCGCGATTGCATCGCTCCCCGTGTCCGCACATCGCAGGCACGGGGTTTTCGCGTTTTGGAGCGAGCAAAAGAGGCGCACAGTTCCCAACCCGGCGAAAATGCGTATGTTGCGGCCCGCTGAGTCAGGTCGGGCCTGTAGCTCAATGGTTAGAGCCGGCCGCTCATAACGGTCTGGTTGCAGGTTCGAGTCCTGCCGGGCCCACCAACTCCTTCTCCGGACGTATCGTTTCTGACCTCTCTCCGCGAAGGTTTGGAAATGGTTTGGGATCGCAGATAGGCCTTGCGGAAAGTGGCTTCAGCTTCGGCATTGCCGCACCCACAAGCCCCGGAGGTTTCGTTACATCTTCCACTCGAACCCGAGCCACACCTTGGTGCGATCTGCGGGCGCTGGAGCGATGTCGGGGCCGTCATAGCTGGCAACTTTCACGAGCCATGTGACTTGCGGCGTAATGCTGCCCGCCGCCATCAGATCAAGCTCCGATCCGAGATCGGCGCCGGTGCGTTCGGCTTCGAAGTCATGGACGCGCGCTGTCAGGATCAGGTTGGAAAAGTAGTCCCACTTGACCCCGGTGTTCCATGTGAGTGTGGCGTTCGCGTCGCGCAGGCCATCGACGGTTGTCTTGGCGCCGTTGACGATGAAGGCGTCCGACCATCCGTTGAAGGCATGCAGGGAGCCGAGCGGCGTCGAGAAGCCCCGCGTTCCGTTCCCTTCGAGCTGATCGTAGGCAAGTCGCGCAGAAAGAGGACCGTTGGTGATGGCGGCCTCCGCACTTGCAAAGCCGAGTTCATGATTGAGCAGGCTCGAACCATAGTCAGTCTGGCGCGCCATCGTTGCCGCATAGTCGAAGCGAAACGCTCCCACCTGCGCTTTCCCCGAGACCTTTGCGCCCCATGTCAAGCTCGACTGGTTGCGTATGGCGGGCGTCACAGAGCTGTTGAGATCGAGCGCGTAGGCAAACCCGCTGAGCCGGAGCGGCTCCGCGAACGAATAGCCCGCGGTGAGAACGTGGCTGTCCGAATCCCAGTCCTGCTTCTCCCCAAAGACGCGGTTGACGTGTGCAATATAGATGTAGGTCGCATCGAACTGACCCTGGCGCGTGTCGACGCGAGCGGCGTCGAAGGTCTGCTCATCCTGGCGCCAGGCCGAACCGCCAATGAAGCGCTGATCGTCGAGATTGATGCGCTGGCGGCCCAGCGTGACGGTGAACCCCGGATCGGGTGACCATGCCAACTGCAACCTGTTCATCTCGGTAGTTTCCGGATCGAAGACCTGACCGTAGGCCGTCTTGCCGTTGAGATTGGTGTCGTAGGTCTCCGGTCCCAGCTTGCGGACATACTCGATCTCGACAAGCGCCTGCAGGCCATTCCATTTCCCTGTCTGCCAGCCAAGCCGCGTGCGGAGAGTCGCTGCTTCGGCATCATTGGGCCTGCCGGCCTGCTCCACCTGTTCGTATCTGGGCCGCAACTCCACGATCGGCGTGCCCTTGGCTATCGCATCGGCGATGCCGGCTGGCTGCTCTTGCGCATTTGCAGGACTGGCCGCCTGCAGCGCCAGCCCGGCCATCAGCGCGCAGGTAAGGCCGCACGCCACAGATCTTCCCTTGATGATCACGTCTCTTCTCCTCTGGCGCGCACGCGCGAATGCATCCCGCCGGCTCTCTTCGAAGCCGCAGGACGCCATTGTCCGAAATGCTGATTGGGTGGGCTGTCATCGCCCGGGACGAGGCTTCGTTGCCTCGCGATCACTGGACGATGGCGGACGGCCGGGCCCCAGGCGATTCATAGTGAGCGTCACAACGCTAAAACCGGGGCGGCGCCGGTCGCCGAGGCGCAAAAGGCAGGCTCTGCCCGCCGTCTTGGCGCCATCGCGACAAGACGCCGCCCCCAAATGCCCGCGGACCGCCGCGTGAATGCGCAAACAGCGGCGCGCTTTTGTGCAGACGTGCATCGCGACAGGCCGATCAACCCTGCAGGCGTCGGTTGTGGCGGCGACCCGCGCCAATGTCCCGCCTATCATGAGGCTTTTGTTGGTCAAGCCTGCTGAACTGGCGCAATTCCAGCCTGACGTTATCGTTGTCGCAAGCGACAGCCCCGACCGGGATACACTGGAAAGCCTGCGCGAAAGCACGCAGGCGAATCCACGTCCTGTGGTGATGTTCGTTGACCGCTCCGAGCCGGGCTTCGGTGACGAGGCCGTGCGGGCAGGCGTTGCGGCCTACATTGTCGATGGCCTGCAACCGGGGCGCGTGCGGTCGATCCTGGAGGTCGCGATGAGCCGCTTCCACCTTATGCAGCAGCTTCGCAACGAACTCGCAAAGGCGCAGTCAGATCTCGCCTCACGCAAGACAATCGAGCGCGCCAAGGGGCTGCTGATGAAGGAGCGGCAGGTCGGCGAGGAAGAAGCCTATGCCATGCTGCGGAAGCTCGCGATGAATTCCGGCAGGCCGGTCGCGGCGGTGGCCGCAGACCTGATTGCCTTCTCGGGCGTGCTGAAGGGAGAGAAGTCTTGAAAGCGGCGCTCGACCTCGGCTTCATCGCCCTTACCGACGCCGCGCCCCTGATCGTGGCGAAGACGCACGGCCTTTTCGCGGATGAGGGCCTGGACGTCAGCCTGCACCGCGAAGTCTCATGGGCGACCCTCCGCGACAAGGTTGCGACTGGCGTGTTCCAGGGCGCACACATGCTGGCGCCCATGGCGATCGCGACAAATCTGGGCATTGGATCAGAGCCTGCGCGCCTTACAGTGCCAATGTCGCTCAACGCACATGGGGCCGGGATCGGGCTGTCGGCGAGCCTCGCAGCGGAAATGGCGCAAGCCGATCCAGCTTCGCCGCTGAGCGCCACGGCGCTTGCCCAAGCGGTCGCCAAACGGCGCAAGGATGGAAAGCCCGCGATCAGCTTTGCGGTCGTGTTTCCCTACTCGATGCACAACTACATGCTGCGGTTCTGGGTCGCCGGCGCCGGCGTGGACCCAGACGAAGACATCCGGATCGTGGTTGCGCCGCCAACAGCGATCGCTGCACGCTTGAAATCGGGCGAAATTGACGGGTTCTGCGTTGGCGCGCCCTGGGGCGCCCTGTGTGAAGCCGAGAGTGGCGCGAAGGTCGCCCTGCATGCCGCAGACTTCTGGCCGGGCGGTCCGGACAAGGTGTTGGGCGTTTCGGGGGCCTGGGCAGATCGTGAGCCCGAGCAGATGCTGGCGTTGATGCGAGCGGTCGTGCGCGGTGCGCAATGGGCGGACAACGCCACCCATGCGCGCGATCTTGCGGCTTTGCTTGCGCAGCCTGAATGGCTCAATGCCTCGGAAACACTGATCGCACAGCGTCTGGCGCCGGAGTCGGCGCAGTCGCTGCGATTTGCCAAACATGCTTCACTCTATCCTTGGCGCAGCCACGCGGCATGGATCGTGAGCCAGATGATCCGATGGGGCCAGGCGCCGGCGGACATCGATATGGGCGCCGCCATCGCCTGCTACCGGCCGGACCTGTTTCGTCACGCCGCCGCTGATTCAGGCCTGAATGCGCCGGTCGCCGACGGCAAGGTCGAAGGCGCGCATGATACGGCCTGGTCTCTTGAGGGCTTGAACGGTTCGATCGAGATGACGGCGGACCGGTTGCCGGGGCTCGTGGAATTCGTGCCGGAGCGGACGCTTGAATACGCGACAAGCTTCAAGATCTCGCGCGCGAGGCGCTGACGGCGCCCAAAAGGCGGCCAACGTGCGCACCAAGGCGCCCTGCCGTAAGGCGATCGCACGTCGATCAGACTTATTCAGCTTGCGCTGCGTGACAGGTTTGGCGCTGCGATGGATGACTGCCCCTCGGCCTGCGAACAACGGCGTTCGCGACTGAATTGGTTGACCGCCCGGATGCGGTCCCTCCCCGGCGACGCCGCCGTTTTGTCCAGGGTCACATCCGTCATGTCGTTCGCCAAATTCGCGAAAGCGGGCCATGCGCCCACGCTTTTCTCGTCGTTCCTGTATTTCGATCTCAGCTTCATGGTGTGGGTCCTGCTCGGGCCGCTTGGCGTTGCAATCGCGGGCGACCTCAAGCTCGACGCTGCACAGAAAGGCCTGATGGTTGCCATCCCGGTGCTGTCTGGCGCATTCCTGCGCGTGCTCGCGGGCCTTGCGGTTGATCGGTTCGGCCCAAAGATGACGGGCCTCGTCCTGCAGTTGATCGTGCTCGCGGGGCTGCTGTTCGCCTGGCTCGTTGGCGTGCACAGCTACGACAGCGTGTTGATGCTTGGCATTCTGCTTGGCGTTGCCGGCGCCTCCTTTGCGGTGGCCCTGCCCATGGCGTCCCGCTGGTATCCGCCCGAGCATCAAGGCCTCGCACTAGGCATTGCCGGCGCCGGTAACTCAGGCACAGCGCTTGCGGCGCTCTTTGCACCGGGCCTGGCGCAAGCGTTCGGCTGGAACAATGTGATCGGCCTGGCTGCGGCCCCGCTCGCCATCGCCTTCGTGATCTTTCTTGTCTTCGCAAAGGATCCGCCCAACCGCGCGGCGCCGAAACCCCTCAGCGGATACTTCAAGATCCTCGGAACGCGCGACGCCTGGATGCTCATGCTTCTCTACAGCGTGACGTTCGGAGGGTTCGTTGGTCTGTCCTCATCGCTGACCATCTATTTCAACAGCGAGTACGCCTTGACGCCCGTCGTCGCCGGATTTTTCACGGCTGGCTGCGTCTTTGCGGGCTCGTTCTCGCGGCCGGTTGGCGGCTGGTTCGCCGACAAGTTTGGTGGCTTACGTACGCTGACCGTCGTATATGTGCTGGCCATCGGTGGCCTGACGCTCGCCAGCTTTGCATGGCCGTCTGCCTGGGTCGCGCTCGCCGTCATCCTCTTCAGCATGGTCGCCCTGGGCGCAGGCAATGGTGCAATCTTCCAGATCGCTCCGCAGCGCTTCCGTGATGAGATCGGCGTCGTGACGGGCCTTGTGGGGATGACGGGCGGGATTGGCGGCTTCTATCTCGCCTCCACCCTTGGGCTGTCGAAGCAAGTGACCGGAACCTTCCAGCTCGGCTTCCTCGGCTTCGCATGTCTTGCACTTGTGGCGCTCGCCGCACTGACCGCCGTGAGCGCGAAGTGGCGCACAACGTGGCTTGCGCGGCAAACTTCGCTCGCACAAGCCTAGGTGAACACTGTGCAAAACGAAGCCCGCGAAAAACTGATCGTCATCGGCAACGGCATGGCCGGATGCCGGGCCGTGGAAGAGGTGCTGAAGCGCGATCCCGACCGCTACGAGATCGTGATCTT
Source organism: Alphaproteobacteria bacterium 32-64-14 (assembly GCA_002280725.1). Taxonomy (GTDB): domain Bacteria; phylum Pseudomonadota; class Alphaproteobacteria; order Caulobacterales; family Hyphomonadaceae; genus UBA7672. The sequence continues at coordinate 28,587 of NCEM01000001.1, forward strand.
CGGCGCCGAGCCACATGTGAACTACAATCGCATCATGCTTTCGCCGGTGCTCGCCGGGGAAAAGCGGTTCGCGGAGATAATTCTCAACGACCAAGCCTGGTACACGGACAACAACATCACACTGCACACAAGCTGTGCTGTCACCGCGATCGATACCGCAACGCGCACGGTGTTCGCTGAAGGCGGCGTGGCCGAACGCTATGACCGGCTGATCCTGGCGACCGGCTCGGACGCCGTACGCCTGCCCTTGCCCGGCGCCGACCTCCAGGGCGTCATCACTTTCCGCGACCTCTCTGACGTTGAAGCCATGGTGAAAGCCTCGGCTATCGACGGTGGCAGAGCTGTTGTGATTGGCGGTGGACTACTTGGGCTTGAGGCAGCCTACGGCCTTGCGCGGCGGGGGATGAAGGCGACGGTTGTCCACCTGCTGGATATCCTCATGGAGCGACAGGTCGACGCCTCCGCCAGCCACCTGCTGACAGAGGCGCTTAAAGAGCGGGGCGTGGAGACAGTTCTCGGAGCTCAGTCCGAGGAGATCGTCGGACGCGACGGCCATGTCACTGCGCTGCAACTGAAGGATGGGCGGACATTGCCCTGCGACATCGTCGTGATGGCTGTCGGCATTCGCCCCAACGTGCGGCTGGCGAAGGTATCCGGCCTCGCTATCGCGCGCGGCATCGTCGTTGACGATACCATGCGCACGTCCGATCCGGCAGTCTTCGCGGTCGGTGAATGCGCTGAACATCGTGGCCAATGCTACGGCCTTGTCGCGCCCATCTGGGAGATGTGCCGCGCGCTTGCCGGCACACTCACTGGCGGAGATGAAACGTATGCCGGCTCCGTTGTATCAACTCGCCTGAAGGTTTCGGGGGTCGACGTATTCTCGGCGGGCCGCTTTGCAGGCGGCGATGGATGTGAGGACATCGTCTATCGCGATGCGGGCCGGGGCGTCTACAAACGCATCGTGCTGGAGAACGGCAGGATTGCCGGGACCGTTCTGTTCGGCGACGCCGTGGACGGCAGCTGGTATTTCGACCTCATGCGCGCGGGCGCTGACGTCTCCGACATTCGCGAGACACTTGTATTCGGGCAGGCCGCCACGGAGGGCCTTCGAGGTCTGGACCCTAGCGCAGCCGTTGCGGCCATGGCGGACGATGCCGAAGTCTGCGGCTGCAACGGCATTTGCAAGGGCGCGATCACGACAGCGATCACGGCGAAAAAACTCACGAGCCTCGATAGCGTGCGCGCGGTTACCAAGGCGTCCGCCTCTTGCGGCACCTGCACACCGCTCGTGGAAAAGCTGCTCAGGCTGACCGCGGGCGACTCCGTGCTGGAACACAAGGGGCCAAAGCCGCTCTGTCCGTGCACGCATTGTGGCCACGGGCTGGTACGCAAGCGAATCGTGGAGCAGGGACTGCAATCGATCCCGGCTGTCATGCAGGCTATGGAGTGGACAACGCCGGATGGCTGCGCGTCCTGCCGCCCCGCACTCAACTACTACCTGCTCTGCGCGTGGCCAGGCCTCTATCGCGATGACGCGCAGTCGCGTTTCGTCAATGAGCGCGTGCACGCCAACATCCAGAAGGACGGCACCTATTCGGTCGTTCCGCGAATGTGGGGCGGCATGACGTCGTCGAAGGAGTTGCGCGCCATCGCGGATGTCGTCGATCGCTTCAACATCCCGGCTGTGAAGGTCACCGGCGGACAGCGCATCGACCTGCTGGGCGTACACAAGGAACAACTTCCGGCCGTTTGGGCGGAACTGAACGCTGCTGGAATGGTCTCGGGTCACGCCTATGGCAAGGCGCTGCGTACGGTGAAGACATGCGTCGGCTCCGAATGGTGCCGGTTCGGGACGCAGGATTCGACGGGGCTTGGCGTCAAGCTGGAGAGACTGCTGTGGGGGTCGTGGACACCCGCCAAGGTCAAGCTTGCCGTATCGGGCTGCCCGCGCAACTGCGCGGAGGCGACCTGCAAGGATATTGGCGTTGTGTGTGTCGATAGCGGCTACGAGATCCACATCGGCGGCGCTGCGGGACTGCATATCAAGGGGACGGAACTGCTCACGAAAGTTCGCGGCGAACGCGACACCATCGAAATGATCGCTGCGATCCTGCAGCTCTACCGAGAAGAAGGCTTCTATCTGGAGCGCGTCTACAAATGGATGGACCGTGTCGGCATCGCAAGCATTGCAGCACGTGTTGCCGACGATGCCGCTGGCCGCAATGCTCTCTTCGAGCGCTTCATGGAGGCGCAACGTTTCAGCCAGGATGATCCATGGGCTGCACGCGCAGCCGGGCATGATGCGTCGGAGTTCCAGGGCCTCGGCGCCCCGTTGAGGGTGGCTGCCGAATGAGCACTATTCTGGAACGCCCCTGGGTCGATGTCTGCGCCCTGACGGATATCCCGCAACGCGGCGCGCGACGCATTGCCGGCGCAAGCGGACCGATCGCCGTCTTCCGCACGGGGGACGACGAAGTCTTTGCCCTGGTCGATCGCTGTCCACACAAGCAGGGGCCGCTCAGCATGGGCATTGTCCATGGCACGAGCGTCACCTGTCCGCTGCACGGCCGGAATGTCGATCTCGCCTCGGGCCAGCTGATGGGCGCAGATGCCGGACAAGGCTGCGCGCCGCGCATCGAGGTTCGGGTCGTGGGTGGCAGGATCGAACTCGCAGCTGAGGCGCTGCGCTGATGGCCGAAGCCGGCGTCCGTACCACATGCCCCTATTGCGGCGTCGGTTGCGGCCTGCGTGGTGAGGCGACGGCGGATCGCTCCCTCAGGATCACGCCGGATCACCAACACCCGGCCAACCAGGGCCGCATCTGCTCGAAGGGCGCAGCGCTCGGTGAAACCACGGGACTGGAAGGCCGGCTGCTACACCCCGCCATAGGTGATCGCGCCGTCAGCTGGCGTCGCGCCATCGATCATGTCGCGCGGCGCTTCAAACGCACGATTGACAAGCATGGCCCAGATTCAGTGGCCTTCTACGTGTCGGGCCAGCTGCTCACCGAGGACTACTACGCCGCCAACAAGCTGATGAAGGGCTTCATCGGCTCGGGCAATATCGACACCAACTCGCGCCTTTGCATGGCCTCGGCGGTGGCGGCGCACACACAAGCCTTTGGCGGCGACTATGTGCCCGGCTGCTACGAAGACATCGATCTTGCGGACCTTGTCGTCATGTCAGGCCACAACGCAGCCTGGACACATCCGGTGCTCTATCGCCGCATGGAGGCCGCGCGCGCCCGCGGCCAGCGCCATGTCGTGATCGATCCGCGACGCACCGAAACAGCTGATGCGGCTGATATCCACCTGCCGCTTGCGCCGCAAACGGACGTGCGCCTGTGGAACGGCCTGCTCGCTGACCTTATCCGGCGCGGCGCCGCCGACAGGATATGGATCGCGGATCATGTCGCCGGCTTCGATACGGTTCTCGCCAGCCTTGCCGCCGCCGACCAGTCACATTCCGCCATCGCCGCTGATTGCGGCGTCGACGAAGACCTGCTCCGCCGCTTCTATACGCTGTTCGCCGAAACGCCGCGGACCGTTTCGTTGTTCTCGATGGGCGCCAACCAGTCAGCGCAGGGTGTCGCCAAGGGGCTCGCCATCCTCAACGCGCATCTCGCCACCGGGCGCATAGGAAAGCCCGGCGCTTGCCCCTTCTCGATCACCGGCCAGCCCAATGCCATGGGCGGACGCGAGGTCGGCGGGCTTGCCTCGACCCTGGCGGCGCACATGGGGTTCACCGATGAGAACAGCGACCGGGTGAAGCGCTTCTGGTCATCGCCAACGATCGCCCGCAACCCCGGCCTCAAGGCCGTCGACATGTTCGAAGCGATCCATGACGGCCGCATCAAGGCCGTCTGGATCATGGCGACCAATCCGGTTGTCAGTCTGCCGAACGCCACGCGCGTGCGAGAAGCGCTGCGCCGCTGCCCGCTCGTGGTGGTTTCGGACTGCATGGCGGAGACAGACACAACAGCGTTCGCGCATGTGAAGCTTCCCGCTCTGGCGTGGGGTGAGAAAGACGGCACCGTCACGAACTCCGAGCGCCGCATCTCCCGCCAGCGTGCGCTCTTCCCCGCCCCGGGGCTCGCTCGCGCGGACTGGAAAATCATTGCTGACGTCGCCCAGGCCATGGGCCACATCGATGCCTTCGCATGGCGCAATGCTGCGGACATCTTCCGCGAGTATGCCCGTCTTACGGCTTACGAAAACACCGGCCGCCTGCTCGACCTGTCCTCGCTGATCGGCTTGACGGATGCCGGATACGAGACACTTGAACCCACCCAATGGCCGATGCGTGCGGGCCGTGGCGTGGCGCGGCTGTTCGCCGATGGCCGCTTTTCGACACCTGATGGTCGCGCCCGCATGATCGCGGTCGAACCAAAGGGACCTGCTGACCCCGTCAACCTGCGCTATCCCCTATCCCTCAACACCGGCCGCATTCGCGACCAGTGGCATACCATGACGCGCACAGCCTTGGCGCCAGGCCTCTCCCGGCACATCCCCGAACCCTATGTCGAGATCCATCCGCTCGACGCCGCCCCGGCGGGCATTGTCGATGGCCGCCTCACCTGCGTCGAGACATCGCGCGGCGAAGCCGTGGTCGTCGCGCGCGTGAGCGATCGTCAACGGCGCGGCTCCATCTTCATGCCCATGCACTGGACGGACGCCTTCGCGCCAAGCGGCCGCGCCAATACCACGACGAGCGGCGCCGTCGACCCCATCTCCGGCCAGCCGGAGTTCAAGCACACGCCTGCCCGCGTCTACGGCTATCGTGAGACGTGGGCAGGCTTCTACATTTCGCGCGCGCCGGTCTCCACTCCCGCAGACATACCCGTCATCTGGCGCCGAATCCCGCAGGCGAGCGCCCACCTTCACGAATTCGCGGGCCGTGGCTCCGCCGGCGAACGCGAACAGCTTGCGCGTATCGTATTGAAAGGCGCGAGCGGAGAATGCCTTCGCTTTGAGGATGCGGCGGCCCAGTCGCGCCGGGAAGCCTGGATCGTGGATGGCCGGCTGGAGCGTATCTTTTTCACCGGCGCGCGCTTGCCGCCGCGCGAATGGCTGGTCGCAGCCTTTCAGGAAGAAACCGTGTCCGACGAGACACGCCGTTTCCTGCTTCATGGCAGGGCTCCAGGCGGGCGGCTCGATACAAGCCCGATCGTATGCGCGTGTGCCTGCGTCACGACGCAGGCAATCCTTGCCGCCATCGGATCGGGCGCACGCACGCTCGACGCCGTCGGCGACGCCACGCGCGCCGGTGTCACGTGCGGCTCGTGCCGCCCCGCGCTTCAGCAAATGATCAACGCGACCCAGCCAGAGGAAAAGCGCGATGCAGCCTGACCGCACGATATCCCGCCCGATGGGTCGTGTCCGCCTCGTCGGCGCGGGTCCGGGTTCAGCGGACCTGCTGACCCTTCGCGCCCTGAAGGCCATCGAAACAGCTGACGTGATCCTGTTCGACGCGCTCGTCGGCGACGACATCCGCGCCCTTTTCCCGGCAAGGGCCCGCTGCGTGGAGGTAGGCAAACGCGGTCACTGTCCCTCGACGCCACAGGATTTCATCAATCGCGTGATGCTAAAATTCGCGCGCGCAGGCGCCGAGGTGGTACGTCTCAAGGGAGGCGACCCTTCGATCTTTGGCCGCGCCGCCGAGGAGCGCGCTTATCTCGAAAGTCATGGCGTAGCGGTGGAGGTTGTTCCGGGCATCACCACCGCGTCGGCCGCAGCCGCCGAGTTCGGCTTCTCTCTGACGACACGCGCCGGCGCGCGCCGGGTCGTTCTCGCAACCGGCCGCACGCTCGATGGAGCATCCTCCGACTGGGCCACGATGGCGAACCCGTCCACCACGCTCTGTCTCTACATGGGCTGCGCCGACATCGCTTCAATTTCGCAGCAGTTGATTCAAGCGGGTATGCCGCCGTCAACGCCAGCGATCGCAGCGCTTGACGTATCCCGCCCTGGCTCGCGCCTTGTTGCCTCGACGATTGGCAAGATCGCTATCGATCTCGCTCGCGAGCAGATCGCAGCGCCCGTATTCATCTGCATCGGCAAGGCTTGCAGCGACGCGACTATCGCCGGGCGCGAAGTATCGCTTCGGCGCGTCGAAGGTCTTCAGGCGTGTTGACGTTTAGAAACACATCCGGATCGCCGAACTTCACGCGCTTGAACCCTGCCCTGGCCAACACGTCGCGCACGGCGGGGTGGCTATCAGCCAACTCGGCCCGCAGCCACGGCGCCAGATCGCTGCGCCAGATCGACACCAGCGGCTGCAGGCCATCAGGCGTTTCCGCACAAGCGACACGTATTCCCGATGATGCAACTGCTTGGAGCTGCTGCACGACATCGGACGTTAGAAGTGGCGTGTCGCACGGCGCGACCATCACAAACGTCGCGTTTTCACCGACCGCCCATTCAAGCGCCGCACAGACACCGGACAATGGCCCCGCCGGAAAACCAGGTGGGTCGGTCAGCGCCGCGGCGGCAATCGCGTCCGCAGCTTCCGCGTCGCCAACCATCGCAATCGCTCTGGAACACGGACGCAATGCCTGCGCGACATGCGCCACCAGAGATTTTCCATCGAGCATGACGAGCGCCTTGCGGCCGCCCATTCGCAGACCTGCTCCACCTCCCAGAATTGCTGCGACTGTATTCAACGGCATGGCGCGCCATCTGACACGCGGCATGGATCAAAGCCAATATGGTTTGGCGCCGATGGCGATCTAACGCGACATTCAAGGAGCTACCGCATGACGCTTGCACAACTGGATACCGTTGCCGGCGGAGGCATTGGCGACGAACAGCGGATTTTCGCCTTTGAAGCTGATTTTGCAAAAGACTTGCGCTGTATCCCGATGGTGGTGCGTTTCAAGCTAGACCGCTGTGGCGTAAAGCTGTCGCTCCGGCAGTGGTCAAAGATGGGTGCGGCGAACCGCATGCGGCTGCTGGCCGCGAGAGGCGACACGGCGAAAGAGACCGAAGCTTTCCGGATTCTGGTCATCGATCTCGCGACGACGCATTGTCCCGAACCCATCAGGTGGCTGCCAGTCGAGCCGGAGCCGGCGTGGGCGAGCCGTGCGTGCGTTCCCGTGGACATCATCCGGCAGGCAGCCGCGTCTGGCGTCGCTCCGCCTTCGCCGCAGTGCTGGAACAGGCTCTCAGTCTTGCAGCGCTTCACGCTTCTGAAACTTGCCCGCTCCGATCATGACAATCACAACTTCATTCCGGCGATGCGTGAAATGTTGCTGATCCTAACGTGACGGCGCTCGTCCTGCCCGCCGCATACGGCGGGGCGGATGGATAGCCCGCCAACGGGGCGTCGTCCGTACGGGTTTCGAGTGCAGATGCGTTCGACAGTATTCGCGGCTGATGTATCGCATTGGCAGAGCGCTGCGGCGCGGCAGGTATCCTGACAAACCAGGCTTAACGGTCGCGTGGGCCTGCCGCGCTGTGCTCAAAGGCAGGTGGGCCGCTGGCGGCCTTTTTTTATCGGCGCGGCGATCAGGCCGTCGCGGGCGAGCTGGTGGATGTGGCGCGGAAGGATCGCCACACGCTCGGCAAGTTCGCGCTGCTCACGCAGGCCGAGAACGCCGAAGAGTTCGGCAATCGAGCGGCGATAGGCGGCGGGCGAGAAGTTGGCGTCCGAACGGACAGTGCGGGAAGACATAATTGATCTCTTTCACATGAGCAGCCGCTGCGCGCGTAGGCGCCGCGCGGCCGGATGGCCGGAATGGCGGGTGGCCAGGCCTCGTTCTCAGGCATCAACCACCAAGACGGCACGTTCGTTCCGCGTTCGGGTGCGGCTGCGGGATCGCGGGTGCGATGCGGTATTGGAATTATGCCGGCAACTCTGCGAGACTAACGCCAGCAGGGGATTCCCATGCGAGACTCGCGCCTCATGGACTTTACACGGATGCCCGCCCATCTCTTTCAGCCCGCCAGGGCGAGTGCAGGTCTTGGCGCGCTCGTTCCCGAGCCGGATGCGGCGGTCGATGCAAGCGTGGTGGCCGAAATCCTGGCGGAGTGTGCGGCGGCGGGGTCGACGCTGATCGTGGGCATCACCGGTTCGGTGGCGGCCGGAAAGTCGACGCTGAGCGCCGCTATCGCCAGTCACCTGCGTTCGATGCTGCGGATCGAGTCAATTTCGACCGATGGGTTTCTCTATCCCAACGAGACGCTGATCTCGCGCGGGCTCATCATGCGGAAGGGTTATCCCGAGACGTATGACACGGGCCTGCTATCGGGTGTTCTGCAGCGTGTGCGCTGGGGGCCGGTGCGCGTGCCGGCGTATTCGCATGTCACTTACGATCGCGTGCCGGACCTCGATCGCACGATCGACCGGCCCGATATCCTGCTGGTGGAAGGGCTTGGCTTTTCGCTTGGCGCCTATCAGCGCAGTCCGGCGGCGTTGCTGGACCTGCTGGTCTATATCGATGCGGGCGAGGATGACCTTGAGGCCTGGTATGTCGCGCGCTTCATGAATTTCTGGCGCGAGGCGGAGACGAACCCGCAATCCTTCTATGCGCGCTTTCGCGGCATGAGCGAGGCGGAGGCCGAGGCGTTTGCGCGGCAGGTTTGGGCGAGCGTCAACCTGCCCAACGTGCGCGAGAATATCGCGCCGGTGAAGCGCGAGGCGGATATCGTGCTGACGAAAGCGGCGGATCATTCGATGACACTGACCCTGCCCGCGTTCGGCGGACGGGCGAACGGATAAGCGCCGATCCTAGATACCGTAGCCGCGCGTGCTGTCAGCGGCGGAGAGACGCTCGGCCAGGGCGCGGCTTTGCGCGAGGATTTCGGGAACTGCGGTAACTTCCCAGAACTCCGGGCGCGTGAGCGGGCCGATGGCGAACAGCCAATCCGAGGCGAGACCATCGGCGGCGATGGTGGCGCACGCGCTGGTTTCGATGCCGAGGCCGAGCGCATCACGGCGCACATAGCCGCGCGCCAGCGCATCACCCACAATCGGGCTTGAACGCTGCTCGACATCGGTCGTCGGGCCGGTGCAGTTGATGACGTGATGGGCGCGAAGGCGCGATGTTGAGCCGGAGCGCTGGGATATCTCCAGCACGGCAGCGCGGCCGTCTTCGTGCGCGGTTGTGATCCGGCCGGTGACGACGCTGAGGCCGCCTGAGTCCTGCAGGCGCGCGAGATTGTCGGCGACACGCGGGGCCATGCGGTGGCGGTGCACGTCCCACGCGGCGCGCAGGTGGCGGAGGAAGCTGCGCTTCTGGGCGCGGCTCCAGCTTTGCCAGATGCGGTGCGTGACGGGGCGCAGCGCATCGATGACGCCCTGCCATGGCGCACCTGCAGCGATGGCCTTGCCGATCTCGCCCCTCACCCGATGCATGAGGCTGGCTGGGGAGCCGGGCGCGCCTTCCGGCAGGAAAGGCGCAGCGGGCGGACAGAGCTGGTGCCGGCGCGGCAGCAGGCCGCGGCGCGAGACGGCGGTGATTGGTGCGGCGTGTCCGCTACGCCGGAGCGCCAGCGTGACATCAACCGCGGTGAGCCCCGTGCCGACAAGCACGACCGAGTCGTCCGGCGCGATGCGATCAAGTGCGCCTGGGGCCCATGGGTTGGCGATGAAGGCCTGCGCGTTTTCGAGCGTGGGCAGGCCGATAGGCCCCGGCGATTCATTGCCCGTGGCGAGGATGACAGCGGCTGCATCAAGCTCTGCGCCATCGGCGAGGATCACGCCACGCCGGGGAGACGGGAGGAAGCTGACAGCCTCGGCCTGGATCCAGTTGAACACACCGCTGCCGATGCTGCGCAGGGCTGTTTCCTCGAGGAAGTCTCCGAAGGCGGCGCGAGGGGCGAACACATCCTCGATACGGCCACCAGCCTCGGCCAGCGCTTGATCGAGATCGTACTTGCTCGCATTGGCCGCCAGCCATTCGCGAAACGCCGGCTCGGAGCCGGTCTCGAGGCGCTTGGCGGGCACGTTCAGCACATGGCCTGACGCGAACTCGCCATACGCCAGACCTGGCCCGCGGCGCAGCGAGCGCTCGATCACCAGCACGCTGGCTTGCGGGCACAGCTTGCGCACCTGCAGCGCGCATAACAGACCGCTGAGGCCACCGCCGACGATGACCACGGTCTGCGTGGGATGCGTGATGGCGTGTGCGGCCATGGCGGCTGAATCGCTCCCTTTCCCCAGACATAGCACCGCCGCGAGGCATACCTAGGCCTATTGTTCCCCGCCACTTCTCCTTCGCCCGCGCCACCGATAGACTGGCAGCCATGACGACGACGGTCGCGCCCGTGAAACGCAGCACCACGCTGCTTTACCTGCTCGGCATCGTGCTGAGCGCGCCGCCCTTGATCAGCCTGATCCATCGCCAGTGGGGAATCCCCATGGCGCCGGACGTGGAACAGCTGGTGACGGGCTATCGCACGCTCTCGACGGCGCTGTCGGATGTGATCCATGCGCCGCTCAAGCCCTTCATGGTTCCCCCGCCCCCGCTGATCGACATCCACATTCTCTCGTTCGCGGGGATGGGGATGATGACGATGGCGCTGGAGGCGCCGGGCGGGAAGAAGGATGCGTGGCACGCGGCTGTGTGGAGCGTGTCGTCGTTCGTGATGGCGTGGTTTCTGGTGGGCGTTCTCGTGATGGGCGCCATCCTCGCAAAGCTGATTTCCAATCCACTGACGCCCTTCCGCTCGGACCACTACATCGAGACAACGCCGACGCTTGAAGGGCCGATGGGCCGGCTGCGCCGCGAGCGCGACATGCGGCTGGAGCGCGACCTCGGGCGCGTGATGCTGTTGTCGCTTTTGATGGTGGGCGGATATTTCGCGATCAACGCGCTGTTGCTGAAATAACCGGGCGGCATTCGCCGCAACGGGAAGGCCTTGTCGCCAGCCCGCCATCGCGCGCCGCCAGTTCGGGCTGGCCATGCCACAGCGCCGCCCTATTTCACCAGAGAATCCGATCATATGCCCGGGATAACGCCCCCACCCGGACTGACAGAGACCCAGAAAGGTCACCCGATGAAACGCCTTGCCTCCGCCCTGTTCGTCGCCACTGCTCTGGCGGGCTGTGCGACCGCGCCCATGGCGATGGCCCAACCGCCTGCCCCGAATGGACCCCCGATGATGCCTCCGATGAGTGCGATCCAGCCTGAAACCACAATCACGCTCAGCGGCGTGGGCACGGTGGACCATGCGCCGGACATCGCGATCATCAGTGTTGGCGTGAGCGTCGAGGCCAAGACGGCCTCCGATGCGATGCAGCAACAGGCGACGCAGATGGCCGGCGTGTTCGCCGCCGTGAAAGCCGCCGGCATCGCCGATCGCGACATGCAGACGGGCAACATCTCGCTGAACCCGGTGTACGAGTATCCGAACAATGCGCGCCCGCGCCTCACCGGCTACCAGGCCAACAACCAGATCACGATCAAGGTCCGCAAGCTCGACACGCTGGGCAAGACGCTGGACGCCGTTGTGAAGGGTGGCGGCAACACGATCAACGGCATTTCGTTCTCGATCGACCAGCCGGAGAAATTCCAGAACGACGCGCGCATCGAGGCGATCAAGGACGCCGCCGCCAAGGCCGAGCTTTACGCCCAAGCGGTCGGCTACAGGGTCAAGCGCATCGTGACGATCAGCGAGCAGGAGTTCTATCCGCAGCCGGTGCCGATGATGGCGATGCGCCTGCAGGACGCAGGCGGCGCGCCCGAAACGCAGATCGCGGCGGGCGAAGTCTCGCTGACGCAGACCGTGAACGTGGTGTTCGAACTGACGAAGTAGCGCGCTACGCGCGAGGCAGTAGGGAATAGGGAATAGGGAATAGGGAATAGCTTCCCTCTTCTCTACTCCCGACTGCCTATTCCCCACTCCCGCGCGGGAGGCGCTAAGCGATCCCCGTCACGACTTCGTTCCTGTCGTTCAGGCGCACGACGGACGGGGCCCATTGCCTGGCCTCGGTTTCGTCCATCTGTGCGAAGGCGGCGATGATGACGCGGTCGCCGGTCTGGAAATAGCGGGCGGCGGCGCCGTTGATGCCGATGGTTTTCGAGCCGCGCGGCGCCTCGATAGCGTAGGTCGAAATCCGCGCGCCGTTCGTGATGTTCCAGATATCGACGCGCTCGTGCGGCAGGATGTTCGCGGCGTCGAGCAGATCGATGTCGATCGAGCACGAGCCTTCATAGTGAAGGTCGCACTGGGTGACCGCGGCGCGGTGCAGTTTGCCCTTCATCAGCGTGAGGAGCATGGGGATCCTCCTTGCGCCCGCGCGGCATGGGGCCGGGCCGGGTCGTTGCGCCTGTCGGTTGCGGTGGGGAGATTCCCGGGCCGTAAACGCTGCGCTTGCCTCGACTGGCTCGCTCCGGGTCAATTTCGGCTTTTGCCCAGAAGGCAAAGACCTTGGCCCACGCGCCAGCTTGGTTAAGGTGCGGACGGCCCAGACAGGGTCCGGCTTAGTCCGCAAAGCGCAACCGATACATACGGTCGCCGAAGGAGCCTTATATGGCGCATGAGTTCCGCTACGTCCAGTCCGGCGACTGCACGATCCGTGTTGCCGTGGAGGGCACGGGACCCCTGGTCCTGATGGTCCATGGTTTCCCGGAGAGCTGGTATTCCTATCGCCACCAGCTGGGACCGGTGGCGGCCGCCGGTTTCACGGCGGCGGCGATTGACGTGCGCGGCTATGGCGGCTCCTCGAGGCCCCACCCTATCGAAGCCTACGACATGGCCAGCGTCATCGCCGACAACCAGGCGGTGGCCGACGCGCTGGGCGGCGGCAAGGCGATTCTGGTCGGGCATGACTGGGGCGCGCCCATCGTCTGGAATACGGCGTGGGCCGACACACAGCGCTTCACGGCCGTGTGCGGCATGTCGATCCCGCACATGGGGCATGGCTCGGCGCCGATGATCGATGTGGCGCGGAAGATGTTCACCGAGAACGGCCTGTTCTTCTACATGATCTATTTTCAGGACGAGGGTGTCGCCGAGGCCGAGTTCGAGGCGGATGTGCGCGACACCATCCGCCGCATCTATTTCTCGTGGTCGGGCGATGCGCCGGATGGCGGATGGCCCATCGGCAAGAAGCATGGCGAGGCGTTCCTGCCGGGGATGCCCGATCCCGCTAAATTCCCGGCCTGGCTGTCGGACACCGACATCGACTATCTGGTGAAGGAGTTCGAGGGCTCCGGCTTTCGCGGGCCGCTGAACCGCTATCGCAATTTCCATCGCGACTTCGCCGTCTCCTCGCGCCGGGCCGGCACAAAGATCCAGCAGCCTGCCCTGTTCGTGGCAGGCGACCGGGACATCGGCATCCGCATGTTCGGGCGCGACGTGGAGACGCGCATGCGCGATCACTTCGCTGACCTGCGCGGCTTCCACATGATTCCCGGCGCGGGGCACTGGAACCAGCAGGAGAAGCCCGCCGAGACAAACAAGCTGCTGATCGACTGGTTGAAGTCGCTGTAGCGTCGATCGCAAACCATCGGGACGGAGACGATCATGACGAAGCTTGCGGGCCGGGTGGCCCTGGTGACGGGCGGCGCGCGAGGCCTTGGGGCCGCAGCGGCGCGGGCGCTGGCGGCGGAGGGTGCGAAGGTCGTGATCAGCGACATTGGCGATGGCACAGAGACTGCCGCCAGCATCGGCGGCGCTTACATCAAGCATGACGTGACCAGCGAGCCGGACTGGGTGGCGGCTGTTGCCTTCACGAAGAAGACGTTCGGCGGGCTTGATATCCTCGTCAACAATGCCGGCATCTTCTGGGTGCGCCCCATCGCGATGACCACGCTGGAAGATTTCAAGCGCATGCAGGCGGTGAATGTGGATGGCGTGTTCCTCGGCATGAAGCACGCTATCCCGGCGATCGCGGAACGCTCGCAGCAATGGGAAGGCGGCGGCTCTATCGTGAACATCTCCTCGGTCGCGGGCCTTGTCGGCGCGGCCAACCTGATTTCCTACAACGCCTCGAAAGGCGCGGTGCGGTTGATGACCAAGAGCGCGGCCCTTGAGTGCGCTGAGCAGAAGCTGAAGATCCGCGTGAACTCGATCCACCCCGGCATGATCGACACCGACATGATGCGCGGCGCCGCCACGCTTATGGCCAAGGTCGCCGGCACGGACCTCGACACCGAACGCGCCCGCATGGCCAAGCGCCATCCCCTCGGCCGCGTCGGCAAGGACACGGACGTCGCCGACGCCGTGCTCTTCCTCGCCTCCGACGCCTCAGCCTTCATGACCGGCTCGGAAGTCGTGGTCGACGGCGGAATGACGGCGAACTGACGCGCCCAGATGCGGGCTTTGGACGCAGGACCAAGCCTGTTTCCCGGCCCGCAGGCGCGCTAGCTTCCATGAACAAGCAAGTGGCAGGGGGCAGCTGTGCTGAGGTTCCTGTTCTCGTTCAACGGCCAGATTGATCGCAGGCAGTATCTTCCCGCTGCCCTGCCAGCTTTTCTGGCCCAGACAGTCTACGTCCTTGCCGTGCTCGTCTCGCTGCAACGGACTGACGAGGTCTTCAAGCCGGGTTTCATCTTCAACCCTGTGCGCTCGCTGATCGGCATTGCGTCCAACGAGGTCACCCTTGGCGGACTGGCGCTTCTGATCCTCAGTACATGGATCATCCTCGCCCTCACGCTGAAACGCTTGCGCCATGCAGGCGCGTCTCTGTCGCTTGCTGCGCTGGCGATCATGCCGATGCTTCAGCTTCCGGTGATTCTGGTTCTGGCCGCCCGGGGCCGCCTCGGTGGGCAGGCTGGCTTGCGGCCGCAGGTTGATGATCCGGACAGGGGTGAAGACGACGTCAAGCTGCGCGCCATGCTGGTGGGCGCCATTGCGGGTGTGACTTTCTGCGTTGGCGCTTCCGTGCTCGCCACGCTGGCGTTTCGCACCTACGGCTGGGGTGTGTTTGTCGTGACGCCTGTGCTCACGGGCATCATCGCGGGCTACATCGCGCGGCGCAGAACCGATTTCAGTGCGATGGACACCGCAGGCATCGCCGTCAGTTCGGTGTTCATCAGCGGCCTCGCCCTTCTGGGTCTGGCGATTGAGGGGATCATATGCCTCGCAATGTCCGTTCCCCTCATGATGGCCCTCGCCGTAATCGGAGGCTGGATCGGCCACGCCGCCGCCGTGACGATGGGCGGGCCGCGCACCACGCTGTCCGCCATGGCCATGCTGCCCATTGTTATGCTGGTCGAAGTCGTGCTGCCGCCGGAATCGCGCTTCGTCAGCAGCGAGAGCATCGAGGTCGCGGCCAGCGCGGACGACGTCTGGCGCTCGATCACCAATATGGGCGTCATCGATGATCCGCCTGCGGCGCCATTCGGCTGGGGCCTCGCCTACCCGATCGCGGGCGAGATCGACGGCGAGGGTGTCGGAGCGATTCGCCGCGGCGTATTCTCGACCGGTGAGGCGTTCGAGCAGGTGACCGTGTGGGATCCGGGCCGCGAGCTTACCTTCGATGTGCTGAGCAACCCGCCCGCTCTCAAGGAGCTGAGCCCGTATGAGCATGTCCACGCGCCGCATCTCGCGGAATACTTCACCACGGCCTACGCGAAGTTCACGATCACGCCCGTGGCCGAGGGGCGTGTGCGGCTGACCCTGGAAACTGCCCACGAACTCAATCTGGAGCCTGCGGTCTATTGGGCGCCGATTGCGCAATGGGCGATACAGGCCAACAAGATCCGGGTGCTGGAGCACTTTGCCCGTCTGGCGGAGACCGGGGCGGGGAATTGAACGGTTCCTGGCGATCACAAACCAGCCACCGGCGCCAATCCCCAGCCATCGCGCGATCCCGGCATTGACGGCCTGCCATCCACAAGGGCACATGGCCGTAACGTCTGGGCCAGCCGTGAGGCTCGTCCAGCCGGTCAAGTCGATCGATCCCCGCGGGAGAGAGCAGCCAGGCCTTGGACTGATGGCTGCCGCCGAAGGCGCAACCGCCCCGGAAACGCTCAGGCAAAAAGGGCCGCGGGAGTGACGACATCGCTGGAAAGCGCGGGAACTCTCTTGGTTTTGGGAGATGGCCCGCCGCCGACGGAGTAAGCGTTTCGCAGGAGACGTGAATCTCTCAGGCACATCCGACAGCGGGGGCGCGGATCGCATCGGCGATGCTGCGCAGCTGTCGGAGTGGTCATGTCGGAAGCGTCTACGGGTTCCCTGAAGAAAACACCGCTGCACGGGCTACACACGCGGCTTGGCGCGCGCATGGCCGAATTCGGCGGCTATGACATGCCGATCCAGTATGCCGACGGCATCATGGCCGAGCACAACTGGACGCGCACGAACGCGGGCCTGTTCGACGTGTCGCACATGGGGCCGAGCTTCCTGTCCTTGCCCCAGTTGGGTGGTGGCGATGAAGCCCACCGCAAGGTCTCGGCGCTGGTCGAGAAGCTGGCGCCATCGGACATCGCGGGCCTGGCTCCCGGCAAGGTGCAGCTTACCGTCCTGCTCAACGAGACTGGCGGCATCATCGACGACCTGATGATCGGCCGGCCTGCGGACCCGGCGCGCGCGGGCATGCTGTACATCGTCGTCAACGCCGGCACGAAAGAGAATGACTTCGCGCTGATCGCGGCCGCCGCGAAGGGGCACGCCGAACTTCGCCGCGCGGATGACCGCGCGCTGATTGCCCTGCAGGGACCAAAGGCCGAGGAAGTCATTTCCGGCATCTTTCCGGAGGCTGTCGCCCTCACCTTCATGAACTTCATCCGCCTCGAACACACGGACTATGGTCGGGTGCTGATCACGCGCTGCGGCTATACCGGGGAAGATGGCTTCGAGATGCTGATCCCGGCTGAACACGGCGAGGCGTTTGCCAATCGCCTGCTGGAGGATCATCGCGTAAAGCCCATCGGCCTTGGTGCGCGGGACTCGCTGCGCCTCGAAGCCGGGCTGTGCCTCTATGGCCATGATCTCGATGAGACCAAGACGCCGGTCGCAGCCTCGCTCAACTGGATGATCTCCAAGGCCCGCCGCGAGCGTGGCGACTTTCCGGGCGCACAGCGCATCCTTGGCGAAATCAAGAGCGGCGTGCCGTCGAAGCGCGTGGGCATCAAGCCGCTGGGTCGCGCACCGGCCCGCGAGGGCACAGAAGTGCAGAACATGGAAGGCGAAACCATCGGCGTCGTCACCTCGGGCGGCTTCGGACCGACCGTGAACGGCCCCGTCGCGCAGGGCTATGTCGATACGAGCTACGCCAAGGCGGGAACGCCGGTGAAGCTGCTGGTGCGGGGCAAGTCGCTGGAAGCCGAGATCGCATCGCTGCCGTTCGTTCCAGCCCGCTACAAACGCTAACGCGCATACCGAGAGGGGAATCTCATGACGACCTATTACACGAACGAGCACGAGTGGATCAGCGTCGATGGCGACGTTGGCACCGTGGGCATTACGAAGTTCGCCGCCGAGAAGCTGGGCGATGTCGTGTTCGTCGAGCTGCCGGATGCCGGCAAGCAGGTGAAGAAGGACGCCGACATGGCCGTCGTTGAATCGGTGAAGGCCGCGTCCGACGTCTATGCGCCGGTGACAGGCCAGATTGTGGAAGGCAACGGCGCCATCGTGGATGAGCCCGCCAAGGTCAACGAAGACCCGGAAGGCGCCGGCTGGTTCGTGAAGATCAAGCTGGCCGACAAGGGCCAGCTTACCGGCCTGATGGACAAGGCCGCCTACGACGCCTTCTGCGCCAACCAGTAGGACGCGATGCACGCAGCGCCCGCCTTTCGTATGGACGACCAGGCCGAGCTGGCTGCCTTCATCGAAGGCCGCCACTTCGGAACGCTGGTCGTCGGCGGCCCCAATGGGCCGCAGGCGGCGCATGTGCCGATGCTGGTGAACCGCGATGCGGATGGCCGCGCGATCTCGCTGGAATGCCATGTCGCGCGCAACAATCCGGTGGCGGCGATTGCGGCCTCGGGCGTGAAGGCGCTAGCGATCTTCAACGGCGCAGACGCCTATGTGACGCCGTCGCTTTATCTTTCCAAGCGCGAGCATGGGAAGGTTGTGCCGACCTGGAACTATATCGCCGTCGAAGTGACCGGCGACGTTGTTGCGTTCAACGATGCCGCATCGCTGCTGGCCCAGATCCAGCGGATGACCGACGTGATGGAGCAGCCGGCCGCTGCGCCCTGGAAGGTCAGCGATGCGCCGGAGGCCTACATCGCGCAGATGCTGGGCGCCATCACCGGGCTGCGCATCACGATCAGCGCCATCGAAGGCGTGCGTAAGATCTCGCAGAACAAGACTGCCGGTGACTTTGCCGGCGTGCTGAACGGTTTCACTCACTCGAACGATCCCGGCGCGCGGGAACTCGCGGCCGAAATGAACAAGTCTGACATTGCGAAAAAGGTGTCGTAGATGCGCTACCTCCCCCTCACCGCGGATGACCGCGCTGACATGCTGAAGACCATCGGCGCGAAGTCGGTGGACGATTTCTACGGCGATGTGCCCGCCTCCGCGCGACTCAAGGGGCCCGTGGCCGGGTTGCCGAACTTTCAGGGAGAGTTGGAAGTCGAGCGGCACATGACGAAGCTGTCGAAGAAGAACCGCGCCGCTTCGGATGGTCCGTTCTTTGTTGGTTGCGGCGCGTACAAGCACCACATTCCCGCGAGCGTGGATCATATCATCCAGCGCTCCGAATTCCTCACCACCTACACGCCCTACCAGCCCGAGATTGCGCAGGGCACGCTGCAGACGATGTTCGAGTTCCAGACACAGGTCGCTGCGCTGACCGGCATGGATGTGGCGAACGCCTCGATGTATGACGGCTCGACCGCCTGCGCAGAAGCCGCGGTGATGGCGTGCCGCGTGACGAAGCGGCAGACGGTTGTGCTGTCGGGCGGGCTGCATCCGCACTATGCCGACACCACGCGCACGCTGTGTGAAGCGGCGGGGATCAAGGTGATCCAGCTGGCGCCGGCCGTGGATGGCGAGCTGGAACTGTCGAAGGCGGTTGATGACACCGTCGCGTGCGTGATCGGGCAATCGCCCAACGTGTTCGGCACGGTGACGGACCTGACACCGGTGGGCGATGCGGCGCATCCCAAAGGAGCGCTGCTGGTTGCGGTGTTTACCGAGGTGGTGTCGCTCGGGCTGGTGAAGACGCCGGGAGAAATGGGCGCGGACATTGCCGTTGGCGAAGGGCAGTCGATCGGCGTGCCGCTGGGCTTTGGCGGGCCGTATGTCGGGCTGTTCACCTGCAAGTCGAAATTCATGCGGCAGATGCCGGGCCGCCTCTGCGGCGAGACGGTGGACGCCGATGGCAAGCGCGGCTTCGTGCTGACGCTCTCGACGCGCGAGCAGCATATTCGCCGCGACAAGGCCACGTCCAACATCTGCACCAACAGCGGCCTCTGCATGCTCGCCTTCACGGCGCATATGACGTTGCTGGGCGACAAGGGCCTGACGCATCTTGCCACGCTGAACCATGAAGCGGCATGCGATCTGGCGGATGCGCTGGAGGCGGTGAAGGGCGTCAAGGTTCTGACGTCGCGGTTCTTCAACGAGATTGCGTTCGAGACGGCAAAGCCTGCAGATCAGGTTCTTGCCGCACTCGAGAAGCATGACGTGATCGGCGGCGTGCGCGCCTCTCGCCTCTTCCCGGGCGCGGGGATGGACAACGTCATCGTTGCCGCGGCCACCGAGTGCTGCACGCAATCCGACATCAAGGCTTACGCCGCTGCCTTGGCCGAGGTGCTGAGATGAACGCGGTGATTGCGGAGCGCCATATAAATCTGACTGATGGTGGTGCAGGCTTTGTGCGTCTGTACCAGCCACAGCCTGATCGCGGCGCCTATTTCTGCGAGCTGCACCTCGCATGGCCAGGCTTCGAGCAGCGGCAAAAGGTTTTTGGTGAGGACTCGTGGCAAAGCGTGATGCTGGCCCTTGGCATCACGCCGCTCTTTCTGTCGCTCACTGAAGATTTCAAAGCGGGTCGGCTCAAGGTGTTCGATACGCCGCTGCATGGCCTGCTCACAAATGATCCCGAGGGACGAAGCGCTCTCTCCTCCTTCTTTGACGTGAAACCGCATAGCCGAGACGTCCAATGACCATGAACTCCACTGGCCGCCCCACCTCCATCGCCGCGAACGGAGGATCTGGCACGGACGTAACTGTTTCGGGCTCGAAGGGTCTGTTGCAGGCGGAAGGGCTGATCTTCGAGATCGGCTCGACCGACAAGACGGGTGTCGATCTTGCGAAGCCCAAGGGCACGAAGAACCGGCTTGGCGGCGTGACACGTGGCGCGCCTTCGGGCCTGCCCGGTCTCACCGAGCCGGAAGCGGTGCGTCACTATGTGCGGCTCTCGCAGAAGAACTACGCCATCGACCTTGGCCTCTTCCCGCTCGGCTCGTGCACGATGAAGCATAATCCGCGCCTCAACGAGAAAGTCGCGCGCCTGCCCGGCTTTGCGGACGTTCACCCGATGCAGCCGCAGGCGACTGTTCAGGGCGCGCTGGAGGTGATCGAGGAGCTGGCGGACTGGCTGATGAAGCTCACCAACATGCCGGCCGTGGCGATGACGCCGAAGGCGGGCGCGCATGGCGAGCTAGCGGGTATGCTGGCGATCCGCGCGGCGCTGATCGCGCGCGGCGAAGGCGAGACGCGCAAGCGCGTGCTGGTGCCGGTGTCGGCGCATGGCACGAACCCGGCGACGGCGGCGCAGTGCGGCTTCATCATCGACGAGATCAACGCCGCCGCTGATGGCCGGGTCGATCTTGAGGATCTGAAATCGAAGCTGGTCGATAGCTCGGACGTGGCGGGCATCATGCTGACCAACCCGAATACGTGCGGGCTGTTCGAACGCGACATCAAGGAGATCGCCGACCTGATCCACAAGGCGGGCGGTTACTTCTATTGCGATGGCGCGAACTTCAACGCGATCGTGGGCCGGGTGCGGCCGGGCGACCTTGGCGTCGATGCGATGCACATCAACCTGCACAAGACGTTCTCGACGCCGCATGGTGGCGGTGGTCCGGGGTCCGGCCCGACCGTGTTGTCGGCGGCGCTTGCGCCGTATGCGCCGGTGCCGTTCATCGTGAAGACGGATGATGGCCTGCGCTTTGTGGAGCACCATGACGAGGCGCCGGAGAGCTTTGGCCGCATGTGCGCCTTCCATGGCCAGATGGGCATGTTCACGCGGGCGCTGGCCTACATTCTCAGCCATGGCGCGGATGGCCTGCGCCAGGTGGCGGAAGATGCGGTGCTGAACGCGAACTACATTCTCGCGCGGCTGAAGCCGGTGATGTCGCCCGCGTTCGAGGGCTATTGCATGCACGAGGCGCTGTTCTCGGATGGGTTCCTGAAGGACACGGGCGTCGAGACGATCGACATCGCGAAGGGCCTGATCGACGAGGGCTATCACCCGATGACGATGTACTTCCCGCTGGTGGTGCACGGCGCGATGCTGATCGAGCCGACGGAGACGGAGTCGAAGGCCGAGCTGGATCGCTTCTGTAACGCCCTCGCCTCCATCGCGCGGCGCGCGGTGCAGAAGGATCCGTCGCTGAAGACGGCGCCGCACCTAGCGCCGGCGCGGCGCCTGGACGAGACGCGCGCGGCCCGCTCGCCGCGACTGAAGTGGACGCCGGAGACGGCGACGCTGAAGGCGGCGGAGTAAAAGGGCCCCTTGACTTAGACACACGTCTGCAGCCTCATCAGGCGTAAGTTGCCTTGGGGTGGAGGCATGCGCGCTATCAAAGTTGCAATTATAGGCCTGTTGGCGCCGTTGATCGGCCTTGCAGTGGCGGTTCTCGCATCTGCGTCGGCGCTAACTTTTGAGAACGCCGCAACGGTAACCTTCGCGTGGGGCGATTGCGCCGCTGGCCTTGCGATTGATCAAAACTGGAGTTGCCCTGGACCCGTTGAGTTCGGATGGCTTGGCCTCGCGTCCATCGCGACCTTTACCGCAACACTTGTACTCCTTGTAGCAAATCGCATCGTGGCCTCCGTGCTAGGTTTGCATCGCACAGTGTTGGCATTCGGATTCTCACCCTATGCTGTTTTCAGCCTCATGGTCGCTCTGGTACTTGGGCTCGCAAACCTCGCAATCCTAGCTGGAGCCGCTTATCTTTCGGCGAAGCACTGGTCCAGTGAAACACCGACAATCGCTCTCGCTCTGCTCGGCATTGCAGCACTCGGCCTGCTGTGGACGATGACTAGCCAGTGCCTAGTCCTGTTCCGTGCACCAAAGACTTTCGCGGCGGCGCGCCCGATCAGCCTCTATGAACATCCGCGTCTCGGTCTTCTCATCCGCGAGGTAGCCAAGAAGACCGGGGGGCGCGTTCCGGACAACGTGATCCTTGGTCTTGAGCCGACTTTCTACGCCACAAACGCGTCCGTGCAGACACCCTATATGAAAGGCTCATTGAAGGGGCAGACACTGCACTTGTCTTTGCCTCTGATGAACCTGCTTTCCGCTTCGGAGCTGAAGGCTGTCATAGGTCACGAGCTAGGACACTTCTCTGGCGGCGATACTCAGTACTCGATGCGTTTTGCCCCAGCGTTCGCGAGCTTGCACGGCGCCATGAGCAAGATCGAAGAGCGCAAATGGACGATCTCTGGCATCCTTACTATGCCTACGCGATTACTGCTCCAGCATGTTGTCGGCACTTTCGAGGCCGCGAATGCCCGCATCAGCCGGCAACGTGAGCTGCGGGCAGACAAACTCGGCGCAAGTGCAGCAACGCCGAACGATGTGGCGTTTTCGCTACTGAAAGCATCGGTCGGCGGCTCGGTCTGGCGTGGCACGATGGATACGATGATTGGCCGCGCACAATTGGGCCGCTTTTCGCGCAATCTCGTGAAGAATTTTGTTGGCCAACTACGGTTCGATGTAGATCGCCAGAAGCTGCCACCTGCAATCCAGTTTGCGATGGGTGACGCACAACCTCATCCTACGGACTCCCACCCTTCTACTGAGAAGCGCATTGCTGACCTTGGCTTGAATTTCGATGAGTTGCTGGATGACGAGAAGGTTCTCGCAAAATTCTTTAAGGAGACTCCGAGCGTCTCGATACTGGATAACCTGTCTCACATCGAGGAAGACCTAACGACCTTGTATTATCACATCTACGCCAGCGAGTGGCGGCCAATGGCTCCCGCTGAACGGGATGGAGAAGAAATATTTCTTACGCTCATTCGTGACTTCATGGCTCGAATGGTCACGATCGACGGCAAGGTTGATGATCGGGAGATCGTCGAGGCCGAGCAGACAGCATCGCGCCTGTTCGGCAACTTTGATTGCGCGGGATTCCGAGAGGCGTGCTTGCATCCTGAAGATCTTCCCGAGCTGGATCGCATGATCGAGCTAGCAGGATTGCTTCTGACGGATGTGGGGATTGCCAATCTTAAGGCCGCCCTGCGCAAAGTGGCGGAAGCTGATTCAGAAGTGCTAGAGGCGGAACGACAACTGCTCGAGAGGATCGAGTCCCAGCTTATAGCAACCGGTTCCGACTGAACTACCGGATCGCGCTACGGTGTCTCGCAATCGTCAGGTAATCGCCACCGGGTTGATCACCATCTGCACCGTCCCGACGAACCTCGGAATGCCCAGCACGAACATGAATTCGCGGATGTTGTCGGCGGCGAGCTGGTTGGTGTCGATGGTTTCGAGGACGTGGACGCCGCGTTTGGCCAGTAGGGTCTGGTGGACGATGAAGACCTTGCCGGGGGGCGATGGGAGCGCTTCGAGCGCGACCGTGTCCGAGCCGATCGCGACGACGCCGAGATCGGCGAGGAAGATGGCGCCGTCTTCGGTGATGCCGGGTTCGCTGGAGCGGTAGACGTCCTTGTCGGCCAACATCTTCGCGGCCATCCAGCCGGTGTGGAACAGCACGACATCGCCCTTACCCACCGTGACGCCCTGCGCGCGCATGGCGGCTTCGATTTCGACGCGGCCGTAATTGTCGCCGAGGGCCAACGATGGCTTGCCGTAATACTTCGTCATGTCGATCAGCACGCCGCGTGTGACGAGGGGCGGGATGTCGGCGGTCTGCAGGGCGCGGGAGGTGGCGACTTCCTTGCCGGTGATGCCGTTATAGTAGTGATGGTCGACGCCGAGATGGCCGAAGCCATCGATCTGCGTGCCGATGCCCATGGACGAGGTGATGCGCTCGTCGAACGAGGTGACGCGCTGCGAGCCATCGGACGTGAAGTTTGCGTTCGGCCCAGGCGTGCGCTCGACCTGGTATTTGCGCGTGCCGTAGGCGGCGGACTCGGGCGCGGTGGGCACGCCCAGTGCATAGACCTTGCCGGTGCGCACGAGATCGCTGGCGCGCTTGACGCCCTCTGGCGTGAGATTGTTGACGGCGCCCAGCCGGTCTGCCTCGCCCCACGGGCTGTTCCACCATGGCTCGGTGTGGGTTGCTTCCTGGGCGATGGCGCCTTCGGAGCAGGCCGCGAGCGCAACGGCGAGCACCATCCGCTTCAGGATGTCCATGGCTATCTCTCCCTGCGGTCTTGCGCCGCTGAATCGGTATGCGTTGAGATTGGCACAGGGGTGACGTGCGGGACAGCGGGGGCGCGCATCACAAGTGTGATGGCGGGGCCGCCAGCAAGCACGGCCTCGTCCTTCGACAGGCTCAGGATGAGGCCTTCCGAACCATCGTAATCGCAGCAGCAGCTGGCCGGACCCGGCGCTACGGATACAGCCTGTGCGTGACCCAGGGATGGCCGGGGCCTGTGCGGGTGAACTCCAGGCGGTCGTGCAGGCGGAAGGGGCGGTCGCGCCAGAACTCAATGCGGTCCGGCACGATGCGCCAACCGCGCCAGTGCGGCGGACGCGGCGTCTTTCCGAGGCCGTACTTCAGTGCGGCCTGCGCGATGCGCTTCTCCAGCTCGAAGCGGCCCTCCATGGGGCGGGATTGTTCGGACGCCCAGGCGCCGATCTGGCTGTCCTTGGCGCGCGTGGCGAAATAGGCGTCGGCTTCGGCGTCGGTTGCGGGCTCGACGCGGCCTGACACCCTCACCTGCCGGCGGAGCGACTTCCAGTGGAAGCACAGCGCGGCCTGCGCGTTGGCGGCGAGCTGCTGGCCCTTGCGGCTTTCGGCGTTGGAATAGAGGACGAAGCCATCGGCCGAGACTTCCTTGAGCAGCACCATGCGCACATCGGGCGCGCCGTGCTGATCCGCTGTGGCGAGGGCCATGGCGTTGGCGTCGTTGGGCTCTTTCGCCTTTGCGTCTTCCAGCCATTCGGAGAAGAGCGCGAAAGGGTCTGTGCGCGCGAACCATGCGCCATCGTCCGGCGAGTTGGCGGCCGCCTTGGCATAGTCGCCTGCGGAGGGAGAGGCTGGGATGATCTTGTCGGCCATGATCGTTCGGATCCTTTGAAGCACTCAGAACCAGGACTGACCCGCTTCGCTACACTTATCGTTCCAGTTGGTCACCGTGTATCCATGACCAGAACTGCCCGTCATACCGGTGGGCGAGTGTGATCATTTCGCTGATCAATCCTCGTACTGCGTCATCAGTTAGCTGCTGGCGGCGGCGAAGATAGATGGCGCCGTCGGTATCCACCTGATGCACCGCCCAGCCTGTAGCGCCGGGGAAGGCCTGCGCCGCAGCGGACGACAGGTTGAGGCGCGCTTCAACCCATTGCTCTACCGAAGGATCAGCACCTTGGAGATCAAGGGAATACCAGTAAAGCGACTCAGGGTTGATTGCTCGCGCGAGCACGACATCCAGAGGATCGCGAGCCACCATCAGACGATCATGCCTCCATCGACGCGGAGGATCTGGCCGGTGATGTAGGCGGCCTTGTCGGAGGCCAGGAAGGCGACGGCATCGGCGATTTCCTGGGCTGTGCCCCAGCGCTTTTCGAGGGGGACAAGGCGGCCCATGCGCTCGAGCGTTTTCTCGCGGTCGAGGCCCTTGTTGAAAGCGGTGGACCACATGCCGTCGTCGATGACGCCGGGGGCGACGGCGTTGACGCGGACGCCCGCGCGGCCGAGGTCGATCGAGGCGTTGCGGGTGAAAGAGTTCACGGCGCCTTTGGAGGCGGCGTAGGCGATCTGGCCGAGGCCGCCGGAGAAGGACGAGACAGAGGAGATGTTCACGACGCTGCCCTTGCGCTTGATGAGCGAGGCCGAGAGCGCGTCTGTGAGCAGGATGAGGTTGCGGACGTTGACGTTGAAGGTTTCGTCGAGGCCTTCGCCCGTGACCTTGCCCATGGCCTGAGCCGCGCTGACGCCGGCGTTGTTGACGAGGATGTCGACGTCGCCCAGCACGGCGAGTGCGTTGGCGGCGGCGGCTTTCCAGCCATCGGGGGAGGACATGTCGGCCTCGATGGCGACGGCGCCGTTGGGCAGGCTGGCGGCGAGCGACTGAAGCTTGTCGGCGGAGCGGGCGATGAGGGCTACCCTGGCGCCGTCGTTCGCCAGCGTGCGGGCGATGGCCTCGCCGATGCCGCGGCTGGCGCCGGTGACGACGGCAGTCTTGCCCTTGAAATTGTAGGTCATGCGAAGCGCTCCCGGTTTGGCGGGCACACTATCGGCGTGAGGGAGCTTACGCCAGATGGATCAGGCGGGGACGACGCGGGTCTTGCGGCGGCCGAGGTAGTAGACCGGCACGCCCAGGAGCGCGAGGACGAGGCACCAGCCGAGCACTTCGAGGCCCGAGCCCCAGATCGCGAACACGCAGTAAACCGCCGCGACGAGGCCGACGAGCGCCCAGCCCTTCGCGCTGCGCCAGGACTGCTTCAGCTCGATGAGACCGCAGACGAGATAGGGCACCAGCGTGGTGAGCGTCGCCATGGTGAGGGCGAAGGTGTAGGCGCCGACAAGGCCTCGCGAATAGTTCATTACGAGCAGGATCGTGGCGAGAACGGCGCTGAACACCAGGGCGACCCAGGGCGCTTCCTTGCGGTTGAGGCGGGCGAGGATTTTCGGGGCCTGCCCATCGATGGCGGCGGCCATGGGCACCTGCCCTGTCACGAAGATCGAGCCGTTGAGCGCGCCTGCAACGGAGATCAGCGCGCCGATGGTGACCAGCAGCGGGGCCCATTCGCCAAGGCCGCGCGCGGCGTCAGCGAAGGGCGAGGTCGATTGCGCCAGCGTTGCGGCTGGCACGAGGGCCATCACGGCGGCGGTCGCGGCGATGTAGACGGCGGCGGCCGTGATGGTCGCGATCACGACGGCGCGCGGGCCGGTGCGTTGCGGATCGCGGACGTTGCCCGCGGGCACGGCGCCGATTTCAAGGCCGAGGAAGGCGTACATGGTGGCGAGCGCGGTGATGGAGAGGACTTTCATCGGGTCCTCGCCGGTTGGATTGAATTCGGGGAGGTTCTCGGCCTTGCCGGTGAACAGGGCGAGGCCGACGATGAGGGCGAGCGGCGACAGCTTCAGCACGGTGAGCAGGAGCTGGACGAAGCCTGCGTCCTTCGTGCCACGCATGGAGACCAGCGTGATCGTCCACATTGCGGCGATGGCGACGAGGATCTGGTAGATCGGTTCTGCGCCGATGCCGGGCGCCAGCACGATGAAGTAACCGACGAAAGCGATGGCGAGGCTGGCGTTCGAGGTCCAGCAGCCGGTCCAGTAGAGCCAGGTGACGAGGAAGGCAGGCAGGCCACCGATGGCGCTTTCAACATAGACCGGGATGCCGCCATTGCGCGTGGTGCGGCTGGCGAGGCGCCCGATAGCGAGCGCGATGAGGATGGAGCCTGTGGCCGTGAGCAACCAGCCGCCGAAGCTGAGCCCGCCATAGGGCGCCAGAACCGCAGGCATCATGAAGATGCCGGACCCGATCATCGTGCCCACGGAGAAGGCCCAGCATTGCCAAAAGCCGATGACCTTCGCCTTGGGCTGCGCGATATCCGCCGCAGCGCCAGGCGCTTCAGTGCCTGTCATGATTTTCGTCCCTGATCCCCGTAGGACGATGCTGCACCAGAAGACGGAAACTCGCCAGTGGCGATGCGGCCCTGCCCGCTCGCGCGGTGTTGAACGAGATTCGCGCGTGATTTTGCGTGGCGAAGACTTGCAAAACGGGGCGGCGCAAACGAGCTTCATAGCACAATTGGTCCGGGCCCCTCTGGCGTAAACGGCGGTTTGCGCGATGTCGGACTCAGGCGGGGCTCAGGCCCTCCCTGCGCGGACGCGGCGCATCGGACCGGATGATTTCTCATGAACCTCGACGTGCTCGGCGAATTCGCCGGACAGCCCGTATGGCTGTGGTGCGCCTTTCTCGCTTTCGTCGGCTTTGTCCTGTGGCTCGACCTGGCGGTGATCAACAACAAGGACGGGACTGTCTCCGCGCGCAAGAGCGCGCTGATGTGGAGCGGCTTTGCGTTCTGCGCGATCGTGTTCGCCGGCTACATTTACTTCATCTACGAACCAGACCCGGCCTTCTACCAATCGCCACATGATCTCAACGCGCAGGCGACGGTGCAGTATCTGACGGGATATCTGCTCGAGACGGCGCTGGCCTTCGACAACATCTTCGTCATTGCCATGATCTTCGGGCTGTTCGCGATCCCGCCGGGCTATCAGCACCGTGTACTGTTCTGGGGGATCATCGGCGCGATCGTGTTCCGCGCGATCTTCATCGGGGCCGGCGCCGCGATCGTGAACCAGCTGACGTGGGTTCTATACATCTTCGCCGCGATCCTCGTCTTCAGCGGCATCAAGATGCTGACGTCGGCCTCGAAGCCGCACGAGACGCCTGATGCAGGCTGGATCGTGCGTCTCGTCGAACGCTTCATCCCCGTCACCCAGGAAATCCGGAATCACAATTTCTTTGTGCGGATGCCGGACAGCGCAGGCCGCATGGTATTGTTCGCCACGCCGCTCTTTCTCGCCCTGGCGACCGTGGAGGTGGCGGACATCATCTTTGCCGTCGACAGCGTGCCTGCGATCTTTGCGGTCACGCAGGATCCGTTCATCGTCTACACCTCGAACATCTTTGCAATCCTGGGCCTGCGTTCGCTTTACTTCATGCTGGCGGCCGCCGCGGACAGGTTCAAATATCTCAAGCTCGGGCTCGCAGCCGTGCTGGTGCTGATCGGCGTCAAGATCATCTGGAATTTCCTGCTCAGCAAGGAACTGAAACTGGTTCCCTATCTTGAGCCCCACTGGTCATTGATAGCGACACTTGTGCTGGTTGGCGGCTCGATCCTTCTCTCCATGGTGCTGACCCGGAAGCGGATCGGCTAGCGGCGCGCCACCTATCCCGGAAAGGCCCGGCGCCTTTCCGGGATAGGTGGCGCCGGATCAGCCCGTTAACCCACTGGCGTTTGCATTCCCGGCCTGCGCCCACTAAACCGCAGTCATGTCGCACAACACGTTTGGCCATCTGTTTCGCGTGACGACCTGGGGCGAGAGCCATGGGCCGGCGATTGGCTGTGTGGTGGATGGCGCGCCTCCGGGGCTGAAGCTGACGGCGGAGTATATCCAGCAATTCCTCGACAAGCGGCGGCCGGGCACCTCGCGCTTCGTCACCCAGCGCCAGGAAGAGGACAAGGTTCGCATCCTGTCCGGCGTGTTCGAGGATGATCGTACCGGCGGACCCGTGACCACGGGCACGCCGATTTCGCTGATGATCGAGAACACCGATCAACGGTCCAAGGACTATGGCGAGATCCGCGACAGCTATCGCCCGGGGCATGCGGACTATGCCTACGATCAGAAATACGGCGTGCGCGATTATCGTGGCGGCGGGCGTTCGTCTGCGCGCGAGACGGCGACGCGCGTGGCGGCGGGAGCTGTGGCGAGGCTGGCGCTGGGCGCGGGCGTCATTATTCGCGGCGCGGTCGTGCAGATTGGCCCACATGCGATCAATCGCGACAACTGGGACTGGGCGCAGACGGAGCAGAACCCGTTCTGGTGCCCGGACGCGGGCACGGTTGCAAAGTGGGAAGACTTTCTCGATGCGAGGCGCAAGGCTGGATCATCGTGTGGCGCAATCGTTGAGGTAGTCGCCGAAGGCGTGCCGGCGGGCTGGGGGGCGCCGATCTATGGCAAGCTCGATGGCGACATCGCTGCAGCGATGATGAGCATCAACGCGGTGAAGGGCGTCGAGATCGGCGCGGGCTTTGCGTCGGCGGCGCTGAGCGGCGAGGAGAATGCCGACGAGATGCGCCGGTCAGGCAACAGCGTCGCGTTCCTGTCGAACAACAATGGCGGCGTGCTGGGCGGCATCTCGACCGGACAGCCGGTTGTCGCGCGCATTGCGGTGAAGCCCACCTCCTCCATCCTGACCCCGCGCAAGACGGTGAATGCGCAGGGCGAGGACACCGACATCCGCACCAAGGGGCGGCACGATCCGTGTGTCGGCATTCGCGCCGTGCCGGTGGCCGAGGCGATGCTGGCGTGCGTGCTGGCCGACCACCTGATGCGCCATCGCGGTCAGGTTGGCGCCTAAGCGCCTGACTCTACGGCCGAAATCCCTTCAGGCTGCGTTCAGCTTCGCTACGCCATGTTGGGCCTTGAACCAGTTCGGTCGGAGGTTCCCATGCGTTTCAAGGCTCTCATACTTGTCTCTGCCATCGCCGCGACGGCCATGCCGGCCTTCGCGCAGGACTATGGCCGCGCCTGCCAGCGCGCGCAGGGCGACAACCAGATCGGCGGCATGATTGTCGGCACGATCATCGGCGGCGTGCTCGGCTCGCAGGTGGCTGGGTCGGGACATCGCAGCGACGGTTCGGCCGTTGGCGCCGTGCTTGGCGGCATCGTCGGATCGGGCGTCGGCAAGGACAGCGTGAACTGCGGCCCGCCGCGCTATCCCTCTGGCTCGTCCTACAACCCGAACCCGAATTACGGCGGCCCGAACTATGGCGACTACGGATACTCCCCGTATGGATCGCAACCTGCTTACGGACAGGATCCTTACCGTGGTTCCCCGTACAGCTACGGTCCGGCGCCGGTGAACGCTTATCCGGTTGATCCCGGTGCGTACTCCCCTCCGCGGTATGCTGACGATGGTTCGTACCGGCAAGACTCTCCGCCGCGCGGGCGCAACCGCGACGACCTTGATGGCCGAGGCGACCGCGCCTATAGTCGTAACGACGATTACGGTGACGAAGACTGCACAGACGCGGTCCAGATCACCAAGCTGCCCGACGGGTCGGAGGTCCGCCGCCCCATTGAGGTATGTCGCGATACGTATTATGGCGACTGGAAGATAAGAGATTAGGTGGGCCGGACGGTGCTGTGATGTGCGCCGAGGGCCTCCTTCAAAGGGCAGGCCCGTCCCCCCAACCCAGGGCCTGATAAGGGCGAGCCGCGGAGCGCAAGCTTCGCGGCTCGTCTGATTCCGGGCGTCGGTTTCCTATGCGGCAGATCGGAATTCCGGCGGCGCGCAAGTACCCAAACTGGGGCATGACGCGCGGCGTCGCTGAATCATCAGACAGTACAATTCATAAAACCGGTATGTTACCGGCCGTCTGCATCAGGGCTTGTTTCCGGCCAGTAACAGCCGCTCGCGGTTGCCATCGCCGCCCGCAATCGGACTCTCCGTCCAGTTGCCAACAGGCCATCCGGCAGCCTTCAGCCATAGCTCAATATTATGTGCGGCAGCCTCCGTTGCGGCCTGGTTCGAGACGATGCCGCTACGTCCGACATTGGCGGGGCCGACCTCGAACTGGGGCTTGAACAGGGCCACCAGACTTGCGCCCGGCGCGGCCAGCGAAAGGGCCCTTTCGAGCAGTTTCGAGAGGCTGATGAAGCTCGCATCGCACACGATGAGAGTCGGTGGCTCGCCGAGCATTGCGGCGGTCAGATTTCGCGCGTCAGTTGATTCCAGAGACACGACGCGCGCATCCTCACGCAGTCGTGAATGTAGCTGGTCGCGGCCAACGTCCACGGCAACGACGCGCCGTGCGCCGCGCGCGAGCAGCACGTCGGTGAAGCCTCCGGTGGACGCGCCAACATCGAGACAGGCCCTGCCCGCGCAATCGACGCCGAACACGGTGAGCGCGTGGTCGAGCTTCACCCCGCCGCGCGAGACCCAGGGGTGGGCGGCCTCGGCCGTGATGGGCGCATCGCCCCGCACAAGCATGCCGGGCTTCGTTGCCGCGACTCCTTCGACCAAGACCTTGCCCGCCTCGATCGCAGCACGCGCCTGCGCCCGCGAGGCGGCGAGGCTGCGCCTTACCAGTTCGACGTCGAGCCGTCGGGTTTCGCTGTCGTCCTGTTCGGCCATCGTCTCGCCGGCTCCCATGCGCGTGCCAGACCATGGCCCGGCAGCGCCTTTAAAGAGCAGGCCATTGGCAGCGGCAAGCCCGGGTTCGCGAGACCTACGCAACCCTTTCGTCAGGACCAAATCCACGGCTGGCGAGGGACGCGCAAAGCAGGCTAGAAGGCGGACGACACTTGCAAGAGCACGCCCATGCCGGTTTCACCTGTCGAACGGAATGATCACTCCGAACCGAACGCCGAGGCGTTCATTTTCGGATTCGATTTCCTGCCCGATGGCTCTGTCGCCAAAGTCGACTGGACCAGCAGCAAGTCCACGGCGGCCTGCCCCAGCCATGGGTGGCGGTGGCTGCATTTCAACCGGCTGGCGGCGGAAACGCGGGACTGGCTGGGATCGTCCAGCGATCTCAACGAGGCGGTGATTGCAGCGCTGCTGCAGACGGAATCGCGGCCGCGCTGCGCGCCTTATGAAGACGGCCTGCTGCTGAACCTGCGCGGGATCAACCACAACCCGGGCGCCGAGCCGGAGGACATGATCTCGGTTCGCATCTGGGCGACGCAGAATCTTGTGCTGTCGATGCGGTCCTACCCCGTGAAGGCGATCCACGATGTGCGCGATGGGATTGGGCGCGACGTGCCCGGAACGCCCGCAGCCCTGCTGGCGCTTATTGCGTCGCGGCTGGTGGATTATATCGATCCGGTGGTCGAGCAGCTCAAGGACGAGGTGGACGAGTTCGAGGAGGTCATGCTGAGCGAGCATGGGCAGTTGACGCCCCGCGTGCTTGCCGAATTCCGGCGGACGATCCTGCTGCTGCGCCGCTATGTGCAGCCGCAGACGGAAGCCATGCAGCAGCTTCAGCGCGAGGCGCGGATGCGCCGCGACGGCGCGCCGGGATTTGACGATGATGACCAGGTGACCCTGCGCGACACGACCGACCACATCATGCGCATCGCCGAAGAGCTCGATTCAATCCGCGAGCGCGCGGCCGTTATCCAGGACCAGGTTGCGGGTCAGAGGCAGGAGCAGGTGAACAAGCGGCTGCTGGCGCTGTCGATCGTGTCGGCGATCTTCCTGCCGCTGTCGTATGTAACGGGCCTGCTCGGCATGAACCTCGCGGGCATCCCTTACCAGACCGAAGAATGGTCGTTCGGCGTTGTGCTCACGGTGACGACGGTGCTGGGCCTCGGCGTGGTCGGATTCTTGAAGTGGCGGCGGTGGATTTAGGCCGGCTTGATCAGGTCTTGTCGTCGCCGTCGGTGGCGTTCTCGATCGTGTCCTTCACGCCCTCCCCGACCTTGCCGAGCGACTCCTGCAGCGGCTTGGTGGTTGTGTCGACCTTCTCGAGGCCCTCATCGAGATTGGCGCCGGCCGCTTCCATTGAGCCATCGCGGAAGTAGTAGAAGCCCATCACGCCGAGAAACCCGACGCAAAGCACAACAAGGATGGCGGTAAGGAGGCGCATTGGTCTCTCCGATGCCGGCACGGCGTGCCGAACGATTCAGCTTGATACTCAGGTGGCGTTGTCGCCGTCGGTCGCCTTGTCGATGGCGGCGCCGGTATTCTGGACAATGTCGGTGGTCGTTTCGACGACGCTATCGCCAGCGCGGCCCAGCAGATTGTCCATGGATACGCCGGCGCCCTGCAGTGACCCGTCGCGGATCCAGAAAAACACGATCAGCGTCGCAAATGCGAAGACAGTGAAGACTGCGACAGCCCAAAGGGTGGATTTTGCGGTCATGGCGATGTCCCTCTTGCTTGGGGGGGGGGAACGCCGGCATGGTGAATGAGTTCCGTTGCAGGAACCAAATCCCCGCAACGCTAACGCTGAAACGCTTAAACCCTTGGGACAAACCGCCCGCGGAGTTCGTTTTTCATGATCTTGCCGTTGGCGTTGCGGGGCAGCGGATCACGCTGGATCTGGATTTCCACCGGCACTTTGAAACCAGCAATGCGCTGTGCGGCGAAGGCGCGGAGCTCGTCTTGCGTGGTGTTCATGTCAGGCTTCACTTGCACAACGGCGCCGACTTCCTCACCCAGCACCTTGTGCGGGATGCCAACGACGGCAGCGTCCATGATGGCAGGGTGTGCGTAAAGCGCAGTCTCGACCTCGATACTGTAGACGTTCTCGCCGCCGCGGATGAGCATGTCCTTTGCGCGGTCGGTGAGGAAGACGAAGTTCTCGTCATCCATGTAGCCGACATCGCCCGTGACGACCCAGCCATCGATGTAGGTCTTGGCGGTGGCTTCGGGCTTGTTCCAGTAGAGCTTGCAGTTGTTGGGGCCCTTGACCCACAGCTCTCCCACCTGGTTTGGCCCGAGCGACTCTCCGTTTGCGCCGACGATCTTGAAATCCATCGCGACAGATGGCGCGCCGCATGAATCCGGCCGCAGCTCGTAGTCCCTGCCGAAGTTCACGCAGGAGGCGGCGCAGGTTTCGGTCATCCCCCAGCCATTCGAGGGGATCGCATCGGGAAAGCGCTTCTTGATGGTGGCGACCAGCGCCGGCGCGGAGGGCGCGCCGCCATAGCCGACGATGGTGATCGATGAGAGATCGTACTTGTCGCGATCAGGGTGTTCGAGCACCTGCCATGCGATGGCAGGAACGCCGCCGATGGTGGTGATCTTTTCGCGCTGGATTATGCCGAGCGCATCGCCGGGATCCCACTTGTACATCGTCACGATCCTGTCGGCGTTCATGATCGCCGGGACGAGGTTGGAGAACGCGCCGGTGGCGTGGAAAAACGGGATGGCGAGCAGCGCGACACGCTGGGGATCGACCTTGGGGTCGCGCACGGGCGGGGCTTCGCCCTGGCGCAGGAAGTGGCGCGCCTGGCAGGACATGCCGTTGAACACGTTCGAGATGATGGCGCGGTGCGTGGCGAGCGCGCCCTTGGGTTTGCCGGTGGTGCCGGAGGTGTACATGATGGTGGCGTCGTCGTCGGGCTGCACGTCTGCGTCGGGCGCAGAGACGGCCGGCAGGTTGGCCCAGCTCTTCGCCGGACCGATCATTCTTTCGAGCGAGACGATGCTGGGGGCGGCTTCATCATCGCCGCCGCGCGCGACGATGATGGTCTTCAGCTGGGTCAGTTTCGGTAGGTGATCCCGGATACGCTCGAGCTTTTCGGGATCGACGATGGCGACTTTTGCGCCTGAGTCAGCGAGGCCGTATTCAAGCTCCTCCCCTGTCCACCAGGAATTGAGCGGGGTGGAGACGGCGCCGATCAGCAGCGGGGCGAAGAACGACACCGGCCATTGCGGATAGTTGCGCATCACGACGGCGACACGGTCGCCCTTCTTCACGCCGAACTCGTTGCGCAGCTTGTTGGCGAGATGGACGGCGGCCTTGAAGTTGGCGCCGAAGGTGATCCGCTCGTCTTCGTAGACGATGTATTCGCGGCTCGCCCATTCCTGCGAGCCGATGACGATGTCCCGCAGGGTGAGCGGGGCGTTCTTGTAGGTTTTCAGCGTGACGCCGTTGATGGACTTTTCTTCGAGCTCGAACTTCGTGCCGGGCGCCGTCATCAGCGCATTGCACTGCGCGATGGACATGACGGGAAAGGGACGTTCGGCGGTCATACGTTAGCTCCCAGGTCGTTTCTTTTGTGTCTTGTTGCCCGGCACACTAGCCGCGCGCCGCGTCTTGCGACAATAGAATAGGACTTGCGCCGCAGTGCGGCATGCGCAGGGAATGAGCGTGGGCGACGTTTCGATCATCGATGCCGGAGAGGCCCACCTTGCGGGCATCACCACGATCTTCAATCACGCCGTGCGCGAAACCTTCTCGATCTGGTCGGAGGCGGAAACGACGGTGGAGCAGCGGCGCAACTGGATGGCGGGGCGCAGGCAGGCCGGGTTTCCTGTGCTGGCAGCTATCGATCCGGGGCGGACTGCGGTGCTGGGCTATGGCAGCTTTGGCGTGTTCCGCGATTTTCCCGGTTACGCGAAGACGGTGGAGCATTCGGTTTATGTCGCGCCGGATGCGCAGCGGCGCGGCGTCGGTGCGGCCATACTCGCTGAGCTGATCAAGCGGGCGAAGGGCATGGGGATGGACACGATGGTGGGCGCGGTGGATTCCGCAAACACCGGCTCCATGGCACTGCATACCAAGGCGGGGTTCGAGCTTCAGGGGACGCTGAAAGGCGTGGGCCGCAAGTTCGGCAAGCGGCTGGACCTGGCGTTTCTCGTCAAGGCGCTCTGACCTTACCGGACCAGCGACATCAGCCACAGTGTCAGCGGGATCGTGACCAGGCTCAGCAGGGTGGTGAGCGTGATGATGTTCGCCATCAGGCGGGAATCGCCGCCGAGCTGGCGCGCGAGGATATAGGCGGAGGTGGCGACCGGGGCGGCGACGCAGATCATCGCGACCTGCAGCGCCATGCCATCGAGGCCGATAGCGAAGGCCAGACCGAAGGTGACGGCGGGCATCACGGCGAGGCGCAGCACGACGCCGGCGGCCAGTGGCCATTTCGCCTCCTGCATCGCGCGGAAATCGAGGGCGGCGCCAACGCAGATGAGGCCAAGCGAGATGGTGGCGTCGCCCAGCAGGTTCAGGGTGTCGCCCACCGGCTCGCTGATGCGGACGCCGGACTGGATCAGGATGATGGCCAGCAGCGTGGACAGGATCAGCGGGTTGGTGGCGATGGAGCGGATGACCTGGCGGAACGGCGCGGGGCGCGAGCCGGCATAGCGGCTGAGCACCAGCACGCTGAGGATGTTGTTGATCGGCACCAGAACGGCGAAGCCAACCGCGGAGAGCGCGACGCCTGCCTCGCCATGCAGCCCGGAGATGACGCCAAGCGCGACATAGCCATTCCAGCGCAGGCCGGCCTGAAAGACGCTGGAGAATTGGGGGCCGTCGCGGGTGAGCAGCGGGCGGGCCAGGATGATCAACGCGGCCATGGTGATCACCGTACCGGCCAGCACCTGCCCCAGCATCAGCGCATCCACGCCGGCGAACGAGCCCTCCATGATGCTCATGAACATCAGGGGCGGAAACAGGACGAAATAGGTGAGCCGTTCCAGCGCGGCCCAGCCATCGGGCTGGAGCAGGCTGTAGCGGCGCAGCACGGCGCCCAGCGCGATCAGCGTGAAGACGGGCACAAGCGAAAGGACAACGTCCAGCATCGCGCTGTTCTGGCAGAGTCCGGAGCGCAAATCGAGCGGACCAATCGCGGCAGGCTATCTGCTGCGCGGCAGTAGCGCATGCTGCGGGAGCTGATAGTGTCGCATCGGGCGAGGGACGCCCTTTCGGGACAGGTATCGGGGACGGACATATGCGCAAGCTGGCTGTTTCCATCGCGTGCGCCGCCTTGACGGCGGCCCCGGCGATGGCCGACGAGATGTGGAAGACCGACATCGGCACGATGATCTGGGAAGACGACTACGATGGCGGCGCGATCTTCATGGTAGAAGTCGGCGGGAAGCCGGTGCGCTTCTACATCGAGGGCCTGACCGGCAGCGATGAATCGCGTGGCAACTTCACCGGCTACTGGATCAACACGGATGATGAGCAGCTGTGCTCGTCGCAGATGGCGGGACCCGATGGCACGGCGAGCCGGACGTGGGGCCGGGTCAGCCTCACCTTCCTCGATCCCGCTTTCCCGAGCGACTGGGTGCTGCTGGCGAGTGACTGCCTCGCGGAACCCAGCATCCCGCTGACGGGCCGGACCGTCACAGGCTGATTGGGCCTGCCGCGCGCTTCCACGCGCGCGAGCACATGCTAGGGTCATGATCCGAATCCCGCTCCGGGAGCTGTCGAGGATCGGCGCTGCATGTCCGAAACACCCGCACCATCGGAGCTGTCCGCAGGTCAGGGACGCACCGCGCAGATCGGCTTGCTGCTCGGGCCTGTGCTTGCACTGGTGATCCTCGCGCTTCCAATTGCGGGGCTGGCGTGGGAGGGGCGGCTGGTGCTGGCCCTGCTCGTGCTGATGGGCACGTGGTGGGTGACGGAAGCGATACCGCTTGCGGCCACTGCCCTGCTTCCCATCATCGCCATTCCGCTGATCGGCGTCGAGGTGACTGTCGGCGGGCGCGGGCAGCTGGTGTGCGCCACGGACGGTGTATGCCTTCAGGGCTTCAGCGAGGCGCCGGCGTTTGTGCGTACGTTGGGGTTGGGCGATCTTGGCGCGTATTATTCCAATCCGGTCGTGCTGCTCTACATTGGCGGCTTCCTGCTTGGCATCGCAATTGAACGCTGGGGGCTTTCCACGCGCATTGCCTATGGGCTGGTGGCGCGCGGTGGGGCGCGGCCGGGGCTGATGCTGGCAGGATTCATCGCGGCGGCAGGTTTCATCTCGATGTGGATCTCCAACACATCGACGTCGCTGATCCTGACGCCGCTCGCGCTGTCGGTTGCGGCGGGGTCGGCCATCGGTGGCCGGGAAGATCCGAAGTTTGCAGCGGCGCTGGTTTTGGCGGTCGCCTACGCGGCGACTGTTGGCGGGCTTGCAACGCCGATCGGCACCCCACCAAATGGCATCGCCCTCACCCAGCTTCGCCAGCAGGGCGTTGAGGTGTCCTTCGGTCAATGGATGGCGATCGGCGTGCCTGTTGTTCTGGTGCTGCTGCCAGTGGCGTGGGTCATCCTGTCGCGCGGGCTGAAGGTGGACGCCAAGGGCGCAGCGGGCGCTCAGGCGCGCGTGCGTGACGAGCTTGCGAAGCTGGGTCCGCTATCGGCGCCAGAGGCGCGCGTGGCGATGATCTTCTTCCTGATCGCCGGGCTCTGGATGATCTCGACGCTGGTGGCGGACTGGATTGGCGCCGTGCTGCTGGATGGCGGACGCATCGACGGGGGGCATGTCGATACGATCATCTCCACCATTGGCGCACTGCTGTTGTTCATCGTGCCAGCGGGCGGGCGCGAGAGGCGGCCGCTGCTGGTCTGGGCCGATGCGCAGAAGATTCCGTGGGGCATCCTGCTGCTGTTCGGCGGCGGACTTGCGCTGGCGGCGGCGGCCGACCTTTCGGGGTTGTCGCCGTGGCTGGCCGGTGGGCTGACGGGGCTTTCCGATCTGCATCCGGCCATCGTGATCTTCTTGATTGGGCTGCTGGTGATCATCATCACGGAGTTTGCCTCCAACATCGCGACAATCTCGCTGATGGGGCCGGTGCTGTTCTCTGTCGCATCCAGCAATCCCTCGCTGGGGGCGGCGTCCTTCATCGTGCCGGCGGCCATGGCGGCGTCGATGGGCTTTGCGATGCCAGTGGGATCGGCGTCCAACGCCATCGCCTATGGCACGGGCAAGGTGCGGCAGGCGGACATGATCCGGCGCGGCCTGTTGATGAACCTGTGCGCGCTGATCGTGTTGACGATTGTAGGCATGACGCTGGCGCCGATGGTTCTGGGAGCCGGTTAAGGGGCGTTAACCAAATCGGCGGCAGACTCCGTGATGGAGGACAGCGCACGCCATGCAGGCTTTCGACCTTATCGTGATCGGTTCCGGCCCGGCCGGACGGCGCGCAGCCGTGCAGGCGGCGAAGCTGAAGAAATCCGTTCTGGTGATTGAAAAGGGCCGGCGCGTTGGCGGCGTGTGCGTACATACCGGCACGATCCCCTCCAAAACATTGCGCGAGACTGTGCTGAACCTGTCGGGCTGGCGCGAGCGCGGCTTCTACGGGCGGGCGCATCGCAACAAGCAGACAATTACGGCGGACGATCTGCGCCGCAGGCTGGCAATGACGCTGGACCACGAAGTCGAAGTGCTGGAGCACCAATTCGCGCGCAATGGCGTAAGCTGGGTACACGGCGCGGCGCGGTTCATCGACCCGCTGCATGTCGAGGTTGCGACGGACACAGGATTGCAGCGCTTCACGGCGCCGCGCTTCATCATCGCTGTCGGCACCGAGCCGCATCGCCCGGCGCACATTCCGTTCGACGGCGAGGCGATCCTCGACCCGGACGAGATCCTGGAACTCAAGCGCCTGCCCCGTTCGCTGGCGATCATTGGCGGCGGCGTGATCGGGATGGAGTATGCGACGATCTTCTCGGCGCTGGACGTCAAGGTGACGGTGATCGACCCGGCAGAGCGCCTGCTGCCGTTCATCGATCGCGAACTGGTGGACGAGTTCATCCATGACCTGCGCGACAGGGGCATGAGCCTGCGCCTGGAATCCAAAGTGAAGCGCGTGACGCGGCAGGGCGACGCCTGCCTGATCGAGCTTGAGGACATGCGCGAGATCTGGAGCGAGATGGTTCTGTTCGCCGCGGGCCGCAGGGGCGCGACGGACTCGCTGGAGCTGGAGAATGCCGGTCTTTCTGCGGATGAGCGCGGCAAGATCACGGTTGACGGCAACACGTTCCGCACCAAGCAGCCGCACATTCACGCAGTCGGCGATGTGATCGGCTTTCCGAGTCTGGCCTCGACCTCGATGGAGCAAGGGCGCATTGCGGCATGCCATGCGTTCGACGCGCCCGCGCAGGCGCCGCCGGAGTTCTTCCCGTACGGTATCTATTCCGTTCCCGAGATGTCGATCATCGGCATGACCGAGGAACAGGTGCGGCAGAAAGCGATCCCTTATGAGTGCGGCATCGCGCGCTTCCGCGAGACGGCGCGCGGGCAGATCATGGGGCTGAATTCGGGCTTCATGAAGATGATCTTCGCGCAGGAGACGCGGCGTCTGCTGGGCGTGCATATCGTGGGTGAAGGCGCGACGGAGCTGATCCACATCGGCCAGGCCGTGCTGAACCTTGGTGGCACGCTGGACTATTTCGTCGAGAACACGTTCAACTATCCAACGCTGGCCGAGGCCTACAAGATCGCAGCGCTGGACGCCTGGAACCGCATGCCACGCCGGCAGCCGAGCGTCGCCGTGCATGATGACGCGATGGCGGCGCTGGAGCGCTTTGCGAAGGCTGCGCGGGGGTAGCCCAACTTCAGCAAGACTTGCAAAGTGGCTCTGGGCCAGCTTGCATCACCCTGGATTGCAGAGGTGAGCCATGCCGGCCGAGGACACGCCACGCAGCTATGAAGCACGCCTGCTTCGGGTGCTGGCGTATATCTACGACAATCTCGACGGCGACCTGAGCCTTGATACGCTGGCGGAAGTCGCCTGCATGTCGCGCTTTCACTGGCATCGCGTTTTTCGCGCGATGACCGGCGAGACGCTGGCGGACGCCATCCGGCGCATCCGCATGGCGAAGGCGGCCAATGCGCTGGTGCATGACAGCGAGGCGCCCGTGGCCGATGTCGCCGGACGGCATGGCTATCCCAACGCCGCCAGTTTCTCGCGCACGTTCAGCGCGGCGCATGGCCTCTCCCCTGCCGAATTTCGTGAGCTTGGCGTCCAGGTCGCCAGCGAGCTTCAACACAATGACGGAGCCAACGGCATGTATCCCGTAATCATCGAGACGTTTCAGCCCGCCCGCGCCTCCGGCGTGCTGCACACGGGAGCGCCGATGGAGATCGGTCGCGCCTTCCAGACGCTGGGCGGCATCATCGCGGCGCGCAACCTGTTCGCCCATGCGCGCGGGATGGTGGCTGTCTATCACGACGCGCCGGGGTCGAAGCCGGAAGCCGATCTGCGGGCGCACGCGGCGCTGATCGTGACGGATGGCTTTCCAGGAAACATTGACGGGCTGGAATACTTTGAGCTCGTGGGCGGCAGGTATGCCGTCATGCAGCACAGGGGGCCTTACGCGACGCTGGGCGCGGCGTGGCAGTGGCTGTACGGCAAATGGCTGCCGCAATCGGGCGAGGAGCCGCGCGATGCGCCGCCGTTTGAACTCTACGTCAACGATCCGCGCGACACGCCGCCGGACCAGCTGAGAACGGATATCCGGTTGCCGCTCAAATAGCTAAACGGCGTCGCGCCTGCGTGTCGAGGCCCAGATGATCCAGATGAGGATCGGCTGGAACAGCAGCCTGCCCCACAGGACGGCGGGACCGAGCGACTGGTATTTGTCGGCCTCGATCAGCATCTGGATGTGAACGGGCGTGACGCAGATGGTGAGTGCGATGAGGCACCAGCCCGCGATGTGCCGCCAGGGTTTGTAGAGAAGCGCGAGCGCGCCAGCGATCTCGCAGACGCCGGTGAGGTAAACCATTTCGCGCGGGAACGGCACGTAAGGCGGCACAACAGACGTGAACATGTTCGTCAGAACGAAATGTCCGATGCCGCCCACGACGAACCAGACGACGACCAGAACGCGGCCCCACATGCGCCAGGCGCTGTGCGTGGCGGGGCTCATTGCGCCGCGTGCAGTTTCTCGAGCTTCTCGATTTCTTCGCGCGAGCCCAACATCACGGAGACGCGCTGGTGCAGGCCGGTGGGCTGGATGTCGAGAATTTGTTGCTTGCCATCGAATGACTTGCCGCCGGCCTGCTCGACGAGGAGCGACATCGGGTTGGCTTCGTACATCAGGCGCAGCTTGCCGGGCTTGTTCGGTTCGCGCTTGTCCCACGGATACATGAAGACGCCGCCGCGTGTGAGGACGCGGTGCACGTCTGCAACCATCGAGGCGATCCAGCGCATGTTGTAGTTCTTGGCGCAGGGGCCGTGTTCGCCCGCGAGGCAATCGTCGATGTACTTGCGCACGGGGTCTGCCCAGTGGCGGATGTTCGACATGTTGATCGCGAACTCTTTCGTCTTCGCCGGGATATTCATGCCGAGCGAGGTCTGCACCCACTGGCCGCCGGCGGGGTCGAGCGTGAAGCCGACGACGCCGTGGCCGAGCGTAAGGATCAGGGTCGTCTGCGGACCATAGACGCAATAGCCGGCGGCAATCTGGTTGCGGCCGGGCTGGAGGAAGGCGTCGTTGCCGTTCGGGCCATCCTTCGCGGGCAGGATCGAGAAGATCGTACCGATCGAGACGTTGACGTCGATGTTGGACGAGCCATCGAGCGGATCGAAGGTGATGAGGTAGGGCGCGCCGGGCGTGAACTGGCGGGCGTCGTCTTCTTCTTCGGACGCGGCTGCTGCGACGACGCCGGAGGCTTTCGCCATGGCCATCATTTCGTCGTTGGCGAGGACGTCGAGCTGCTTCTGCTCCTCGCCCTGCACGTTGCCGGTTCCGGCCGACCCGAGAATGCCGGCCAGCGCGCCGCGCGAGACGAGGAAAGAGATGGTGCGGCAGCTATCCGAGATGGCTTCGATCAGGACCGACAACTCGCGCGGGGCGTGATTTCCGTCGCCTTTTGGGTCGGCCAGAAATTCGCGAAGCGTACGGGCGGTCATCGGGCGGTCCTTGGGTCGATCTGGGGGTCGATCTGGGGGGTCGATTCTGCCGGCAGTTAGTAGCGGCTACACGCGCAAATGCACAGACTGGGCCCGGGTGGCGCGAGGCTCATGCGCGGGTGGCGTCCGTAGACCTTTCGACCGCGGCAGTATCCGGGCCCAGTTCCCCGGGCTTGGTGGAGTCTGCGGGGTTGCCGCAGGAGGCCAGCATCAGCGCCGCTGCGCCGCCGAGCAGGAGCATCAGGCGCTTCATTCGGATTCTCCGGATCTGGTTCGGATGCCACCCTAACGATGGGGAAGGCCCGCTGGCTAGTGTGCGGGTTTCGAGGAAATTAACCGGGCGCGCGATACGCTGCGGCGCGGAAAACCCTGCGGGTGAATGCGCTCGCAGCTCTGATTCAATGCGCTCATGCTGTCGAAGGCAGGCGAAAATGGTCAGGTGTCCCTTCTGTTCGGCCAGTCTTCAGCGTGGCGCCGTCGTGTGTGGCGGCTGCAATGCGAGACGCGGCTTCGAGATGTTCGGCCCCATGCCGGATACCCCCGTGCGCGCCTGGCTCAAGGGCCTGATTCTGCCAGCCGTGGCGATTGTAGGAAGCCTGGGCGGCTTTATCCTGAGCCCATCGCCGGTGTGGCTGGCGACGGCGGGGTTTGCGCTGTTTGTCGCGATGCTGGCGGCCCCGCGGCTGATGGCGGGATCACGCTGGTTCCATTTCTAGGACGCACCGTCGCAGGCGCCGTTGCGACAGGCTCCCAGCCCTGCCCGGCTGTGCTAGGATACGCACATGCCAGCAGTCACACGTGTTGATCCGAAGACCATTTTCACGCCCGAGGAATGGGCGAAGGTATCGCGCCAGTCGGTGTGGATTGGCCCTGCTCTTGTTGTGTTCGCGTGGGCTGTGATCATAGGCGCGGGCGCGCTGTTCATCCTGTGGCCAAACCCGCTGACGTACATTGTTGCCGTGATGCTGATCGGGACGCGACAGCTGGGGCTTGCCATCCTTGAGCACGAAGCGGCGCATGGCACGCTGCATCCCAACGCAAAGCTGAACGACTGGATGGCGGAGTGGCTGTGCGGCGGGCCGGTCGGCGGCAGCCTGAAGCGCTATCGTCCGTATCACCTGACGCACCACAAATACACCGAGCAGGCTGAAGACCCCGACCTCGTGTTGTCTCGCCCCTTCCCCGTCACGAAGGGATCGCTGTGGCGGAAGTTCGTGCGTGACCTCACGGGGCAGACCTTCT
Organism: Alphaproteobacteria bacterium 32-64-14; assembly: GCA_002280725.1. GTDB lineage: Bacteria > Pseudomonadota > Alphaproteobacteria > Caulobacterales > Hyphomonadaceae > UBA7672. The sequence continues at coordinate 73,091 of NCEM01000001.1, forward strand.
TCAAGCAGCGCATCCAGCCGGCGATCGAACAGCTGAAGGGCAAGAAGCGGAAGCCGCCGCGCGTGCCCGACAATCCGGCGCTGCGGTTCTGGATTGCGCAGGCGGTGATCTTCGGCGTGACGGCGGCGCTGGGCTACTGGTGGGCGTGGCTCGCACTGTGGATCGTGCCGATGGCGACGTGGTTTCCGCTGGTGACGCGCCTGCGGGCCATGGGCGAGCATGCGATGGTCAACACGCAGGACGATCCGTTCACCCACGCGCGGACGACGCTGGCCAATCCGCTGGAGCGCCTCTTCATCGCGCCGTTCTGGGTGCACTATCACTGCGAGCATCACTGCTTCATGTATGTGCCCTGCTACAATCTCGAGACAACCCACAAGCTGCTGGTGCTGAAGGGCTATGGCGAGCGGATGCGGATCACCAAGGGTTATGTCGAGGTTCTGAAGCGGTGCGGCTCGAAGGTTGAGACGGCGCAGGCGGCGGCCTGACGGCGGGCCGGACTAATCGGTCAGCACGAACTTCGCGCCGTAGGCAAAGTGATAGTAGTGCTCGCTGTCGTCCTTGATCGGGCGCTCGGGACGCTTGATGAATGTTCCGGTTTCGCCGGGGTTCAGGTCCGCGCGGATCGTCCAGAACTCCTCGTGCGTCTTGCGCGCGCCAGCCTCGCCGATGAATTTCACCGCGTCGGGATAGAAGATCACGCGGATGGTGAACTCGCGATAAAGCCGGTCGGTCTTCGATGTGTTGGTGGCCGTGACAGCCATCTTGCCATCACCACCGAGGCCGGGCGGCTTAATGCGGAGTTTCACGTCGAGCTCGGTGAATATCTGTTCGAAGCGCTCGAATTGCGTTTTGCAGGCTTCGGTCTGTGCGGGCGGCGTCGCTCCATCCGCGCCGGCGTATTTCTGGAGGCACGCGGCGTAGGACGGTCCCCATTTGGCCAGCAGTTCCTCCTTCGTCGGGGGCGGCGGCTGACAGCCGCCGATGGCGAGGATCAGGCCGGTCCAGACAAAACGCTTCAACACCTGCCCCTTGGCCTGCTCCCAAGGATTCATGGGCTCACCGGAATACATGGATGGCGCCGGCGGCGTGTCAATGCCGCCGGACCGCGCGCTGGATCAGGCCGCGGGCCGTTATGGTGCGTCGAGCACCTTGATGGCGGCGTCGATCGTCGCGGCCGCAGCGGGTGACCTCTCTTTCAGCGCCACCAGACCGGCGCGGATTTTCGCGGAAGCGTCTGCATGGCCGAGCCTTTTCTCGACCCAGCCGAGGCGTCCCTTCGCATCGACAAGGCCGGGCTGAAGCTTCAGGGCTGCTTCGAGCGAAATCTTCGCGCCAGCATAGTCGCCGGAAGCGGACTGAGCCTGGCCTTTCATGAAGGCGGCTTCATAGTCGTCCGGCTTCACTGACAGGACATCGTTGAACGCCGCGATGGCTTCTGACCAATTGCGCGCGTTGATGAAGTCGATGCCCTGGTTGAAGCGGGCGGCGGCGCTGACTTTCTGCACGCCGCCGGCGCTGTCGATGAGCGCGATGCCGTTGTCGATGGCCGTCGCTTCGGCGCAGGCGCCGTTGCACTTCGCCTTGAGGCTGGTCAGGATCGTGCGTTGCTTTGCGGCGTCGTCGGCATTGCCGAGCCGGGCTTCCACCCAGCCGAGGCGGCCGATGGCGTCGGCCAGGTCCGGCTTTTCGGAAACGGCGCGCGTGAGATAGCGGTGCGCCTCGCGCAGGTCGTTGAGGCCGATCTGGGCGACGCCCATCATCAGGTTCGAGGCCGGATCCTGCTCGCGCATCGCCAACACGTCTCTCAGCATCGGGACAGCGCGCACATAGTCCTTGGCCTGGATGTAAGTGACGGCCTGCTTGTACAGAGCCGTGGGATCCATCGTGTCGGTGGTGGGCATCTGGATACTGCCGCCGCCGGTGTATTGCGCGTGCGCCGGCGCCGCGACGCCGAACAGTGCGATGGCCGCGCACATGCCCAGCGTTGATCGGGCGAATGTCGATTGCTTCACGGTTGTCTCCCACACCTCGTCCGGCTGGACGCCGGAACCTGTTTTGCGGGCTTATACAACAGGTTCAACGGCGGGGCGATCCTTCCGCGCAGCCCTCCCCTGCGTGGAAATGCGAAGGGCCGGACCTTTCGGCCCGGTCCCTGCTCAAATTGCAGTGACAATCAGAAGGAGATCAGACCCGAGACGCTGAGCGAATCGAACTCGCCGTCTTCCGGCTCGTAGCGGGTGTATTCGAGGCGGAGCTTGGTGAAGGGGATGAAGTTCAGCATCACGCCGCCGCCATAGGCGATGCCGTTGCCGTCCTCCGCCGCGGAGCCGAAACCGGTGGCCGACGCGCTCACCGACATGCTGTGATAGCCGACGCGGCCGAAGATGTCGGCGACGGCGGGGATGGGCAGGATGCCGACGGCGAAGACGCCGTATTCATTGTCGAGACCGACATCGACCGTCTGGCCAAGCACGGTGAAGCTTTCATCCTCGACGCCGATGGAGAACTCACCTTCCATGGCGAAGAACGGGCTGCCCTTGTAGCCGATGCGCCCCATGAGCGCCCCGAGATTGATGTCTCCGGCCGATCCGCCATCGGCCTGGAACACGGTATAACCCGCGCCGCCATACAGCTGGGCCGATGCAGCGGGGGCAAGAATGGCTGCCGCGGCCATGCCGAGCGCAGCGATGAGTGTGCGTTTCATTTTGACTCCCCAACATCTTACCGCCCATCGCGGCACATCCGGGAGCCTCTGCGTAATCGCGGCGCGTGACAAGTTACGACTTTTTCCTACGGACTTTTGGAGCGCGCCGCAGCGACAACGTCTCTGACAGCGTCAATCACGGCCTGGGGCGCATCGGACTGGATGTAGTGACCGGCGCCCGCGATGAATCGCTGCTCTCCGCGCGAGGACAGCGCCGCCATCTCGGCGTGCATGGTCTCCCAAACGAGGCGCATGGCGGCACGGTCGTCTGTCGTCATGCTGGGCGGCATTCCCTTGTCGTAGTCGCCGCGTGTGAGGACAATGAGCGGCATGTCGTCATAGCTGCGCCGCGAGGCGACCAGCGAGGCGGTGGAAGCGCCAGGCATCTCCGCGATTTCCGATCGTGTCGCGTCAAGTGCATCGGGATCGTTGCCACCGCAGAGTTTCGCGAGCGGATCATTCGGCGGAACAGGATTGACGCGCAGCTTGGTGATGCATCCGAGGCCTGCCTGCGCATCCATCAGCTTGTTCTGTTCCTCCACGATCTTCGGGATGGTCGCGGCGAAGCGTTCCATCTGCCCATCGCCTGAGGGGTCCATGAGAACGAGGCCAGCGGTCTTGTCTGCGTACGAGTTCGCGAACTGGCGGACGTGATAGCTGCCGAGCGAGTGGCCCACGAGCACGTAGGGCGGAGCGATCCTGGCGGCGGTCAGCATCTGGTCGAGATCGCTGGCGACTGCGGCGGCGTCACGCGGCGTGGCGGCGGGGTCGCTGAGGCCGCGGCCGGCGCGGTCATAGGCGCAGACGCGCGCCTTTGCTTCTGCGGCTATGGCAGCGGCGAGATCGCCCCAGTCCTTCTTCACGGTTCCACCGGCTCCATAGTCGAGGATGACGGTGGGCGCGCCTTCGCCCGAACAGACCATATGCATGCGGCGGCCATCGGGCAGGATCGCGAACTGGCCAACGGTTTCAGCTGGCGCGGACACGGTCGGCGAGAGCGTGGCGCTGGCCTCGCCGTACGCGCGGTCGATCAGCGTTCCGGTCCATGAATCGTGGCCATCTTTCTTCGCCGCGAAGGACATACCCAGCGCGGGAACAATAAAGGCGAGGTCGTCGCCCGGCATTGGCGGAACAGGACGCAGGGCCAACGCGCTGCCATCGGCCAGCACCAGCCGCCCCAAGCTCTGTCGCTCGGTTTCGTACAGCGTCAAGCCGCGATAGCGTCCGGCGACGACAGGATCGGAAAAGGCATACCAATGGTCGGCATAGGGCGACGCAGCCTCGAGCGTGGACGAGGGCGGCGTTCCCTCGCAGGCGGAAAGACCAGCAAGCATAACGAATGCGGCGGCGGCCTGTCTCATTCCCATCCCTCCCGGATTCACTGCTGACAGACCATCATCAGCATCCCCCGGCAATGGCGTTTGAACCCGGGGCCAGCCTGCCCTACCTATGCGGCCATGGAATCGCCTGATCCCCCAGAGAACAGCGACCTGCCGGACGAGCCTGCCGAGGACCTGGAAATCGGGCCCGAGGACGAGCTGCCGCCAGAGGTCGAGATGGAGCCCGAGGAAATCTCCTCCGGGGTCGATCTCAGTGCGCCTGATGCGGTGAAGAAACGCCGGGTGGCGGGGCCCGATGTGATCCGCGATCAGGTGACCCGCCTGCCGGGCAAGCCGGGCGTCTATCGCATGTATGGCGAGACGGGCGACCTTCTCTATGTCGGCAAGGCGCGCAACCTAAAGGCGCGGGTCGGCAGCTATGCCAAGATCGGCGGGCAGACGCAGCGCATTGCGCGGATGATCTCGCTGACGCGGTCGATGGAGTTCGTCGTCACGGCGAGCGAGACCGAAGCGTTGTTGCTTGAGGCGAACCTGATCAAGCGGCTGAAGCCGCGCTTCAACATTATCCTGCGCGACGACAAGAGCTTCCCGCATATTCTGATCCGCGAAGACCACGAAGCGCCGCAGGCGCTGAAGCATCGTGGCGCCAAGCGGATCAAGGGACGGTATTTCGGGCCGTTTGCTTCTGCGGGAGCGGTGGATCACACGCTGGATACTCTGCAGAAGGCGTTCCTGCTGCGCACGTGTACGGACAACGTCTATTCAACGCGCTCGCGACCCTGCATGCTGCATCAGATGGGGCGGTGCTCGGCGCCGTGTGTGGGACTGGTGCCGCTGGACGAGTATCGTGATCTTGTTCGGGAAGCGGAGCGCTTCCTTGATGGCGATGCGGAGATGCTGCAGGAACAGCTGTCTGCGCAGATGGAGCGTGCGGCGGCGAACATGGACTATGAGCGGGCGGCGGGCCTGCGGGATCGCATCCGCGCTCTCTCGTCCGTGCGCCAGAGCCAGAGCGTCAACCCGGATGGGCTGGTGGAGGCGGATGTGTTCGCCATCCATTCGGAGGCAGGCGCATCGGCCGTGCAGGCGTTCTTCTTCCGCGCCGGCCAGAACTGGGGCGCGACCGTGTGGTATCCCAAGCATGATCGCGACGACACGCCCGAGCAGGTGCTGACCGCGTTCCTCGCGCAATTCTATGACGACAAGCCCGTGCCAAAGCTGATCCTGCTGAATGCGGAGATCGAGGACGCGGAGCTGATGACCGAGGCGCTCGAGCTGAAGGCCGAGCACAAGGTGGAGATCCGCACGCCACAGCGCGGCGAGAAGCGCGAGATCGTTGCGCAAGCCCAGCTGAACGCGCGCGAGGCGCTGGGCCGCAAGCTGGCGGAGACGCAGAGCCAGCAGAAGATTTTCGCGGCGGTGCAGAAAGTGTTCGACTTGCCCGAAGCGCCGAAGCGCATCGAGGTTTACGACAACTCGCACATCATGGGCACGAACATGGTGGGCGGCATGGTGGTGGCAGGACCGGAGGGGTTCGAGAAGACCAGCTATCGCAAGTTCAACATCAAGGACCAGGAGATCGAACCCGGCGACGACTACGGCATGATGCGCGAAGTCATGCGCCGCAGGTTTGGAAGGCTGAAGAAGGAGTGGGAGGAGTTGAATCCTTCGCTGCAGTTGCTTGCGAGCGAAGGCGACGGCTTCACCGTGGAAGTGACGCAGATCGGGGCGGAGCCAACCGAGATGGAAGCGAATGTCGCGCAGCCAATCGAGAATGCGTTGGCGCAAATCCACGGCATAGCCAAGATGACGTCGGCCGTCGTGGCGGGCCGATCCATCACAATCGTCGCAATGGTCGATACCGCAGATGCGGGTGACGCGCAGAGCCGGGCAACGCAAGCAGTCAATGCGATCCGCACGAATCTTCCGGACAACATCGAGAACCTGATCGTTGCGCCGATGAAGGCGGGAGCAATACCCCTTTGGGCTTCGCAAAAACGTCCTGACTCGTGGCCCGATCTCGTACTGATCGATGGCGGGCTGGGGCAGCTCTCCGCCGCGAAGGAAGCCGTCGAGGCGGTGGGCTTCAGGCCGGGCGAGCTGAACCTTGTCGCCATCGCAAAGGGGCCGGATCGCAATGCGGGGCGGGAGCAGTTCTTCCGCCCGGGCCGCGCGCCGTTCCGGCTGCCGCCGAACGATCCGGCGCTGTACTATCTGCAGCGCCTGCGTGACGAGGCGCACCGCTGGGCGATTGGCGCGCACAGGGCGAAACGCGCGGCGGCGATCAGCGGGCAGAATCCGCTGGATGAAATCACCGGAGTCGGCGTGCGCCGGAAGAAGGCCCTGCTGCATCGTTTCGGCTCCGCCAAGGGCGTGAGCAACGCAACGGTCGCGGATCTGCAGACCGTTGAAGGCGTCAACGAAGCGCTGGCGCAACGGATCTACGATCACTTCCGTGGGGGATGACTGGCGTGGCCGACGAGATCGAAGCCAGACGCGCTGACGCGACGCCCGTCACGCTCACACCCCACGATACCGCATGGGAGGAGACTGCGGCTGCCGAAATGCGGCGCATATCGACCGCGATCGGCGCGGCGTTGCTGCGCGTGGAGCACATCGGTTCGACCGCGATCCCCGGCATCGCCGCCAAGCCAACGATCGACCTGATGCCGCTGGTGCGCGCCGAGGGCGATCTCGATTCATGTCGCGGCCCGATGGAATCGCTCGGCTATCTGTGGCGGGGCGAGTATGGCATCGCGGGCCGGCGCTACAGCGTTCTTGAGCAGGGCGGGAAACGCCTGTTCCATGTCCACATCTTTGCCGAGGGCAACGAGAACGTCGCGCGGCATCTAAGTTTCCGCGACTATCTGCAGGCGCATCGCGATGAAGCGCTGGCCTACGAGGCCGCCAAATCTGCCGCCGCAGCGGCGCACCCGGACAACTCCATGGCCTACAACGACCACAAGTCGGGGTGGATCAGGGCCTGCCAGGAGCGGGCGAAGACCTGGGCGGCCGGGCTCTAACCACGGGTTCCTAGGGTTTCAGACGGCTTCACCGCCTGCCACATTCACGTCCGATTCATCGGCGATCCAGTTTAGGATAGGGTTCGCTCCGAAGCCCGGGGGATACATGCGCCGCACCGCTCTTGCTTCTCTTGCCGCCGTCCTGCTCGCCGCCCCGGCGCTGGCGCAGACGGGATCGAACGCGGCCGGCGCCGGCGCCACGCGCATACTCTCGCCGCAGCAGGCCGCAGCCGAGCCTGAACGCCGCCCCGGCCCCTATGCCATGTTCGCGGACTTCTCGAGCAGCTTCGTGACCGTGCAGACGCAGTACAGCGCCAACGTGATCTCCGAGACGTTTGCCGCCGCGCTGCAACGCTCACGCGACACGGCGCGCGCCGAGTCGAAACCGATCCCCGAGGCGGTGATCAAGGGCCTGCTGCCCTTCTATCCCGAGACGCTGTTACGCGATGTGCGCTATTCCATCGGCGACCCGAGCAAGACGGGGCTGGCCGGCTTTGCGATCCGCAATGGCAACGCCGCCGCCGTGACGCTGATCGACACCATCGTCTTCAAGGACGAGAGCTATGTGAACAGCCTCGCCTTGTGGGCTCATGAGATGCACCACGTGCAGCAATATGCCGACTGGGGCCTTTCAGGATTTGCCGCGCGCTATGCGTTCGGCTGGAACGATGTCGAGGCTGCGGCCAGCGCACGCGCGCAGGAATTCGTGACGTGGTATCGCGCCAGGCTCGCGACGCAGTAGGCTTCCCCTCCGTCTGAATCTGGCCGATGGTTGCTCCATACGGGGGAGACCTGCATCCATGCCTGAAGCGATCATCGAACCAGACCTGCCGATCATCGACCCGCACCACCATCTGTGGGACAGGCGGCCGGTGATGCACCTCATCCCGCCGCCTGTGCATCCGTTCGAACACATCAGCTATCGCAAGGGACATTACCTTCTCGACCAGCTGCTGGAGGATACCGGCAGCGGCCACAACATCACAGCGACGGTCTATCTCGAATGCCGCTCGATGTATCGCGCCGACGGGCCGAACGAGCTGAAGCCGGTGGGCGAGACGGAGTTCGTCAACGGCGTCGCGGCCATGGCGGCGAGCGGGCTGTATGGCAGGACGCTGGCGTGCGCCGGCATTGTGAGCACGGCGGAGCTGTTGCTGGGCGCGGAGGTTGGCCGCGTGCTGGATGCGCACGCACGGGCGGGCGGTTCGCGTTTCAAGGGCATCCGGCGGTCCACATCGTATGACGCCGATCCGAATGTGCTGGGTCCGCTGAACCGCAATCCGGCTGGCGTGATGATGGAGCCCAAATTCCGCGAGGGCTTTGCGGAGTTGGGCAAGCGCGGGTTGTCGTTCGATGCCTGGTTCCTGGAGCCGCAGCTGCCTGAGCTGATCGATCTGGCGCGGCAGTTTCCGGACACGCCCATCGTGCTGGACCATGTCGGCACGCCGCTTGGGTATGCGAGTTATGGCGGCAAACTGACGGAGCGGTTTGGCGTGTGGCGCGAGAATATCCGCACACTGGCGAAATCAACGAACGTGCATGTGAAGCTGGGCGGCCTCGCCATGCCGTTCTGCAATTTCCCGTCCATGCTGTCGGACAAGCGCGCGCCATCCGAACAGCTGGCGAAGGAATGGGGGCCGTATGTCGAGACATGCATCGAAGCGTTCGGCGCCAAACGCTGCATGTTCGAAAGCAACTTCCCGGTCGATGAGGTGAGCTGCGATTACCCGACGCTGTGGAATGCGCTCAAGGTGATCGCGAAAGGCGCGAGCAAGGACGAGAAGCACGAGCTGTTCTTTGGTACGGCGAACAGGTTCTATCGTCTGGGGTTGTAGCGGGAGCTACGGCGCGACGCCATAGTCTGCGTACCGCTTGGCGATCTCCGGTTCCGCGGCGACCGCGCGATCGATCAGGCCTCGTCCCTCATCCGTGCGGCCGAGGCGAAGCAGCACGATTCCACGGCCATACATGAAGTGCGAGCTGCGCGGCGAGATGCTCATCGCGCGCTCATAGTCCGCCAGCGCCAGATCGTATTTGCCCATCTTCAGGTACACCATGCCGCGGCTGTCGATGGCGAAACCATTGGTGTTGCCGGTGAGGCCGACGGAGACGTTGCAATAGGTCAGCGCCCGCTCCAGCTCCTTGCCTTCCAGGGCGAGCATCCAGCACATCGAATTGTGCAGGCCCGCGTTCATGGGCGCGAGCTTCAGGGCCGTCATGATGTCCGCGTGTGCAAGATCATAGCGCTTGAGCTCGCTGTAGAGCGACGCCCTGCCCTGATAATTGTATATGTTGCGCGGCTCGAGATAGATGAGCGTGCCGTAGTCTTTCACCGCTTCTTCCTTGCGGCCGTTGTTCCAGCGCAGACCGGCGCGCGCTGAGAGCGCGACGCGGCGTTCATATCCCGTGTGAGTCTTGATGGCTTCGGTGCAGGCTGTTTCCAGCGCCGCCGTGTCTGTCTTTTCGTCGTCATCAAGCTCCCATTGATCATAGACCGTCATGCACGTTTCGAAGGCGCCAAGGTCAATCTCCACTGCCGGATTGTATTCCGGCTCGGGCGCCTCGATCGGATCATCCACCGGAGCCTCGACGGCGCCCTTCGCCGCGGCCTTCTGCGCAAAGGCCGGCGTCATTGTGAGCGCGGCAGCCACCATCACGGCTGCACCTAATGCGTGGCGAATGGACATCGCGTCTCCCCCGAACGACTTCCGCGCGCAAGCTTACGCACGGCGGCGCGGCTGTCTACCGGGCGCTTTCTTTCTTGTCGCTGCGGGTCCATCCTCGCCCCCAGCGGCGCAAGACCGGCGGGAGATGGGCGGATGGATTTCGAGCTCGCGGAAGAACACCGGCTGCTGCAGGATCTTGTCGCGCGTTTCGTGCGCGAGAACCTGATCCCGCTCGAACAAAAAGTGCTGGAACGCGACGCCATGGGACAGGGCGCGTATCTGAGCCACGAAGAGCGCGACCGGATCGACGCTGTCTCTCGCGAGATGGGATTGTGGGGGCTCGATGCGCCCGAGGATGTCGGCGGGGCGGACCTGCCAGCCGTTGCGATGATCGGCGCCAATATCGAGATGGGGAAGACGTGTGTTCCCTATCACCTGCCGCCGGATAGCCCGAACCTTAGGATGCTGATGGCGACGGTGAATGAGGATCAGCGCGAGCGCTATCTCGCGCCCTATGTGCAGAAGGGTACGATCTCGGCCATCGGCATTTCGGAGCCGGGGGCGGGCGCAGACCCCGCAGCCATGATCACGCGCGCCGTGCGCGAGGGCGACGAGTGGGTGATCAACGGCCGCAAGATCTGGATCAGCCGCGCACAGGAGGCGGATTTCACGATCCTGATGGCGGTGACCGACAAGCAGAAGGGCGCGCGCGGCGGCATCAGCGCGTTCCTGGTGGATCGCGGGACGCCGGGCTTCAACGTGCTGCGGCGTATTCCCATGCTGGGCGGGCAGTTCACGTATGAGGTGGCGCTGGAGAATTGCCGCGTGCCGGCGGCCAATCTTCTCGGAACCGAGGGGCAAGGCTTTGCCCCGATGCAGGTGCGGCTTTCCACGCGACGGCTGCAGATGGCGAGCTGGTCCATCGGCATGGCGCAGCGCGCGCTGGACATGATGCTCGACTATGCGCCGCAGCGCGTGGTGTTCGGTGAGCCGCTGGCGAACCGGCAGGCGATCCAGTGGTGGATCGCTGACGCCTATACACGCATCAAGGCGGCGACGCTGATGACGTATGAAACGGCTTGGAAGCTCGACAGGAAAGCCGACGTGCGCACCGAGATCTCGGCGGTGAAGGCGTATGCGACCGAGATGGCTTACGAGGTCATCGACCACGCCATGCAGCTCTACGGCGCGATGGGCGTGACGAAGGAACTGCCGCTGTCCCTCATGTCAGGCCACCTTCGCACCATGCGCATCTATGACGGCCCGACCGAAGTGCATAAGTGGGTCGTCGCGCGGAATCTGCTGGGGCTGAAGCGGTAGCTGCTGACCGCATTTGTTAGCTATTAGCACACCGTTAAGCAGCGCGCGGGATGCTCGCCGTGCTGAACGGGTCGGGAGATTACACGTGCATCCAGTTGCCTCGGCTGCCGCGCGCAGCGCCATCATTGCGGTAGCCGTATGGGCGCTGTTCATCGCGGCAAACCTGGCCCTTCATCCGACGCCGTGGGAGTACAAGCCCCGCGATCTGCCGTACATCGCGATGCGCACAGTGCTCAGCCCAGCGCTGCTGGCGGCTACGCTCGCCGGATGGCTGATGCTGTGGCGCTGGCTTGTGACCACAGAGGGCACCACGGGAGAACGCGGCAACTGGCCTGCCCGCGCCATGCGCGAGGTGGTCGTCACTCTCTTGCTGGCCGCCGCTATCCTGCTGCTAGCGCTGGCGGCCATGGCCGTCCCTCATGGGTGGCCATTCAGGATTCCAACCTTTGACATGAGCGCAGACAACCCGATCCGCTTTATCTGGATATTCCCGGAGCGCTATCTCGCACGGCTCTTCATGTCTGCCGTATTTGCCGTCGCAGTCGTCCGGATCATGCTTCCCCTGATCCCCCGCTTCGATAGGATGACGCCTCGCAACATGTGAGGCCCGCATGACCGACCGAATCGGCGATGTTCATACCCTGCGCGACGGCTTTGTGGCGCGGGTGACCATCGACAAGCCGCCGATCAACGCGGTGAGCGTCGATCTGATGCGCGATCTCGCCGATGCGCTGGAGGGGCTGGACAAGGATGGCGCAACGCGCGCCGTCGTGCTGGCGACGGCGGGGAAGGTGTTCTGTTCGGGGGCGGACCTGTCCAACCGCACCAGCGAGGGGCCCATCCCCGAGCGGTCGATCAATCCGCTTTACGATCAGGCCGTGCGTCTGTTCTCGACGGAGCTGCCTATTGTCGCCGCCGTGCAGGGCGCAGCGATCGGCGCGGGGCTCGGGCTGTCGCTGATCGCGGATTTCCGTGTGGCGGCGCCTGAAGCGCGGTTTGCGGCCAACTTCACCAAGCTGGGCTTCCATCCGGGCTTCGGCCTCACCTACACCCTGCCCCGCCTGATCGGGCGGCAGAATGCTGCGCGCATGTTCCTGACAGGCGAGCGCTATGATGCGGACGACGCGATGGACATGGGGCTGGTGGACGAGATTGCGCCGCTGGACCAGCTGTTGCTGCGCGCGCATGCACTGGCCGCCTCGATTGCGGAGAACGCGCCGTTGGCCATCCGCTCCACACGCAAGACGCTGCGCGGCGATCTTGCCGCCGCCGTGCGTACGCAGACGGACCACGAGTTTACCGAGCAGCAATGGCTGATGAAGACTGACGACTTCAAGGAAGGCGTGAAGGCGGTGAGCGAGCGCCGGCCGGGGGAGTTCAAGGGGCGGTAGCAGAGTGCGCTAGTTCAGCGCCTCGATGCCGCCGGTGAAGACTTTCACGGCGCGGTCCACCGCCTCGCGGATATCGGCCTCGCTGGCGACGTAAGACGGCACGCCGAGTGCGCGGAACTGGATGCGGGCGCGGACGAGATCGAGGAAGACCGAGGCCGCAATTTCGTAGTTGGCGATCCTGATCTCGCCTGCGTTGGCCCGGTCCTCGAGGTAGATGGCGAGCGCCTTGCGGACGCCCTCGGTCGCCCGCTTGTTCCAGGCTTCGGCCATGTCCGGGAACTTCTTGGACTGCGACACCATTAGGCGGAAGATGTCGATCGACTGCGGGCTCGCGTGCAGAGTGAGGAAATGCTCACCGATCCGTTGAAGGCCCTGCCGCACGGGAGCGTGGGCGGCGAGCTCGAGCTGCATCTGCTGGGTGACGAGTTCCACGCGCGCGTCGATCATGGCCTCGAACAGGCCTTTCTTGCCGCCAAACTGGGCGTAAAGCGTTGAAAGTGAACCACCTGCACGGCGCACGATCTCGGCCATGTTGGCCTGTTCGTAGCCGAATTCGAGGAACACATCCCGGGCTGCCTTGAGGAAAGCGGCGCGGCGCAGTTCGGCGCGTCCGGCTTCGGGTTCCTGCTGCGAGGGGACGGCGGCGGATTTTGAATCTGACATTTGTTTAGAGATACTCTGAGTTGAGGCATCTTGATACTCGGGACGGCGTGTCTACATTTCAACCCAAACGTAACCGCTGTTACATATACGGACGCTTCCCCCGAGGGCGGAGCGCCCGATCCGGACAGGACACTTCAGATGGCCCTCAAGACGGTCAAGGTCGAACCTGGCGCAGCGCCCGCGAGCGCGCCCGAGACGGCTCCCACGGGCGCAGCACCTCCTGCACCGGCGGCCGCCGGCGCCGGCAAGGGTGGCCTGCGCAAGAACATCCTCATCGGTGTCGCGGCGGTGGCTGCGGTCGCGGTGATCTGGATGGGCGGCGACTGGTTCTTCAACGGCCGCTTCAACATCTCGACCGACAACGCGCAGCTGCGCTCGGACATCGCGCGCGTGACGCCGAAGATCGAGGGCTACGTCAAGACGATTCACGTCGCTGAAAACCAGGTGGTGAAGCGCGGCGACCTGCTGATCGAACTGGAAGACGACGAATTCCAGACGCGGCTGGCGTTTGCGAAAGCAGAACTGGCGCAGGCCGAGGCCGACGCCGTGCAAGCCGGAGCGCGCATCGCGGCGCAACGCGACCAGATCGCAGAGGCGCGGGCCGCACGCGAAGCCGCCAACGCCAACGCCGATATCTCCACCTCGGAGGCCAAGCGCCTTGCCGCCCTCGCCGAGCAAGGCTGGTACCCGAAGGCAAAGCTCGAACAGCTTGAGGCCACGCGCCGCATGGCGGACGCACAGCTCACGGAAGCGGACGCCACGATCACCGCCCAGCGCAGCCAGCTTTCGAGCACGCAGGCCGCCGCCGCCTCGGCCGCCGCCAAGGTTGAGGCTGCCCGCGCAAAAGTCGCCGGCGCGCAGCTGGAGCTGGACCGAACGAAGATCCGCGCGCCGATGAATGGCGTGGTGACCAAGAAGGACGTCGTCGAAGGCCAGATCCTCTCGCCCGGCCGTGTCGCGCTTTCCATCGTATCTTCTGATGATGTGTGGGTAGTCGCGAACTTCAAGGAAACGCAGATCACCGACATGCGCGTCGGCCAGTGCGTGAACCTGCACGTCGATGCGCTGCCCAGCCTGCACGTCACGGGCAAGGTGCAGAGCCTATCGCCCTCGACCGGGGCCACGTTCAGCCTCGTGCCGCAGGACACCGCGACCGGCAACTTCACGAAGATCGTGCAGCGCGTGCCGGTGAAGATCGTGCTCGACAAGGAAGCGCTCTCCAGCGGCCTTCTGCGGTCCGGCCTTCAGGTCACCGCCACCGTCTCGACCAAGCCTGACTGCGAGTAACGCTTCATGAGCGCGACCGCCGCCATGTCGCCGGGAGCGTATTCACCGCCGGCAAGAGGAACCCGTGAGAGCCTGCTGCTCAACATCGGCTTCTTCGCCATGGTCGTCGGCATGTTCATGGCGATCCTGGACATCCAGATCGTCGCCTCCTCCATTTCGCAAATCCAGGCGGGCATCTCGGCGTCTGCCGAGGAAGTCGCGTGGATCCAGACCAGCTACCTGATCGCCGAAGTCATCGGGATTCCACTGTCGGGCCTGCTCAACCGCGCGCTGTCGATGCGACGCTTGTGGGTGTTCTCAGCGGTGGGCTTCACGGCGGCCAGCGTGCTGTGCGCCTTCGCGTGGGACCTCAACAGCCTGATCGTGTTCCGCTGCATCCAGGGCTTCCTTGGCGCCGCGATGATCCCGACCACGATGGCGGCGGCGTTCACCCTGTTCGGACCCAATCGTTCGATGTTCCAGCAGGTGGCCATCGGCATGGTGGCGACGCTGGCGCCCTCCATCGGCCCGACGCTGGGCGGCTGGCTCACCGAGAACATGAGCTGGCACTGGCTGTTCCTCGTCAACGTCATCCCCGGCATCATCGCGGCGATACTCGTTTGGAATTTCACACCGAGGCAACCGACGCAGCTGAGCCTCATCAAGAACATCGACATCATCGGCCTCGCGGCCATGGCGCTGTTCCTCGGCTCATTCGAATACGTGTTCGAGGAAGGCCCTGCGGCCGGCTGGTTCGAGGACGAACACCTCGTTATGTGGATGTTCCTCTGCTCATTCGCCGCGGTGGTCTTCTTCTGGCGCGCCTTCAGGCAGGCGCACCCGGTGGTCGATCTCTCTGTCTACAAGGATCGCAACTTTGCAGTGGGATCGCTTGTGGCGACCGTTGTGGGCTTCGGGCTGTTCGGGTCGGTATACCTCACGCCGCTCTTCCTTGGCTCGGTGCGCGGCTACAACGCGCTGCAGATCGGCCAGATCATGAGCATTGGCGGCATTGCGATGTTCATCGGCGGGCCGATTGCCGGCGCGCTGGTTCGCAAGGTCGACCCACGCTACATTCTCGCGCTCGGCCTCACGATGGCCGCGATCGGGCTTTACTGGAACAGCTTCCTCACGGCGGACTCGTCGTTTGAAGAACTCTTCTGGCCGCAGGCGCTGCGTGGCGCGGGCCTGATCATCTCCATGGTGCCATCGAACTTCATCGCGCTCGGCACGCTGCCGGCGCACAAGCTTCCGAACGCCACGGGCCTTTTCACCGTATGCCGCAACCTTGGCGGGGCGGTGGGTCTCGCGG
This sequence comes from Alphaproteobacteria bacterium 32-64-14, assembly GCA_002280725.1. Lineage (GTDB taxonomy): Bacteria > Pseudomonadota > Alphaproteobacteria > Caulobacterales > Hyphomonadaceae > UBA7672. The sequence continues at coordinate 88,779 of NCEM01000001.1, forward strand.
CGCTCAACACGATGCGGCTGAACTATACCAACCTGCACAACCAGGAGATCTCGACGGGCCTCGACCCGTCCCGGCCGGAGGTTCAGGACTTCCTGATGCAGGCGGAAGCCAGCCTTCGCGCGGCGGGCAATCCCGATCCGTCAGCCGTCGCGCTTGGCCAGCTTGTGCGGCGGATGCAGGCGGAGTCGTCCGTGATGACGTTCAACAACCTGTTCCTCGTTATGGCGATCTGCTTTGCGCTGATGCTGTTGATGGCGCCGCTACTGCGCCGGCCCGTCGCCGCCGGACCGGCGCCGGACGCGCACTGAGCGCGTCACGGCGGCCGTCAGTCGAGGCGCAGGTAGGCCGGATCGAACGAACCGATCTGTTTCAGGCGTTCATGGTCCCGGATTTCGATGGCGCCCTTGCGATAGCTCGCGATGCGTTCCTCGAACAGCTTCCGGAAAGTGCGGTTCACGTGGATCACGCTGATGCCCAGCATGTCTGCGAAATCTTCCTGGTTGAATGGCAGCTCGATGGTATTGCCCTGCATCATGCCGATGGCGCCGAGACGCACGCGCATTTCGCACAGGGCATGCGCCAGCTTCTCGAGACTGTCGCGACGGCCGAGGGACACCACGCGCTCAGCGAGCATCGATTCATCCTGCCCCGCCGTCCACGCGACGGCGGCGGCAAGCGCGGGATAGCGCTCGAACAACTCCGCGCCCTGCGGCGCATCAATGCGGATGAGGGTCACCGGCGTACGCGCAGACAAGTCGAAGCTCGACGCCTTGAACAGCAAGCTATCCGTGCACAGAAGATCGCCCGGCAAGCAGTAGTTGACGATCTGGCGCCGTCCCGATGCGAGGCCGCGCGAGCGCAGCACCCACCCCTGCTCCATCAGGTAGATCTGCGGGCAGCGGTCGTTTTCGGCAACGATGGATTTTCCGGCCGATATCTCTACGCGGTCGCGTGAAAGCTCGCGCAGGTCACTGCGTAGCTGGCTGAATACCGGCTCCAGTCCCCGCATGCGGCGGCAGGCGAGATCAAGGGCGCGCTGAATGGCGTGTTCGGACTGCGGCATCACAACCTGGCCGGTCATCCGAGTCTCGGCTGCGTTGCGCAGCTGGGGTCGAGCCTGGTCTGGAGTCGCATCAGTCACCTTCATTGGAACCTCCTTCGTCTGCCCCAATCCTCGCCAACGCGACTTTTCCCATGTTAGTTCCCTAAAAAATTCCTGATCTGTCCAAGCCTTACGGAATGGTATGGGTCATGGTGACGGGGTGGAGAAAAGGCGGCGGCGAAGGGGCGGAACAAGGCGTCGCGGCGCGTGGCGAATTCCGCTAGCGTCACCCGAAGCGGTCACTTCCTGTTTGGGGCCGCCCATTGGAAGGACTGACGAATGCTGCGTGTTGCCCTGCTTGTGTGCTCAGGACTGCTGGTTCTCACGGGGTGCGAGCGCGTGGCCGAAACGCTGGCCGCCACGCCGGCGGAAAACGCAGGAGCTGCGCCTGCCGAGCCTGCGCTTGCCGCAGATAAGGGCCGCAAGTTCTTCGGGCACGAGGCCTTCACCGTCGTGATGCAGCAGACGGGAAGCGATGCGGGCACGGTGACGATGCACTATCGCGACTGGGGCCGCCGCAGCGCGGAGATAGTCAAACTCACCAACACCGCATCGGGAAAGGCGACGGACACGCGCGCCTTCGCCGATGGCGCCGTCAGTGTCACCATCGACAACACGACCGGCAAGGTCGAAGTGTTCGAGAACCCGTACTACAAGACGGAGCCATCCGAGACGGAGCCCAAGGCGCCGGATCAGTTCGGCCCGTCCGCGATGCAGGAAATGGGCGCCGAGAAGACCACCGAGACGGCGACCTTCGCTGGGCAGGCCTGCGACTACTGGCTGTTTCTGGGCACGCGCAAATGCGTGGCCCCGTGGGGGGCGACACTGCATTCCGTGATGGGCGCTGGCGACGTACTCGCAGAACGCAAGGCCATCGAAGTCAGGCTGGGCGATGGCGGACCGGATTCCGCGTTCGTCTACGTGCCGCCGGCCGGAACGGCAGCGCCGGTGGCAGGTCAATAAGGGCCAGTCACAGACCCTTGCGTAGACGGTTGGCGGCCCTACTTCTTGCCTTGGATCAAGGCCGCTGCCTGATGGAGCGGCACTGATCCTCGCCTGAGTTTTTGGGGATGCCAGTATCGGATCCCTGGATTTGCCTGCCGACTGCTTTTCACAAGGGTCAATTGATGAACTTCGAACGCTACACAGAGCGCGCACGCGCAGCCGTTCAGAGCGCCCAGACGAGCGCGCTCGCCAGCGGCCACCCCCAGCTTCTGCCTGAACATCTGATCAAGGCGATCTTCTCGGATCGCGACCGCCTCGCGCTTAACCTAATCCGCGCCGCCGGGGGCAATCCCGAGCTGGCGCATGCCAACATCGACAAGCTGCTGGCCGGTCAGCCGAAGAGCACGGGCGGCTCGCAGCCGGGCCTGAGCCAGGACCTCGCGCGCCTGTTCCAGATGGCCGAAGAAGACGCGACCAAGGCGGGCGATGATTTCGTCACTGTGGAGCGCCTGTTGCTTTCGGCGACCAAGCAGAAGAACAAGGCGGCTGACGCCCTGAATGCCGCCGGCGCCACGACGAGTGCGCTGGTGAAGGCCATCGCCGACCTGCGCAAGGGCCGCACGGCGGACACGGCAACGTCGGAAGAAAAATACGAAGCGCTGAAGAAGTACGCCCGCGACCTCACAGAGGCTGCGCGCGCGGGCAAGCTCGATCCCGTGATCGGCCGAGATGAGGAAATCCGCCGTTGCATCCAGGTTCTCTCGCGCCGCACCAAGAACAACCCTGTGCTGATCGGCGAACCGGGCGTCGGCAAGACCGCCATCGCGGAGGGCCTTGCGCTGCGGATCGTCAATGGCGACGTGCCTGACAGCCTGAAAGAGAAGAGCCTGATGGCGCTAGATATGGGCGCACTCATCGCCGGCGCGAAATTTCGTGGTGAGTTTGAAGAGCGGCTAAAATCCGTGTTGCAGGAAGTCACGCAGGCGCAGGGCCAGATCGTGCTCTTCATCGACGAGATGCACACGCTGGTTGGCGCAGGTAAAGCCGATGGCGCGATGGATGCGTCCAACCTGTTGAAGCCCGCGCTGGCGCGTGGCGAGCTGCACTGCGTTGGCGCGACCACGCTGGACGAATACCGCAAGCACGTCGAGAAAGACGCCGCCCTCGCCCGCCGCTTTCAGCCGGTCTTTGTCGGCGAGCCCAGCGTGGAGGATACGATCTCCATCCTGCGCGGCCTGAAAGAGAAGTACGAAGTCCACCACGGCATCCGCATTTCGGACGCCGCGATCGTCGCCGCCGCGACGCTGTCAAACCGCTACATCACTGATCGCTTCCTGCCGGATAAAGCCATCGACCTGATGGACGAAGCCGCCGCGCGCCTGCGCATGGCTGTCGAATCCAAGCCGGAAGAGCTGGACGAGATCGACCGCCGTCTGATGCAGATCCGCATCGAGGCTGAAGCGCTCAAAAACGAGAAAGACGACGCCTCGAAGGATCGGCTGAAGCGCCGCGAAGTCGAGATCAAGGAGCTGCAGGCGAAGTCGGATGAAATCTCCGCCGCGTGGAAGGCCGAGAAGGGCCGTCTCGCGGGCGCCACCAGCGCCAAAGAACGCCTAGACAAAGCCCGCGCCGAAATGGCGGACGCCGAACGCCGCTCTGACTGGGCGCGTGCGGGCGAGATCAAGTATGGCGAAATCCCCGCGCTTGAGAAGCTGATCACGGAGTCCGAGGGCAAGACGTCGGGCGGCACGGATTCGAAAGCGCCGCTGGTGAAGGAAGAGGTTGACGCCGAAGCCATCGCTGCTGTGGTCTCGCGCTGGACCGGCATTCCGGTCGACAAGATGCTGGAAGGCGAGCGGGAGAAGCTGCTGTCGATGGAAGACGGGCTGCGCAAGCGGGTGGTCGGCCAGGATGAGGCGTTGGAGATCGTCGCCAACGCGGTGCGCCGCGCACGCGCTGGCCTGCAAGATCCCAACCGTCCGATAGGCAGCTTCATCTTCGTGGGCCCCACGGGCGTCGGCAAGACAGAGCTGACCAAGGCGCTGGCCGAATTCCTGTTCGACGACGAGAGCGCCGTGCTGCGCCTCGATATGTCAGAATACATGGAGAAACACGCTGTTTCCCGCATGATCGGCGCGCCTCCCGGCTATGTCGGCTATGAGGAAGGCGGCGCGTTGACTGAGGCGGTGCGGCGGCGTCCGTATCAGGTGATCCTGTTCGACGAGATCGAGAAGGCGCACCCGGATGTGTTCAACACGCTGCTGCAGGTTCTTGACGATGGCCGCCTCACGGACGGCCAAGGGCGCACGGTGAACTTCAACAACACCGTCATCATCATGACGTCGAACCTCGGCGCGCATGCGCTGGCGGAAGACAAGTCGGAAGGTGAAATCTCCGGCAGTGCGCGCGACGCCGTGATGGAGGCGATCCGCTCGCACTTCCGTCCGGAATTCCTCAACCGCATCGACGAGATCGTGTTCTTCAAACGGCTGGGCCGCAGCGAGATCGACCGCATCGTCGGCGTGCAGCTGAAGCGCCTGGAGAAGATCCTGGCCGACCGCCGCATCACGATCAGTCTCGACGATGCGGCCATGAGATGGCTCGCGGATCGCGGCTATGATCCGGTCTATGGCGCGCGGCCGCTCAAGCGCGCGATCCAGAAAGAGCTGCAGGATCCGCTTGCCCGACGCATCCTCGAAGGCCGCATCAAGGACGGCGATCACGTCACCGTCTCGGTCGATGGATCGGCGCTGGCGCTCAACGGCGTGCCGGCTGAAATGAAGATGGCGGGGCTCAACTAGTCCCATCGGGAAAGTCGCCCATGCGAAAAGCGTTATTCTACGGCAATTGCCAGCTTCTCGTGCTGCACGATCTGCTGAAGGACACGCTTCTCACGGCCGGCGTCGAACCTGTCCACGTCCAGGAAGTGCATCTACTGAAAGGGGCCGATCAGGTTGCCGTCAGAGCGCACGCGCAGGACGTGGACGTGCTGATCGCGCAGCATATCCTGGTATCGCCTGCGCGCCCCGGTTCGGATGAACTCTCCGAGACGGCGCGTACGCGCATCGTCGTGCCGAACACATACTTCTCCGGCTATCACCAGCATCTGCAGGTCGTGAACGCCCCGCATGGCCGCGACACCGGATGCCTCGCAACGTGGGCGCTGGTGCGTCAGGGACATTCACCGCAAACAGTCCAGGACATCCTGCTGCGCGAGGACGCCTTCACCGAGGCAGATGTTTTTGCACTCGCCAGCGCCGGGCTCGGTGAACTCGAGCGACGCGAGGCGGAACACGCGATCGACATTCCCGTGAGTGGCTACATTCGCGAACGCTGGCGCTCGCAGGTGCTGTTCCACACCGTGAACCATCCCGCTCGCTCGCTGCTGCTGCACGTCGCCAACCGGATCATCGATCTGCTGAAGGCGCGCGGCCTGCTGCCCTCATCAACACCCGGCCTCGACGACAGCCCATCGTTCGATCGCGCCTTCGCCTCGATTGATTTCCTGCAGCACCTGATCCTGCCCGGCGTCGCGAAGGCGCTGGGACTCACCGAAGGCATCGCCACGCCCGCCGCGCGCATGACCCATCGAGAGCGTTTCAAGCTGCCGCACGAATCCTCTCTCGGCGCCATTACGCTGGCCGATCTGGCGAAGGAGCATCAGCGCTGGTGTACGATTGGCGGGTGGGATGCGGGCATGCTCGCCAACGACCGGGCGGCGGCGGCGCTGCCGGCCGTGCGCACGACTTGAACAAAAGGGGCGCTTCCGATGACTAGCCTTGCGGCCGGGCGAAAATCACTCGCGCATCAGGAGAACAACACGGAATCCGCTACGGCGCCTCGTGTCACTTCATCGCAACAGAACTTTTAAACGGCGCGCGCAGGTCGATTCGCTATATCTCAGATGTTGCCGCGCACGCGCACGTGCATCAGCGTCTAGTCCTGCACGAGTCCGTAAAGGACCGCCAAGGAGTAGAGGGTGATGAAGCTTAACGTATTCAGATCGGCAATTCTCGCGGGCGTCGCAGCGACGCCTCTTCTACTCGGCATGGCTTACGCCCAGACGGCGCCCGGCAAGGAAGATGTCATCATCGTTACGGGCACGCGCGTCGCTGACCGCACGGCGCTCGACACGGCTGTCGCCGTCGACGTGCTGGGCTCGGCGGAACTCGAAAGAGGCGGCGTCACCGAAATCAACCAGGCGCTCGCTGTCGCGCTTCCCTCCTTCAACTTCCCCCGCCCTGCCCTGAACGACGGCACGGATACGGTCCGCCCCGCCGCGCTGCGCGGCCTTGCGCCGGACCAAACGCTGGTGCTGCTCAACGGCAAGCGCCGCCACTCCGCGTCGCTGGTGAACGTTAACGGCTCGATCGGCCGCGGCTCGTCCGCTGTCGACATGAACACGATCCCGACTGCCGCGATCTCCGCCGTCGAAGTGCTACGTGACGGCGCATCGGCGCAGTATGGCTCCGACGCCATCGCGGGCGTCATCAACGTGCGCCTGCGTGAAGCGCGCGATGGCGGCGGCATCTCCGCCTCCTATGGCCTGCGCGTTTCCGAATACACCGTGCCGGTCACCCCGCCGGTCGCTGGCCTGCCCATCAGCCCGGGCACCCAGAAAACCCGCGACGTACGCGATGGACAGGTCTTCACGTTGAGCGCGTGGAAAGGCCTCGAACTCGGCGCTGAAGGCTTCCTCACCCTCGCGGGCGAGATCAAGATGCAGGAGCGCTCCGAGCGCGACGGCTATGACACCCGCCAGAACTATCCGCTGGTGGCCGGCGCGTTCGACCCGCGCGAAGCCTCCTTTGACCGCTGGAATGCCTGGACGGGCGAGCCGGAGATCGGCCAGTACACCGTATTCGCAAACGCGGGTTATGACCTTGCCGAGGGCGTCGAAGCCTATGGCTGGGCCAGCTACCAGTTCCGCGACTCGACCTCGGCCGGCTTCTATCGCCGCGCGCTCGACGCACGGAACGTCATCCAGATCTATCCGAATGGCTTCCTGCCCAAGATCAATCCGGTTGTCGAAGACGCATCCGCCGCTGCCGGCGTTCGCTTCGGCCTGGGTGACTGGGACATGGATGCCTCGCTGGTCTACGGCTCCAACCAGATGGACTTCACGATCCGCGACACGCTGAACCGCTCGCTTGGAACGGCCTCGAAGACGACGTTTGATGCCGGTGGCTTCAAGTATCAGCAGGTGGTCGCGAACCTGTCGGGCGTGAACCAGTACGACATCGGCCTCGCCTCTCCGCTGAACGTCGCGGCCGGCATCGAGGCGCGCCAGGAATACTACGAGATCTTCGCGGGCGAACCGGACAGCTACCGCAATGGCGGCGTGCTGCTCGCGGGCGCGCCGACGGCCTCGGGCTCGCAGGTGTTCCCGGGCTTCCGCCCCGCCAACGAGGTTGATGCGGACCGCACCGCGGTCGGCGTGTTCGTCGACTTCGAAGCCAACATCACCGACGCCCTGCTCGTCTCGGCCGCCCTGCGCGGCGAGTCGTATTCGGACTTCGGCGAAACGGCGACCGGCAAGCTGGCGGCGCGCTATGACTTCAGCGACGCCTTCGGCATCCGTGGCTCCATCCAGAATGGCTTCCGCGCGCCCTCGCTGCAACAGCAGTACTTCGCAACGACGTCGACCAACTTCATCGGCGGCATTCCGTTCGACGTGACGACCTTCCCGGTCAGCGACCCAATCGCGATCGCGCTGGGCGCCAAACCGCTCGAAGCCGAAGAGTCGACCAACTACTCGCTCGGAGCCGTCGTGCAGATGGGCGAGTTCAACGTGACGATCGACGCCTACCGCATCGATGTGAACAACCGCATCGTGCTGTCGGAAAACCTGATCGCGCAGAACGTCCGTGACTACCTCACCGCCCAGGGCTTCATCGGCGCTGGCGGCGGACGCTTCTTCATCAACGGCGTCGACACCGAAACGCAGGGGGTGGACCTGGTGGCGAACTACGCGATGCCGGAAACCTCTATCGGCAAGTTCGACTTCACCTTCGGCCTCAACCTGTCGGAAACGGACGTGACGGCTGTGCCGGCAATTCCGGTGCTTGCAGCCCTGCCGGCCCCGGCTCCAGTGCTGTTCGGCCGCGCCAACACGCTGACCTTCGAGCAGGGCACGCCCGCCGACAAGGAAACGCTGTCGGTTGACTGGTCGCTCGGCGCATTCGGCGCGACAGCGCGGATCATCAGCTTTGGTGAAGTGATCCAGCCGGACAACAATCCGATCTTCGACCACGCCTTGGGCCGCGCCACGCTGCTCGACCTGGAAGGCCGCTGGTACATCAACGACGCGGTCACCCTGTCGGCCGGCGCGGACAACGTGTTCGACGAGTATCCCGAGGCGTTCCCGTTCACACTCAACACCACAGGCAACACGCCGTTCTCGAACTACTCGCCCTACGGCTACTCGGGCCGCTTCGTCTACGTGAAAGCCGCGATGACCTTCTAGGTCACTGCAGCCTGATCCAAAGCGACAACGCGCCGTGGAAAACCACGGCGCGTTTTTGTTTGGGCTAACCTTTGAAGACGTTGTCGCGATGATACTTCAGGTACGTCCGATGCGGGCGAATGTCCTCGCGCTGTGGCAACAAGAGCTTGCGGTTCGGACGGAACAATTGCTTGGCAGCGTCCGGCAGCTTCTCGTCCGCTACAAGGACTGAGTAGTCGTCATCGATAGAGATCAGCCCTCGATCAAACATCCAGTGCACGGTGCCCGACAGCGCGACTCCATTGCGTACTGAGTCCGACCCACCATGTTCGACGGCTCGAATATGCGCGGCCTGTACTTCTGCCCTGCCTCCGCCATTTATGATCTGAAGGCCCGTGATCGCACAGGTTTTGCCGTAGGCAGAAACAACGCTGGTCGCGAACGCTCGATCCCGGAATGGCCGAGCGATCAATCGTTCGACCATTGGCCGCTCGAATTCTTCGCCCTCCTCGGCGAGATCAGGGATTAGTCGCTTAGCGATAGTACCCGGCGCCGTCGCCAACGTGGGCCCGCGCTCCCTGATAATGGCGGCGAAGCCCGCTTTGAGTATCAGCTCATACTCCAAATCCGTCAGCACACGGACGGCGCGCCCAAACGCACCCTTGTTCGTTGAGCCGTCTTCCTTTTGCAAGGCTTCTTCATAGTAGTGATCGCCATCCTTGAATGGCACCGCTCGATCAAAATCGAGATAAGTCGCGGGATCAACATACCCATAGAAATGGTCAGGCATGCCCGGGTCGGGTTCGATTTTGATTAGCCTCGCCGTAGCAAAATACGACTGGCGTCCGCCTGAACTAGAAAGCTCGGCAGAAGACCGACGAGGCTCGTAGTAGATGACCCAATCACCAAGAGCAGCTTCCGCCTGACGAATATAGGTCCGCGGAAAGTGGTAGTAGAACTCTGGCAGGTCGTCGTACTTCGGCTCGACTTTGGTGGTGAAAATCGCTTTGGCCATGCGACACCCCTTGCCAAAATTGATCGATCATTACGCCTAAGTCTGCAAGCCCAAACAAAAAACCCGCCCCGGACAAGCCGGAGCGGGTTCTGTATTCCGATCTCGAACGTCCGAGGCTTACGTGCCTTTCGGCTTCGTCAGTTTCAGCGGCATCGCCATGCCGGGCCAGTCTGTCGGTTGACCGCCTTTTTCGCCGGGGGCGAATTCCATCTTGCCGACAGCCTCTATGATCTTGTCGTTGTAGGCGGCTGGGGTGCAGTTGGGTTGCACATCCTTCGGCTTGCCATCGGCGCCGACGGTGTACTTCACCTCGCAGGAACCCTCTTGATCCACATCGGCGATCGCCTTGGTGATGTCGCGCGGCTGCAGCCCGGTTTCCATCACGGGCGGTTTCTCGCCACGGGCGTCAGCAGCGGCAGCGCCGGCGCCGTAGTTGAAGCGCTCGCGCATCGGATACGAATCGAAGAACTCGCCGCCGGTGATCTCGGACTGCCATTCGGCCGTCTGCATCGTCGTGGCGATATAGGCCGCCATTTCCGGGTGCGTGCAGTCGATCGCCATGTCCGACAGTTCGCCCGCCGCCGTGATGATGAACTGCGCGGTGCAGGTGCCGTTGAGCTTCAACAACGTGTTGGCTTCGCGCATGGCGGCCACGTCATAGTCGGATAGCCGCTTGGCGGGCCGGTCAGGCAGATCGGTCTTCTGTGCAAACGCGGGCGCGGCGACCCCCAGCGAGATAACGACCGCGCAAATCCAAGCCTTCATTGCATTCCTCCCAGGAGGGCCGGTTCTGGCTCAGGACCGGCCGCCGGCATCGACGTGGCGGACTATACAGCCTCCATTGCGGGTCCATAGGGGAAAAAGGCGCCCCGGACTGCGGCCAGGAATGCCGCTATTGCTCACGCAGGCGTGAGCAGGGGGGCGTCTGGTGCGCAAACATCACACCGGATGGCTTCTTCACGCCGCGTTGTGCATGTGCGAATAGCGGGGACTCGCGGCGCGTGCTTCGCGTGCTAGCGTTCATTTAGTCTCAGAACAGGCGTCAGGCGGATGACCGGCATTCGAACCATCGGGGTGATCGGCGCAGGCCAGATGGGCAACGGCATTGCGCATGTCTGCGCGCTGGCCGGCTTTGACGTGCTGCTGACCGACGTTTCGGCCGAACGCCTGGAAGCGGGCATCAAGACAATCAAGCGCAACCTGGACCGCCAAGTCCATCGCCAGATGATTTCGTCCGACGCACGCGATGCCGCCATGCGCCGCCTGAAGGCGGTCCCTACCCTGGCCGATTTTGCTGATGTTGATTTCGCGATCGAGGCGGCGACGGAGAAGGAAGCCGTCAAGCGCGCCATCTTCGACGAGCTGTGCAAGAGCGTGCGCAAGGACGCGATCCTCGCCACCAACACCTCATCGATCTCGATCACACGCCTCGGCGCCGCGACGGATCGCCCCGAGCGCTTCATCGGCCTGCACTTCATGAACCCCGTGCCGCTGATGAAGCTGGTCGAGGTCATCCGCGGCCTCGCCACCGACCAGCAGACCTATGACGCTGCAGTCCACATCGTCGAGCGCGTCGGCAAGCATGTGACCAACGCCGAAGACTTTCCGGCTTTCATCGTCAACCGCGTGCTGATGCCGATGATCAACGAAGCCGTCTACACGCTGTATGAAGGCGTCGGCACGGTGGAGTCGATCGACACGGCGATGAAGCTTGGCGCCAACCATCCGATGGGGCCGCTCGAACTCGCGGATTTCATCGGTCTCGATACCTGCCTCTCCATCATGCAGGTGCTGCACGATGGCCTTGCCGACACCAAGTATCGCCCCTGCCCGCTGCTCGTGAAGTATGTGGAGGCCGGCTGGGTCGGCAAGAAAGCGGGCCGCGGCTTCTACGACTATCGCGGCGACGTGCCAGTTCCGACACGCTAACGAATCCGACCAGGGGGCCGGGCACGTTCCGGTTTGAAGCAGAGCATGGCCGTCGTTCTGATCACCGGTGCAAATCGCGGCATCGGGCTTTCGCTCGTGAAGGCGTATGCCGGCCGGCGCGACAAGGTCATCGCCTGCGTCCGCGCAACGTCCGAGCGTGACGAGCTGGATGCGGCGGCGGCGGCCGCGCCCAAATGGATCGAAATCATCGAGATGGATGTGTCGGACCCAGCCGAGATCGGCCGAGCGCGCCGCCATCTCGAAGCCGAACCCATCGACATCCTGATCAACAATGCCGGCATTGGCGGGCCTGATCAGCAATCGGCGACGAACATGGATTTCGACGGGCTGCAGGAAGCCTTCGCGATCAACACGATTGCGCCGCTGCGGGTGGCCAACGCCTTCCTGCCCAACGTGAAAGCCGCGAAGGGCAAGATCGTGACGCTGTCGAGCCAGATGGGCTCGAACGGCGCGTCCGCCGACAACCTCGCCTATCGCGCCTCCAAGCAGGCGTTGAACCGGCTGATGCGCGGCCTCGCCACAGAACTGAAGCCGCAGGGCATTCCGGTTCTGATCGTCCACCCCGGCTGGGTGAAGACGGACATGGGCGGCGAAGGCGCACTGCTGTCGCCCGAAGAGAGCGCCGCGCAACTCATCAAGCTGATCGACAAGATCGATGCGGCCTCGACGGGCAAATTCCTGGCCTGGAACGGCAAGGAACTGGCTTGGTAAGCGCAAGAGCGCGCACCTTCCCCGTGAACCGCAAACGCTGCTAGCAATGGCGCAGGGATACAGCGGGCGGATCAGCGCGACGATGGGGACGGCATCAGCATGGTAAGGCCAGCGCCGCCTCCAGCACGCGAGCGATGGCGGCTCGGCGTCTACTGGCTGTATTTTGGTGTGCTGTCGGTCGGCTCGGTGTTCTGGCTTGCGGTGGTCTCGCCGATCATCCGGCCCACCCTGCCGACAAATCCGGCGCACCTGCTGTTCTGCATCTTCGCGGGCATCGCAATCGCGGACGCGGCGGCCCACGCTATCGACGACATTGCCGGCATATGGAAACCGCATGACCTTGGCGGAGCGCAGACGCGCCGCCAGCGCTTCAATGCGGGCAAGCTGCTCGCCTCTGACGTCAGAGGATTGCTGTCACACCTCACGGCGGCGCCGATCATCGCGCTGATGGCGTGGTCCTACACGCTTCTGCCCGCGCGCCTTGAGGACAAGCTGTTTGGCGCCTCGGCCGGGCAAGGACTGGTTGTATGGAATTTCCTGTCGCAGAGCGTCTGGGGCGGCCTCGACGTCTTCGCCTTCTTCCTGAGCCAGGATGCGAAGATCGCGCTGCAACAGAAGCTGTCGCTGATCGAGCTGCAGCCGAAATCCTTCGAGGCAGGCGCCATCCTCGCCGGCCTCAAGCTCTACGGTGTTCTGATCTTCGTGTCGGCGCTGCGCGTCCTCGGCGCGCCGGTCGTGCTGTTCCGCACATGGATGCAGAGCACCAGGCACAAGCGGAAACCGCAGAAATAGCTAGTTCAGATCCCGTATCGCGGCTGCCATTGTCGGGCCGATCTCGTCGTGGATCACGAGGTCCGCGATTTCATCCAGCGGGGTGGCTTCGCGGTTCACGATCACCAGACGCGCGCCGTTCTGCTTTGCCTTGACCGGAAAGTGCGCCGCAGGCGTCACGACGAGTGAGGAGCCGAGGACGAGGAACATGTCGCACAGATGCGTCTCTTCTTCCGCGCGGATCATCGGCCCTTCGGGCATCTGCTGCCCGAACGAGATCGTGGCGGTCTTCACCAGCCCGCCACACGCCTTGCACACGGGTATCTCGCCGCGATCGACAAACACCGGGCGCAGCTCGTCCAGCTCATGACGCAGGTCGCAGACCAGACACTTCGCATAGCTCGCATTGCCATGCAGCTCGATCACCTGCCCTTCGGAGACGCCGGAGGCCTGGTGCAGGTTGTCGACATTCTGCGTGATGACGCTCGATGACCTGCCGCTGGCGATCAGGCGCGCGACGGAGAAATGCCCCGCGTTCGGCAGCTTGCCGACCCATCCCGCGGCGCCGCTGAACACGCGGGTCCACGCTTCGCGCCGGCGGGCTTCGCTGCTCACGAACTCCTGAAAATAGATTGGCTTCATCCGCGACCAGACACCCCCGAGCGAACGGAAGTCTGCAATGCCGGATTCCGTCGAGATGCCCGCGCCCGTGAACACGACGATGCGGGTTGCCTGGCGCAGCTGGTCAGCAAGAATATCTGCGGCGCGATTGACCATGCCGGGACCATGCTGAAAAGCCGCGCCAAGGCAAGCGTTTGGCATACTCGAAGCCTTTCGGCCTGCACCTGCTATATGGACAACGATCTAACCCGCGCCTAGCTTGCCCAGCGTTCGCCATCGGCCAATTGATAGTGGCCAACTGATAGCGGACAGGGGACAAGGGACGCGATGCCCAGGACATTGAGGACGATTGTGGCTGCCGCCTTCATGATGGCGAGCACCGGCTTGTCGCCTGTGGCACAAGGCCAGCAGTCCACGCCGGATTTCGGCGACGACAATGGCGCGTGGGCGAATGACGACGAGTGCGACGACAAGCGCTTTGCTGGCCCGGGCATGACCAACACGCCGCTGCTGGATGACGACGTTGGCCACGACGCAACCGATTGCCGTGTCGCGTGGCAGGCGGGCCGCCTGCATCTCGCCTCCGCTTCCAGCCGTGGCCGCGATGGCGACCTGCCCGATTTCGGTGACGACGATAGCGAATGGGCATTGGACGACGAATGCGATGATCCGCGCTTTGCTGGTCCGGGCATGACGAACACGCCGCTGCTGGATGAAGACATCGGGCATGACGCAACCGACTGCCGCGAAGCCTTTCTCGCGGGCGATCTCCGCCTCATCGGCGGCGAACAGGATCGCGATACACCCGACTTTGGCGACGACGACAGCGAATGGGCTTTCGACGACGAGTGCGATGATCCGCGTTTCATCGGGCCGGGCATGACGGAAACAACACTGCTGCGCGAGGACATGTACCACGACGCCACCGACTGCCGCGCGGCATGGGAAAACGGCGACCTCGACCTCCGATAGACCCTGCGGGAATCCACAAGAGATTCAGGGACGATTTGCTGCCAGCAAATCTGATTCGCTTTTCGTTGCGCGCTGTTGCAGTGTTTATCCACAGAGCCGCTGAACAGCGCACAACAGTTGCGCCTCATCGACCTCGAGTGTGTCTGGGCGTGGGTGGTGGATGACGTTCGGCGATCTTCTCAACACTGATCAGCTCATCCTGATCGTCTGCGACGAGTGCAACGCACGCACGCCGATCGATCCTGCGCCGCATGCCCTGCAGGCAGGCCTCGCAGCTGACATCTCGCAACTGGCCCCGGCAGCCAGATGCCCCGTCTGCGGCTCGGCCGAGATTGCGCTGCGGGCGCATTCGCCGGTGGAAAACCGCATCGAGTCTCCCGCGTTCGCCAAATAGGCCACGCGCTTGCGTGGCCTGCCACGTGGTCCTATCCCTCGCTTGCAACATAACAAGACGATGCAGGGAGATGCGCATGGCCGACCTTCTGGAAACCAAACAGGATGGCGTTGCCGTACTGACGCTGAACCGGCCCGAGGCGCGCAACGCCCTCTCGAACGGAATGCTGGATGGCCTGCTCGAAGCGCTACCGCGCCTCGCAGCAGACAGCTCCATCGGCGCGGTTGTCGTCACGGGCGCAGGCGGCGCCTTCTGTGCGGGCGGCGACGTCAAGGGCTTTGCAGCAGCCGAAGGGGGCGCGAACCATGGCCGCTCGCCGGAGGAATCCGCCTATGGCCTGCGCCAGCGCATGGAAGTCTCGCGCTGGCTGCACGACATGCCGAAGATCACCATCGCCGCCATCCCTGGCGCCGCGGCCGGCGCCGGCCTCTCCATTGCCCTCGCCTGCGACTTCCGCATCGCCGCGAAGGGCGCAAAGATCACCACAGCCTTCGCCAAGGTCGGCCTCTCCGGCGATTTCGGCGGCACTTACTTCCTCTCGCAACTCGTGGGCGTTGCGAAGGCCAAGGAGCTCTACCTCCTCTCGGACGTGATCCTCGCCGAGGAAGCCGAGCGGCTTGGCATCGTCAATCGCGCGGTCGATCCGGCAGAGCTGCAGACCGAGGCGATGACGCTGGCGAAGCGCTTCGCCTCCGGCCCTCGCATCACGCTTGGCCTGATGAAGAAGAACCTCAACACGGCTGAGCGCGGCGATCTCGCGCTATCCTTTGACACCGAGGCGCTGAACCACTCCCGCACCGCGCAAACCGCCGATCACGCCGAAGCCGCAAAGGCCTTCGTCGAGAAACGCGCGCCGGTGTTCAAGGGACGGTGAAAGAAGGAGGCGGCCGCTTGCGCGGCCCCTCGTCCGCTCATCCCTTCGGCCAGATGTATTTGTCGATCACCGTCTTGGCGCTCACGGGCAACTCCGCGATTTCTGCCTTAAGCGTGGCCGCGGTCTGGCCGCCGGCTCCGAGCAGCAACACCCGCTTGATGACCACAGTGTCCTTCGCCTGATCGAAATAGACTGTCGAGAGATTGAGATCGGCGTTGGCGGCGTTGATGGCCTCCCACGTCACTGGCTCGTCTGGGTAGCGCAATACGGTTTTCATCGTCTTCACGCTTATCTCGACACGCAGGTTCAAGCCGACGCATCCGCTCACAACGCCTGGATCCTCGCAGACCAGGCCGGAGGCGAGAAAACGTAGGCCGTTTGGATGAACCGCTTGCAGGAAGCTTTGGTTCTGACTGCTGGGTCCGGGTGTGAAGCCGGCGTCGATCAGAAGCCTTTCGATATCCGCGAGCGATATGCTCGTGAGCACGGTGTCGTGCCCGAACGGCTTGAAGGCTCCACCGCCGACCGGCGAGGCTGAGGATTGCACGGGCGTCCCACCGCCGCTTCCTGCCGCCGGCGTCCGGGCCGGCTCTGCGGGAGCAGCCCCGGCATACGTGTCCACATCGCCCCAGACGGCGCTGTCGTTGTCGATGACGCCATTGTTGATCGTGAAGAAGATCGTGAGGCACCAACTCTCTCTGCAATCGTCGGGAATTACAGTCCATGGGCCGCCATTGGTCGATGTCGCGTTCTCAAACTTGAAGCGGCCATGCATCTTCCCGTTGACCCACGGCCCGGTGCGCACCCGGCCATCCTGAACATTGGCGCCACGTTCGTCGACATAGTTGTCGGTCAATGTGATCATCGAGCCCGTACCGGAAATGTGCTCGCCACGCCGGCAATTTCCAGACCAGATATGCCCCTTCACAAAGTCCTGCGGCGGCAGGTCGTCCAGGAACACGCAACCCGCGTCGGTAACGTATCGATAGAAGCCGTCCGCATCCGGCGACTGCGCCGATGCAACCGGTGCTGCCAGCAAAGCCGCCAGTGCGGCCAACAGTATCCGCATGCCAATTCCCTCGAAATTCCGTCCGTGGACATAGTTTGCACGACGAACAGTCATTGGACAACCAGATGCCCGCAGATGCCGTAACGCAAAGGCCATTCACGTCGCGATATCCCTCCGCTATCACCGCTGACAATGACGGCAGCACTCGAAACCTCTGGCCTTGGCAAATCGTATGGACGCGGGGCTAGCGCTGTCTCGGCGCTCGGCGCGCTCGACCTGTCGATCCCGAAGGGCATCGTCTATGGCGTGCTCGGCCCAAATGGTGCGGGCAAGTCGACTCTGCTGCGCCTCGCGCTTGGTCTCGTGAAGCCCAGCCGGGGCAGCGTGCGGCTGCTGGGTGAGCAGACCATCGATGCGCGCGTCCTGCGCCGCGTTGGCGCGATGATCGAGGCGCCGGCGCTCTACCCTTTCTTGACGGCGCGCGAGACGATGCACGCTTTCGCTCGCTATTCCGGCCTCAACGATCCGGCGCGCGAGGACGCCGTGCTGGCGCGTGTCGGCCTCACCGGCGCGGCGGATCGCAAGGCGCGCACCTATTCGATGGGCATGCGCCAGCGGCTTGCGCTGGGCGCAGCCCTGCTGGCGCGGCCTGAGCTTCTGATCCTGGATGAGCCCACCAATGGCCTCGATCCGGCAGGCATCCAGGAGATGCGCACGCTGATCCGCGAGCTGGTCGACCAGGAAGGCGTCACCATCATCCTGTCGAGCCACCTGCTCGACGAGGTGCAGAAGGTGTGCGACCGGGTCGCCTTCATCAATCGCGGGCAGCTGGTGTCCGAAGGCAAGGTGTCGGAGCTGGTCGCCGGACAGGGCAGCCTGTTCATCCGCGCAACACCGCTCGCAAAGGCGATGGCCGTTCTCGGCGCACGCGGCCGCGTTGATGGCGATGGCATCATCGCCGCTGTTGCGGAAGAGGCTTTACCTGCCCTGATCCGCGATCTTGTCAGCGCCGGCATTGACGTCTTCGAGGCGCGCTGGATGACACAAAGCCTCGAGCGCGTGTTTCTGTCGACCATGGGTGGCGCCCAATGATCATCGACGCGCTGCGGGCCGAACTCTACAAACTCGCGCGCAATCGCGGCTCCGCCTTCTGGGCGTTCGGCTTCATGCCGCTGTTCGCGCTCAGCGCCGGATTGATCGAACAGGGCTTCGTCCACCTCTACATCGGCGACATCATCCCCTACGCTTCGCCGCTGCAGGACAGCCTCAGCGGGCTTGCCAGCTTCTCCGTCTCGATCTTCCAGATCTGCGGCATTGCCGGCGCTGCGATCATCTTTGCGGGCGAGTATCGCTGGGAGACATGGCGCGCATCGCTGACGCGGGTGGATCGCATTCCAGCGATGGCTGCCAAGATGATCGCCTTCGCCCTCGCCATCTCCGCCTCCCTGATCTTGTGCAGCCTCGCGCGGATGATCGTGGGTTTCATAGATGCAGGACTGACAGGTTCCGCCACATGGCCGCCGGCTGGCGCGGGCGAGATACTGATCGCGCACCTTGTGGCGTTCGCGGCGTCCTTCCTGCAGATCATGGTCACCGCAGCCTTCGTCATGCTGGTCGCTGTCGTCTCGCGCGCGATGACGGCCGCCATTGTCGCGACGGTGCTGACGCTGGTGGCGTGCGAGATCGCCTCGATCCGCGGCAATGCGGGCGGCGATCCGATCTACCTGATGTTCCCCAACATCGCCGGCGATGCCATTCGCCAGGCGGGCCAGATGATCATGCTGCAGCGCGAGGGGCTGCTCGCGGGCTTTGCGCCGATGGCCGTGCCGGTGCTGGTAATCGAGTTCTTGCTGCTGTCTGGCGCCGCCACGGCCCTGTTTGTACGGCAGGATCTCTCCAAGGAATGACAGGCGCCATTGGCGGTAGCGAAGACCCCTGCATCGCGCTATGCGGGGCGCATTCAGTACAGACTTGGTAAGGAAGCCGTAATGTCGAAGCGTCTGGCGGGTTTTTGCGGGATCATTCTTGCCGCAGTGCTTGCCTCGCCTGCCTCGGCGCAGATCATTCTGGGCGGCGAACCAGTGACCACCGCCCCTGCCCAGCCCGCTCAGGTCCAGCTCACCTTCCCGCTCGATCCCGACAGCGCAGGATACCAGCACGTCAGCATCGCCGCGCCGGCGTTCTCGGGGAGCAGCGCGGCGGAAAGCGACGTCGCCGTCAAGGTTGCCGAAGTCATCCGCGCCGACCTCGCCTCCGTCGGCATCTTCAGCGCGCCGGACAGCGCCAGCATCTCGACATTCTCCGCGGACATCGGCGCGCTGCCTGCCTGGGCAGACTGGGGCAACGCAGGCGCAGGCGCGCTCCTGCTGGGTAAGGTTGTGATCGGGGATGACGGCGCGTTCACCGTCCAGTTTCGTCTCTATGACGTCGCTGCCCGCAAGCAGATCGTCGGTTCGCAGTATCGTCTTACCTCGGCCGACCAGTGGCGGCGCGCGGCGCACAAGGTGGCCGACGATGTGCTGGTGGCCATCGCGGGAGGCAAGGGTGGCTTCGACAGCCGCATCGCTTTCGTTTCCGAGGCCGGTTCCAAGACGCGGCTCGGTGTCGTGGACTCCGATGGAGCAGCCTCCGATATCGTGCTGGAGAATGTGCTGTCGCTGACCTCGCCGCGCTTCTCCCCCACGCGGCAGATGATCGTCTATTCCGCTGATGCCCCTGTGCCGGGGAAACCGACACAGGCCCAACGCACCACGATTGCCTACGACCTCGAGAGTGGCGCACGCGCGCCGCTCACCAACGGCGCGCAGCCAAATGCAGACGCGCGCTATTCGTCCGATGGCCGCTCGCTGATCTACAGCCGCAAGGCAGGTGCGAACACGGACATCTATCTGTTCACCCTGTCGAGCGGCAAGGAAACGCGCCTGACTGACGACAAAGGCGCCGATATTGAGCCGGCCCTGTCGCCGGACGGGACGCAGTTCGCCTTCGTGTCCGACCGCGCAGGCGGACAGCAGGTCTATGTCTCTCGCGTCGATGGCGCACCGCTGCCGTGTGCTGATGGCAAGGAAGCCAAGGCTTGCGCCCTGACATCCGCGTCGGGTGAGTATGACGGCGTCGCCTGGTCGCCGCGCGGCGACCTGATCGCCTATTCGCGCCGGGTTGGCGCGGAAGCCGCCATCCATGTTGTGCGCCCGGATAGCTCAGGCGCCCGCGCCCTCACCCAGCCAGCCAAGGCCACGCTGGACCTTCATCCCACCTGGTCGCCCGAGGGGCGCCGGATCGCGTTCTCCCGCCTCGTCGGCCAGCAGTCATCCCTGCACACGCTAGCGATCGCAGGCGGTGAACTGCGCAAGCTGGACGCGCCGGGCGATGCTTTCGAGCCGGACTGGGGCCCCAAGCTTCCCTGATCGACGCAAGTCTGGACCCGCATTGTCGCGGGCCCAAGCAGGGTTGGCCCCGGGTAAGCAGTCATGCCTTCGTCAAGGAGGCCCATCTGGCGCCTTGCAGCCGCAATGCAGCCGCAATCCATTCCCCTACCCGAGCTACTCATTAGCGAGCTACGTAAGGCCGCGCCCTTGCAACTGAACCGCAGGATCGAGCGATTCGCTTGGGGGGCGAAGGCAAACGCATGTCAGATTGGAACGCTTTGGCGATCCGCCGGCCATCTCCGGCGTTCACCATAACACGGGCGCAGGCCCTGAGCATCACGGCGTCGGTGCTGTTCGCAGTCGCGACGCTCACACTGCTCGATCTCGGCAACGAACTTCTCTACACGGCCTACTGGCAACCTGACGACTTCAAGATGTACGTGCCGATCGCCCTCGCGGGCATCGCCGCACTGGTCTTCGTCAACACGCGCTACGCCGAGTTCGAGGGCATCTCAAAGCCTGCCTCCGCGCGTCCGCCGTTGGACTTGTCGTTCTCCTGATCGTCGAGATTCCGGATTATTCCCTCGGCCATCTCGAGGGCGCACGCGCGCTGGCCTACGTCAACGACTTCTACCCCTTCGCGCTGGTGTGCGCGGTCGTCGGCGTGTTCCGCCCTCGTTCGTCATTCCGGCAGTCATGTACCTGTCCTCGGCGCGGCACATGGTTACCGCCATCTCGGGCCTGCCGATGTCCACGCTCGATATCCGCTACATGCTCGACATGGCGATGTATCTTGCCGTCTTCGGCATCTTCGTCCTGAAAGTCGCTCCGCGCCTCCACCCCTGGCTCGCATCGACCGATCGCCAGGGCGAGATCGTCGGCGTCGGCATGGGTCTCCACCTCGCCAACTACTTCTGGTCAGGCATCGCCAAGGTCCTGATCGGCCCGGCGCCGTGGTACTGGGCGTTCGAGAACGAGACCTACAACCAGATCCCCTACACCATCGAAAGCGGCATCCTGCCGCTCGGCCATATCCCGTGGCTGTCGCAGTTTGCGTACGACGCCCTCCACATCTTCAACACGCCCCTGAACATCGTCATCGTTCTGGTGCAGCTCCTCGCCATCCTCTGCGTGCTGAAGGTCACCTCGATCCTGTTCGACCTGCTGCACATCGGCATCTACGTGTTCGGCGGTCTCTTCTTCTGGCCGTGGATCTGGAACAACCTCACCATCTGGTGGGCAGCCCGCTCGCAGAAACAGGGTCTGCTGCTCAACACCAAGGTGGCTTGCATCTCAGCGATCCTGCTGGGCGCGCCCGTCCTTGGCGTCAACTCCGCCGCCTGGCTTGCCTGGTTCGACGTGTCGGACGCGCGCCAGATCTATTTCGAGGCCGTCACCAAGGATAGCCACACGGTGAAGACGCCCTCCGCCTTCTTCACCAGCCACGCCTATTCGGTCTCGCACGGCTACATGGGTCACCACGATGTTGCCGGCCAGTACGCGGCCACGCAACTTGCCTCCAGCCATACGCTCGAGCGTAACGAGAAGTCTGGCCAGTGCGTCGCACCTTCGGCCTTCACGGAAAGCAACTACACGGAGACCCGCGAACAGAAACTCGACCGTCAGGAGAACCTCTACAACTTTCTCCACTACCACCATCGCAAGATGGAAGAGCGCGAGGCGGCGGTTGGCCGCGGCTCGTGGTATCTCCACGCCCATCACCATCCGAGCAACCCGTTCCTATATGAAGAATTCAACGCGCTGAACCTGAACGATGTGGTCGGCTACAACCTTGTGATGGAATCTATCTGCCACTCGCTCAAGGATGGCGTGGTCGGGAAGAAGGTTCTGGCCCGTGCGACGGAGTACTACGATGTCCGCTGATGCTAGCGGCGCCCCCGCAAAGCCCGATCCGGGCTTCGACACGAACATCACCTGGATCGTCTATGACGGCGAATGCCCGTTCTGCACGCAGTACGTGAAGCTCGTCCGCCTGCGCGAGACGGTCGGCATGGTGAAGCCCATCAACGCGCGCGAGGATCACCCCGTCGTCCGCTACGTCCGCGCCGAGGGCATCGACCTCAACCAGGAAATGGCGCTCGTCACCAAGGGCGAAGTCATGGCCGGCCCTGACGTCGTCCACAGGCTCGCCCTGCTCCCCACCGGCTCGGGTTTCTTCAGCGGGCTGATGTCGAAGATGTTCGCCTCGAAGGGCCTGACGCGCTTCATGTATCCGTTCATGCGCACGGGCCGTAACGCGACCCTGTTCCTGATGGGCCGCAAGAAGATCCCGGCGCCGCCGCAGGACGTCTGAGCCCTTCAGCTTGCCGAGACGCTCAAACCGCTATGCGCCAACAAATACAGCGCTTCTGCACGGTATCGCGTTTCGTGCGAACGGTTCGCAACAACTCGCCCAAACTCGCGCAAGCGTGTTTCGGACGGGATGATTTAGGCCTGAGCGCACGCTCACCTGCGATTGGCGTTCACCAACTCCCGCGTTATTGAATCTGCCAAGGCGCGCCCGGCTTCGGATGGGCGCGTGCGTCGCGGGTTATAAAAATGGGCGGAGGAGCCGGGACACCCTCCCGGAACACGCCCGCGGAGCTCCAAATGGCAAGCTATACAATCAACGTGAACGGGAAGACCCAGACGGTGGAAGCCGATCCGGCCATGCCGCTGCTGTGGGTGTTGCGCGACAAGCTTGGGCTTGTTGGCACCAAGTTCGGCTGCGGCGTCGCGGCCTGCGGCGCCTGCACGGTGCACCTTGATGGCAAGGTGACACGCGCGTGCGTCACGCAGATCTCCACCGTCGGCGCCCAGCGCGTCATGACGATCGAGGCGATCGGCGAGACCAAGACCGGTCAGGCTGTCCAGAAAGCCTGGCTCGATGTGGACGTGATGCAGTGCGGCTACTGCCAGGCCGGCCAGGTGATGGCCGCCACCGCGCTGATCAACGCCAATCCTGCCCCGACCGACAAGGACATCGACACCGCAATGCAGGGCAATGCCTGCCGTTGTGGCACCTACGTACGCATCCGCGAGGCGATCAAGACCGCCGCGGGCGTCGACACCAAAGACAAGCGGGAGGTCTGAACCATGGCTGACGGCAACATCGTAACCTCACGCCGCTTCTTCCTGTTTGCATCCGCCGCCGGTGGCGGCCTGATGCTCGCGGGATGCATGACACCCTCCGACACCACGGATGGCGCGCCCACCATCGCCGCCGAACCGCCGCCGCCTCCGGCCCCGCCCGTCGACATGAACGTCTTCGTCGCGGTCTCGACCGACGGCACCGTCCGCATCATGGCGAAGAACCCGGAAGTCGGTCAGGGCATCAAGACGATGCTCCCCATGCTGATCGCGGAAGAGCTGGACGCCGACTGGTCCAAGGTCGCCATCGAGCAGGCCAATGCAGACGCCAAATACACGGGCCCGACGCTGGGCGGCGGCCAGATCGCTGGCGGTTCGTTCGCCACGCCGCAACACTGGAATCCGATGCGTCAGGTCGGCGCTGCAACGCGCCTGATGCTGATCCAGGCTGCCGCCGCGCGCCTCGGCAAGCCGGTGGAGGAGTTCACCACCGAACCGTCGATCGTCGTCCACGCCGCCTCGAATACGAAGATCCCGTATGGCGATCTCGTCGTCGACGCGGCCAAGCTTCCGGCCCCGGATCTCGCGACCGTCAAGCTGAAGGACGCCAAAGGCTACCGCCTCATCGGCAAGTCGATGCGCAACTGGGATTCGCCCAAGATCGTGCGCGGCGAGCCCATCTTCGGCATCGACGTCAAAGTCGACGGCATGAAGTACGCCTACTACGAAAAGGCCCCAGTGTTCGGCGGCACGGTTGTTTCGGCCAACACGGCCGAGATCAAGGCCCTGCCGGGCATCGTCGATTGCTTCGTGGTGAAGCAGGTTGGCAACCTTCCCACAAAGATGGGCCTGCTCGATGGCGTCGCCATCGTGGCCGACGACTGGTGGACTGCGAAAAACGCCGCGTCTAAGCTGAAAATCACCTGGGATGAAGGCGTCTCGAAGGACGACTCGACCGCAGGGTTCGACGCCAAGGCTGCCGAACTCGCCAAGGGCGCGCCGGGCTCCAACCTGTCCAAGGTTGGCGACGCCGCTGCTGCTCTCAAGACTGCCGCCAAGACCATCGAGGGAAGCTACGTCTATCCGTTCCTCGTCCACGCCCCGCTTGAGCCGATGAACTGCACGGCGCACGCGAAGGCCGACGGCACGGTGGAAGTCTGGGCCCCGACGCAGCGTCCCGATATGGGCGCGAACGGCGCGTTTGGCCTGATCCAGACAGCTCTCGGCGTCGAGAAGGACAAGATCACCATCCACATGATCCGCGCGGGCGGAGGCTTTGGCCGCCGTCTCGACAACGACTACGCTGTCGAAGCCGCCGCGATCTCGAAGCAGGCCGGCAACATCCCGATCAAGCTGATCTGGACGCGCGAACAGGATATGGGCCACGACCCGTATCGTCCGGGCGGCTACCACAACTTCAAGGCTGGCCTCGACAAGAACAACAACCTTGTCGCGTTCACCAACCACTTCGTCACGTTCGGCCGCCCCAATGCGTCCGGCGTGCTCGCCCCGCTGGCCAGCGCTAACTCGCCGCCGCAGGAGTTCCCGGCCAACTATGTGCCGAACCACTCCTACGACCAGAGCATCATGACGGGCGGCATGCCCACCGGACCGCTCCGGGCGCCGACGTCGAACGCGGTGTGCTTCGCCCACCAGTCCTTCATCGACGAAGTGGCGCACGCCGCCGGCAAAGACCCGCTGGCTTTCCGCCTTGAACTTCTGAACCTGCCCGTCCCGACCGGCGCAAACCGCACCGGCATGAACGCGGCGCGCATGGCCGATGTCGTGCGCGTTGTGGGCGAGCGTTCGGGCTGGGCCAATCGCGCCTCCCTGCCGAAGGGCGCCGGCATGGGCGTCGCCTTCTACTTCTCGCACCAGGGCTATTTCGCCCAGGTCGCCAAGGTGAAGGTCGAACAGAACGGCCAGTGGCGCGTGCTGAAAGTGTGGTGTGTGGGTGATGTCGGCTCGACGATCATCAACCCCACGAACGCACACAACCAGGTCCAGGGCTCGATCGTCGACGGCATCTCGGAGATGCACCAGAAGATCACCTTCGACAAAGGCCGCACGGTGCAGCAGAACTTCTACGACATGCCGCTGCTGCGCATGGACTATGCCCCACAGATCGACAGCCACTTCCACATTTCGGCCAACTCGCCGACGGGCCTGGGCGAACCTGCCCTGCCTCCGGTCCTGCCGGCCGTGGCGAACGCGATGTTTGCCGCTACGGGCAAGCGCATCCGCGTGCTGCCGGTCGCCCAGAGCGAGCTGCGCTGGAGCTGATCCGGCACTGCCGGTTCGGAAGAATCACGGCCCGGGGCGCAGGCCTCGGGCCGCTTTCTTTTTGGGGTGCAACTGCCGTTAACGGAAGCCTGTCCTTATCGACAGTCGCCAAACCAGACCGGGAAGGCGTCCGACTAGCAGAGTTGTGACCAGTAACGGCCGATATTTCAGGCGCTGAAGGCGCAGGCCGCATTGACGGTTTTTCAGCCAGAATAAATACTGAAATCAACATTACGCGCATAAAATACGCCCGGAGCGCGGGCCCCAAGGGAGAGCTGGAATGAAGCGCATTCTGATCACGACGGCGATGGCCGTTGCTGTAGCCGCTGCTGGCGTCAGCGCGGTGATCGCCGCGCCCGCCCCGACGACCGGGGGCGCGCCTGAGCGTGTCGGCAACTTCCAGCTGACCGACACCACCCGCCTCGCCCACGAGCTGTACTATTTCAAGTACGCCCCGGCGATCGTGCTGATGTCGCAAACCAACGGCGGCAAGGTCTCGCGCGAAGGCGCGGCGCAGATGGCCAAGCTGCAGGCGACCTACAAGGACCAGGGCGTCCTCTTCTACATGATCAACTCGACGCCCGGCCAATCGCGTGAAGCGGCTGCCGCGGAAGCCAAGTCGCAGAAGTTCGCGGTTCCCGTGCTGATCGACGAACTGCAACTCGTCGGCGAGGAACTGGGCGTGAAGCGCGAAGGCGAAGTCTTCGTGATCGAGCCGAAGTCGGGCTTCAAGGTTGCCTATCACGGCCCGGTCACTCAGACCGCCAAGGCCATCGACGCCGTGCTCGCGGGCAAGCCGGTCGCGACGCCGCGCGTCGAAGTCAAAGGCGGCAAGGAAATCGCGTTCCCGGAGCGCGGCCGCGCGGCTGAACACGCCGCCATCTCCTACACCAACGACGTCGCGCCGATCTTCCAGGCCAAGTGCGTCGCCTGCCACCAGGAAGGCGGCATCGCTCCCTTCAAGTTCGACAGCTACGAGATCGTGAAATCCTTCGCGCCGATGATCATGGAATCGGTGATGTCGGAGCGCATGCCGCCCTACTTCGCGGACCCGCATATCGGCACGTTCCAGAACGACCACGGCCTCACCGCTGACCAGAACAAGACGCTGATCCACTGGCTGCGCGCAGGCGCACCGCGTGGAACGGGCGCTGACGTCCTTAAGGAAACCGCCAGCGCCGCGCCGGAGTGGCCAACCAACCTCGGCAAGCCCGATGTGGTCGTGACGCTCCCGGCGTTCGACGTGCCCGCCTCCGGCACGGTCGAATACCAGAACATGCGTATCGACAACCCGTTCAAGGAAAACACGTGGCTGAAGGCAATCGCCATCCGTCCGGGCGATCGTTCGGTGCTGCACCACGTGACGTCGAACCACTCGCCGGATCGCGGCACTGCGCCGGCGAAAATCCCGGGCGGTTCGGTCGGCTCCTACACGCCGGGCGCAGAACCGCAGGTCATCGCCACGGGCGCCGGCGCACCGGTTCCTGCCGGTGGCAAGCTGTCGTTCTCGATGCACTACACGACGACGGGCAAGGCTGCGACCGACCAGACGCAGATCGGCTACTACACGCTGAAGGCCCCGCCGGAGTTCATCAAGCGCTCGACCGTCATCTCCGACTTCGCGCTGCGCATCCCGAAGGGCGAAGCCCGCCACAAGGAGATCGCGTATCTCGAATTCCCGGCCGACGCCTATCTCTACACGCTGTACCCGCACGCCCACTATCGCGGCTGGTCGGTCGAACTGAAACAGATCGACGCCGACGGCAAGGAAACGATGCTGCTCGCACTGCCGAAGTACGACTTCAACTGGCAGCGCGATTACGATCCGGTGGAGCCGATCCTCATCCACGCCGGCACCAAGCTGGTCGCGTCCTGGATCTACGACAACTCCGAACACAACAAGGCCAACCCTGACTCGACGATCAACGTCACCTGGGGCGAGCAGTCGTTCGAAGAGATGATGTACTTCCGCGTCAACTATCGCTGGGCTGACGAGACCGTCACCAACGTGCGCAACGACCTGCAGGGCCGCCTGATGGAGTCTCGCACGATTGGCGCGCTCGACAACAATGCTGACGGCAAGGTCCAGATCGACGAGCTGACGGGCACGATGGTGTCGGTCCGCAGCCGCTTCAAGGACCTCGACGTCAACGGCGACGGCGGCCTCGACAAGGCCGAACTGGCCGCCGGCAACGTCTCACGCGCGAACGCCACGCGCGACCTGCGCGACGCCGACATCGACCTCTAGTCTGGTCGATATCCAAACCGGAAAGGCCCGCTGGAAACAGCGGGCCTTTTCTTTTGCCGGGCCGCCGGGAGCCTGTCCGGCACTCGCTACGCAGCAGCGAACCAGGGCGCGCCTCTTATGCGCGCGTTGCCGGGCAGGCGCACAGCGGTCCAGGGAATGGAACCCGAACCCATGGCCGTGCATTATCGATCTCTGGAGGCCGCAACATGAAGCTGATCGTATTTGTTATTCTCGGCGTGATGCTGGCAGGTATGCTCATCAGCCTGTTCTTCAAGCTGGTCGGCTTCGCGATCGTCGTGGCTCTGGTCGGCGTCGCCGCCCTCTGGATCGCGCGCAAGCTCAAGGGCTCGAAAGACGGGGAACGCCTGCCGCGTTGAAACATTGCTCTCCTGTCCTCAGGAGTAGCGTTATGCCGTCATTCGCAATCTATCTGGCGGGCTTTCTAGTCCTGTCCGCCGGCGTGCTGTTTGGCGCCTACCTGCTCGGCGTCCCCACGCAGTGGGTCGGCGTCATCGGCCTGGTGCTTGTCGGCTTCGGCGTGATGGTCGGCGTCGTCAAAACTCGCCGCCCCGATGCGCCGGCCGCCAGCGATCCACCCAGCGAATAACCGCTACTTGCCCATCCCGCCCGCGCGGTTGGTGGCAACTTCGTCCAGCATCGCCTGTTCCCGCGCCAGACGCTCTGCGTCTTCGCGCACGTGCGTTTGCTCGATGAGCTGCTCGAATTTCGATTTCTCGATATACGCCGCAGACAGTCGCTCACGGATCTCCGCAAGCTGCGCCTCCTTGGCGCGCATCTGTACGTTGATCTCGTCGACCTGCCAGCGGATGCGCAGGCGATATGCCGGCAGCATGGACGCAAACGCGGGATTGGCCGCAGCGGTCGCGATCTCCGCCTGCTCGCGCGCCCGAATGCCGGCGACCTTGCTCTGCATGTCGGCCACTTCCTTGCCCGCACGCGCCGCCTCGATCCCCAGCTCGTCAAGCTTGCGCTGCGCGATCTTCAGAAGCGTACGGAACGATTTCATCTACCAACCTTCCGGGGGCCAACGGCCTGCGCGGGCGCGGGCGGCGCAAGAACCACGAGAAGCTTCGCGAACGCATCGTCCGTCGTCGTCACGTCGTGCACGTCCTGCTGCAGGAACGCCTCGATCTGCGGCCACAGGCGCACGGCTTCGTCGACCTCGGGATCCGCGCCCTTGGCATACGCGCCGATCCGCACCAGCTCTTCCATGTTTGAATAGAGCGCGATCAGCTTGCGCGCCTTGCGGGCAATCTCCCGCTCCTGCGGCGCCTGCAGCTGCTGCTGAAGGCGCGAGATCGATTTGAGCACATCGACCGCCGGGAAGCGCCCGCGCTCAGCGATCTGCCGCGACAGTGTGATGTGCCCGTCGAGAATACCGCGCACGGCGTCCGAGATCGGCTCGTTGTGATCATCGCCATCCACCAGAACGGTGAACAGCCCCGTGATGTGGCCCTGCGGCTGCCCTTCTTCCACCGTGATGCCCGGCCCCGCCCGCTCGAGCAGCTTGGGCAATTCGGCAAACACCGAGGGCGTATAGCCGCGCGTCGTCGGCGGCTCGCCGGCGGCAAGACCGATCTCGCGCTGGGCCATCGCAAAGCGCGTCACGCTGTCGAGGAAGCAGACCACCTGCTTGCCCTCGTCGCGAAAATGTTCAGCGACCGCCAGGGTCAACCATGCGGCGCGACGGCGCTTGGGCGCGGCTTCGTCAGACGTCGCCGTGACGATCACGGATTTGGCGAGGCCATCGGCGCCCAGCGTATCCTCGATGAACTCACGCACCTCGCGGCCGCGTTCGCCGATCAGGCCGATGACGATCACGTCTGCCTCGGCGCCGCGTGCGAGCATCGACATGATAGTGGACTTGCCAACACCCGATCCCGCGAACACGCCGAGACGCTGCCCGCGCGCGCACGGCGCAAACACGTCGATCGATTTGACGCCGAGACCCATCTTCTCATAGACGCGCGCGCGGATCTGCGCGTTGGGCGCGATCGCCCTCACCGGCCGCGGCCGCATGCCGGGGCGCAGCGGCCCCTTGCCGTCCAGCGGTTCGGCGAACGCATCGATCACGCGGCCAAGCCACGAGTCCGACGGGCGCACCGTGTCGAGGCCGGATGCGAACAGCACGGGCGCGCCCGGCGCGAGGCCATCAAGCGGATCGCTGGCGAGAAGGATGGCGCGGTCGCCCTCGAAACCGACCAGTTCGCCACGGGGTCCATTCTCGTCGCCGAAGCGCACGAAAGCGCCAAGGCGCAGGGCGGCCGCCGGGCCGGCCACCTCGATCCTGAGGCCTTCCAGAGCGGTTACCCGGCCCTCATGGCAGAGGGGGTCCAGCGCTTTGATTTCGCGGATGGCCGAGGCCAGCATTTGGAACGCCTGTCGTTAAGATCAGCCCGGAACCATCGGGAACGTGATCAGGCGCTGAATCCCCTTTCAGAGGCGTTAACCATCAGAATCCCCGTAAAACGGCGATTTTTTGCTCTTGGCGACTCATGGAATCACGGTAACGGTTATGAATCTGCCCAGTGGTGTGGCAACTATCCGTTAACTATTTGGACGCCTTAATGCGAGGGTTAATACCGCCGCAAGGCAACCGCGATTCGGGAGATTACGCATGCGGGTGCTGCTAATCGAGGATGACGAGCAGGTCGCTCGAAGCATCGAATTGATGCTGAAGGCCGCTGGCTTCAACATCTTCACGACCGACCTCGGGGAAGACGGTGTCGACCTCGGCAAGGTCTATGAGTACGACCTCATCATCCTGGATCTCGGCCTGCCCGATATCTCCGGCTATGAAGTGCTGAAGCAGCTTCGCATGTCGCGTGTGAACACGCCCGTGCTGATCCTGTCGGCCAACCCTGATATCGAAGCGAAGGTGAAAACGCTCGGCTACGGCGCCGACGATTATCTCACCAAGCCGTTCAACAAGGACGAGCTTATCGCCCGTATCACCGCGATCGTTCGCCGCTCCAAAGGCCACGCCGAGAGCGTGATCCGCACCGGCGACATCATCGTGAACCTCGATGCCAAGACTGTCGAAGTGAACAACAACCGCGTTCACCTCACCGGCAAAGAGTACCAGATGTTCGAGCTGCTCTCCCTTCGTAAGGGCACGACGCTCACCAAGGAAATGTTCCTCAACCACCTCTACGGTGGCATGGACGAACCCGAACTGAAGATCATCGACGTGTTCATCTGCAAGCTTCGCAAGAAGCTGGCGCAGGCCACGGCGACGCCGCAGAATTCGCGCGGTGATCACTTCATCGAGACTGTGTGGGGCCGCGGCTACGTGCTGCGTGATCCCGACCCCCGCGTTGCTGCTGCGATCACCGAGAAAGCCGCCTGATCGCTGCGGACGTGGACTGACCAACACAAGAAGGGGCGGGCCGAAAGGTCCGCCCTTTCGCTTTGTAGGCTTAGCTGGTCCCGAACTGCGGCTCGCGCGACATCCGCTTCGCGATCTTCGCCTCGCGCTTTTCAAGATCGCGGATCAGCAGGCGCAGGTTCTTGGTGTTCGATTTGAACGCCAGGTCGAACAGGTCGCCCACCACCGGGATGGCGCCGACCGTCACGTCGATGCCCCAGTTGGAATACATGCGCGCCGTGGTCCAGCGAGATGCGCCCAGGCGCTTCGCCTCCTGGATCAGGTAGAACCCCATCGCGCCGGTAATCAGGTCGCCCACGACCGGCACGAGGCCGATGATGCTGTCGATTCCAAACTGGAAGCCGGCCACCTCGAACTGCCGGTCCAGCAGCCGCTCGAACCGCTTCAGGCGCTCCAGCGCCTCGAACGCGCCGGGCGCGGCTTCAACAGTGGCGTACGGGCGCGTCATCGGAACCTCTACGCGGCGAGCGGCGAAAAGTTCAAAGCAGGCTGCCGCGCCGCCGACATGGCCACGATGACTGCTTTTCCAAGAGCCCCGACTGCGCCAACCTGCGTTAACCCGCGAAACTGGAGACCGGCATGGATGTGCGCGAGCAACTGGCGATGGATCTGCTGGGCCATCCCTATGGTGAACTGACCAGCCAGAAGAAAAGCGTCATCGACCTGATCGCCGACCAGAAGCCAAGCGGGTTGGGGCCGCTGGCCAAGGTGGATGAGCGTGATCGCTGGGCAAAGCTGGCGGACAAGGTGGCTCAGGTCGGCGGATCGTGGCGTTTCATCATCACCTTCGTGGTCGCGCTGGCGGCCTGGGTCACGCTCAACGCCCTGCTCGCAACACGCGCGTTCGACCCCTACCCCTTCATCTTCCTCAACCTCATGCTCTCGATGGTGGCGGCGCTGCAGGCGCCAATCATCATGATGAGCCAGAACCGGCAGGGCATCATCGATCGCGCCGCCGCCGAACACGACTACATCGTCAACCTGCGGGCCGAGCTCGAGATCATGTTGCTCCATGACAAGCTGGACGCCCTGCGCGAGCGCGACATCCTTGCCCGCACCGACGCCATCGGGGCGCAGCTCAAACAGCTTTGCGACGATATGATGGAGCTGAAGGCACGGCGATAACCGCGCCTTCAACAGGTCCTACTTCCACGCCGCCGCCTGTTTGCGTGCGATGCGGATGAGGTCGCCCATCGAGTGGTCGACGTCGATCAGGTGCAGGCCCCAGTTCAGGTCCGGCCCCGTAGCGCGCATGATCTCGCCGGCGAGTTCGTCCGTGCGGGCGTCTGCCGGATCGGGCGTCACCGTCATCTCGAGATAGGTGTAGTCGCCCTTGTTCACGCAAGCGGTCGCGACGAGCCCCGGCACTTTCACGAACGGCGTCGTGATCGTCGGCGCGGGGTTGGACCATGCCGGCTGGTTCGGCCCGGCCGAGCCATTGAGGAAGCCTTTCGCGAGGAAGTACGAGTCCGGCACGCCCTTCCCGCTGGCGAGGTTTGCGGGGTTGTTGCACGCCGCCGCATTGCCATTCGCGCCCTTGCCGAACCGCGCCGTATCCGGCGGCGGCAGCGTGTTGCGGAACGAGGCATAAGTGATCACGCAGCCCGTCTGATCTTCAGCGCGGCAAAGCGGGATCGCCTTGTAAGTGCCGCCCGTATCCTTGCCCGGCGGCGCCAGCACGGTCGTGCCGAGCAGGATCGCGGAGACGAACTGCGCCTGCGCGGGCTTGCCTTCGATCTCGGTCGCGATCAGCCGAGCGAGCACGCCCGCGCCCTGGCTGTGGCCGATCAGGATCACACCGCGGCCGTTGTTCTCGTTGGCCATGTACCAGTTCCAGGCGTCCACCACGTCGGCATAACCGCCCACGCCCTGCGGCAGGCGCTCGCCTTCAGGCTGTGGTCCACCGCTCGCGATGCGCAGCGCCGTCAGCGTTGTCTGCCGATAGATCGGCGCGAACTGCCGGCATACGGAGCCAAAGCGCGCAAACTGCAGCTTGATATCGTCGATCTCCATCGCATCGACCGTCCAGTCCGACGCCCACGTCTTGTCGTTGGACACGGTGGGATAGACGAAGAAGCAGTCGACCTTCGGATCGGTCGCGGCCTTGTAGGTTTCGATGGTTGTCTTGCCATCCTTGCCTATGATGGTGGCGTCGAGGTTGATCTTGCACTTGTCGCCGGCAAGGCCGGGCCGGCACAGCCAGAGCGAGGGATTGCTGAAGTCGGCATGCGCGACATTCGC
Source organism: Alphaproteobacteria bacterium 32-64-14 (assembly GCA_002280725.1). Taxonomy (GTDB): domain Bacteria; phylum Pseudomonadota; class Alphaproteobacteria; order Caulobacterales; family Hyphomonadaceae; genus UBA7672. Next base: position 122,227 of record NCEM01000001.1, read on the forward strand.
CGCGGGCAAGGGCTGGAGTTCGAGCGGCGGCGGCGCCGTGGCGCAGCTGGCGGCAAGGGCCGCGGCCAATGTGATGACGCCGGCAAACGCTGCACGCATGGTGTCTCTCCCTCGGTGACGGTCATCGCCGTCTTGAGCGGGAGCTAAGTCCTAAGCGGGCCTTCGCGCAAGCGCGGCGGTCGGAGGCGGGGAACACCTTCCAGTCATTCGCTGGCCAGTCATCCCTTGGCCCCGCGCGCCCTGCTCCATGCCACCAAAGCAAAAGGCCCGGCTGTTTCCAGCCGGGCCTCTCGATCTGTCCGCAGCTTGCGCCGCAAATCCTACTTCGCGATGGCGATCCACGACCGGGCGAGCCAGGCCGAACCGTTGGTCGACTTGATCGACTGCCAGGTCTTTACAGCATCCGCCTTCTTGTTGGCGCGGAACTGGGCGATGCCCAGGCGCAGGCGGACGAGGTCCATCGCGCCGGCATCCATGGCGCCCTTGGACAGCGCTTTCTGGAACATCTCGATCGCCTTGGCATAGTCGCCCGCGCCGACATAGGACTGGCCAAGGTCAGCGTACTGAACGCCGGAAGGCGAGGCAGCAGCCACGGTCTCGTCGGCCTTCAGGGCGCCGCCACGGTCAGCCTTCGCTTCGGCTTGCGCCCCCGCATAGCTGCGCAGGTTCGTATCCTTGGATTTGTCGGAAGCGCCGCCGTACTTGCCCGCCTTGAACAGCGGAGCCCACACGGCTTCAGCTTCGATCGCGAGACCGCGGTTGAGCGCCTGTTTGCCCCACTCGAACTTGTCGGCGTCCGACAGCTTCACACCGGCCGCATCAAGTGCGCGGAACACGTCGAGCGCGGCGTCGTTCGAGCGATATTGAGGCTCGGAGCGAGCGCGTTCGATGAACGGGCGCCAGTAGGTTTCGGTCTTGAAGATCTTCGCCGCGCTTTCCAGCGTGTTGTAGAACTCGGCCTTGTTGCCCGTCGCGTCGTAGGCGTTGAGCAGGATGTTGAACGGAACCGGCTTCGCGCTCGACTTGGCGATGGCCTGCTTGGCGAACTTGATCGCTTCGGCATGGCGGCCAGCGGCCAGTTCGGCTTTCGCGATGTAGGACAGTTCGTCAGCCGTGCCGCCGTACTTGGTGACGTTGGCCTTCAGCTGGGTCAGCGCCTTGCCTGCCTGACCAGTCTTCTCATAGGCCGTGACCAGCTGCTTGTCGTAGTTCTGGTTCACGTTGGCCGGAACGCCGCCGACCGCGCGGGCCTTTTCGATGGCGGCGATGCACTGGGCGTAATTGTTGAGCGCGCAGTAAGCGCCAGCACGGGTCTGCTCGACGGCGGCTTTTTGCTGGGTTCCCGAAGCGTGCGGCGCTGCTGCGTCAGCTTTCTGGATCGCCTGCGCATACTGGCGGGCGGAGAACGCGGCGCTGGCCGCGTTCATATTCTCGGCGAATTCTTTGGACGCCTTCTGCGCCATCGCCGGCGGCGCCTGCACGACGGCAACGCTGACGGCGCCGAACGTGGCGATGAGGCCCAGTCCGATTGCGGGCAGGGAGTTTCTCATGGCTTGGCCGAACGACTTCATATGTATACCTCCACCTATCCAACCCGATATAAGTTCATCAGTTTCAGCCCTCAACTCAGTCTGAGCAGCTGTGGCTGTAAACATACCGTGCTGCATCCATGTCTGGAGGCCTCACGGCATGCATATTTCGGGCTGAAGAATAACGCTAAACTCAGGTTCCGCCGATCACGCCCATCTTCTTGAGGCCATTCCGTTGGACGGAGGCCATAACGTGCGCAATCACGCCATACTTTGCCCGACGGTTGGGCTCGATATGGATCTCGGCTTGCTCACCACGCATGCCTTCGACCTTGAGTCGGCGATCCAGTTCGGAACGGGCGACTTCCTCGCCCATCCACATGATCACGCCCGACTGTTCGATCTGGATACGGATCGGTTCGATCTCGCTCGGCGGCGGCGGCGGTGCGTCTGGCGGCGGCGGGATCGGCGTATCGAGGTTCACGGCGTGACGTTCCGGCGGCAGGGTGATCAGCAGCATCACCAGCAGCACGAGCATGACGTCGATCAGCGGCGTTGTGTTGATCTCTGAGACGGGATCGCCTTCATTCCCGCCTCCAACTGCCATTGCCATAGAAAGCTACTCCTGTTGGGAGCGCTGCAGCGCCCCTCCCCGTCACACGGAGGGGGCGCTGCGTCGCTTAACTTAAGACCTAGGCGGCGGCGCCTTGGTGATGAAGCCGATCTTCAGAACGCCTGACCGTTGCGCGAGTTCGACGATCCTGCCGACGTGATAGTACTCGGTCAGCAGGTCCCCGCGGATGTGCACCTCCGGCTGGATATCCGGCCGGATGCGCGCGATGCGCCCGAACTCTGCCGTCAGGTCTGCATCCGTTGCAGCCGCCGTGTTGAGGAACACGAGGCCGTCGGAGTCGACGATGATGTTCAGGTTCTCGGGCTTGGTCTCGACGACCTTGTTCGCCTCTTCAGGCAGTTCGACTTCCTTGGCGCTCACCACGACCGGCACTGTGATCAAGAAGATGATCAGCAGCACCAGCATGATGTCGACGAGCGGTGTCGTGTTGATGGTGGAGTTGAGGGCGGCATCGTCCTCTTCCACCAGCTGGATACCGCTGGCGCTCTCGCCTGGATTATCAGCCATGTTGGCCTCCTCCTTTGAGAGCTGGCCTTAGGCCTTGGCCGACGAAGCCATCAGCTTGTCGACGTCGAACGCGAAGTGGCGTGCGGTGTCGTAGATGACTTTGTTGCGGCGGCCGAGCAGGTTGTAGAAGATAACGGCGGGAACGGCGACCGCGAGACCGATGGCGGTCATGTTGAGCGCCTCGCCGACCGGGCCGGCCACGACGGTGATCGCGGCGTTACCCGTGCGCGAGATCTCGGTCAGAGCGTACACGATACCAACGACGGTTCCGAACAGACCGACGAACGGGCAGATGGCGCCGACCGTCGCGAGGAAGGCCATGCCGCCCTGGAGACGCGAGTTGACGCGCTCGAGTTCGATGCCGACCTGGTGAGCCATACGGTCCGAGCGCGTGATGCGGGCGCCGAGACCAGCCTGGGCCGAGTTCGCCTGGGCGATGGCGCCTTCAGCGATGTTGCGGAAAGCGGAGTTGCGGCCGAGGATTTCGAGGCCTTCGTCCAGCGTGTTCGCATCCCAGAAAGCCGCGATCTTCTTGGCGTGACCTTCGAGCATGATCTGGTCGATCGCTTTCGTGGAGGCGATGTAGATCGTGCCGACGAGCATGATGACCATGGTGCCGAAGGTGATCAGCGTGACCCAGTTCTGCGTTTCCCAGGCGTGCTTGAGCATGCCCATGATCGAGTAGTCAGCGGCTTCGGCAGCTTCACCCTCGGGGGCGGCAGCGTCAGCGGCAGGAGCAGCCGGCGCTTCCGGGGCAGCCGTCGGTTCTTCCATCGAGAAGCCAGGAGCCGCTGCAGGCGGCGGTGCTTCCGGCTGTTGCGCGCTCGCCATCATCGGCGAGAAGATCACGGCCAGTACGGCCAGCAACATACTCAGTGCCGACATCCTGCGCATGGATCCCCGGCCGCGATACGCCATTGTCATCGTCGTTCTCTCCTCATTCGGGTTTCCCCGAGACCACGATCCGGCAGGCCGAGCTATCCCTTCGCCCGCCGGAACTAACTGCTCTTCTTAAGTTTGACCGAGTCCCACACCCCTGCCCGACCGGTCCTCAGGCTGTCTCGCGCGAGCGCGAGCAGATTACCGTCGCTTCTCTTCCTCCAGATCCCACACCCAGGTGAAGGTATAGGGCGGATTGCACATGGCGATTGGCTTGCCGTCCGTGCCGATGGCTGGATCGAGGCGCGTCCTGGACAGACCTGTGATCGTGGCTTCATCAAGACGCGGGAAGCCGCTCGACTTGACGACCTTCACGTTCGACATGCGGCCTTCGATATCGACGCAGACCGACACGACGACTTCGCCTTCCTCGTTCGCGCGCTTGGCTGCTGCGGGGTAGTCGGGCTTGTCGAAACGGCGGCCGGGCTTCGGCTTCGAGCGCAGGGACGGTGCAGGCGGCGGAGCGGGCTTCGCGGCAGGCGGCGGCGCGGCAGCAGGACGATCAACCGCGGGCGCGACCTGCACGATGGCGGCCGGCGGCGGCGGAACGTCGAATTCAAACTGGGGAACAACAACCATCGGCGGCGGCGGCGGCAGCTCAACGTCAACCGGCGGCGGAGGTGGTGGCGGCTCTTCGATTTCTTCGGCGACGTCGATGATTGCGACTTCGCCCTTATCTTCCTTGTCTGGAACGATGGTCTTCCAGGTGAGGACGACGACCCCGAGGCCGCCGATGATCGCCAGCGACGTCGCGAGACCCGCCATACGAGTCGACGTGTTCGCTTGCTTTGTACCGTAGTTGTACATGTCTCTCTCGCTCTCGACGCCCCAATGTCCCGTACCCCAGCCTTTGGCCATCGGTAGCGGAACGATAAATTTATGCCTTCCTTTTGCCGCAAGCGCCAGACGGGCCAAGCCGTTTTTTGCAGAGCGGCTCAGTGCGTTGTCGTCGCATTTCTGTCGAAATACAGTTCGCGGCCGGGGTCTGGTGAACGGCTGTTCTTACGCTTTTTGCCATTCCGCCGGGGGGAGCCAGCGACCCTCTGTGAAATCGCATATGCCCTGCGCGTCATGCCCCGTCAACGTAGCGGAACGTTCCATAGTTCAACTTTCCGCGGGAAACCGCGCGGTGCGCTGCAACTGCCCGGTTTGTGCTCAATGATTCGCCGGTCGGGCGCTCCCGGATTCTCCTGAGCCGAGAACAGCTTCGACCGCGGGCTGATCCTTCTTCGGATCCGACAGCAGGCCTTCCCACTTTGCGATAACGGCGCAGGCGATCGAGTTGCCGATCACATTCGTCGCCGTGCGGCCCATGTCCATGAAGGCGTCGACCGCCAGCACCAGCGCAATCCACTCCGGCTTCATACCCATCGCGGGTAGCGTCGCCGAGATCACGACCAGGGACGCGCGCGGCACGCCCGCAATGCCCTTCGACGTGACCATCAGCAGCAGCAGCATGCCCAGCTGCTGGTCCCAGGTCAGCGTCAACCCCATGGCCTGCGCGATGAACATCACCGCGAAGGTGCAGTACATCATCGAGCCATCAAGGTTGAACGAATAGCCCAGCGGCAGAACGAACGAGACGACGCGGTTGGCGACGCCATGCCGCTCCAGCTGCTCCAGCAGGCGCGGGTAAGCCGCCTCCGAGCTCGCTGTCGCAAAGGCCAGAAGCCCCGGCGCCCGCACGTCCCAGATTAGCTTGAACACCCGTGGCCCCAGGATCAGGAAGCCCACCGCGATCAGCAGCGCCCACAGGATGAACAGCGCGAGGAAGAAGGTTCCAACCAGCCTTCCATAGTCCGCGATGACGCCCAGACCCTGCAGCGACACCGTGTAGGCAAGCGCCCCGAACACGGCCAGGGGCGCCGCCGCCATCACATAGCCCGTCACCTTCAGCATCAGGAACGCCACCTGCTCCATGATCTCGGTGACGCGCTCTGTCTTCTTGCCCAGCGACTGCAGCGCGATGCCAAGGAACAGAGAGATCACCACGATCTGCAGGATCTCGTTCTTCGCCATCGCATCCACGATCGATGTCGGGAAGACGTGCGTGATGAATTCCGCGAGCGAGAAGTTGGACGTCGCCACGCTCGAAACATCGGCCACGGCCGTCTCAAGCGTGACGGGGAAGTTCACACCCGGCTTGAACAGGTTCACCAGCACAAGGCCGAGCCCGAGTGAGACGAGCGAGGCCGTGATGAACCAGCCCATGGTCCGCGCGCCGATCCGCCCGACCGCTGCCCCGCCGCCCAGATGCGCGATGCCCACCGTCAGCGTCGTCAGCACCAGAGGCGCCACGATCATCTTGATAAGTCTAAGGAAAATGTCCGACAGGATCTTGAAATACCCCGCCAACTCGGTCTGCGTCTTTGTCGGCGCCTTCTCGATTTCGGCGGACGTCGCCTCGCCATTCTTGTTGCGGTCGGCCTGCGCGAAGGTGATGTCGGTTTCGGTGCGCGAGGCGTTGAATTCGGTCTCGTTCAGCCCGCCGCTGCGGTCCGTGTCGAACGCCGCGATCCGCTGGGTGGCCGACGCGAGGCGCGTATTGCTGTCGCCATAAACGAACGCCCCCACGGTGACGCCGAGCACCATTGCGACGATCAGGCCAATGAAGATCAGACGTTGCATGCGGCGAAAGCTCCCCGGAACGATCTTCCTGCATAACACGCGAAGCCGGGCAGACCAGCCTCATGGAGCGACATGGACCCCGATCCGTGCCAGCGTGCCCTCATTCAAGCCAGCCCACACAGCCAAGACCCAAACCCGGCCGGCGGCAGGAGAGACCCATGGACGACGGCGCAATCGATCGCGAGGCCATGGGCAAGATGGCCAAGGCGCTGGTTTTCATCAAGGGCGCGAGTGATCCCACCGCGCTCGCGTTGAAGCTCGCCTCCGACACCGGCAAACCCGCCGACATCAAGAACGCCCGGGCCCTCTTCCTCAAGCTCAAGCCAAGCGAACGCAAAGGCGCAATGGCGATGATCTCGGAGGACTAGGTTCGGAGGCCACTCTCTGGACCGCCGGGCCCCTGCCCGGCATCTTCGTCAGGCCGTTCCGCTACCTTACCGCAAGCCTCCGCTTTACATCTCCCTGAATGAAAGAGCCGGGCGGGGGCCCGGCGATCCAGAGAAGAACCATGCCCGGAAGCCAGGACTTCGCCGTCGATCCGCGCAACGCCAACCTCAAGGTCTGGCTGAACGGACAGCTCGTTCCGAAGGACGAAGCCAAAGTGTCGATCTTCGACGCCGGCTTCGTGCTGGGCGATGGCGTGTGGGAAGGCCTGCGCCTCCACAAGGGCGCCCTGCTCTTCCTCGATGTACATCTCGACCGCCTCTATCGCGGCGCAAGCGACATCATGCTCGACCTCGGCCTTGACCGCGAGCAGATGATCGCAGCCCTCAACGCCACCTGCGCCGCCAACGGCATGACCACAGGCGCGCACCTCCGCCTCATGGCGACGCGCGGCGTCAAGAAGGCCGTGAACCAGGACCCGCGCAGCGCGCTGGGCACAGCCACCATCGTGATCGTCGCCGAATACAAGGAGCCGAGCCCCGAAATCGTCACCCGGGGCCTCAACGTCGTCACGTCGGCGATCCGCTGCACGCCGGCCGACATGTTCGACATGCGCCTCAACTCGCATTCGCGCCTGCCGCTGATCCGCGCGCTGCTCGATGTCATCCCGCGCGGGGGCGATGAAGCCCTGATGCTCGATCCCGGCGGCAACGTCTCGAGCTGCAACGCCACCAACTTCTTCTGGGTGAAGGATGGCGAGGTGCGCACCAGCACCGGCGAGTTCTGCTTCAACGGCGTCACACGCGGCAACGTCATCCGCCTGTGCGACGCCAACAGCATCCCAGTGAAGCTCGACTTCTTCCCGCTCCGCGACGTCCACGCCGCCGACGAAGCCTTCGTCACCGGCACCTTCGGCGGGCTGACGCCGGTAAGTGCGGTGGATGGAAATCGGATGCCGACGCCAGGACCGGTTACGCAGAGGCTGCGGGAGTTATATGAGGCGCTGAAGGACGCGCAGGCATCATGAGCGGCTACTCCGAAGATGAGCTGATCGACATCCAGAAGCGCTACAAGCTACGGTTTCCACCCGACTTGGCGGAAATCTATCGCGAACGGCGCAGTGTTATTCCAGGAGACGATTTCGACTGGATGCAAACACCGCGCGTTCGGATTGAACGCATGTTGACGTGGCCATTGGAAGGCATGCTTTTTGACGTTGAGAACAATGCTTTCTGGCTATCGGAATGGGTAAAAAGGCCGGAGAAAAAGTCAGCTCGAGAAGAGCTTGTCCGCGCCGCGATAGCGGCGGCGCCAAAGCTAATTCCGGTTTACGGCCATCGCTACATTCCTGAAGAACCGCACGCACCCGGCAATCCAATATTCTCGGTCCATCAGACGGATATCATCTGCTACGGTGCCAATCTCGCGACCTACATCCGCGCCGAAACGGCCGGTCGCCAATCCGTCGAAGCTCCGGAGGGCCAGGATGCGTCGCCGCCGCTCAAGCAAATTCGCTTCTGGTCGGTGTTCATCGGCGATGATGAATGACGACTTCGCCCCTGCGCGAAGACGTCCGGAAAATCCCCGTCGTCACCCCCTACACCTCCCTGTTGACGCCGCCCCCCTTATCCGCGACGAGTGCGCCGCCCAACCACCCCTGTGCGGAGCCACTCCCATGGCGACCATCCTGAAAAAACTGCCTGTCGGCCAGAAGGTTGGCATCGCGTTTTCCGGCGGTCTCGACACGACGGCGGCCCTGGTCTGGATGCGCGCCAACGGCGCCGCCTGCTACACCTACACCGCCAACCTCGCCCAGCCGGACGAGACCGACTACGACGCCATCCCGCGCAAGGCGACGGAGCACGGCGCGGAAGACGCCAAGCTGATAGACTGCCGTGCGCAGCTCGCCGCCGAAGGCATCGCGGCGATCCAGTCCGGCGCCTTCCACATCACCACGGCGGGCGTCACCTATTTCAACACCACGCCGCTCGGCCGCGCCGTCACCGGCACGATGCTGGTCGAGGCGATGAAGGCCGACAACGTCAACATCTGGGGCGACGGCAGCACGTACAAGGGCAACGACATCGAGCGCTTCTATCGCTACGGCCTGCTCGTGAACCCGAACCTGCAGGTCTACAAACCCTGGCTCGACCAGCAGTTCATCGACGAGCTCGGCGGCCGCAAGGAGATGTCGGAATACCTCATCGCCAAGGGCTTCAGCTACAAGACCAGCGTCGAGAAAGCCTACTCGACAGACTCGAACATGCTCGGCGCGACGCACGAGGCGAAGGATCTCGAATTCCTGGATAAAGGCGTCACCATCGTCCAGCCGATCATGGGCGTGAAGTTCTGGGACGAAGCCACGCACGTGAAGCACGAGCGCGTCACCGTCGCCTTCGAGGAAGGCCGCCCCGTCTCGCTGAACGGCAAGCGCTACAGCGATGAAGTCGCGCTCATGCTGGAAGCCAACGTCATCGGCGGCCGCCACGGCCTCGGCATGGCCGACCAGATCGAGAACCGCATCATCGAAGCCAAGAGCCGCGGCATCTATGAAGCGCCCGGCATGGCGCTGCTGTTCGCCGCGTACGAGCGCCTCGTCACCGGCATCCACAACGAAGACACGATCGAGCAGTACCGCACCAATGGCCGCCTGCTCGGCCGCCTGCTCTATCAGGGCCGCTGGTTCGACTCGCAGGCCCTCATGCTGCGCGACGCCGCCCAGCGCTGGGTCGCCCGCGCCATCACTGGCGAAGTGACGCTCGAACTGCGCCGCGGCAACGACTACTCCATCATGAACACGGTGAGCCCCAACCTCACCTACAAGCCCGAGCGCCTGACGATGGAAAAGGGCGAGGAGTTCTTCACCGCGAGCGACCGCATCGGCCAGCTCACCATGCGCAACCTCGACATCGCCGACACGCGCGACAAGCTCGCCACCTACGCGCAAACAGGCCTGCTCGCGCCCGCCACCGCCACGGGCCTGCCACGCCTGCCGGACAAGTCAGACGACAAGTAGGCGCTTCGACACCTGCGCGCTTGTCATCCCGGAAGCGCGCAGCGCTGTCAGGGATCCATGGCGAAACCACGACAGCCCGACGATGGGTTCCGGCTTTCGCCACGCTCGGCCGGGACGATAAACCGCAGCCCTGTCACCGAGCATAAGCCCGGTCTATGCTCCGCGCATGCCTCAACCGATCCGCATCGCCATGTGGTCTGGCCCGCGCAATATTTCGACCGCGATGATGCGGTCGTTCGGCGCGCGCGCTGATTGCCATGTCGTGGACGAGCCGTTCTACGCCGCCTTCCTGCGCGAGACCGGGCTTGATCATCCGATGACCGCCGAGGTGCTGGCGAGCCAGCCAAATGGCTGGCGCGAGGTTGCGCGCCAGCTCTCGCAGCCGCCGCCGGATGGCAAGCCCATCGTCTACGAAAAGCATATGACGCATCACATGCTGCCCGGCTTCGGCCTCGACTGGATGAAGGACTGCCGCAACGCCTTCCTCATTCGCGATCCCGCGCGCGTCCTCGCCTCCTACACGCAGAAGCGCGAGGAGGTGACGCTCGCCGATATCGGCTTCACGCAGCAGGCCGAAATTTTCGCTCGCGAGGCCGATCGCCTGGGCCATGCACCGCCAGTCGTTGAAGGCGTCGACGTGCTGTGCGATCCTGCCGCCACGCTATCGAAGCTCTGCGCCGCGCTCGATATTCCATGGACGCCCGACATGCTGAGCTGGCCTGCCGGCGGTCGCGACACAGACGGCGTCTGGGCGCCTGCGTGGTACGATGCGGTCGAGCGCTCCACCGGCTTCGGCCCGCCGCCAGAGGAAAAGCCGCTCGCGCTCGCGCCTCACCTGCAGCGCATCGCGGACGAAGCCCGCCCCCACTACGAAGCCCTCGCAAGGTGGAAGCTCGCATGATCGGCAACGGATCGCCCAAGGGCGCCTACAGCGAGCGCGGCGTAGGCCATGGCTATTCGCTCATGGAGCCCGGCAAGCGCTATCGCGTCATCAAGGCGTTCAAGGACTTCGACGGACAGGAGCATCCGGTCGGCGAGGAATGGACCTATGTCGGCACGGCCTTCCTGTCCTACGACGATGGCCGCTCCATCTTCGTCTCGCTCGACGGGGAAAAGGAGTGGCACATCCGCATGCAGGACCGCGCCGAGGAGCAAGGCCCCATCCTCGACAACCTCCGTGACTACATAGCGGCGTTGTGAGCCCGACCCTATGAGCTCATCATAGTGTCATAGCATTACGATGCGCGATCAGCCCTCGTCGCGATCGCCCTTCTCGGAGATATTCCGCCCCTCGCGATCCGCCGCGCGCCCGCCCTCGAGAATGCCCAGCAGGCCGTGATTGCCCTCGTGGCAGGCGTATTCGTAGACGCTGTCGTCGACCCGGTTCAGACCAACCTCGCCCTTCCACACCTGACTGTAGAGTTGCGGGTCATCAACCTCGAACTCGTACAGCACCTGCGTGTCCGAATACCGCGTGAACCGCTCGACGATCTTGCCGCCCGCCGTCAACTGAACCTGGCTCCCGCCCTCGGGGTTCATGTTGATGGTCTCCACCACCAGCGTGTCGCCTTCCCACCAGCCGATGGAATCCCCCAGCCACTGGTTCAACACGCCCGGCTTGTGCTGCGCGTTCAGCGGAATGATGCGCGCATCGTGGTTCATCTCGACCACGATCACCACGTGATCCGGCGACTGCACGATCTGGTAGTTATTATTATAGAGCACGTTCATCATGGGCGGCCCGCCCGTGCCGCCGAAGCCGACGATGCAGCGCTCACCCGCGCCACGCTCTTCGGGATTGTCATAGCCCGTACCGCGGCCACGCCCGCCGCGCAGCGAGGGCGCCAGCTTACGGCCGGCTTCCGAGAACGGCACCTGTCCGCTCGACGGATCGACGATCCAGGACGTGCGCCACGTACCTTTCACGTTCGCATACGTGTTGCCCGGATCGATCCAGAACGAGTTGTAGCCGCGGCCCGAGGCGAGATCCTTGCCGTCGAGCAGGCCATCGCCGATCCCCTGGTTGTCGTCGGTCTCCTGACGGATGTTGGAGGGGTTAGCGGCGCGCGCCTTCGCCTCTTCCTCGTCCGACATCACCAGCGCCTTCATCGTGCCCGGGCGCGTCATCCGCGTGTTGGATGCGTTCGACCACACGCCCGACAGATCCGGCTGGCCGAACGACAGGCGCGGCGCGACGTAGCCAGCCGCTACCCGGTCGCTCTCGGCCGCGGGCTTCTGGTTGGGAACCATGACGCGCGCGCCGGTTTGCGCTGCAGCCTGGGCTGATGCGGTCCCCGCGCCGGCGAGCGCCAAGACGGTGGTCATCGCGGCCAGCGAGATGTGGCGTAGCTTCGACATGGACTTCTCCTCCCAGGAACGCTGCCAGCTTTGCGCCGGTCTATGCGTGTTGGCGGAATAGTTGCCGAATTCGTCCGTCGCCGACAAGCGGCGCGCATGCCCGGCATTGGCCTATCTCGCCGAATTGAAGCCGTTGACCAAAGAAAACGCCGCCACGGAACCCCGCGGCGGCGCTTTTTGTCGTGTGGTGTGGGAAGCGGCTATTCCTCGCGGTCGCCTTCTTCGGAGATGTCGCGACCGTCGCGGTCGGCGGCACGGCCGCCTTCCAGAATGCCCAGCAGGCCGTGATTGCCCTCGTGGCAGGCGTACTCGTACATGCCGTCGATGGCGTTCAACGCCATCTGGCCTTTCCATGCCTGCGAGTAGATCGAGGGATCGTCGACCTCGAATTCATAGAACACCTGCTTCTCGCTGTAGCGGGAGAAGCGCTCGGTGATCTTGCCGCTCGGCGAGATCATGACGCCGGATCCGCCGCGCGTCATGTTGATGGTCTCGACCACCAGCGTGTCGCCTTCCCACCAGCCAATCGAGTCGCCCATCCACGGCGACAGTTCCTTGGCCTTGTGCGTGGCGTTGAGCGGGATGATGCGCGCATCGTGAATCATCTCCGACACGATCACGACGTGGTCGGGCGACTGAACGATCTGCAGGTTGTTGTTGTACAGGTAGTTGCCGATCGGCGGGCCCGATGTGCCGAGGATGATGCAGCGCTCGTTGAGGTTGCGCTCCTCGGGGTGGTCATAGCCGGAGCCAAGGCGCGGGCCGTAGGGGTTGCCCGTTACGCCGCGCTTCATCGGCACCTGGCCGTTCGCGGGCTCGACGATCCACGACGTGCGCCACGTGCCTTTCACGTTGGCATAGCTCGAACCTGGATCGATCCAGAAAGCGTTGTAGCCACGGCCAGAGGCGAGATCCTTGCCATCGCCAAGTCCATCGGACTGTTGCTGGTTATCGTCCGTCGCCTGACGGATGTTAGATGGGTTACTGGCGCGCGCATGTTCGTTCTCTTCGTCCGACATGACGAGGTTCGGCATGCTCGACGGACGGCGCAGCGGCGTGTTCGAGGCGTTGGACCAGATGCCCTGCAGATCGGGCTGGCCGATCTTCAGGCGTGGAACGGTATAGCCGGGCTCGACCGTGGGCGCGGCAATCGCGGCCTTGTCGGCTTCAGGACCGGTCGCTGCGGGCGCAGTCTGCGCCGAAGCGAGGCCAGCCCCGCCCATCGCCATGGCGACAGCTAGGGCCGCAAGCGATGCACGCCGCGCGTTTTTCATGACCGTTCTCCCGAGTAGCCGGTGTTCCCCGGCCTGTAATTGATCTTACGGGATTGATGCCGAATCCCTGCCCTACCGGCAAGCGAGCGGAACGGCCCGGGGGCCGTTCTCGCGCTGAAGTGACCCCGCCTTGATGCCGCAGGGCGGCAACCGGCCTGCGCTCAGCTCTTGCCGTCCAGCACGGCCTGGATCAGGGCCACCGCCTCGGGCGAATCCCACTCCGTCGGAACCGTCAGGCGGGCGACTTCCTTACCGTCCTTGTCGTAGATCAGCGTCGCCGGAAGCGCCCCGGTCTGGGCTTCGGACTGCAGGACCAGTTCACCGTCGAAGAAGAACGGCAGGTCCGTTCCCACCAACTCGCGGAACTTGGCCAGGGTCGATTCCTTCGTGACGCCCTTGCCGAAGCCATAGGCGACGGGAACCACCGCCACGTCCTTGCCAGCGAATGCCTTCTGCAGGCGGGCCAGGCTCGGCATTTCCTTCACGCACGGGCCGCACCATTCGGCCCAGATATTGTACACCAGCACCTTGCCCTTGAACTCGGCGAAGGAGTGGCTGGCGCCCGTCTCATCGACGAAGGACGAGGTCGGCGCCGCGAGATCGAGATCGACATCGAGGCATTTGAGCGGGCCGGCGCGATGCCCGGCCAGCGCCGACGTGCTCGACGGGGGCTGGAAGTCCTTGTGGCTGCAGGACAGGATCACGCCCGCGTCTGCGGCAGGCCCGGACATCTCGGCCGCTGGCGCCGGCGTTTCTGCCGGTTGGCAGGCGCCCGCAAAGAGTGCGAGAAGCGCGGCGGAAAAGGCGGGTCTGAACGTCATGACGAAGAATTCCGAGAGCAACACGATGTGGGGCGGCCGGTTCTCGGCCATGCCCGATCAGGTCATGGAGGCGATAAACGCCTCCATCGACGTGGACAAGCGCCTCGCTGAGCAGGACATCGCCGGATCGAAAGCCCATGCCGCCATGCTGGTAAAGGTTGGCGTGATCACGCAGGCCGACGAAGCCGCGATCCAGAAGGGGCTCGATCAGGTCCTTTCGGAAATCCGTGAGGGAAAATTCCAGTTTTCCAAGGCGCTGGAAGACATCCACCTGAATGTGGAATCCCGCCTGAAGGACATTATCGGCGAACCGGCAGGCCGCCTGCACACGGCAAGGTCGCGCAATGACCAGGTCGCGCTCGATTTCCGCCTCTGGGTCAAATCCGCGTGTGAGACCCGCGTGGAGCAGATAACCGCGCTGATGAAGGCGCTGGTTGTGCAGGCCGAAACACACGCCGACACCGTGATGCCGGGCTTCACGCACCTGCAGACGGCCCAACCCGTCACCTTCGGCCACCACCTGATGGCCTATGTCGAAATGTTCGACCGCGACCGTGGCCGTTTTACCGACGCCATCTTCCGCATGAACGAGTCGCCACTCGGCGCCGCCGCCCTCGCCGGCACCGGCTTTCCGATCGACCGCCACATGACGGCGAAGGCGCTCGGCTTCGACCGCCCCATGGCCAACTCGCTCGATGCAGTCTCCGCGCGCGACTTCGCGCTGGAAGCCCTCGCCAGCCTCGCCATCTGCGCGCAGCACCTCTCGCGCCTCGCCGAAGAGATCGTGATCTGGTCATCCGCCCAGTTCGGTTTTGTGCGCATGTCGGACGCCTGGTCTACCGGCTCCAGCATCATGCCGCAGAAACGCAACCCGGACGCGGCCGAACTCGTGCGCGCCAAGTCAGGCCGCGCCCTGGGCTCGCTCGTCCAGCTGTTCGCGATCATGAAGGGGCTGCCTCTCGCCTATTCCAAGGACATGCAGGACGACAAGCAGACGACGTTCGACGCATTCGACAGCCTCGATCTGTCGCTGCAGGCTATGACCGGCATGATCGCGACGATGACGCCGAACAAGGAGCGGATGCGCACGTCCGCTTCATCCGGGTTCTCGACTGCAACGGACCTTGCGGACTGGCTGGTGCGTGAACTCAACATTCCGTTCCGTGAGGCGCATCACATCACAGGCGCCGCCGTAAAGGCGGCTGAGACAGCGGGGATCGCCCTGCCCGATCTTCCGCTCGGCGTGCTGCAGAAACTTGAGCCACGCATCACCGACAAGGTGTTCGCTGTGCTCACCGTCGACGCTTCAGTGGCGAGCCGTCAGAGCTATGGCGGCACGGCTCCAAGCCGCGTGCGTGAGCAGGTCGCGGCTTGGAAGACCAAGCTGGCGTAGGTTGTCACGCTTGCCGCGCTCAAAGCCGCCAGCCTGCAACTTGCCACGGTGGGCACGGGCGCCGGTCCCAGCCACGCGCCTGGCCGCCGCGCCTATGAGAAGGCGGCTTTGGCGTCCACCTGCCGTCGATCTACATGTACCGGAAGCTCTGAGCGTTACAGTTGGGTCACTCTCCCAAGCTTGACCCGACCCCCGCGACAGCCGAATGTGCCGCACATGCGTACAGTTCTCGTTCTCGCGCTTTCCGTGTCCGCGCTTTCCGCCTGCGGGCTGCGTGGCGATCTCGTGCGCCCGATGCCACTCTGGGGCGACCCGCCTTTGGATGGTCCGACCGATCCGCGCGTGATCAAGGCCGCCGAGGAAGCAGAAGCCGCCGAGAAGGAACGCCAGGACGCCGAGCGCCGCGCCGCCGACGAGGCGCGCCGCCTCGAAATGCAGCGGCTCGCCAACCCGCCTGCTCCGGAAGCAGCACCACAGTAACCAAACTCCGCGAGGTCAGCCCCGCCGCCAGCATGACCTTGCCGTACCGGCAACTTGCGCGTGCTTTTTTGCTCCCTAAAGTGCGGAGTCGCAGCGGGTTTCATACCCGCTGAGGGGACGGCAATAGCGTGAGGGGCTTCCATGAAACTGACTACGAGAGCGGCGCTTGCGGGCGCCGTGGCGATCGGACTTGCTGCTCTGTCTGCATGCGCGGAATTGGCGGCGATAACCGAGGGCGTGATGATCGCCTGCGAGAATGATCCGGTTGGATGCGATGAGGTGTTCTTCAGCGGAAAGACCGCACCGCAGCCGGTCGATCCGTCGCGCTGGTAGGATTTATCTTCGGGCGCGGCCTCCGCTGCGCCCTATTCTCCGGCTCTTCCTGCACACGGACGCGCTGTTGCGCCGATCCGGGGTGACTTTCACGACCGCATCCGCTACCTCGCCTGTCCGGGGAATGGCTGGAACGCGACGATGAATCATTTTGGACCGGAAAGTGCTGATCGCCTACGCCGTCAAGGCGAACTCGAATCTCGGTGTGATCGCCACGCTAGCCGCGCTTGGCGCCGGCGCGGATGTGGTCTCGGGCGGCGAGCTGATGAAGGCGATGGAGGCGGGTATTCCCGCCGATCGTATCGTGTTCTCAGGCGTTGCGAAGACGCATGACGAGATGCGCCTCGGCCTCACGCGCGGCATCTTCCAGTTCAACGTCGAGAGCCTGCCTGAACTCCACCGCCTGTCCGCAGTCGCGCAAGAGATGAACAAGCGCGCGCCCATCGCCCTGCGGGTCAACCCGCACGTGGAAGCGGGCGGCCATGCCCACATCTCCACTGGCACGCCAGAAACCAAGTTCGGGATCGCCTGGCATGAGGCGGAGCAGTTCTACGAAGTGGCCAGCCGCCTGCCTAACATTGATCCGGTCGGCATCGCCGTTCACATCGGCAGCCAGATCATGCGCGTCGAACCGATGCGCGCCGCGTGGGAGAAGGTAGTGACGCTGGCTCGCCGCCTGCGCGAGCGCGGCTTCGGCATCACCCGCGTTGACTTCGGCGGCGGACTCGGCGTGCCCTATCATGATGGCGAAGACCCCGACAGCCCGACCATCTATGCGCGTCAGGCGCGGGACGTCCTGGGGAACCTCGACGTCCAGCTGATACTGGAACCCGGCCGCCTGATTTCCGGAAATGCCGGAGTTTTGATCTCCAAGGTCGAGTACGTCAAAGAGCGCGACGGACGCACCTTTGTGATCCTCGACGCAGGAATGAACGACCTGATGCGGCCTGCCCTATATGGCGCACATCACGAGGTACTCCCCGTGCGCACCCCCACGATGGGCGCTCCACGGATCGCCGTGGACCTCGTAGGCCCGATTTGCGAGAGCACCGACAGGTTCGCCAAGGATCGCCCCATGCCCCCCCTGAAGGAGGGCGATCTGGTCGCCTTCATGACGGCAGGCGCATACGGCGCCACATTGTCGTCCCAGTATAATTCGAGACCTCTTGTTGCAGAAGCACTCGTTCGGGGCGATGCTTGCGTTGTCGTCCGTCGTAGGCCGACATTCGATGAAATGATCGCTCTGGAACGGGCTCCGGATTGGACCGCCCAATAGGGAATCAGGTTGGCTGACGGATTTGGCCTCAGGAGCAAGCTGGACGCCCGGATAGCAGCCGCGCGCCGCAGCCTGTTCTGGCCCGCCCTGCTGCAGGCCGCCCTGCCCACGATCATCTGGTTTGCCCTGTTCGCCGCCTTCTGGCTGTCGGGCCTCTACACTTCCCTGCCGCTCGAAGTGCAGGCGACAATCGGCGTCGTCTTCTGGGTCGGCCTCGCAACCGTTGTGCTGATCGGACTCAAGGTCTGGCGCCGCCCCTCCGAGGACGAAGCGCGGGATCTGATCGACAACGCGATTGAGGGCCGTCCGCTCAGCGTCTGGAACGATCGCCCCGCCAAGGCCGACAAGATTGGCTGGACGCTCTGGCAGGAACACCGCGAACGCATGGCCGCTCTCGCCGTCAGCGTGCGCAAGCTGGATGTTCGCGCACAGTGGCGCCAGGCCGATCCGCTGTTCTTGCGCTTCGCCGTGCCCGCCGTGCTGCTGGTCAGCGGCGTCGTTGCCGGAACCGCGATCGTCGATCGGATGGGCAAAGGCCTATTCCCGGACTTCGGCGCGCTGTTCGGCGCCCACACACTGAAGATCGAGGCATGGGTCACCCCACCCGCCTACACCGGCTCCGCACCTTTCGTCCTCACGCCAGGCGAGACCGCCAAGGCGCCGCAAGGGTCCGAGGTCACCATTCGCATCATCGGTCCGGGCCGCCCCCAGGTCACCGTGATGCCCGAAAGCGCCGGCCACACCACGCTGAACCCGGAGCCCGGCATCGACGCGGCTTATGAGGCGCGGGTCGTCGTGAAGACGGGAACGCGCATCGCGGTCAACTTCTGGGGCGAGCGCGCGAGCTTCCCCTTCACCATCATCGACGACGCGCTGCCGACCGTGGCCTTCGTCGAACCACCCAAGCTGGGCGAGGGCGACCACACCCAATTCAAGTACACGACCACCGACGACTATGGCGTGGACAAGCTCGAACTCGTGGTGTTCGGGCGCAAGGATGTACCCGCCTCCGCCGGTGTTGTTGAAGACGCGACGATCATCGAGACGGTGACGCTCTCTCCCAAGGAAGAGGAAGGCGACTACAGCCAGGATCTGGTCCGCCATCGCTGGGCCGGGCTCGACGTCATGGTGAAGTTGCGCGCAACCGACGCCGCCGGCCAGATCGCGGAAAGCGAAGCCGTCGCTTATCGCCTGCCCGAGAAGATTTTCCTGCAACCCAACGCCCGCATGGCGCAGGAAGCGCGCCAGATCCTGCTGCGGAACTGGGAAGAGTACAGCACGCCCGAAGGCGTCGACAATTTCACGTCCGTCGCCGGCACGGGCTACGACGCCATCGCCACCGCACCCGCGTCGCGCCTAACGTGGGCCCCGAAAGAGATCAGGCGCTCGGTGATGGTTCTCGATTCCATCACCTGGCGCCCCGAGGACTATTTCGAGGACCCGGTCGTCTTTCTCGGCCTGCGCAATGCGCGCGGCCTGATCGATGCGGCGCACAACCGCGCCGAAGCGGAAGAAGCCGAAGCGCTGCTCTGGGACGTCGCCCTGCGCGCTGAATACGGATCGCTGGCGGACGCGACAGCCGCGCTTGAAGCCGCCCGCCGCGCGCTGGAAGACGCGCTGCGCCGCGGCGCGTCCGAAGACGAAATCCGCCGCCTGATGGACATGTACGAGCAGGCGATTGAGAACTATCTGGCCGCGCAGATGGCTGAGGCGCTGCGCAATGGCCGCGTCTCCGAAGGCGGCGACCAGATGGGCGGCATGCAAGGCGGCCAGCCGCCGCTCGGCGATGATGAACTCACGCGCATGCTGCAGGCCCTGCGCGACCTTGCCGAAACCGGCGCGCGAGATCAGGCGCGCCAGCTCCTGAACGACATGCAGCGCATGCTCGACCAGATGCAGAACATGCAGATCCAGATGGGTCAGGGCGGCAGCGGCCAGAACCAGGACGGCCCGATGAACCGCGCGATGAACCGCGCGCTGCAGGACACCAACCGCGCGCTCAACGATCAGCGCGATCTCAACGACGCCACCGAAGACGCGCAGCGCAATGGCGATGCCCAGCGCGGCCAGGAACTCGCCGACCAGCAGCGCGAGCAGCGCCAGCGCCTCGAACAGCAACAGCGCTCAGGCGGCGGCCAACCCCAGCAGGAACAAGGCCAGCAAGGCCAGGGACAGCAGGGTCAGGGTCAACAAGGCCAACAAGGTCAAGGCCAACAACCCGGACAAGGCCAGCAGCCGGGCCAGGGCCCGGGTCAGCAACCCGGTCAGGGTCAGCAAGGCCAGGGCCCCGGCGAAGGCCAGCAGGGCCAAGGCCCCGGTCAGCAGCCGGGCCAGCAACAGGGTCAGGGCCAAGGCGGCGCACAGGCAGACGGCGGCGGCCCCGGCGGTCAGCCCGGACGCCCCGGCGTTCGCGGCGATGGCGTCTACGGCCAGGAAAACGATCGCACGCGCCGCCTGCTCGGCAACGCTATCGAGATGCAGAAGCGCGCCGAGGAAGCGCTGCGCCGCGGCGACTTCCAGGCAGCGCGCGAAGCCCAGCAGGGCGCCATGTCAGCGCTGCAGGATCGCTCGTCCGAACTCGCCCGCCTCAACGACGAGAACGACCCCAACGCCCAGCGCGATCGCGACGAGCGCGATATCCTCGGCCGCCTCAACGAAGGCGTCAGCGGCCAGGGCGACGATGTGAAGATTCCCGACGAGATGGAACGCCAGCGCGCCCGCGAAATTCTCGACGAAATCCGCCGCCGTGCCGGCAACCGCGCGCTGACGAAGGAAGACCTCGAATATCTGCAGCGCCTGCTTGAGCGGTTCTAGGCGCCCTTGATCGCCCCGACAAACGGCAGGCCGCGCATCTTGCCGGCATCGTCCATGCCATAGCCGACGAGATAGCGCGGCGGCGCGTCCCACGCCCAAGCATCGAGACCCTCGGTGACGGCCTCTGGCTTGCGCGCGAAAACGCAAGTCAGCACTTCGTTCGCGCCTTTGGTGAGGAAATGCTGGCGGGCAAAGGCGATGGTTTTCCCGCTGTCGAACACGTCGTCTATCAGCAGGATGTTCTGGCCTTCCACAGGCCGCGCCGCGTCGGCGTGCACCAGCATACGGCCCGAGCTTTCGCGTGCATCGGCATAGCTCTGCAGCCAGATTGCATCGAAGCCGAGATCGAGGCCGTGCCGCGACAGCGCCCGCATCAGGTCCGCCGCGAACGGCGTCGCGCCCAGCATCACGACAACGCCGGTCCACGATCCCGTGGAAAGCCTCGGGACCAGCCCTTCAGCCAGCCGCTCGATTCGGGCGTGAACCTCTTCCGCTGTCAGCAGGACGTCGACATTTGCAGGAATGCTGCGGTCAGTGATGGGCGGCCTCCGTAGCCGGTTCGGGCGCATGGGCAGGCACCGGGGCGGGCGCATGGGCAGGCGCCGGGGCGGGCGCATGCCCATCCGCTGCGGCGGCTTCCGGCGCTGCAGTCTCGTGCGTTGCGGCAGGCGCGCCGTGGTCGCCGCCCTCGCCCGCATGCGCGGGATCGGCGGGCGCCTCGATCTGCGTCTCGGCGCCAATGTCGCCGCCATCTTTCTCGGCAAACGTCACGGTCAGGCGATACGTCTCGACCGGCGGCGCCTCGAAGCGCGTGGTGAACTCGGTACGCTCGCCCGGCGCCAGCGAGGCGACCGCGAACTCATCGGTCCACGTCTGGACTTCCTTGCCGCTCTCGTCCTTCAGCGTCACGCGAAGCTGCGGCGTCGGCTGCGCTTCATCGCCCTTGTTGATGGCGGAGCCCGTCACCGTCAGCACAGGCGTCGTCCCATCGAACGAGCGCTTCGCCTCGACATTCTCGAGGGTGAGCCCAAAGCGGTTCACGTCGAGCCCGACCAACTGATAGAGCGAGGCCGCTTTCGGGAAGGCGTTGGCCACCTCGTTGCGGAACAGCACGGCGGCGCCGAGCACGCCTGCAAACACGATCGCGACCGAGACCCACGCAATCGTGGCCGCGCGGCTGCGGTCGCGCTTGCGCTTGGCGTGCTGCTGCGCGCGGAATTCGGCGTGGGGGCCCGCGCGGGTCTTGGAGTTGGCCTGGGCCGTCTGGCGCAGGCGTTCCACCTGCTCGCGCGTGAGGCCGGTTTCTTCCACCGGAGCGGGCGCGCCGTCCTCTTCCTGGGCCTTTGCGGTCCACGCATGGCCGCAGGTGGCGCAGCGCACGCGCCGGCCTTCCCTGCCGATTTTGGAATCGTCGGCAAAGTACCGCGTATCGCAGGACGGACAGACGAGGATCATCACACTATCGGAATCACGAGAACGGTTAATATAGTCCAATTAGGGCTGGATTCAGAAACCGGCCCTCCCCTTGGCCAGACCAGCGGAATCCGATGCGAGAGCAAGGACTTGCAGCAGATAGCCCCGTGCTCCGCCTGGACCGGGCAGGCGTGTCTTTTGGCCCGGATTCTGACGTTCTGGCCGATGTTTCCCTATCCCTGTCACCCGGATCCCTCACTTTCCTGACCGGCCCTTCGGGCGCGGGAAAGTCCACATTGCTCAAGCTGGCTTATCTGGGCCTGCGCCCCACGGCCGGCCGGGTATCGCTTTTCGGGGTCGACACGACTCACCTGCGCCGCCGGGATCTGGCCCCCCTCCGCCGCCGGATCGGGGTGGTGTTCCAGGAATTCCGCCTGCTCGATCACCTGACCGCCTACGAGAACGTCGCCCTGCCGCTGCGCGTGCTCGGCGGGCAGGAAAAGGCCTACCGGCAGGACGTGATCGAACTGCTCACCTGGGTTGGCCTCGGAGACCGGCTCGACGCCCGCCCAGCAACGCTGTCGGGGGGCGAGAAACAGCGCGTCGCCATCGCCCGCGCCGTCGTGGTGAAGCCTGACCTGATCCTCGCCGACGAGCCCACCGGGAACGTGGACGAGGAAATGGGCGAGCGCCTGTTCCGTCTCTTCCGCGAACTGAACAAGCGGCTGAGAACCACAATCCTCATCGCCACGCACGATCTCGCGCTGGTCCGCAAGTCCAAGGCTGATGTGCTGCGGCTAGCTGACGGTATGGTCGTGCGCGTGCCGCACGCTGCCGAACCCAAGAGCCCGCCGCAATGAGTGCTGCGGCCTCCCCCCTGCTGCCGAAGGAAGATGCGCGGGAAGCTGCGCTGTTCTTCGTCGTCTGCGCGCTTTGCTTCCTCGCCGCGCTGTCCGGCCTCGTCGCACGCTCGGCCTATGCAGCGGCAGACGCCTGGACAAGCGATGTCTCGGGCGAGATCACCATCCGTGTGCGCGGAGATGACGCCGCCCTCGCCAACGCCGTCGAGATCACCAAGGCGACACCGGGCATCGCCACCGCCCGCCCCATCACACGCGATGAAGCCGAGGAACTGCTGCGCCCGTGGCTCGGCGCGGGCGGCGTGCCAGTCAGTCTGCCCCTGCCGCGCCTTATCGCCGCCGAAGCTGCGCCCGCTGCCGACGCACCGGATCTTCTCCGGCGTCTCGCAGCCGCACTGAAATCTGCAAAGCTCGACACCATCGTCGATGACCATCTCGTCTGGTCGGGCGATGTCCGCAAATCGATCGATCTTGCCGGCCTCGTGGCCCTGATCGCCGTCGGTCTGCTTGGCGCCACAGGCCTTGCCGTCATCGCCTTCGCGACCCACGCCACCCTGCTGGCGCGGCGTGACATCGTGGAGATCCTTCACCTCTCGGGTGCGCAGGATGGCTATATCGCCGGCCTGTTCGAGCGCCGCTTCCTGATGCTAGGGGTGCAGGCAGGGGCTCTGGGCGCGTTGCTCGCATTTGGCGCGGCTGCCTTCATCCTGTATCTGCTGCGCCAGTCGGTGGCGCAGATCTGGCTGTTGCCGGAATTGTCGCTGTCGCTGGCCGATGGCCTGATATTGGGCATGGCCCCGCTGGTTGCCGGCGCTGCGTCGATGATTGCCGCAAGAGTGACCGTGATGCGGTCCCTTTCGGACATGGTTTGATCGAAGGATGCGCCGCATGATCGCATTCATCGCAGTTGAGGCCTGAGGCAGTGCGCGTCTTCCTGCAGACCGTCGTGATCGTCCTGGCAGCCGGCCTTCTGGTCGCCGGCTGGGACTTTGCGCGCTTCGTCGCCCGCGCCGACCGCGCCGTGACGCCAGACCCGCCGCTGGGCGCTGAAGCCGTGGTCGCCCTCACCGGCGCGGCTGACCTGCGCATCATCGCCGCCATCCAGCTGGCGGATTCGCTCGATCTGCCGCTGCTGATCTCCGGCGTGAACGTCGACACGACGCCGGCCGACATCGCCCGCATCTCGCAGGTGGACCTCGACAAGATCGAATGCTGCGTCACGCTGGGAAAGGCTGCCGCCACCACAGAAGGCAATGGCGAGGAAGTCGCCGACTGGGCCAGCCGCAACGGCTATTCGCGCATCATCGTCGTGACGTCGGAATACCACATGGAGCGCGCGCTCTTCGAAATGCAGCACGCCATGCCCAAAGGGCAGTTCGTCTCGTATGCCGTCTCCACCACGCGCGTGCGTCCGGCGGATTGGTACAAGGATGTTGCCACGGCGCGCGTGTTGGTTGAGGAGTGGCTGAAATTCCGCCTCGCCGGCATCCGCAACGTCGCCAAGGCCGCCTAGGACAAGACCGCATGACCTTCGTTCGCTCGCTGCTCTACGCCATCTGGTTCTATGTCTCGATGGCGGTCATCGGCCTGCTTGCGCTGCCCATTTCGCTGTTCTCACGCAGCTTCGCGATGAATGCGGTGAAGTTCTACTGCCACGTGCAGGCGTTTGGCCTCTGGCTAATTTGCGGCATCAGCACCGAGGTGCGCGGCCGCGAGCATCTGCCCAAGGGCCCCGGCCTCATCGCGATGAAGCACCAGTCGACCTATGACACGCTCGCGCCGTTCACCTTCATGGATAACCCCGCCTACATCCTGAAGCGCGAGCTTCTGAAGGTTCCGGTGTTCGGCATCTACGCCTCGCGCGTCGGCATCCCGATTGATCGCGCGGGCGGCGCCAAGACGATGAGGCTCATGCTCGCCGCAGCAAAAGCAGGCACAGCTTCAGGCCAGCAGATCGTGATCTTTCCCGAAGGCACACGCCAGCTTCCCGACACGCCCGCCGACATCAAGCCGGGCATCGTCCTCCTCTACAACGAACTCGGCGTCCCCTGCGTGCCCGTCGCATTGAACACCGGCCTGTGCTGGCAGGGCTCAGGCTTCCTGCGCAAATCAGGCAGGATCATTTTTGAAATCCTGCCCCCCATCGAGCCCGGCCTCAAACGCGCCGAGTTCACCCAGAAGCTCAAGGACGCACTTGATCCCGCGACAGTGAAGCTGGTTGCAGAGGGACGTGCGGCGCAGGACGCCAAGGCGTAGCCTAGGTCTTCGGCTTATCCCGCCCGAAGTTGGCTGACGCCGTATCCTGACCCGCATCGATGATCTCGCGGCGGATTCGGCGAGACTCGGTGAAGGTGTCGAACAACTTCTGCCCGTCCGCATTGCGGATCGCCTTGCGCAGCGCCGTCAGGTCCTCCTCGAAGCGGCCGAGCACGTCCAGAACCGCTTCCTTGTTGTTGAGGAACACGTCGCGCCACATCGTCGGATCAGACGCCGCAATGCGCGTGAAGTCGCGGAAGCCGGCGGCGGAGAATTTCACCACCTCGCCTTCCGTCACCGCTTCCATATCGTACGCCGTCGCCACCATGTTGTAGGCGATCAAGTGCGGGATATGGCTCGTCACCGCCAGCACCAGATCGTGCCGCTGCGCATCCATGCGCTCGACCTTCGAGCCGAGCGCCGTCCAGAAAGCAGCCAGTCTGTCGGTGGCAGCAACATGATCTGCATCGCCGTCGGGCTCAGGTGTCAGGATACACCAGCGGTTCTCGAACAGGCTGGCAAAGCCTGCATCGGGGCCAGACTTCTCGGTCCCCGCAATCGGATGGCCCGGAATGACGTGAATATCGCTGCGACCCAGCCCGCGGAAATCGCGCGCCACATTGCCCTTAACCGAGCCAACGTCTGTGAGGATCGCGCCAGACTTCATGGCCGCGATGCTAGCCCGCGCCGTCGCCCCCATCGCGCCAACAGGCACGCAATGGAACACAGCATCTGCATTTGCGACAGCTGCTTCGATACCGGCCGCCGGCTTGCCGAACCCGATCTCGCCTGCGCGCTTCAACGCATCCGCATTGCCATCGAACAGCACGACCTCGCCGGCTGCGCCCTTCTCAAGCGCCGCGCGCGCGATGGAGCCGCCGATGAGGCCAACGCCGATGATGGCGATCTGGTTGAACACCGCAGCCATTACTTGCCCAGAAACTCTTTCAGCAACTTCAGCGCAGCGTCGTTGCCATCCACCGTGCCAACCGAGATGCGCAGATGGTTCGGCATGCCATAACCGCCGAGCCCGCGCAGCGAGATGCCGCGATCCTTCATGAAGGCCAGCGCCTCGGCCGCTGTCTTGCCCTTGGTCTCTGGAAACTTCGCGACCACGAAATTGCCGACGCCATCGATCAGCTCGAGCCCCAGCGCCTTCAGCCCATCGGCGAGACGCACCATCTCGTGCTCATTGTGCGCCAGCGACTCCTCGGTGAAGGCATCGTCTTCCAGCGCCGCAATCGCCGCCGCCTGCGCCGGCAGGCTGACGTTGAACGGCATACGCACACGCTCGATCGCATCCACCACATGCGGCGGCGCATAGCCCCAGCCAACGCGCAGGCCAGCAAGGCCATACAGCTTCGAGAAGGTGCGCGTGATGATCACATTGCCAAACTGCGAGGCGAGCTCGATGCCCGACGCATAGTCGTTCTTCTTCACGAACTCTGCATAGGCGCCGTCGAGCACCAGCAGTACGCCCGGCGGCAGGCCGGCGTGCAGACGCTTCACTTCGTCATACGGCAGATACGTTCCCGTCGGGTTGTTCGGGTTGGCCAGCCACACGATCTTCGTCTTCGGCGTCACAGCCCTGAGGATCGCGTCCACGTCCGCCGTGAAATTGTCCTCGCCGACTTCAACAACCTTCGCGCCCTGCTGCTGCGCGATGATCGCGTAGATCGCAAAGGCGTGCTTGGTGTTGATGCTTTCATCGCCGGGGCTGAGATAGGCGCGGCCCAGCATCAGGAAGATGTCGTCAGATCCCGCGCCGAGCACGAGGCGCGAAGCATCCAGCCCGTGCTTCTTCGCCAGCGCCGCCTTCAGCTCGCGCGCGGCGCCATCGGGATAAAGCTCCATCTTGGCGGCGAGGTCGGCATAGACCTTCTTTGCGCGCGGGGATGCGCCCAGCGGGTTCTCGTTCGAGGCCAGCTTGTAGGTCTTGCCGCCGGTGTTTTTCGGCGCTTCGCCGGGCACATAGGCGTGCACGCCAGCGAGCTGCGGCAAAGGCTTGGGATTATCAGTCATGGCGCAGGCCCCGTATCAGGGCCGAGGCCGTACCCCGACAATGCGCAGGCCGTCCAGCCCCGCCTTGCGCGCGAGGTCGATCCGGCGGTCGTCCACCGGGACGAATTCCGAGATGCGGATCAGCGCCAGCGACCGCGCCCGACCCACCACCTCGGCCTTCAGGCCTAGCTCCTGCAGGCGCTTGTCGGCCGACCAGTGGTCGTCATGCGCCATGGCCAGCGTATCATCGTCGCCCGAGGACTCGACGCTCAGCCGGCCCACAATGGCGATCCGGGGCGTCTCTTCTGGCGAGCCCGGCAGGCTGGGCCAGCCGCCCACGATAACCAGACCGTGGAACTTGTTCTCGTTGAGCATGGGCCACCACTGCCCCGCCCCGGCATGCTCCGGCCACGGCACGCAGGCCAGCGTTCCGGGGTGGACCACCGCCCGCTCCAGCGCGTCGCGCACGCCGACCAGCGGCACGATATTGGGTGCAAAGCCGAAATAGCCCCGCGCCGCCTCGACCGACAGGGTTACATCCCCGCCCGCCACATACACGGCCTTCAGCCCACGGCTCACCGCCATGTCCCCGCACATGGAGCGCCAGATCCGGGCGATCGCGTCGGCAGGCATGCCAACAGCCGCCCCCTCGCGCGCCAGACGCCGAAGTTCGGCGGCTTCACGAGACGGGCGAAAGCCGATGCCAGCCGGGGTTACGGCCGGGGCTTCGCGCATTTCCCGCCATTTCCCGGACAGGGCGGCCAGGAATGTATCGCTCATGGCCTGTGCAGGTTCATGAAAGCTGTCGGCGGCCATGGCACTCGACTGTCTGTAAAACGCTCCCCAGCGCTGCCCCTACATACGACAGATTTGCAGCAACCAGAACCCCATCCGCGCAACTGCCGCTGCCCCGTTTGGGGGCGGCCAAACTGCAAGCTTGTTTTGATGGCGGATTGACGGGTATTGCATGGGTCTCCTGTGAGGCCGATCTGGGATCGCGAATGTCTGCGCCCGCCCGAAATCTCAGCGGCGCGGATGGCTTGAAACGCCTGTCCGTCGCCACGCCTGACCGGCCCCTGAGGCTGGACAGCGGTCGCACGCTCGAAAACGTGGAGATCGCCTACGAGACCTGGGGCGCGCTCAACGCCGACAAGTCCAACGTCGTCGTCGTCTGCCACGCCCTGACCGGAGACCAGTTCGCCGCCAGTCCCAACCCCGTGACGGGCCGCCCGGCCTGGTGGGATCTGGTGGTCGGCCCCGGCCTGCCGGTCGATACCGACCGCTTCTTCGTGATCTGCTCCAACGTGCTCGGCGGCTGCATGGGCTCGACCGGCCCGGCCAGCCGCAAGCCGGACGGCAGCTATTGGGGCACCGATTTCCCGATCATCACCATCGCCGACATGGTGCGCGCGCAGATCGCGCTGCTCGAGCACCTCGGCATCACCGACGTGTTCCTCGCCATCGGCGGATCGATCGGTGGCATGCAGGTGCTAGAATGGACGATCCAGGCGCGCGACCGCGTCTTCGCCGCCATCCCCATCGCCGTCGCCCCGCGTCAGTCGGCGCAGAACATCGGCTTCTACGAGACCGGCCGCCAGGCGATCATGGCCGATCCCAACTGGCGCAACGGCGCCTACCTCGCCGAGGGCACGCGCCCGGATCGCGGCCTCGCCGTGGCCCGCATGGCCGCCCACATCACCTACGTTTCGGAAACCTCGCTCAAGCGGAAGTTTGACCGCCGCCTGCAGGACCGCGCCTCGAAGACGTTCGGTTTCGACGCCGACTTCCAGATCGAAAGCTACCTGCGCCACCAGGGGCAGACCTTCGTCGACCGGTTCGACGCCAACTCCTATCTCTACATCACCCGCGCCATGGATTACTTCGACCTTGCGAACGAACACGGCGGCGCCCTCGCCAACGCCTTCCGCGGCCTCGCCACGCGCTTCTGCGTGTTCTCATTCTCGTCCGACTGGCACTACACGCCGGAGGAATCCCGCAATCTCGTCCGCGCCCTCAACGCTGCCGGATGCGAGACCAGTTACGTCTCCATCGACACCGACAAGGGCCACGACGCCTTCTTCGTCGAGGAGCCGGAATTCTGGGCTGGCCTGCGCGGCTTCATCGACGCCGCCGCCAGCGCGCGCGGACTGCCGGGCGTGCTGTCATGAAGTCCGGCCCTGGCACGCATGGCTTCCGGCGCGCAGACCACGTCGCCATCGCCCAGTTCATCAACAAGGGTGAACTGGTGCTCGACGTTGGCTGTGGCGACGGGCAGCTGATGGAGCTACTGCAACAGGAACGTGGCGCCCGCACCCGCGGTCTCGAAGTCGAACAATCGGGCGTCAACCGTTGCGTCTCGAAAGGCCTCGCCGTCGTGCAGGGCAACGCCGACGCCGACCTGCCCGTCTATCCAGACGATGCCTTCGACGTCGCCATCCTGTCGAAGACGATCCAGGAACTCGCGCGTCCCAAATTCGTGCTCGACGAACTTTCGCGCATCGCCCGCCGCGTGATCGTGTCGTTCCGCAATTACGGCCACTGGCGCGTGCGCACCGCTCTGCTTACCACGGGCCGCATCCCCAATCTCGGGCAGGATACCGGCTGGTGGTCGGACGGCGCGCGTCGCCCCTGCACCGCGCGCGACATGGCCGAACTCGCCGCCGAAGCCGGCCTGCAGATCGCCGCCGCAACCCCGGTCGACGGCAAACCCGTCACCGGCAAATCCCTCGGCCGCCTCAACTGGACCGCCGAAGAACTCGTCTTCGTGCTGGAGCGGAAGGGCTGAGATCTAGCCCCTTTCCGGGTGTTCACACCGGGCCGTCCACGCGATCGATGAAATTCGACAGGCGCGGTCCAGCCGCCGCTAACCCTTGAAGCGTAAGCTGTAACTGGCCCGGACTCCCAGAAAGTCCGGCCTCAGGGAGACAGTCATGTCGTTCACGATGACATCCACCGTCCGCAAGGTTCGCGAGCACTTCGAGCCGGAAGCCAATCTCGACCCGCAGGAGCAGCGCGCCCTGCGCGGCCATCTTGAGCAGATCGACTACGCCGCCTTCGCCGCGAACAAGGAAGTGCTTGCCAAGACGCTCGGCCACGCCGATCTCGCCCGCTTCCAGCGCCTTGCACTTGCGGCCGCCAATGCGCGCGCCTGCTGGGTCGCCGCCGCCATCGCGCATTCGCAGAAACCCAGTGTCTCGCCGCAGGACGTCGCGCAACTCTCCCTCCTTCGCACCACTTACGAAGAACTCACCGAAGCCTACGACGCCCTCCGCCGGATGGTCGAACGTGGCTACCTGCCGGTGAAGTCGAAGGGTTAGCGCCAATGCGCGGAGCCGCCTGAAGGCACAGACCTCCGGCGGCTCATGTTCTGGCGGCTGGATCGAGGGGGGATGGTCGCCATCACACCCGGCCGTGTTTCAGGCATACGGCCAGGTAACGCGCGCCAGCCGGGCCGCCTCTGGGGGTCAGGACGGCGCCGGCTGGAAGTCGTCAGATCACGAGGTGAGAGCGGCTTCGTTCTTCTCGCCCGTGCGGATGCGCAGCACCTGCTCAAGGTCGAGGACGAAGATCTTGCCATCGCCGATCTTGTTGGTGTTCGCCGCCTGCGTGATCGCATCGACCACTTTCTCGACGACCGCGTCAGACACAGCCACCTCGATGCGGACCTTCGGCAAGAGGCGCACTTCGTACTCAGCGCCGCGATAGACTTCAGTCTTGCCTTGCTGGCGGCCATAGCCGCGCACTTCGGTGACGGTGACGCCCGAGGCGCCAGCGGCAGTCACGGCGTCCAGGACCGCATCCAGACGGCTCGGTTTGAAAACTGCGGTGATGTATTTCATTGGGCTTCCCTTTCCTGTTCAGGCCGACTTTTGAGGCCGGGCGGGCTACCCCGCTTCATGGATGTATATATTGCACTTCTTACACATCTTCAACATCTAACTACGCTTTTTGTCGACTCGCGCCGAAGATCTCTGTTTTTCGGGGACTTTTACCACTCTGCGGCCGCGTGCAGACCGGCCTGGCTCAACATAGAGCCGCTTCAGGGCCTCCACCATGAGCACACCACCAAACCCCGACCACGCGAATCTCCCGATTTTTTCCCACGCCTCGCCGGCTGAGGTGATGATCCCCCAATTGATCGGCGGCGCGTAAAGCGCGCGGGCTGAGGCCTGGGGAGCGAACATGGCGTCCTCCAGCAGCCGGTTGAGCTGCGTGCGCGTATAGGGCCGCCCATGCCCGAACGGTGTCGACTCCGCGCGCGCCCAAAGGCCCCGCCTGTGCGCAGCAATGATCAGAATCCGCGCTTCCGGCGCCGCCACGCGCCAGATTTCGCGCAGCAGCCTGTTGGGGCTCTCGGCCTCCTCCAGCGCATGAAAGACGATGATCCGGTCGAACAGCGCATCTGGAAACGGCAGCCGATCCTCCTCGGTCAGAACGGCGAGGCTCCTGCCCTCGTCCGGCCAGCGGAGAGCGCCCTGTTCGTCGGGCGCAGCCGAGATGACCCGCCGCGCACCCGCGCGATAGGGTTCCAGCAAAACCTCGGCATGTCCGATACCCAGCACGTCCAGCCCAGCCGCAGACGGCCACAGCGCGCTGACGCGCTTGGCGATCATCTCCTGCGCCATCCGCCCCATGGGCGAGGCATAGAAGGTCTGCAGCCTGTCGATATCGAAGCGCATGCCCTAACCTTCAAACCCGATACACGCCTATATAGGGCTCTCCCGGTCCGGAAAGGTAAACTGCATGGCGGCCCCCATCGTCCATATGTTCCCCTGCCTGAAGGACAATTACGGCTTCCTGCTGCACGATCCCGCCACAGGCGAGACCGCAACGATCGACACGCCCGAAGCCGGGAAGATCCTCGCGGAAGCAGCCGCAAAAGGCTGGACCATCACCCAGATCTGGAACACGCACTGGCATCCCGATCACGCTGGCGGCAATGCAGAGATCGTCGCGGCCACGGGCGCGAAGGTCTATGGCCCGGAAGAAGTCGCCAAAGCCGCCAAGCGTCCCGACAGCGTCCTGCATGAAGGCGACACCGTGCAGCTCGGCGCCATCGCCGCGCACATCATCGACACGCCCGGCCACACGCTCGGCCACATCGTCTACCACTTGCCCGATCATGGCATCGCCTTCGTCGGCGACACGCTCTTCGCACTCGGCTGCGGCCGCCTGTTTGAAGGCACGCCAACGCAGATGTGGGACAGCCTCGGCAAACTGCGCGTCCTGCCCGACGACACCACAGTCTACTGTGCGCACGAGTACACGGCCTCCAACGCTGCCTTCGCGCTCAGCGTCGATGGAGCGAATGCAGATTTGCTCGCCTACGCGGAAGGCGTGAAAGCAAAACGCGCCAACGATCAGCCCACCGTTCCCACCACCATCGGCGCCGAGAAACGCGCCAACCCGTTCCTGCGCGCCGACGATCCCAAACTGCAGGCCTTCGTCGGCCACCCGGGCGACGCCATCGCCACCTTCGCCGAAGTGCGCGAGCGGAAGAACACGTTCTGACTCTGGACCGCCGGGCCCCCGCCCGGCAGCGTGTCGCCTTGCGACGCGATGAACCTTGAGGCCACCGGATACTTGCTGCTACGCAGCGACTGCCGGGCGGGGGCCCCGGCGGTCCACAGCGAGCATCCCATGACCCTCGAAGACGTCATACGTACGCTTGAGCTCAAGCCGCACCCCGAGGGCGGCTGGTATGCCGAAACGCATCGCGTGCCCGCGCCTGATGGCCGGCGCTCGCCCGGTACAGCGATCTACTACGCGCTCGGCGACGGCGAGCGTTCGCGTTGGCATCACGTTGACGCCACAGAGATCTGGCACTGGCACGCAGGCGCCCCGCTCGAGCTGTCGCTGGCCGCGTCTGATACCCATACACCCACCGCCCACATCCTCGGGCCGGACCTCACGGCGGGACAGCGCCCGCAGGTGGTCGTGCCCATCCATCACTGGCAGGCCGCACGCAGCCTAGGCGCATGGACGCTGGTGGGATGCACCGTATCCCCCGGCTTCGACTTTTCTGGATTAGTGATGGCCCCGCCCGGCTGGTCGCCCGGAGCCTGAAGCGGGATCAGCCCGCAGACCGCGCCTGCGTCAGCACGCGGGTCACGTCGTCCGGCGTCACGCGGCCGCCCCACGGGTCATCGGGGTTCACCTCGATGACCAGTTCGCCGTCCGTGAACGACACGCGCGGAGCTTTCGCACGGCGCAGCGTTACCTTCTCGATACGGCCAGCCGACTTCCCGGCGTGGCCATTGGCGTTGCGCACGCCGAGCACGAGGATGCTCAACGCATCCGCGGCAAAGGCTTCCCGGTTGGCAAAGGATTGCGTGCCCCACAGCGTCACGTCGTGACCGGCCAGCTTGGTCAGCTCACTGACGGCGCTGACGCGCATCGTATCCAGCGCCGCCGTCATGGCCGGCGCGGACAGTGGCGGCAGGTTGCCCTGGCGGGGGTCCGCCGGCATGCCGCGCGCATCATGAAGGTAGGACACCACGTTGCCAGCCATCGTGACCTTGAGGATCTGGCGGCCGCGGTAGTCGAGGAAAATGGTGTCGCCACGCGCGCCGGCGACTGGAACCAGCGTCATGATCTCGCCGCTGCCATCCAGCTGCAGCAGGACAAGCGCTCCGCGCTGTTCCAGAACAAAGCCGCCGCTGGGCGAGCCGAGATCGTCGTAACGGACGCCGCCGGTGGGCGATGTCGAAACCTGGTTGCGGGTAGTTGCATAGGTTGGGGGGGGCATGTCGGGCGATTGGGCGACGGCCGGCGCAGCGCCGAAGCCAAGCCCGATCGCCAGCGCGATCCCTGTGACGGCTTTTGCCGCCTGCCTATGAAATACTTTCACGTTCATCCCAGCCATATGGCACGGAAAACAGGGCGATTCTTTGTTCGCAAAAGGCACCCAGCACCTCACGATGCGGCGTTTCAGCGGCACGCGCAAGGGTCGCGACGCCTTCTAAATCAAGCCTCTAACCAAGTTAGGGCGAGGCGTTGCCCAACTGCCGCGCCAATTGGGCCAGCCAGTTCGCTTAGCCTGCGATGTACTGGCCGCCATTCGCGGTGAGAGTCGCCCCGGTGATGAATCCCGAGTCGGCGCCCGATAGGAAAGACACGCATGCCGCGATCTCGCTGGCCGAACCGAGACGGCCCACCGGGATCGTCGCGATGATGCTCTCCAGCACCTTGGCGGGCACGGCGGCGACCATCTCCGTGTCGATATAGCCGGGGCAGATCACGTTCACGGTGATGCCCTTCTTGGCGTTCTCCTGGGCCAGCGCCTTGGTGA
Organism: Alphaproteobacteria bacterium 32-64-14; assembly: GCA_002280725.1. Lineage (GTDB taxonomy): Bacteria > Pseudomonadota > Alphaproteobacteria > Caulobacterales > Hyphomonadaceae > UBA7672. Next base: position 156,434 of record NCEM01000001.1, read on the forward strand.
AGCCGATCAGGCCGGCCTTGGCGGCGGAGTAGTTCACCTGCCCCACCTGCCCCTTCTGGCCGTTGATCGAGGAGATGTTGACGATGCGGCCGAAGTTCCGCTCGCGCATGCCCTCGATGGTCAGGCGACACAGGTTGAAGGCCGAGGTCAGGTCGATGCGGATGACATCGTCCCATTGTTGCCGGGTCATCTTGTGCAGCGTCGCGTCGCGCGTGACGCCGGCATTGTTAACCAACACGTCAACCGGCCCGAGCTGCTCGGTCACCTGGGCAATCCCCGCGGCGCAGGCGTCGTAATCACCTACATCCCACTTGAAGGCCTTGATGCCGAGTTCCTCGGCGCACTTGGCGGCCGCTTCGTCATTGCCAGCGTAGTTGGCGGCGACCTTGAAGCCGTCTCTGACCAGGCGCTCCGTGATCGCGCGTCCGATACCGCGCGTCCCGCCCGTAACCAGCGCCACCTTGGTCATGCCGTCTCCCTCCAATTCACATCCCGGTGATCGCTATAGCAGATTCACTAACGAGCAGTCTCGCAAACGCGCCGCACAATGGATTTTTGCTGCACGCGATGCTGCGCGCGCGGAAGGTGTGTGCAGTTGCGTAAAGTTCGTGCTACATCACGTTCTGAACTGGATTTAATGAGCATGTCCGCCTGGCGAGGGGTCGCGCAACACCCTCACGGCAAGGGCCGCCACACAGGAGACGCGACTTGACGCAAGCCAACGGGAACGGATCCCACAACGGCGAGAAGATCGTGATCAAGAAGTACGCCAACCGGCGTCTCTACGACACGTCCGCCAGCGCCTACGTCACCCTCGAACACCTGTCGGAACTCACCCGCCAGGGCAAAGAGTTCATCGTGCAGGACGCGAAGTCGGGCGAGGATCTGACCCGCGCCGTGCTCGCCCAGATCATCTTCGAGCAGGAGAACAAGAAGGAAGGCGTCCTGCCCGTCTCCTTCCTGCGCCAGCTGATCCAGTTCTACGGCGACAACTTCCAGACCATGCTGCCCGCCTACCTCGAACTGTCGATGAAGACGTTCAACCAGCAGCAGGACAAGTGGCGCGACTACATGAACACCACGGTCGGCGAGGACAAGGCCAAGGCGTTCGAGGAACAGATCCGCAAGAACATGTCGATGTTCGAGGACACGATGAAGTTCTTCACCCCGTTCGTGCCGGGCGGTCCCGGCGCTCCGGGCGGACCGATGATGCAGCCCTCCGCGCAAGGCGAGCCGCCAAAGAGCGCCCCCTCCGCGCCACCCTCGGGCGTCGATGCGATCCGCGCCCTGCAGCAGCAGATGCTCGACATGCAGAAGCAGCTTGCCCAGATCGCGACCGGCGGTCTCACGGGATCGCCCGACAAGGACAAGCCGTAACGCGAGGTCTCTATGGTCATCCGCGACACCATCTTTGCTGATGCGGTCGCGGCCATCGACACGGGCGACCTCGTCAAGCTCGACGGCCTGATCTCGCAATATCCAGATCTCGTTTGCGATCGGCTGCAGACCGGCGAGCCCGGCTATTTCGCCGATCCGTTTTTGCTCTGGTTCATCGCCGAGAACCCGATCCGCAGCGGCCGCCTGCCTGCCAACATCGTCGAGGTGGCGATGGCGATCACCGATCACCTCGACGCGCTCGCCCCGCCCTCACGCCAATCACAGCTGGACTATACAGTCGCGCTGGTCGCGACCGGCAAGATACCCCGCG
>NCEM01000026.1 GCA_002280725.1 Alphaproteobacteria bacterium 32-64-14
CGCATCCGCCGGTCGCAAGACCGGCACAGGCACTAACCCACGGCGCATCCTGCGCGCCCCGCTCCCTCGCTGGAGGGCGGAACGGCAGCAAACCTCCAGGCCGAAGGGTCGTGGAGTTTTCGGCGCATCCGCAGCAAGCGCCAAAACAAAACGCCGGAGCTTTGAGGCTCCGGCGCGAAAGTGAAACAGGGAAGAACGTCGGTGACTGACTAGAACTTGTAGCGGCCGCCGAACACGAACTCGCGTCCGGTATGCTCGTAGTTCAGGTTGTTGTGGCGCGCCGAGTTGATCCAGCGCTCGTCATACTGGTCGGTGAGGTTGATGGCCTCGAACGACACCGTGAAGTTGTCGTTCACTTCGTACGACGCCGAGAAGTCGACGTTCAGAACATCTGCCTTGCCCTCGAAGTCGTTGCCGTTCTGGGCCGGCACCAGCGTGAGATACTGGTCACGCGACACCGCCGAGATGCGCGCCTGGAAAGGGCCGTCCTCATAGTACAGCGTGGCGCTGATCGATTTGGGCGACTGGCCCGTCAGCGGCGCCTGCACGAAGCTCGAGCCGATGGCGGCGGCGAGAACGTAGGACACCTCGCTGTCGATATTGGTGTAGCTCAGCTGGCCGCCGAACTTGTCGAGGAACGGTCCCGGCAGGAAGGTGAACGGCGTCTGCGCCGTGACCTCGAAGCCGCGCAGTTCGCCGCCCGGCGTGTTCACGAACGACGTGGTGTCGAACAGGTCGGCGTTGGTAACCCCGCTCGGCAACAGCGAGTCCGGATAGCCCGTCTGGCTGTAGGGGATCAGCTGGCGCAGGCGCTGCACGAACGTGTCGATATCCTTCTGGAAGAAGGCGATCGCGAACAGCGCCTCGTCATAGGGATACCACTCGAACGAGACGTCGTAGTTGGTCGATTCGATCGGCGCGAGGAACGGGTTGCCGGCCGAGATTGAGAAGCCCGGCGGGTTCACGTCGATCGTGCCGCCCGGCGTCAGCGCGGGCAGGGACGGACGCGCGATGGTCTGCGCCGCCGCGAAGCGCACGAGGAAGTTGTCCACCGGCTCGATCGACAGGTTCGCTGAGGGTAGGGTGTTGTCATACGAATGCTCGACCGTCAGCGGGACGAAGCCGGCGCCAAGGTTGGCATAGCCCGTCGAGTTGAGTTCGGTCTTCACTGTACGCACGCCGATATTTCCACGCACCGGCATAGAGCCGAGCTCGAAGTCGAAATCGGCCTGGGCCCAGAAGCCGGTCGATTTCTCCTGAGCAGCGCGGTTCTCGCCGAAGCTGTTGGCGGAATCCGTGCGGAAATCGCCGAATGCGTTGACGCAGTCGCACTCGAAATCGATCAGGCCATTGAGCTTGTTGATCGAGGGAACAACCCACGATGTCGGCGTGCCCGCCGGCAGGTTCATGCCACGGCCAAACCCTGTCACGGTCGTCGAATAGGCCGTAATCGGCGACGCGGCGAGCGCAGCGACGACGCTGGCCGGAAGCGCTTCCGTCACGCGGCGCGATTCCGTGCCGGTGAATTCAAACGTTTTCTGTGTCACGCCACCCTTGAACGTCCACACATCGTCGAACTCGTAGATCAGGCGGCCATCGAGGGCGAGGAAGGTGTTGACCGCCTTGTTGGGACGCAGGCGAATGAGGGATGCATCCCCCAGCGCCGCCGAGCTCGAGAACGTGAAGTTGGCGGGATTGGTGACGTCGAAACCGTAGTTGAACGCCGGCAGGTTTGGGTCCGCGTAATTGTACGAATACCCATCCACGTCGTAGCGCTCGAACGACAGCGTGGTCTGGTTCGGGTTGTACTGAACCGCGCGCGTGTGCCCCGCGACGAACTCGCCCTTCAGCTTGCTGGTGAACTCGTGGTCGATGCGGAAGACGTTCTGGAAGAACTCGGTCTCCAGATTGTCGCGGCGTTGTTCGACACGGATGTCGACATCGTTGAACGTGCCAGCGACCAGCGTGTTGGTTGCGTCCACCGTGCCGGTCAGCAAGTCCGTTGCACGCAGGCCTTGAGCGCCGGTTTCACGTGCGAAGCTGATTACCTGGAGAAACTCCTCCTGACGGACCTCCTTGAGGTTTGCATAAAGCAAATCATAGCCGAACGTGGTCGACTCGAAGGGCTGGTACTGCACCGAGAAGGTGGAGCCCAGGCGCTCGCGGTCATAGCTGATGCGGCCATAGCGTGGGATACGCGGGTGCGCCGCATTGTTCGCAGCCGTTGCCGCCGCAGCGCCAGTCAGCACGCCGCCCGGCGTGGTGATCGGGCCGGCGATGGTCTGATAGCAGCGGTTGGCGCCCGTGGCTGTTCCCGTGTTCGGCGGTGCAACGGCGCAGCCGTCAGCGCTCGGAATGCGGAAACGGCCCGAGCTCGAGCCCTCCTCGATCGTGTTGCGCGTGGAGTAGGCCAGCGAGAACAGGACGCCGAGCTGGCCGTCCAGGAACTGGTTGGATACCAGGAAGGTGTAGCGCGGGTCCGTATTGCGGGCGAGGTCGTTGTAGGAGAACTGCGCGCCGCCGGCCATCGTGAAGCCGTCATAGTCGAACGGCCGCGCTGTGGTGAGATCCACCGTTGCGCCGAGCGAGCCTTCCTCGACTTCGGCCGACTGCGACTTCGCAACCTTGATCGAGTTGAACAGTTCGGAGGCGAACACGTTGAAGTCGAAGGCGCGGTTGCGGTTCTGGCGGCCATCGCGGCCGCCGGTGGTGGCGAGGGCTTCCATGCCGTTGAGGCGGACGCGCACGAAATCCGACGACAGGCCGCGCACGTTGATGGTGCGGCCTTCGCCCCCGTCGCGGTCGATCTGGACGCCCGGCACGCGCTGGAGCGATTCAGCAAGGTTGAGGTCCGGGAAGTCGGCGATGTCTTCTGCGGTGATGACGTCGACGATGCCGGCGTCCTCGCGCTTCGCCTGGATGGCGGCGGCAAGGCTATCGCGGAAGCCGGTGACGACCACCACGTCTTCGGAGGCCGGGGCAGGCTGCTCCTGCGCCACGGCCGGCGCGGCCAGGCACAATGCCGACGACAGGGTCAGCAGTGAAACGCTCGCCCCGAGACGAGTCCACGATGCACGATTGCTCGACTGAGCCATGTTTTCCGCTCCCTAAAACGTGCCGCGCCCATCAATGCAGGCTCAGCTTATTGCGTGGGATGAGGCGCCCCACCCTCGATGCAACTATCGATAGCCACCGGTTACCGTGGTTGCAAGAAGAAATGACACCGGTTTCCTATCGCGACGCATTTTTTTGGCGTGCGCGTCCCGAAAGCGCCGATGCCGTTAGGTAAATGTGCCTCGCTATGCTGCAACTGCGAAAGGAATAACCATTTCTGGATACCGCAAACCGGCTTGCGCTTCATGTGACACCGGTTACCATATCGACAATGATTGAGCCGTGTGGCGTCCTTCTGGACAGCACATACAGCCAAAATCGGGAGGCTAACCAAAGCCATGGCGTCTGCGCCGGGTCATCTGCCTGCAATCACGCGCCGCACGGCCGCCACGGGCGGGCTGGCGGCGGTTGCACTTGCTGCCTGCGGCGGCTCTGGAATGCGGGTTTTGCTGTCGAGCGACACACACCCGGCCGGTTACCCCACGGTTGAGGCCGTCCAGGAGATGGGCCGGCTGCTATCTGAACGCACCAATGGCCGCCTCGGCGTGCGCGTCTATGCCGGCGGCCAGCTGGGCGCGGAACGCGACACGCTGGAGATCACGACGTTTGGCGGCCTCGACATGAATCGCGTCTTCATGTCTCCTCTGAATGCGATCGAGCCGGATACAACGATCCCTTCGCTGCCCTTCCTGTTCCAGTCGAAGGATCACATGCGCCGCGCGCTCGATGGCGCGCCGGGACGCGCCATTCTCGACACGCTGGAAAAGCATGGCCTGATCGGGCTCTGCTATTATGACTCGGGCGAGCGTAGTTTCTATAACACGCGGAAGCCCATCTACACGCCCGACGACATGAAGGGCATGAAGATCCGCACACCCAATTCCGATCTGTCTGTCGCCACGATCAACGCCACCGGCGCGAACGCAACGCCGATGGATCTGGGCGAGGTGTATCAGTCGCTGGTGCAGGGCGTGATCGACGGCGCCGAGAACAACTGGCCGTCATTCGAATCCGGACGCCATTTTGAAGCGGCGCCTTACTACAGCCTGACGCGCCACGTGATGACGCCTGAAGTCCTGCTGATGTCGAAGGCGCGCTGGGACAGGCTGTCGAGCGCCGACCGCGACATCGTGATGGCCTGCGCAAGGGACAGTGTCCCTTTCATGCGCAAACTCTGGGACGAGCGGGTGGAAGGCGCGCGCACGCGATTGCTTGCAGCTGGCGTCAAGGAGAATGAAGTCATCGATCGCGCCGCTTTCGTGCGGCTGATGAAGCCGGTCTACGACCAGTTCGTCACTACGCCCTTCCAGAAGCGCCTGGTGGCTGACATTGAAGCGATGGCTGCATCCTCATGAAAGCTCATCCGATCCAGCGCATCGCCCGCTTTGCCTCGAATGCGCTCATAGGCGTCGCGGCAACGGGTCTCGTCGCGATGACCATCATCATCGGCTGGCAGGTAATCGGCCGCTTCGTTCTCGGCTCCAGTCCGTCCTGGTCGGAACAGGCAGCCCAAGTGCTGATGATCTGGTTCGCCTTCCTGGCCGCCGCCGCCGGCGTGCGCGAGGGCTTCCACATCCGCATCGTCGCGCTGGAGGAGGCGGCTTCCCCGCGCATCCGGCGTCTCATGCAGCTATCCGCCAGTCTGGTGGTGGCGGGATGTGGTCTCGCAATGCTGATCCTTGGCGGCGAACTGGTGATGCGCACCTGGGAGCACACCATCCCCTCGCTCGGCATGTCGCGTGGATTTGCGTATCTCGGACTTCCCATTTCCGGCGCGCTGATCGTGTTGTTCGAAATCGAACGCATGTTCTTTCCTGCGCCAGAGCCAGAAACCACCGTGGTGATCGAGTAGATGGAAATCGCGGTCCTCCTCATCAGTCTCACCGTGCTCTTCATGCTGGGCGTGCCCGTGGCGTTCGCCCTGCTGGGCTCGTCCATCCTCTGCTTCCTCGCGATGGATATCCCGCTCGTGGTGGTGTTCCAGCGCATGGCGGCAGGCGTCAGCACGTTTTCGCTGATGGCGATCCCGTTCTTCGTTTTCGCTGGCGACCTGATGTATCGCTCGGGCATCGCGACGCGGCTCGTCCAGATTGCAGAGGCTGCCTTCGGCCGTTCACGCGGTGGTCTCGGCCTCGTCACGGTCGGCGCCTCGACCATGTTCGGCGCCGTCTCCGGCTCGGCCATCGCCACATGCTCGGCCGTCGGGTCGACCCTGATCCAGCCGATGCGCGAGAAAGGATACGACGCGGACTACGCAGTGAACGTGACCGCATCGGCCGCAATCGTCGGCCTGCTGGTGCCGCCCTCGCACAACATGATCATCTACACAGCGGCCAGCGGCATCGGCGTGTCGATCACCGACATGTTTCTTGCCGGGATCATTCCCGGAATCATCACGGCAGTGCTGGTTGGCCTCGTCAGCTGGATGGTTGCGGTCAAGCGCGGCTATCCGCGTGGCGTGTTTCCCGGCTGGAATGCCTTTTCCCGCGCCATCCTTTTTGCCATTCCGGGGTTGCTGACCATCGTAGTTATCATGGGCGGCATCCTGTCGGGCATTTTCACCCCGACAGAGTCGTCCGCAATCGCGGTGATATACACCATCGTGATCGGCGCTTTCGCCTACCGCACGCTGGGCTGGGCGAAATTCCGCCAGGCCGCCGCACAGTCCGTGCGCGTCACGGCGATGGTGTTGCTCATCATCGGCGCTGCCACCGCGTTCGGCCACGCACTCGCAATCCTGCAGGCGCCAACGCAGCTTGCTGACCTGATCACGGCGATCACCGACAATCCGATCCTCGTGCTATTGATCGTGAATATCATCCTGCTCGTGCTCGGCACGTTCATGGACATGGCGCCGCTGATCATCATCATGACGCCGATCCTGTTGCCGGTGATGACCAAGATCGGCGTCGATCCCGTCCACTTCGGCATCATCATGATCCTGAACCAGGGCATCGGCCTGCTAACGCCGCCGGTCGGGTCTGTGCTGTTTGTCGCCTCTTCCATCGGCAAGACGAAGATGGAAACAGCGATGAAGACGATCTGGCCGTTCTATGGCGCGCTTACGGTTGCCCTCATCCTTGTCACCTACATTCCGCAGATCTCGATGACGCTGCCGGCGATGTTCAACGGGAAGTAGGCCCGATGCGCATTGTCTTTCTCGCGTTTGCGGTCCTGGTTTCGTCGGCGAGCTGCACGACATCGCCGCTGCAGACGAGCGCTGCGCCATCCGCGGCTGTCGCTGCGCGCCGCATGGTCGTTGTGGACGAGCGCGACGTTTCAGTCGACCAGCCGCCGCCGCACGGCGCCATCGGCATGAGCACGGCTTACCGGATCAGCGACGCCGCGCCGGGCCGCACCATGGAATTCCGGCGTCGCATGCTGCACGTGGGCGCCGCCATCGGCGAGCATCCGATCGACCATGACGAAGTGTATTACGTTCTCGCGGGGCAGGGCGAGGTTGTCTCCGACGGGGAGAAGCGCCTGCTCACCGCCGGCATGGCTGCCTATCTCTATGACGGCGCTGTGGTCGGCATCCGTCAGCTGGGTGAGACGCCGCTCGATCTCATCATCTCCTATCCGCTGAAACCGATGCCGGAAGGTTTTCTCGTGGATGCGGGCCGCGCGCCTGATCTCGAGATCGAGCTGTGGCCCGGCGGCGCGCCGGGCGGTGAAAGCGTCAGCCTCAACGAGCATGTGGTCGATCGCGACAATCCGTTCGGCCTTGTCGATCGCGCCGCCCACGATGTGACGCGCCCGACGCTGTCCGTGTTCAGGCCGGCGAAGCCGGATGGATCTGCAATCCTGATCATTCCTGGCGGCGGCTATCGCTGGGTGGTGATCGACAAGGAGGGCTTTGAAGGCGCGCGCTGGTTCAGCCGCCAAGGCGCTACGGTGTATGTGCTGAAGCATCGCCTGCCGCATCAGGGCTGGGCCGCCGGTCCCGACACGCCGCTGCAGGATGCCCAGCGGGCGATGCGGATTATCCGCGCGCGAGCGGCATCCGATGGCGTTGATCCGGCCCGCATCATGGCGATCGGCTTCTCTGCGGGCGGCCATGTCGCGGGCTCTCTCGCCACGCGCTTCGACGCAGAGGTCTATGCACCGCGCGATGCGGCCGACGCGCTGTCGGCCCGGCCTGATGCGGTGACGCTGATGTACCCCGTTGTCTCGATGAAGGCAGGCGTGGCGCACACGGGTTCACGCGAGAACCTGCTGGGTCCAACGCCCGCGGCTGCGATGGTGGACAAGTATTCGCTGGAAACAGCGCCGCCCGCCGCCACGCCGCCAACTTTGCTGATCCATGCCGCCGACGACGCAAGCGTCCCGGTGGACAACGCGCTGCTCATGTTTGCCGCCTTGCGCAAAGCGGGAGTCACGACCTCGCTCCACATCTTCGACAGCGGCGGCCATGGCTTTGGCCTGCGCGGTATCGACAATGACCCACGGTCGGCCTGGCCGGACCTCGTGATGGAGTGGGGCCGCCGGACCGGCGTTTTCCGCAAGGATTGAAAGCGTCCCATCGACCCCCTCGCGTGACAGGGGTGACTCCAGCGGCATCGGGCTCCTAAAGCGATCCCGCTCCAGGTCAGGGCAAAGAAACCTCCCGCAATCGCGGCGGGAGGTATCCTGTGCTGTGCGCTGTCAGAGGCCTAGTTGGCCCAGTAGATGTGCTCCACATCGTCACCGGCGCCTTCGAGATAGCCGTCGATGTCAATGCGAGAGCGGGCGGTCGCAGCCCATGCGGGTGGCAGATACTTTGCCTCCTGCGTGGCGTAGATCGTCTGCAACTCCTTCACCTTTTCCGGAAACTTGCCGGCGACGCTGAAGTGTTCGGCGGGATCGGTCGCGAGATCGAACAGCCAGACGCGATCCGGGTATTTCGCCGTCTGCCGTTTCCAGTCGCCATGGCGGATCGCGCGATAGTCTTCCTTGCGCCAGTAGAAGGTGCGGTTGAGCAGGCTGTCGGGCGCCTCACCGGTGAGAGCGGGCAGGATGTTCATCCCGTCATACTCGCGGTCTGCCGGCATTGTGCCGCCAGCGGCCGCCACAAAAGTCGGGAAGAAGTCGAGACTGGAAGCAACGCCTGGCAGGATCGTGCCCGGCATCACCTTCGCAGGCCATTGCATGAAGAAGGGCTTTGCCTTGTTGCGGTCAATGAAGCCCACGGCCTCGTCGCCCAGCTCTTCCGTCATGTATTTCTTCGCAGGAACCGGCTTGCCGTCGCGCCAGATGTTGGTGGTGAGGTTGGCGTACAGGTATCCATCGATGCCGCTCCACGGCAACAGAACAGTCTTTACCGTGGGATCATCCGCCTTCGCGAACATGGCCGCGCCGCCGGGGAAGCCTACGAATTCGCCGAAGCCGCGTTGCGTCGGCGCCAGAACCGGCGATGTGCCGAGATGCCACTTGCCGACAATACCGTTGTGATAACCCTGAGCCTTCAGCACCTCCGCCATCGTGATCTCGCTGAGCGGCAGGCCGTTCTTCTCCGGTGGCGGCGGATCGGTGGCCGGCAACACGACCGGCGGATGTTCTTCCTTCACATAGGCGCCGTCGCGCGCTCGCACGAAACCGGGCAGGTTAGGCAGCCATTCGAAGCCGAAGCGCGAGAAATTGCGGCCTGTCATCAGGGCCGCGCGTGAGGTCTAGCACACCGCGTCGCCGCTATAGCCCGTCTGGAATCGCGCGCCGCTATCGCCGATGGAATCGATGTTCGGCGTCTTCACCATGGGATTGCCGTTGATCGAGACATCGTAGTGGCCAAGGTCATCCGCAATGATCAGCACGATATTCGGCGGACCATCGGCGCGGGCTACCGGCTTGGCCGGGTCGCCGCCACACGCAGCTGCGACGAGCGCCGCAGCGAGAGCTGCCAATGTACGCATAGCGGGTCTCCGTCCTGTTCCAGTTCCAGCCGCGCGCGTGCCGTGAGACATCACGCAGCCTCCCCGCGCAGAGGCGCAAGGCATCCGGTGCGATCGAGCATGGGATCGAGCGCCGCCCGCGCCGTTTCCGGCAGCCCCGCATAGTCCTTGCGCAATGTCGCGAGGCACTTCGCCTGGTATTTGAAGGTGCCTTGAGTCCACGGCTTGCCCAGCAGTTCGACCGTGAACATCTCCTGTCCTGCCGCCGCAGCGCGAGCATTTGCGATCAGGAACGGGAAATAGACCTTGCCCGCAAACGCCAGCAGCTTTTCGATCGCCGGCGCCCAGGATGAAGCGGCATCACGCCACGCGCCATCGACGCCCGACGCATCCTCGATCTGCATCAGCCAGCGTGTTGTGAAAGGCGCGATCTCGCGCAGGAGATCGTTGGGCGTCGGGTCGACGATCAGCTGGGAGAACTGGCCGTACCAGGCAAACTCGGCAAGGCTCGGCCGCGATCCGAAGAGAAAAGGCTGCTCCAGCACATGTTCTTCGAGGATGGCGAGCACCATGCGCAGGGTCTCGTCGATGAGCGGGGCATTCTCCGGCGTGCACCCCACGATCGGCATGCGGCCAACCTGGCGGGCGCGGAAAGCGTCCGCAAAATCCTTCACGCCGGCAAAACCGCCGCCGCGCAAGCGATCGAAGGCAAGCCACTCGCTCATCTGCTTCTGATCGCGTGGCAGGTACCAACGCATGTGGAACATGAATTTGGCGCCCCACTCGTCGGCCATGTCCTCGAACAGAGAAGCAAGAAATGCGTCGGCGGGATTGACCGGAACGATGCTGCGCTGGCCGGGATGAAGGGCTTCGAGTTCGTGCAGCATGGGCGTCGAGTCATTGTGATAGCTGCCGTCAGGATACTGAATCACCGGAATGACCGGCACCTTGACCGCGCTGCGTTCGCGATCGTGCTCGGGCGTGATCATGACCCAGGTGTGCGGGATGTGACGGTAGCGCATGATCGCACGCATCTTCAGGGAATAGGGCGATCCCAGTGCGCCAAGTATCCGGTAGGGATTCGACATCGTGATCCTCCCAAAAAGTGCGGCTGCCTGACGGTGGGCGCAGGCAGCTATAATTCCGGTAGTTGCCATGGAGTTCAACGCCGCACGTGCGAGGATGGCCGTATAAAGCGTGCGCCATCGCACTTCTACGCGGCAGGTAGGCTCGTCCGGCTCGACGGTTCCTGATCGGCAATAACCCGGAAACGCGCTGCATAGCCGCTTGTCGCGTGATTGCCGCCATGGCGCCTGTCATTTCAGATAGAGCGGCCGGGCGAAGGGATCGACTAACGTAGCGATATCAGTCGTGGCAGCGAACGCGATCGGTGGGCTGGACGCGCGCGGCAGGTGAACTAGCCTGCAGACACATGACGAGCAGAGGACACGACATGGCTTACGGCAAGATCGAGCTGGAACGGCATGGGGACATCGCAATCATCCGGCTCAACGATCCGGCGACGCTGAACGCTGTGACGATCCAGACCATCGAGGAAATCGATCAGGCGCTGGATGCGATCAAAGGCTCGGCGCGCGCGATGATCCTGACGGGGGCAGGGCGCGGTTTCTGCTCGGGCGCGAACCTGTCGGCCGGCATGGGCGATCGCAAGTCTGACGGCCCCTACGATTCCGGCTCGGTGCTTGAGAGCCACATCAATCCGCTGATGCTTCGCCTGCGTGATCTGCCAATCCCGTGGGTGTCGGCGATCAAGGGTTCAGCCGCCGGCGTTGGCTGCTCGTTCGCGCTGGCGGCCGACATCGTGATCTGCGGCGAGAGTGCGTTCTTCCTGCAGGCGTTCGCCCGGATTGGTCTGGTGCCCGATGGCGGATCGAGCTGGCTGCTAGCACGCAGCATCGGCCGCGCGCGGGCGATGGAGATGATGCTGCTGGGCGAGCGCATTCCGGCGGCGAAGGCGCTGGAGTGGGGGATGATCAATCGCATTGTTCCCGATGAGCAGGTTATGCCGGTGGCGCTGGAGCTGGCGAAGGCGCTCGGCGCCGGCCCAACGCAATCCCTGGCGATGATCCGGCGCATGGCCTGGTCTGCAGCGGATTCCTCTTTCGAGGAAGCAATGACCACCGAGCGCAACAACCAGCGCCTGGCAGGCCAGACGCAGGATCACCGCGAAGGCGTGATAGCTTTTCTTGCCAAGCGCCCGGCCCAATTCACGGGGCAATAAGGTCACGGGGCAACAGGCCCAGCTGCGAGAAGATCCGGGAGACAATCATGATCCGCACGCGCTTCACCGAACTGTTCGGTGTCCGGCATCCCATCGCACAGGGCGGCATGCAGTGGGTTGGCCGTGGCGAACTGGTCGCGGCTGTAGCCAATGCGGGGGCGCTGGGCTTCCTGACGGCGCTCACCCAGCCAACGCCCGAAGCGCTCGCGAAGGAAATCGAACGCACGCGCGACATGACGGACCAGCCCTTCGGCGTGAACCTCACCATCCTGCCGGCGATCAAGCCGCCGCCCTATGCGGAGTACCGTCAGGCGATCATCGAGAGCGGGATCAAGATGGTCGAAACGGCTGGTTACAAGCCGCAGGAGCATGTCGACCATTTCAAAGCAAATGGCGTGAAGGTGATCCACAAATGCACCGCGGTTCGCCACGCCCTATCGGCTGAGCGGATGGGTGTGGATGCCGTGTCCATCGACGGGTTCGAGTGCGCAGGCCATCCCGGCGAAGATGATATCCCCGGCCTGATCCTGATTCCGGCGGCGGCCAGCAAGGTGAAGGTCCCGATGCTGGCGTCGGGCGGATTTGCTGACGGACGCGGGCTTGTGGCGGCGCTCGCGCTGGGCGCACACGGCATCAACATGGGAACACGCTTTTGTGCGACCGTCGAAGCGCCGATCCACCCAAACTTCAAGCAGGCCATGGTGGATGCCGACGAGCGCGCGACCGACATCATCTTCCGCACCTATCGCAACAGCGCCCGCGTCGCGAAGAACGCTGTGAGCCAGGAAGTCCTGCGGCTTGAAGCCGAAGGCCGCCCTTTCGAGGAGGTCTCGCATCTGGTGAAGGGCGTTCGCGGCCGCGAGGGCCTTGAGACGGGCGAAAAGGATCATGGCATCTGGAGCGCGGGGCAGGTGCAGGGCCTGATCGAGGATGTGCCGACCGTGAAGGTTCTGGTCGATCGCATCGTGGATGAGGCCGAAGCGATCATCCGCGAGAAGCTTGCGGGGATGCTGGCCTAGCTCCGCGCCACGGCTCCCACATAGCCCAGCGTGGCAGCCTTGTAGATCGCCTGCGGCCGCCCGATCACGTTCAGTTTCCGCGCCGCGTTGGTCATGTGGAAGCGAACGGTGGGCAACGAGATATGCAGGATCTCGCTGATGTCCGCGTCGGTCTTGCCCATCGGCGACGTAGAAAGGTTCGGAGCAGAGCCGGGCCGCATGCAAAACCCGCGCGCGCAGGGCGAAGCCCCGATCCTCCTAATAACGCAGTTCGGGGTCGATCCAGCGGAACAGCGTTTCGGCGTACGGCCTGCCATCCGGGCCGATCACCGGGTCGGGACTGCCGATATCCGCGCTGACAGCGATGTAGGGCAGCGCCATCTCGCGGCCCGCGCTTTCGATCTGCCGAGCCAGGCTATCGCCGAGGTCGATGGCTGCCCCATCACTTCCGCCAGCTTGCGGTACTGTTGGCGTTTCGCGAACCTGAGTGCACACTTGCTCTCCCTGGTTCCGGTAGGCATTGCCACAATGACCAAACGCATCGGGAGAGGGATGCATGATTATCTCACATTCGGGCTGGTCCGCACGCGCTTCGATGGCAAGCCGCAGACGGGCATTACCTTCCTCTTGATCGACATGCACGCGCCGGGCGTCAGCGTTCGCCCGATCGTGACGCTCGAGTTCGAGCGCGGCGGGCAGTTCGCGCCTGGGCTGAAGGTGCGGCTGCAGCGTTTGCGCGGACTCGCGCGCGAAACACTTGGCCCAGGCGATGGCGTGTGGCGGCGGCTGGCGGAGGTGGATGTCGCTGTCGATGCCATCGAGATCGCGGAACATCGCGTGATGAGCGCGCTGTCCTCCGGCCGCAACCCGGGCCCAATGTCATCCATGCTGAAGACTCAGGGCACGGAGACGATGCAACTGATCGAGGTGATCGCGGTCGAACTCGCCGGGCCTTATGCGGCGGTGGATCAGCCCGAGGCGCGCGGACCGGGATCGAACCAGCCGCCGATCGGCCCGGACGATCAGGCCGAAGCAATGGCGGCTATCTCAATGGCCGGCAAGCGTCGATCTACGGCGGATCGAACGAAATCCAGCGCGGCGTGATGGCCAAGCTGATGCCCGGCGCGCAGCGTCTGGCCGTGGTCGTCCCGGCGGTGTTGCTGCTGATCTTCGCTCTGCTGTTTGCCCTGTTTCGATCCATCCAGGATGCCCTGGTCGTGTTTTCCGGTGTACCGCTAGGGCTGACCGGCGGCGCATTTGCTGCGCAACTTGCCTCTGTCGATCCCGGCGGGTGAGGAGTTCATCGCGCTGTCTGGCGTGGCCGTGCTCAATGACGTTGTCATGCTGACCTTCATCCGTCCCTGAAGGATGAGGGGCGTACGCCCGACGAGGCCATACGCGAAGACGCATTGACGCGATTGAGTCCGGTTCTGATGACGGCGCTTGTTGCAAGCTTGGTCTTGCCCGCGCTCTACCGGCTCGTTCATCGTCCGGCGCGGATGGCGGTTTGATGCTGTCACCAGGACAAAAGGGTCCCGCAGGCTGGTTAGCGGTCGAATATCTTGTCCCTTTTTGAAGGTCTGAGAGATTTTTTGGAATAAACCGTCGGCCCGCCCGTCTCCCTCGCAGATGCCAGCAAGGGAGTTCCACCATGGCGCGCACTCACAACCTGAAAATCCTTCTTCTCGCCGGCGCCACGCTGGCGCTGAGCCCTGCGGCGGTGGCGCAAGTGTCCGTCGGCGCCAGCGGCGGCTTCGGCGGCAACGCCTCTGCTTCAAAGGAGTCCTCGCAAACTGCGGCCGGCGGCGGCGGAAGCGTGTCTGCGCAGGCCGGTTCGACCAACGCCAGCATCTCGGGCGGCGGTAGCGCCAACGGCAATGCCAGCAATCGCGGCGCTTCGGGTAATTCCGGCGGCGGCCTTGGCGGCGCGGCGAACACCAACGCCATCACCAACGCCACGACGGCGGCGACTGGCACGGCCAACCAGACGCGTGATCGCGCCGAAGGCGCGGCGGGTACGGTTGCGGCCAAGGCCGAAGCCGCCAAGTCAGCGACTGTCTCCTCCGCACAGCAAGCCAAGGCCGGCGCAACCGGAGCCGTGCAAGGCGCCGTGCAGACGGCGAAGCAATCGGGTCAGTCGACGGGCGATGCTGCGCAATCGGCCGCTGGCTCGGCTCAGGGCGCCGCGGCCGCCAACGTGACGCAGGACGCCACGGCCGCGCTCAACAGCGCCGTCAGCGGCGAGATCGCGGGCTCGATCAACGGCGCAGTCGCCGGTGAGATCGCGGCGAGCGTCAGCAAGGAAGTGAGCAACGCGATCAAGACCGGCATCGCGAACGATGTGTCCGCCAACATCGCCAAGGACGTTCGTGGCGGACTTGGCTTCTAACCCATTCGACCTGGATGGACCGGCGGCGCTCAGGCGCTGCCGATCCTGCATATGGAGATGCTCATGTCTTACCTGAACAGGCTAGCGGGCAGTGCGGGAGCCTGCGCTCTGGTTTTCCTTGCGGCTTCCGCCAACGCGCAGGAAGCAGATACCTTGGGCGGGGATGGCGTTTTCCGTTTCGAGGGCAAGGTCGGCGCGGAGTACAACTCCAACGTCGCCGTACAGGATCTCGACACCAACACGGGGCAGGGCGACTGGGCCGCGACGTTCAGCGGCCTCGTCGAGGCAAGTGGCCAACCCATCGACAAGCTCACTCTGCGTGGCGGCTACGAATTTTCGCAGACCGTGCATGACGAGTTCAGCGCGTTCGATCTCACGCTGCACCGCGGCTTTGCCGAAGTGGCGTACGATTTCGATTTTGCCACGCTCGGTGTGCTGGGCAACGTGGCCCAGGCCAACCTCGATGGCGACAGCTACCTGACCTTTACGCAGATCTCGCCCTACATGTCTAAGCAGTTCGGCGACGCGCTGTTCGTGCGGTTGTCCTATGCCGCAACCGACAAGTCTTTTGACGGACGGCCGACGCGCGACGCAACGTCCGACACCATCGCGGCGGACGCCTATTTCTTCCTCGATGGCGCCCGCCGCTACATCGCCATCGGCGGCAAGGCGATCGAGGAAGACGCCAATTCGGATGAGCTCGATTTTGGCGGCGGCTCGGCCCGCATCCGCTTCGTGCAGCGCTTCGATGCCCTGGACCGCGAGATGACATTCCGTGCCGGCGCCGAATACGAGCAGCGCAACTACGACAACACCACGCCGATCATCGGCACGCCGCGTGAGGACAAGCGCGCCGGTGTTGATGTCTCACTTGAAGCGCCGATCTCCGGCAACGTGTTTGTGGAAGGCTCGTACCGCTACGGCGGATATCAGTCGAACCTCGCATCCGCCGACTACGACGAGCACGTGACCTCGCTGAAGCTGGGCGTGAAATACTGAGCGCAGCCTCAGGAGGCGGGCTTCACCAGGCCATAGCCATAGGTGTTGTCCCGCCCCTTCGCGCCGAGATCTACGGCCCGGGCGATCAGCGCCTGAACAGCGGCCGAGGCGGAACTGCCGGTGCGCGCCACCTGCTGCGCGATGGCGGCGGCGACAACGGGTACGGCAAAGGATGTGCCGGTTTCCTGGCCATAGCCGCCCTTCGGCAAGGCCACCGGCGCCTCGACGCCCCAGGCTGCAAAATCAACCTGCGGCCCTTGGTTGGCCCAGCGATAAACGGTGTTGCGTCGGTCAACCGCAGTGACGGCGATCACAGGCTCGAAGGCGGCGGGATAAAGCGGCTTTGCTGATGGGCCGTCATTGCCGACGGCGGCGACGATGATCATGCCGCGCTTCGACAAAGCATCGATCATGGCCCCCAGCACCTGATTGGGCGGGCCGGCCAAACTCATGTTCACCACCTGAACATTTTCCGCAGCCATCCAGTCGAGTGCGTTGACCAGTGCAGACGTGGTGGCGCCGGTGGCCCCGCTTTCCCCCTGATAAAACACGGACGCTGAAACAAGCCGGGCGTCGGGCAGGAGGCCGCGATGGTCGCGCTCCTTGCCGACGAGCAGCGAGGCGATGGCCGTGCCATGCGCGGTCGGGCGGGCATTGGAGCTGTCGACAAAATCGCGCTCGGAAATATTCGCGCGGGCAAGCGCCGGGTGCTTTTTCACAAGAGCCGTGTCGATCAGGCCTATCGTGACCTTGCCGCCACCACCGCCCTGCGGGGCAGGAGCAGGCGAGGGCGCAAACTCGAAGTCTGGCGCCGGGCCGCTGCGCTCGTCGAAGATGTGGTTGCGGTCAGCCGCCGTGGCGCCAAGGCTGCGCAGCAGCGCTTCGGCCCGGCCAGGCAGGTTGTCATTGTCGGAGACAACGACACGCACCAGCACGAGTCCGGTGGACGACAGTGTGCGGCGGCTGATGATCTGGACGTTGGCGGCCTGAAGCGCGGGCAGCTGATCCGGCGACAGAAGCGCGATCCATTCGTGATCGAGCGCGCGCCAGTTGTCCTCGACAACCACCTCCTTGCGCGCCGGCAGAAGGGGCAGGTCGAGCAACGGATCAAGAAGCGCCTTCGGCAGGTCCTTGGCGTCCAGCAGCTTTTCCACGGCCCTGTCGACGCGGCCCGTGATCGGGTCGGTCACGGCGCGGTCGACCGCCCGGTCCACGGTGCGGTCGATGGCGTCATCGATTCCCCGGAGGATGTTTCCATCGCCGAGGCCTGGCAGCTGCGCGAATGCCGTGGGCGCGAACGCCGCCGGGGCAAAGGCCAGGGCGATTGCGAACAGAAGCACCTGCTTTTTCAGTGGAAACCGGCCAGTGCTCAAGCGGGAACCCTTTTCAGCTCTTGCATCAAGCCAGCTGACGATTGAGGACGGATAAAATTCCAGTTCCAGATGGAATAAACCCAGCAACCAGACGTCATAGCACCAGATGGCTCGGGATCGGACAGAATTGCACAGGGATCTGGTGGCGCTGGTTCCGCAGCTGAGGCGCTTTGCATACGCGCTGACGCGCCATGCGGATGACGCTGACGATCTCGTGCAGGCCACGATGGAACGGGTGCTATCGCGCCCAATGCCGGATGACGTCGAACTGGTGAAATGGATGTTCAGAGTAAGCCGTAATATCTGGTTTGATGACCTCCGCTCAAGGAAGGTGCGCCGCGACGCCGCCAAGGAGATCGCGGCAGACGTGATGCTCGATGCTTCAACCGAAGAACGGGTGGCGGCTCAGGCCATGCTGAGGCGGGCACAGGAAGGGATCGACGCCTTGCCGCAAGAACAGCGCGAAGTTTTAGCGATGGTCGCAATCGCCGGCATGGCCTATCGCGAAGCCGCCGAAACGCTGTCCATTCCAATCGGCACCGTGATGAGCCGTCTCGCGCGTGCACGCGCAGCGCTCGCTGCTCACCTGGAGGCAGTGTCATGACAGACCGGATCTGGACAGACGAACAGCTCTCCGCTTTCCTCGATGGCGAACTCACGCCGCAGGAGATGGAAGCGCTGTCGCAGGATCTCGAGGCGGACGCCGCGCTCGCTGGCCGCATGGAAAAGCTGGGCACGGCAAACGCCGTATATCGCGACGCCATTGGCGGGATCGATAACGCGCCGCTGAAGGCAAGCCTCAAGGCCGCCATGGACACGCCGCCGACAGCGCAGGTGATCGCGTTCAAGCCGCGCAGCATCAGCGCCTTTGTCATGGAGCATCGCGCCATAGCAGCCTCGCTGCTGTGCGCGGCGGCTGTATGGGGCGTCACGTCGGCCACGTCGACTGACTCGCAATCCGATCTTCTCGCCCCCGGCCCTGACGGCCTGATCGTGGCGAGCTCTCCCCTGCACCAGATGCTCGAAGTGGCCGCAACTGGCGAGGTCAGCAAGGTCGGGAATGCCGCTGCCGTTCCCCGGCTGACCTTCGCAGCCGACGATGGCGCTTTCTGCCGCCAGTTCGACGTCACAACCGAGGACGGCTCGTCCGCCGCGATTGCCTGCCGGGAAGATGGCGTCTGGCGCACACAGGTCGTGGCCTATCAACTCGCCAAGCCACTCGGCGAGTTTCAGACAGCCTCCGCCGCCCGCGCGCCCGCGCTCGAAGCTTTTCTGGACGCGCACATGCCAGGCGCGCCTTTGAACGCTGAACAGGAAGCCATGCTTCTGCAGCGCAAGTGGGCGCCGTCGCAGCGCTGACGCACAGCAGCGAGTTTCACCACAGGCTACCGGGACTTGCCCCGACCCTCGATCGGCCAGATGTCGACCAGCGTGTCGCCGCGTACAACGTGATAGAAGTCGTAGAGGTTCACGGTCGGATCGCAATGCGGGGCCGCCAGCGTCACGATCGAGCCGACCGGCGGAGACGTCTCGCCAAAAAGCACAAGGCCGTGCTCGTCGCCCATGAAGTGATACGGCGCTCCGGCCGGCGCCCCCGCGAGCACGGTTGGCGGGCCACCATCCGTCGACATGGCCTTGAAGCCCGCATCAATCGTGCCAAGGCCAGGCGTGTTGGCGCTCACCACACGCGCGTCGATCAACAGCGAGGTCGCAAAGCCCGGCGTGCCTTCGCCGCTGATGTCGCAGTCGTTATACTGCCGATCCATAAAAACGTACGAGCCTGTCTGAAGCTCGTTCAGCAGGCCAAGTTCAACGTCGATCCGGTGCGTTCCCGTGCCGCCACCGGTAATGATGCCCGGCGCAAACCCGGCATCCGTCAGCGCGGTGACGATACCACGCAGATAGTCCGTACGGTCGATTATGTCTGTGCGGCGCTCGGCATAACTCTCGATGTGCTGCTGGCGGCCGCAGTAATACTGAACGCCAATCAGGTTGAGCTGAGGCAAGTCGGCAATGGCCTGCGCCAGAGCGACGGCGGCCTCGGCGGACGCGACACCGGTACGGCGTACGCCGGGGTCGACGTCGATCAGCACATTCAGCCGTTTGCCCGAACCCGTAGCAGCAGCCAGGGCGCGGGCGTTATCGGGATTGTCCACGGCGACTTCGAGGTCTGGAATCTTCTGGTTGAGCGCAATCAACCGCTCAATTGCGGGCGCGGAGACGACAGGCGAGGTGATCAGGATGCTCGCGATCCCACCCGCCGCCATCGCCTCGGCCTCGCCCAGCTTGGCGCAACAGACGCCAACGGCGCCGGCTGCAACCTGACGGCGAGCGATCTCGGCGCACTTGTGTGTCTTGGCGTGGGGACGCAGGCGAAGGCCGCTGGCCTTCGCATAGGCCGCCATGTCGGCGACATTCTTCTCGAAAGCATCGAGGTCGATCACCAGCACCGGAGTGTTGAAGGAACGGCGCCCACCTTGCTGGTTGATCAGGTGCGCGTGAAGGTCGCGATCGTTCATCGTGTCAGCCTGCCTTCGCTTCGATACCGAAGAGTTGGGTGAGGTGGGCGTTGGCGAATTTCGCCCCCGGATCGATCCTGTCGCGCACCGCGCAGAACTTTGCAGCGTCTGGGTAAAGCGCGTGCACATCCGCTGTCGTCAACGTATGGCGCTTGGCCCAGTGCGGCCGTCCATCATGCGCGCGGAAAATCGTCTCGGCTTCCCGGAAGATGTCCTGCCAGGCCATGCGATGATACTGGTGCATCGAGATGGACGCGCCCTCGCGGCCTTTGAACGGGCTCAACCAGATGTCGTCCGCCGCGACGATGCGGAACTCAAAGGGGAACGACACGGGCAGCCTTTTCTTGCGTATCCACGCGATGACTTCGCGCAAGGCCGACCATCCATTGGCGCGTGGAAGCTCGTACTCCATCTCCTCGAACTTTATAGTGCGCTCGGACGGGAAGATGCGATAGGCTGGCCCAACCCGTCGCCGCTTCATTTCCTGCGGCAGCAGCCGGCGCTGCAGGAATGGCGTGAGGAAGGGGAACCTCTTGCAGAGATCGCATACCTTGCGGAAGGCGGTGTCATCCATGTCCCTCTGCTCTTTCATCTCGCCCTCTGAAGGCTTGGGATGCAGGATTTTCAGCATGGCGAGGTCGGCATAGGGAAACACGAAGAACTCGACATGCCGGTTCTCCGCCGCAAGCTGTTCCCACCGCTCGGCGATTTCATCCAGCCGATAGACCTCCAGCCGCTCTTCCAGATGGTAGGCCGGCAGCACGTCGATCTCGATGCGCGTCGCCACACCCATCAGTCCGAGCGACAGACGCTGAGCCTCGAACAGGTCGGCGTTCTCCGTGGGGCTGCATGTCACGATGCTCCCGTCGTGCGTCATGATCTCGAACGCGCGGGCGGCGGTCGACAGTGTGCCGAGCTTGGCGCCCGTGCCATGCGTCCCCGTGCCAATGGCTCCGGCCAACGCTTGCGGATTCACGTCCCCCTGGTTGATGAGGGAAA
Organism: Alphaproteobacteria bacterium 32-64-14; assembly: GCA_002280725.1. Lineage (GTDB taxonomy): Bacteria > Pseudomonadota > Alphaproteobacteria > Caulobacterales > Hyphomonadaceae > UBA7672. The sequence continues at coordinate 20,501 of NCEM01000026.1, forward strand.
AGCCCCGCTGCCAGAGCACTTCCGTCAGCTTCGCCAGCGAACATCCCGCAGGGGCCGATGCGCGCGAAGTTGCGGCATCCACCGTGATCTCGCCTTCCAGATCGGACAGCGACAGCAACGTGCCATCTGTCGCGCACAGCGGCATGAAGGAGTGGCCCGCACCGACAGCGCGCACTTTCGCAGCAGTCCGAACAAGCCCGGCCAGCTCGGCATAAGTCTTCGGCTTCTCAACACGCGCAGGCTTTGCTTCAACGCTGCCAGACCAGTTGGACCATGTCGTCATCATTCGTCCTCAAGCTGTACATTGCCGAGCATGGCCGCCGCTTCGCGCAGCACATCCTCGCGCGGTATGCGGTCTTCTTCATGCAACATCTCGTCGATCGCGTACCCGTACTCGACGGTCATGCGTAGCCGCTGCCACAGCCTCCGCTTGTTCACTTTGGGGAGTAGCGGAGCGTAGACTTCCAGCATCGCATCCGTCACTTCGCGGTGCGATTCCACACGCACATGTGAAAGCTGCGGCACGGCGCGCAGGGCGCGCAGGATCCATACGCCGCCGGGCTCATTGTCCGTGATCTCGGCGGTTCCGCGGAGCAGTTCCGCCGTATGCGCGCCAAGGGCATCAAGGCCGCCCGCCTTGTGCGTGTCCAGCCAAGCGAACAGCAAGGCGTTTTGCCGGTCCATGAGCCGGCGTCCCAGCGCCTCCAGAACCCCATACTTGTCCTTGAAGTAGCGATAGAGGGCGGCGGGCGAGACACCCGCGCGCGCCGCGATCATGTTGGTCGAGATGCGCTCGATACCCACCTCACCCAGCAGCTCCCCGGCAATATCCAGAAGCCTGTCGCGCGTCTGCTTTGCGCGTTCCTGAATCGGCGCTGCGCGCAATGCGGCGGGCTCCGCCTTGCGCTTCGGTCGTTTGGCCGTTGGCATCAGGGGGCGCCCTCTGTCACGACCTTGCGCGGTCGAATCTGGTATAGCGCGAAAGCCAGCAGTACCGAACCGATGAGGCAAGCCCCTCCGAAGGTCAAAGCTCCTCGAGAATCCGTCTCCGTCACCAGGAGAGACGCGAAGAACGGTCCGAAACTCGCGCCCAGAACCTGCGCCCCGCCCACCAGAACGGCCGCACGCCGCGTCGGGTCCGCCTCGATGATCATGGGAACCAGGAAGGGCAGAACGAACAGCCACAGGAAGCCGAACGCACCCGAAAGCACGAGAAACATTTCGGGCGAGGGCAGCGTGTAGAAGCCATAGACGACGCCCATGGCCAGCACGGACGAGACGACCACGGTCCAGAGCCAGTTGATGCGTCCCGCCAGCAATGTGGCCGCAGCGCCGCCTGCAACCTGGCAAGCAAGCGAGATCGAAACCGCAGCGCCCGTCACCTCGGGCGCATGGCCCGACTGCCGCGACAAAGGCTCGGCATAAACCCAGACGCCGATGGTGAACGCTGAAAAAAGGAAGGCCGACAGCAGCGCGATCCATCCACGTGCGCCGGGCAGGGAGCTGTGCCCCTCCGTCCGCGCCAGCGGCTGAAGCCTATCCGGAACGAACAGTGCGAACGCCGCTGTCACGACGCAGAACGCCGCCAGCGCAATCCAGCCGCCGCCTGAGCCGTAAACCGGCACAACAGTCGCCGCCATCAGCGTCGCCATCAGAAACTGCGCCAGCGTCTGCACGGTGAGATAGATGCCAGACCAGCGTTCCGGCCGCGGCGTCCGCGCAATCATCGCCAGGGCAACCCACATCAGCACGCCGCTCGGCAGGCCCGCCACGGCGCGCACAAGCGTGATCGTATCGCCCGCGAACAATGGCGTTGCTGCGTCCAGCCCGGCCAGCAGAAGGGCCATCACCAAGCCGATGACTTTCATCCGCTCCGGCTTCAGCACAGCCCCGGCCAGAAACGCGGCGGCGCCCATGGCGAGAAGCTCCGCCGTCGCCGCCTGTCCAAGCTGGTTCGCTGTAATCCGGCCTTCCTGGGTCATGGTGCCCAGCAGCAGCGGCTGAAGCCCCGCAATCATGATGCCGGCAACGCCGACAAACATCACCGAGAAGATCCCCAGCCCCGAAGGCCGAGGTCCAATCCAGCCCGTTATGTGCGCGTCGCTGCTCATCGGCGTCAGTAGTCGTAGCGCAGGAACGCGCCAAAGGTGCGCGGCGGGCCCATGCTGAACAGGTCGAAGCCAAGGCCCTCGATCGGAATGATGTCGCTGATGTTCGTCTCATCGAACACGTTGCGGGCAAACACGCCGAACTCCCAGTTGTCCCCATCCGGCTTCCATCCGGCCCGGAGGTTCACAAATGTCCGGTCGCCATCTGACAGGCGGTCTACATTCCGCGTATCATAATAAACTCTAGATCTGTATGATACATCCGCCTGCGCCGAAGCCTCTCCGCCGAACAGGCTCCACGCATACCGCGCTGACGCCGTGGCACTGACTTCCGGCGCATTGGGAAGCTGGTTGCCCGAATAGTCGTCGCCGGCTGACCGGAAGTCTTCATACGTGGCATCGAGGAAAGACGCACCAAGCGACAGGTCCAGTCCGTCGACCGGCGAAGACGTGAACTCGGCCTCAAGCCCGGAAACCTTCGCATTCGAGGCATTGGTGAAGTTCTGCACCGTGAGATTCGTGTTCGGATCCACCACCAGTGTGTAAACCTGCATGTCCTGGTAATCGTACGTGAACGCCGCGAAATTGGCCGTCACCAGCCCATCGAACAGCTGCGATTTCAGCCCGGCCTCGTAGGCGTCGACGATCTCGTCGTCATAGGGCAGCAGCGATGCCGGATCGGTTGTCTGCGCGCTGAAGAATCCGCCGCTCTTGTAGCCGCGATTGTACGTTGCATAGACATTGACGTCGTCGTTGACCGCGTACTTCAGGCCCAGCCGGCCCGACACGGAGTCGAACGTGCGGCTCGCGTCCACGGTCGGAAAGATGTTGAAAGTCGGATCGCCCGGATTGCTGGCGTATGTGCTGTCATAGCGGAACGTCTTGTCGTCGGCCGAGTAGCGTAGGCCCACGGTCGCGGTCAGCCTGTCCGTGAGGTCGTAGTCGGCTTGTCCGAAAACCGCGTAGCTGTCCGTGTCCTGCGTGAAGGGCCAGCCGAACACGCCGATGCCCTGCGGCAGATCCGTGTTCGGGTCGCCTGAGTTGGCGATGCGGAACACGTCGTAATAGGAATTCGTGACCAGTTCATCGCGCGCGAGATAAACGCCCAGAACCCAGTTGAGCGTGTTGTCGCCATTGGATTGGAGGCGCAGTTCCTGGCTGGCAGCCCATTGCTTCGCGCGGTAACGCGCGGTGATGATGTCGGTCGGGCCCGCATCGGTGTCTTCCACATCGTCGCGGTCGGCATGATCATAACCCGTTACCGATATCAGCGACATCGCGCCAAGATCCCAGGTCAGTGTCGCTGATGCGCCATACGTCTCCACCTTGTCCTTGCCTTCAAGGTGATAGTCGCCCTCGTAGAGATTGGTGCTGGTGTTGGCGTAGCCGGCCAGATCGGTGCAATCACCCGACGTGTAGGCCCCCGGCGCGCAGAAGCCATCCGGTCCCGTTGCGGCCACGGTCTGCGGCAGCAGGGAACGGTTGTAGGCCCAGATCGACCCGCCGTTCGAGCGCCCGTAGCGGAGCTGGAACAGGCCATCGAAGGTGTCCGAAGGCGTCCAGCTCAGCGTAAAGCGCGCGCTGCCACGGTCTGCATTGTTGCCCCGGTTTCCAGTCAGCCGGTTCAGCGCGTATCCGTCATTGCGCACATACGTTCCGGCGACCCTGTATCCGAGCACGCCGTCCTGGATCGGCCCGCCCACGCCGGCCTCTGCGGTGAGGCTGTTGAACGACCCATACTCGACATAGGCGTCGCCTTCGAGTTGATCGCCCGGCTTGCGACTGATCAGGTTGATGGCGCCGCCCGTGGTGTTGCGCCCGTAAAGCGTGCCTTGCGGCCCACGCAGGACTTCCACGCGCTCGAGATCGAAGAACTGTCCCATCTGCGCCAGCGGCGAGCCGACATAGACGCCATCCGAATAGATGGCGACGGCGCTGGCGGTGTTGGGATTGAAGTCGTTGAGGCCGATCCCGCGAATGAAGATCTTCGGGTTGGCCGCGTTGTCGTCGGTCTTCACCTGAAGGCTGGGCGACAAGGCGTTCAGATCCAGCACGTCGGTCACGCCAAGATCCTGGAGAGTCTCGCCGACGATTGCTGTCACCGCGACCGGCACTTCCTGAATGTTTTCGGATCGCTTCTGCGCCGTGATGATAACGACGTCGCGCGATTGATCGTCATCTGTTTCTTGCGCCAGCGCAGGCGCCGCAAGCAGCGATAGCGCCGTGCAGGAGAGCAACAAAATCCGGTAAGCGCGCATGATGAAACCTTCCTGTCCATTCACCCGTGCAGAAAGCTAGTCATCGCTTACTTTTGTTTGCAAGTTAAAACGCGCCTCGCCGCGCCGCAAAACGCCGGGGCGCCGCAGCATGATCACCGAACAGGCATCGCGCGCCCCGGTTCGCGCCGGTCCGCTCAAACGCGCGGCGAAAATTCTGAACGGGGGGCGAGGGAAGCGGCCCCAGCCATAGGCCACGGCGGCCAGCCGGCCTGGCGCCGTTGGACAGGCCCAGCCCGGCCCGCCTTCAAGCGAAAACCCCCGCAAATGCGCCTTCTTGGTAGCCTCCGCCGCCTTTGCTTGCGTTTAAGTTTTGCGATGCTATATCCCCGCGTCCCGCGGAGAGGTGCCAGAGTGGTCGATCGGGACGGTCTCGAAAACCGTTGTACCTTCACGGGTACCGTGAGTTCGAATCTCACCCTCTCCGCCACGCAGTCCGGTCTCTCGGGTTCAGTTCCTGTTTTCTAGCCGTATTGCCTGCAGTAGCGCCGGGATTTGCGCTTTCTCGCGTCTCTGCAAGGCCGCGAGCTGGCTCGTTCTCGCTGCTTTTCCGGCGATAGTCTCCCTTAGGCCGAACGCCGGTCCCATTGTCGCACCCAGAGACTGAAGAGCCTGACCCCGCCAACGGCACTTGCTCTCGAGTAGTCTCTGCTGTTGCCGAGGTTGGCGGTAATAATCGGCCTCGCATTAAACGGGACCGCGGGTTCGCATGGACTCCAAGGGGTGCTTTGAGACCACCGCGAACCAGTCTCTGCGATAGATGGCGCTGGAATGGCGTTTGGTTTTGAATTTGGCGTCTGGGGCACGGCATCTCGGGGATATCCGGGCCGCTGTTGAATTGGCGCGCGCTGGTGCGCCGGCTAAGGGGCGTTTTCCGACAAGAGGTATAAGAAGCGGGCGTATTCATCCGAGCCGCTATGGCCGTCAGCGTTTCCAATCACGCCGCCCATAGCCGCTTGCACCGGCGGTTGGAGCCGTGCTCTGAACGAGTCTAATATTGTTCAAACTGGGTGGGGGGTTTAGGTGCAAGATGGCTTGATGCGCGAACTTCTAGGCCGCTGGCGCGAAGATCCGGCTGGCGCATACCAAAGCTGGTTTCTGTGGGAGCAGCGTCTCAAAAACTTTCGGTCAATCCGTAGAGGTGTGCAAGGAGTGGCTGCTGAGATCGCGGCGGGCAAGTTCGGCGTTGTTTATCGCGGGTCGTCATTGGAGACCGTGGTGCGATCAATCGCTGAGCAGCGGCAGATCTTCAAGGGAGCAGACCACGCTTTCCTCTGGAAGCCCAAACTTCGAATTCCGGACATCTACGAGAACTCCGGTAACCAGCGGGCATTCGGGAATTTGCTTGACGCCTGCGTCTGCTGCGACACGGAAGAGCAAGTGCTGGTTGAAATTCGCCGTATTGACGCGCTGAAGATCAAGGGGCTCGGGCCGACCGTCGCCAATATACTTTATTTCCTCCATCCAACCATAGCGCCTCCATTCAACACGGCAATCGTGCGTGGGTACAACTCCCTGACCGGCGCCGACGTAAAGCTTGGACGGTGGGACGCATACTTGGCCATGCGCGAAGGCATGATCGCGCTCAACGCCCGCTTTCGCGACTTGCTTTCGAATGACCTGGGAGCCGTTGCGGCACTATGTTTCGACATCGGTGCAGGGCTGTACTCGCCGCCGCCGAAGGCGGAGGACGGCGGTGGCGTTCGGATAGCTTGGGAAGCCGATTTGGCGCGCGTGCGAGCAGCTGCGACAAAGGCTCCGGCGCTGGAGCAAGAAGAAGAGCGGACGCATTCGGAGGTGCAAGGTTGGCTTCGCGACCTTGGGTTGGCCTTGGGCTATGAGGTGTGGATTGCGCAAAATGACCGCGGCCGGAGCTATGCCGGCGGCCGCTTGGGCGATGGCTGCTTGCAGCGGCTCGGGGAGAGTCTCGAACAATTGCCGGGCGCCGAGGCGGTGCGGATGATCGACGTACTCTGGCTAGCCGGTCAGAGGATCATCGCTGCATTTGAAGTGGAGCACACGACGTCGATCTATTCGGGCATCGTCCGCATGCTTGATCTGGCGTTGGGAGGCGAGGGCAAGCACCTGCACGCCATCTATCTTGTCGCGCCTGACAAAAGGGAGGCGGATGTGCGCGCGCAAATCGCCCGGCCTGCGTTCAGTAGAATTGCAGACCTCCGCGTCCGCTACTTGCCTTACAGCGAACTCCAGAGTCATCGCAGCGCGATCTCGCGTTTCGGACAGGGCGTGACCACACTCGAGAAAATTTCGCATGCGCTAACGTAAAGGACGAGCGCGTTTCGCTACCGCTGACCTGAGCCCTCGGGTTCCTCGATCTTTATGAGAGTCCTGGGTTTTGGTGACGGACTCTCCGTTCAAGTGATGGGCCACAGATGGTCCAGGTCAGCCTTGCGTCGGCCCACGCTATCGCGACCACAAGTTCATCGAAGAATTGGTTAACGCCTTCGGCCGTTAGCAAGCATAGCTTTCGTGCCGCTCATGGGCGAGGGATTTGTGTGCTTCGTGCGTACCCCTCCTAGCAGTCCGCGCTCCACGGGTAGGACATGTCAGTAGGACGAATTTCACTGATGCATGACGAAGCGCTTGCCCTCAGACGCGCCGTAGGCGGGAGGTTAGACGCGGAAGCAAAGCCCGATGCTTTCAATGACCTCGCGATCACCATCATCCGCGGAGGGATGACGTGGGAACGCAAGGTCGATCTGATTGCTGGCGCTGAATTTCCGGGCCCTATCGTGGTGTTTCTCGAAAGGCATGCTGCGTCTCCTCTTGCTGTCCTTGTCGCAAGCATTGCCCTGCAGCACGCCGCGGGCGTTGTTTCCGACTCGACTTGGCGCGAACTTCTCATGCGTCTGCGCCCTGCTGCGGGAGGAACAGAATGACAAACCATAAGGAGGATTTGACGAACATTTTGCAATGTCCGTCCACCGGCGCGGAGCTTCGCTGGACATCTGACGGAAACCTTACCGCTGGCGGTGGCGCTGCCTATCCCGTCATCGATGACATCGCCGGACTCCTCCCCCATGCTGCCCGGCCAATCACAGACGGCGTCCGCAAATTTTACGACACATCCGGCTGGATTGCCGACGACACTGGCCTGTTCGGTGAGACCAAGGCATTTAGCGACATACGTCCCAGGTCACAGGCCTTCACCAACCGTTGCATCGAACGTATGGGCCGGCATTTTCGCGGCGGCGGCAAATTCATTCTCGACGCGGGCAGTGGTCCGATTCCCTATGACGGCTATCTCAACTACAGCGAAAATTTTCAAAAACGTATCTGCGTTGATCTGTCGATCAACGGCTTGCGGGCAGCAAAGCGGAAGCTCGGCGACCGGGGTGTCTATTTGCAGGGCGACCTGACAAAGCTGCCACTGAAGACCGGGTCAATGGACGCCATCACCTGCAACCACGTCATCTATCAAATGCCGACGGAACTTCAGGCGCCAGCGATGATGGAACTATGGCGTGTTCTCAAGCCTGGCGGCGTCGCCGTTATTGTCTACTTCTCGTCGAATTCGCGTATCGAAAACCGCAGCCGAAAGCTGGCGAGTAAACTGTTCGGCAAGCAGCAAACCAGGCCGGCAAGCTCTCAAGGAGACTCGAACTACGAACTTCCGCACCAGCCGATGCCGCTGTCGTGGTTCGATGAGCAGAAATGGCCTTTCACGTACGAATTAGACTCCTTTCGGCCATGGAGCCAAGCTTTCATGCGCGACAACCTGCCCGACGACTGGCGCGGCCAAGCCTTCATGAATGCCTTCTACACGGCCCAGTCAGCGGCGCCGAATTATTTTGCAAAGCACGGTTCGGTGCCGACGTTCGTCATTCGCAAGCCGATCAAAATTGTCTAACTGAGCACGCGACCGCTCGTGAGTCGTCTTACGATATTGCCGGACTTAGACGGCGTCGCGATCCGATATCGTCATGAACACCGGGTCCGACTCGCTATCCATGTTTCAGGTGACGGGAGGTCCATTTCCTTTAGGGCAGGAACGATCAAAGCGAGTCGAGACGGAAGTCCGAAAACCTCAGAAGCGCACCGCTACCGAACAGGCGATTAACTACGAAGGATTTGTGTTCAACTGTAAGCGGGGTACCGGTGCCGTCTCGATCGTGGCTTGACGATCGATGATCTGTATCCGGCTAGATCGCCGGCAAGGACGGCTCATTTAGAGCCTTTCATATTTTGGTGGAAGCATAGCCTGCGCTGCGGATGTAGTTTTGGCATTCTGCGGAGGTTATCGACGTAACGATCCTTCCTGCTTCGCGAGGTCGGGGCTGTAGGCCGGCAGGAACCACAGGTCATCCGCTGCCTGGCTTTCGTTTCTTTGGACATGAGACGTGGAATTTCACGTCGCAAATGCGCAGAAGCGACGTGAGGGGGTCCAGTATATTAAGCGAGGGATGTCGGGGCGACGCGCGTATCATGATAGAAGTCTTCTCTCGCTCAAATTCCTGGGGACACATGACCCGACGTGATAAAATAGCCTTGGATCGCCGGGGTTTCTTGCGGGCTACAGGGCTCGCCAGTGGGAGCTTGTTATTGAGCGCGATGCTGCCAGCGTGGGCGCAGGCTCACTCTGCCGGCTTGTCGCATGACTCAGCAGAGCTTTCGGGAACCGACATCAAGCTCACGATTGGCCATATGCCGGTTACGATTGATGGTCGCGAGGGCCATGCTGTGGCTATCAACGGGATGGTCCCGGGGCCGCTTATCCGTCTCAAGGAAGGGACGACCGTTCGCTTGCATGTCACCAACACGCTCGACGAGGACACGTCAATCCACTGGCACGGACTTCTCGTGCCCTTCGAAATGGATGGTGTGCCTGGCGTTAGCTTCCCCGGCATCCCTGCCGGTAAGACCTTCACCTATGAGTTCCCCATCAAACAGTCGGGCACTTATTGGTATCACAGCCACTCTAGCCTGCAGGAGCAGGAAGGACATTATGCGCCGATTGTCATTGATCCGGCAGGTCCCGATCCAGTCGCCTTTGACCGCGAGCACGTCGTCGTTCTGTCAGACTACAGCTTCATCCATCCACATCGGTTGTTCCAGAAGCTGAAGCAACAAGCGGGCGTCTTCAATTATCAGAAGCAGACGATCGCAGGCCTCCTCGCCGGCAAGGACCAGACACTGAACGAGCGAATGACCTGGGGCCAGGAGCTCATGGACCCGTCTGATATCGCGGACATCACCGGTGCAGTCTACACTTTCCTTATCAATGGCCGCGGTCCCGCAGACAACTGGACTGCGCTCTTCACACCCGGCGAGCGCCTGCGCCTGCGCTTCATCAACGCCGCGGCGCAGACTATTTTCAATGTGCGCATTCCAGGGCTGAAGCTGACGGTTGTTGCCGCTGACGGACAAAATATTCGGCCGATCACAGTTGATGAGTTCCAGATCGGCAACGCTGAAACCTACGACGTCATCGTCACGCCGACCGAAGATCGGGCATTCACGCTTGTCTCTGAAGCGATGGATCGTTCAGGCATGGGGCGCGCGACGCTTGCGCCACGCCCTGGCATGACGGCCGAAGTGCCGCCGCTCCGCGAGCGTCCATTGGCCACGATGAAAGACATGGGCATGGACATGAGCTCCATGGGCGGGATGGATATGAGCGGCGGTGATCATGCCGCGATGAGTAATGGCGACATGGCGGCGATGGCCGTGCCGGGCATGGCTGCGCCACGCGTGCGTGGGTCGGATGTCATGGGCGACATGGCCGGAATGGAAGGCATGGACATGTCCATGCGCAACTGGATGAACGCGCCACAGATTGAAATGGGCCCTGGTGTCCAGACAATCGCCCCGATGCCGATGGATCGCACCGGCGAGACAGGGCAGGGGCTTGAGAGCGTCGGCCACCGCGTTCTTGTCTACAAGGATCTCATCGCGCTTGAACCCAATGCCGACACACGCGCCCCTTCACGCGAGCTGGAGATCCGCCTTACTGGCAACATGGAACGGTTCATGTGGGGATTCGACGGCAAGAAATTCTCCGACAAGCCCGCGCCCTACGCGTTCCGCAAAAACGAGCGCGTCCGCGTTAGTCTCGTCAACGACACGATGATGGCGCACCCGATCCACCTGCACGGACACTTCTTCGAGCTGGCCCACAAGGCGCCGCTCGGCCACATGCCGCGCAAACATACGGTGATCGTCGCCCCTGGCGGCGTCGTGAAGTTCGACTTTACCGGAGAGCCGGGCGACTGGGCGTTCCACTGCCACATGCTCTATCACATGCACGCGGGGATGTTTCAGGTCTTCACTGTCCGTCCGCTCGACGGAGCTTCCGCATGAATAGCTATCTCCTTCTTGCTGCCCTCTCGCTCGGCGTTGCTTCTCCAGCCTTTGCCCAGCATGAAGGTCACGGCGCGCCACAGACACCGGCTCCGCAAACGCCCGCGCCTAAGACGCCCGCTGCGCCTGCCGACCAACACGGCGGGCACACTATGCCAATGCCTCCGGCTCCGGCACCCCAAACGCGCGCCCCCCAGGCTCCGGCTCCGGCCCAGCAGCCCGCTGCACCTGCAGATCAGCACGGCGGGCGCTCTATGGCAGAGACGCCTGCTCCCGCGCCCGACCAACATGCAGGCCATAGAATGGCCGATGACGCCGTTGATCCACCCGAAGTCGGTAGCGATGTGCCCCCCGATCCACCCAGTGAGTTCGCCGCCGATCGCTTTTTCCCGCAAGGAGACATGAGCCGGGCCCGCAGTATTCTGCGCGACGAGCACGGTGGCGCTCTCACTTACAAGATCATGAGTAACCTGCTCGAATATCAAAACCAGAATGGTGAGGACGGCTATCGGTGGGATGGCCAGGCTTGGTTTGGTGGCGACATCAATCGCGTGGTTGTCAAGACCGAAGGCCGCGGAAGCGGGGACAAAATAGACGACGCCGAAGTGCAGGTGCTCTATTCGCGCGCCTGGGACCACGTCACTGACCTGCAGATCGGCATCCGGCAGGATATCGAGCCAAACCCCTCGCGCACCTATCTTGCGCTTGGGTTTCAGACGCTACTGCCATCTTGGTTTGAAGCAGAAGGCGCTCTTTTCGTCGGCCAACGCGGACAGGTGCTCGGCCGTCTCAACGGCAGCTATGATTTCCATCTGACGCAACGCCTCGTCCTGCAGCCGCGCGCTGAGTTCAATCTCGCAGCCCAGGATGATCCGGCCATCGGCCTTGGCTCTGGCCTTTCAGACGCAGAAGTGGGCCTACGCTTGCGCTATGAAATCCAGCGCGAGTTTGCGCCCTATATTGGCGTCTCATGGGACCGCAAGTTCGGCGGCACAGCCGACTATGCGCGTGCGGACGGCGAGCGCGCCGAGACGACGAGTTTCGTCATCGGTCTGCGGACGTGGTACTGAGCTTTAAGTAGTGTGGAGAAACAGATGATCCGCAACGGTGTGCAATTGGTTCTGATGGCATCGCTTCTGGCGATGACACCTCTCGCTGCCTCGGCGCAGACTGGCGATGGAGCGGTTGTCGCAGCGATGTCCTCGGACGCGCAGGACGCGGCAAAGACGGTCGATGCGTTCCATGCCGCGCTCGACAAGGGCGATGGCGTGGCGGCTGCAGCGTTCCTGTCTGAAGACGCGCTCATCTATGAGGGAGGCCATGCAGAGCGCTCGAAAGCTGAGTACGCGTCTCATCACGCAGGCGCTGATGCCGTTTATGCGGCCGCGGTCCCGTCCAAGCTTTTACGACGCAGCGGCTTTGCTAACGGCGGCATGGCATGGGTTGCCAGCGAAGCGCGGACGACCGGCGTCTACAAAGACAAACCCGTTGACCGTGTGACCACGGAAACAATGACTTTGCGCAAAACGCCCGAGGGCTGGCGGATCACCCACATTCACTGGTCGTCACGTGCCGCGAGATAGTCGTGTGTCACGGCTCATCGACGTCTATGTCATCGCGCCGAAGGGCTTCAGCCAGCAACTTGCGAGCACGGTAGACGCGCGTTTCGACCGCCTTAGCCGATATGCCGAGCGCCTGTCCGGCGGCGATCTGCGATAGACCTTCCAAGGCGGTGAGCAGCAAGGGTTCCTTCAGTTGAGTCGGCAAGGCGGCAATGGCGCGGTCGAGGTTGATCAACGCCGCCTCATCGCGATCATCGACGATCACTGAAGCAGCGGCGTCCGCCGTCGACGGTGAACCGTCAAGCGAAGCGGCGGTATAGAAGAAGCGCCGGACCGCGCGCCACCGGCCCCAGTCACGACACTTGTTGAGCGCGATCCGTCGAAGCCACGTAGGGGCAGGGCGCGCCGGGTCGTAACGGCCGAGCGCCTGCCATGCCGAGACGAAGGTTTCCTGAAGCAGATCATAGGCCTCGTCGGCATCGCCAACGTAGCGGCGGATAAAGCGATAGAGCGGCTCCTGGTGGCGCTGAACGATGAGGTTGAAGGCGGTCCGGTCGCCCTTCAAGGCGCGTACGGCCAACTGGGCGTCGCTTTCCTCCTGGCGAGCCCCGTTCATTCGACGTCGGCGGTCAGGGCCTGGCCGATCTTGTCATCGAACCGCTTGCGTTGATCCGGGGTCAGAACCTTCCGCATGGCGAAGACATGCTCGATCGTCTCCGTCTGCAGGGCGCCCATGGCGTCATGAAAATGCAGCACGGCAGCTTCGACGGCTGGGCCCGCCATTTCACTCCCGCGGATAGCTGCGGCCAGCTCCGCGTTGGCCTTGTGCATCTCGCCTTCTAGTACATCGCGCCGGGTAATAAAAACGGTCTCAAGTGCGTCCAGACCGCGCTCCTGGTCCGCCGTCAGGGAGAGTTCTTCATGCACAATGTCGTGCAAGGAGTGGCTGCCCGCCGGCAGGTTGAGCCACTGGTGACCAAGCCACATGCCGCCAACACCTGCCACAACGGCAAGGACAACCGTCACGATCGCGCTGCTAACCGAAACTTTCACTTCGAAGGTTCCAGCAAGGTCGATGGCGCCAGTTGAGACCAGGCGGCGAAGGGCGATTTCTGAACCGCCACCGCAGAATCAGTCGAGGCGCTGACGACGGCGCCGCCCGTCACCAAAAGGGCCATCGCGACGGTTCGCAAACGCCAGGTCTGGCCAGCGATCGCCGCGCGCTCGGCAAGCCGTTGATTGATGTCGAAGGTCACCCGGTCGAGACCGCGGTCGAGCGGTTGATGGCGCAGTTTGGCGAGCAAGTGTTGTAGGGTAGGCGACATGCCGATCTCCCGCGAAGTCCGCCCCTACAAGTCTATACGCAGCTGGGTCACAATTCACGCAGGCATTGCGCCGCCACACAAAACCGACGGGCCAGCGGCGCCTTGGCGTCCACAGTCTCGCGACGATCACTCACTTGGGCCACCGATCGTTGTGGCGGCTGAAACTGCAATGATCGCCGCTGTGAAGAGCGTCGCCTCGAGGAGCAGCGTGGTGCGTAGCCACATGCGGCCAGTTGCAGGGGCAGCGGCAATCTTCGCCGTTATGAACTGCTTATTGATAGCGCCAAGACCCATGGCGATGACGCCAGTCGCAAGCTTGGCAAGCAACAGGAGGCCGTAAGTTGTGCTGAAAAGCTTCTCGATCCCTCCCGCTAGAATCCACGCCAGCCAGATCCCAAGCGCAATCAGGATCGGGATCGCTGCGATGGCGAAAACGCTAAACCGATGAACACGCGCGAGGAGGCTAGCATCGTCCAACGTACTGGACGGATAAAGGCTGAAGGGTGCGGCCACCCAGAACCCCGCGATGACGACGTGGGTTGCGACCATTAGTGGGGCAAGACCAGGGTCAGCCAAGCCCTGCGAATGGCCGGTAAGGCCAAACCCGGCGCCGAGTGCGATCGCGCCAAGCGCGGCGGCAATCCGAGAACCAAACCAGACGCCAGAGGTTGCGCCGATGACTCCCACAATGACCAGTAATGTCGAAGAGCCAAGACCCATCCAAGCCAAAGGAAGCAGCTCAGTGTCGAAGAAGTTTGACCCGTCACCCATCTGCGCGATGAGAATGGCGAGGCGAAGGGCTACGAAGAGGACAAGGCCCGCGCCAGCGATGAGCACGTGCAAACGAAGGCCCTTGAATGCATCGCGCTCCACGACGCCTAAAGCGGCATGGAGCGCGAAACCGATCGTCAGGAGGGCAAAGAAGTTGAGACCGATCCGGTCGACGAACTGAAAAAGTGGCAGTCCGTCCCCGGTCATACTCTTACTAGCCCGTCACCGTGAAGTGTACCGCACCAGGCATAGCGTGGCCATCTTTCGACATCGACTTCCACGACAGTGTGTAGGAGCCCTTGTCGAGCTTCGGCAGCGGGATCGTGAATTCCTTGAGGGGCGCCTTTGAGGGCTTGAATTCAACAGCGATCATCTTCTTGTCGGCTGTCATGAGCATAAAGTTCGTGATGGCGCTCTCCTTCTCGAACGACACTTTGAATTCAGCCGGAGCCTGCGCGAAGCTGGCGTTGTCATGAATGCTAGTTTCCATCATGCCGCCATGGGCGAAGGCAGGTGATGCGCCCAGAAGGGCTGCCGCCAGCACGGCGGTCAAAAGCTTGTTCTTCATCGTATACTCCTTGGCTAGGCTAGGCCGCGGGTTTTGTGCGGCGGGGAGGGATCATCTATAGTACGCACCCCCCGGACGGAACCCTCATCGATGCGCCGGCCGTTGAATGCTAATGACAGCTGGCGCCCGAACGCCGTTGCTTTGGAGGCGGTGGCAGCGGGCGCGTTCCGGTCGCTTCGCCAGGCGGTGTGGCGCCTAGTCGCAGCGAGTTCGCGATCACCGACACCGATGACAAGGCCATCGCAAGAGCTGCAATCATCGGCGAAAGCAGCTGGCCCGTCAGGGGGTAGAGCAGGCCGGCGGCGACCGGGATCCCCAGCGCGTTGTAACCGAAGGCAAAGACTAGGTTCTGGCGGATATTCGCCATCGTCGCGCGAGACACAGCCCTGCCTTTGACCACACCGGCGAGATCGCCCTTGAGCAGTGTCACGCCGGCGCTTTCGATCGCAACATCCGTGCCGGTGCCCATGGCGATGCCGACATCGGCGGCAGCCAGAGCGGGCGCGTCGTTGACCCCATCACCCGCCATTGCGACGATGCGGCCCTCGCGCTTCAGTCGCTCGATGATCCGCGACTTGTCCTCCGGCAGGACTTCCGCCTCGATTTTTGCGATGCCGAGGCTCTGCCCGACAGCTTCCGCTGTGGTCCGATTGTCGCCTGTCAGCATCACAAGCTCGATGCCTTGTGCGCGCAGCGCCTTGAGGGACTCCGGCGTCGTCGCCTTGATCCGGTCGGCGATGCCGAGAACACCAGCCAGTCCGCCGTCGATCGCAACAAATATCGCCGTGACGCCATCCGCACGCAGGCGTTCGGCTTCGGGACGAAGAGAAGATGTCGCGATGCCGAGTTCATCGAGATAGCGTTCCGCGCCCAACGCTACGGCCCGACCATCCACTTTGCCGATAACCCCTTTGCCGGTCGGCGAATCGAACTCGGTCGGCTCGACCAGCGTGATTCTGCGTTCCTTGGCGGCTGCGACGATGGCGAGCGCCAGCGGGTGTTCGCTGCGCTGTTCAAGACTTGCTGCAGCGCGCAGCAGGTCAACATCAGCCAGGTTCGCAACGGTTTTGATCGCGACGACGCCCGGCTTCCCCTCGGTGAGTGTGCCAGTCTTGTCGAGGACCAATGTGTTGATCTTTTCGAACCGCTCCAGCGCCTCGGCGTTGCGGATCAAGACGCCCTGGCGCGCCGCACGGCCGACACCCGACATGATCGACATGGGGGTAGCTAGGCCGAGCGCACATGGGCAAGCGATTATGAGAACGGAGACGGCGGCGATAAGACCGTAAGTGAAGGACGGCTGCGGTCCGAAGGCCCACCAGCCGATGAAAGCCAGGATGGCAATCACAATGACTGCCGGCACAAACCAGCCGGACACCTTGTCGGCGAGGCGCTGGATCGGTGCGCGGCTGCGTTGTGCGTCTGCGACCAGTCGAACGATCTGCGAGAGCATCGTGTCGCGCCCGACGCGCCTGGCTTCGATGACGAGCGCGCCGGTCTGGTTGAGCGTGCCTGCAATGACGGCGTCGCCGACACTGCGGGTAACCGGCATGGACTCGCCCGTCACCATGGATTCATCGAGCGTCGAGCGCCCATCGATGACAACGCCGTCAACCGGTGTCTTCTCGCCCGGCCTAACGCGCAGCTGGTCCCCAACGGCAATGGCGTCGAGCGGCACTTCGGCTTCCTCGCCATTGCTGATGCGCCGCGCCGTCTTGGGAGCAAGATCAAGCAGAGCGCGGATCGCTCCGCCCGTACGCTCGCGCGCGCCAAGTTCAAGCACCTGGCCGAGAAGCACAAGCACGGTAATCACCGCCGCTACTTCAAAATAGACGGACACTTCGCCATGAGCCCCGCGGAACTCCGGCGGGAAGGCGGTCGGGAAGATGAGGGCGACAACGCTGTAAATCCACGCAACGCCCGTCCCGAGCGCGATCAGCGTAAACATGTTGAGGCTGCGATTGACGAGCGAGGCATAGCCCCGCTCGAAGAACGGCCAGCCCGCCCACAGAACGACCGGCGTTGCGAGGGCGAATTGGATCCATCCATTGATGTGCGGCGGCATGAGAGCGTCGATATTGAAGATGTGACGGCCCATTTCGAGCGCTAGCACCGGCAGCGCCAGCACTAATCCAACCCAAAAGCGACGCGACATGTCTCGCAGCTCGACGTTTGGCCCAGCGTCCGCCGTTGGCATCATCGGCTCAAGCGCCATCCCGCAGATCGGGCAAGAGCCCGGGCCATCCCGCACGATCTCCGGATGCATCGGGCAGGTCCATTGCAAGCCCGCCCGCGTCGCCGCCACTGCGGCTGGCGTCGCTTGTCCGTGGGGCTGATTGTGAGGGGTAAGATGATCGGCGTAATCATGTTCACCGCCGCCTTGACCCGCCTTGGCTCCACCCGCGGAGCAGCAGCTGTGATCCGTTTTAGCCGCCGGCTTCAGATAGCGCGCCGGATCCGCTACAAACTTGGTCTTGCAGCCAGCGCTGCAGAACAAAACGTTATGGCCCTCATGCGTCACGCGGTGGGGCGTATCCGGCTTCACCGTCATGCCGCAGACGGGATCCTTGAGATCCGGTTCTGCAGGGTGACTGTTGGTCATGGCACCATCCGGGCTTGCACTTCTCTCCCTCCATATATACCCTATGGGGGTATAAATTCAAGTGTCCTTGAGGAGTATATATGGACAAGGCGGTTTCGCAGAAGGTCTTGAAGAACCTCAACCGGGTTGAAGGCCAGGTGCGCGGCATCACGAAGATGGTCGATGAAGACCGCTACTGCATCGACATCGTGACGCAGATCGAAGCGGCGCGCGCCGCGTTGGCGCGCATCGAGAGCGATCTGTTGCGTCAGCACCTTGGCCATTGCGTGCACCGCGCGATGAACTCGAAGAATGGCGCTGAACAGGAAAAGGTGATCGCGGAACTAGTCGGCGTCTTTCGGCGCTGACGGGTTCAAGTGCGACGGCGCCTCTTTTTACTACGCAGGATGACTGCCGATCCTTTACAGGTTGGCGAGTGCTGTCATCTGTGGACATCCGGTAATCGCGGGTGACGCCTGATATTCTGAGGCAGTCTGAGCTGCTCGCGGGAGCGAGTCAGATTTTGGACACCAGGAGAGGCGCGATGCAGTTGTTTGTCGGTTTGGATGTTTCGCAGGTTTTGACCCATCTGTGCGTCGTCGATCCGGACGGAAGGCAGGTTTGGCGCGGCAAGTGCTCGACCGCCCCAGATGTTCTGGCGCAAACGATTGAGACCTACGCCGGATCGCCCGCGAAGGTCGGCATCGAGACGGGCCCGCTGACGCCGTGGCTTGTCCACACGCTGCGCGCCACCGGATTGGACGTTGTCTGTATCGAAGCGCGCCATGCTCACGCAGTTATGTCGGCAGCGCAGGTCAACAAGAATGACCGCAACGACGCCAAGGCGCTTGCTCAGCTGCTGCGCACGGCCTGGTATCGCGCTGTGCATGTAAAATCTTATAGCGCGCATCAGCTGCGGGCGGTTCTCGGCGCCCGCGCGCAACTCGTGATGATGACGACGCGTATCTCCAACCACATCCGCGGGGTCATGAAGATCTTCGGCCTGATGGTCGCCAGCGCCACAAAGACGACGTTCGCCGCCAGAGTTGAAGAGCTGGTCGCCGACCGTCCTGAAGTCGAAGCGGTTGTGGGACCGATGTTGGCCACGTGGCGCCATCTGCGAGGTCAAATCGGCGCCTTCGACAAGCAACTGATGGCCATCGCCAGGGCGCGACCAGAGTGCCGTCTGCTGATGAGCATTCCTGGCGTTGGATATGTCAGCGCTCTTGCCTTCATGGGTGCTGTTGATGTTCCGGAGCGCTTTGCGAGCGCGAGAGCCGTAGGCGCCCATCTCGGACTGACGCCGAGACAGCACCAGTCCGGCGAGGTCGACCGGCTCGGGGCTATCTCGAAGTGCGGCGACCCTTATGTTCGAACGATACTGGTCGAGGCCGCCAATTCGCTGATCTCTCGCTGTAGGAAGCCATCGCCGCTCCGCGATTGGGCGCTGGCGCTGCAGCGGCGGTCGGGACCCAAGAAAGCGCGCACGGCATTGGCGCGCAAGCTTGCGGTGATCATGCTCGCCGTCTGGCGAAGCGGAAAGCCATACGCACCTTCCGTGTCGGCGGTGGCGATGACCAGATCGGAAAAGGTCGTCGCCAAGGCGGCGAAGAGCTCGCTCCTCGAGGCGAGGGATTTCCGCGCATGAAGTCCCCTCGTCGTGAAGGGACGGACCATGCCGGAAGGGCGCTCAATCACCCCACGAGGGTGGCCGACCTCAAATCGGAATGGGCGGCTGAACTCATTTTGGAATGCCCGGCCGAACTCAAATCGGAATAGGGGGCCGATCTACGTCGGAATCCGCAAACTGACCCCAGCCAATTGGATACCCATGCTTTCGAGGTAAGCGTCAGCCGAAGGCCGTTGAGCTGGTTATGCGCTAAAGTTGGAGCCATATTCCGAGCGGACTTCGCCGCGGTGGGATCTGGCCCATGCCCATGGCGTTAGGTCGGCGAGCCGCAGGTTTGAGTGCCCACGGGCAAGGGCATCCAGGACGCCAGCGACATAGGCGTGTGGATTGAGGCCGTTGAGCTTGGCCGACTGCGCCAGCGTATAGATGATCGCAGCCGCCCGACGGCCGCCTTCGTCGGAACCGAGGAAGAGGAAGTTTTTGCGGGATATGGCGATGGTTCTCAGGGTACGCTCAGCGGGGTTGTTGTCGATGGCGAGACGCCCGTCACCTGCGTAGCGCGAGAGGGCGTCCCAACGGTCGAGAGCATATCCCAACGCTTTGGCTGCATCGGACTTGGCTGAGATGCGTTGGCGCTTCTCCTCCATCCAGGTTTTGAACGCGGCAAGTAGCGGCGCAGCTTTCGCCCGGCGCACAGCCAGACGCTCATGGGCCGGCATGCCGGTGATCTCGCGCTCGACGCTGTAGAGATCCTGGATCCGCAGAAGCGCCTCTTTCGCGATCGGCGATTGGCTCTTCTCAAACGCCTCGAAGAAGTGGCGTCGCGCATGCGCCATGCACGCGACATGGATGATCTTCGAGGGCGCGCCATTCTGCGGCGCACTCATCTTTTCGTAGGGCGCATAGGCGTCCGCCTGCAGATAGCCGGCAAAGTCAGCGAGATCCTCTGCCGGCCGCTCGCCTTTGCGGTCGGGCGAGTAGCGGTAGAACGCAGCCGGCGGTCGCAAGCCGCGCCAGGGCTCCTCATCAACCAGATAGACCCATAATCGACCCGTCGCCGTCTTGCCGGCGCCGGGCGCCAGGACTTTGACCGGCGTATCGTCCGTGTGCAGCACCGGCGCGCGCATCACCTCCAGCTTGATCAAGTCGTAGATCGGCTTGGTCCACCAGGCGAGCGCGCCCATCCATTCCGCCATCGCAGCCCGCGAGACCTCAATGCCGAGACGGCTGAGCATCACCGATTGCCGATAGAGCGGCACGCCATCACAATACTTCGAGATCGCGATGTCGGCGATCAGGCCTGGACCCGCCATACCCTTGGAGATCACCAGATCCGGCGCCGGCGCCTGGACGATCTTCTCGCAGCCCCGGCAGGCGTATTTCGGGCGGATATAGCGGATCACTTTGTGCTCGACAGGGACCTTCTCAAGCACTTCGGAGACGTCCTCGCCGATTTTGACGCGGCTGCCGGGGCCACAGCAATCGCACACCATTTCCGGCTCCAGGACGACGATTTCGCGGGGCAGATGGGCTGGCGGCGCCTTGCGCAGCCCAGGCTTGCGCGCGGCTCGCGTCCCGCCGGCGCGCTTGGCCTTGTCCTCGGCGTCAGCCTCGCGCTCGCCCTGGGTCTCCTCCAGGTCTTCCAGCTTGAGCTCAAGCTGCTCGGTGATGCGCGCCAGCTTCTCCGAGGAGGCGCCATAATGCTGGCGTCGCATCTGCACGATCAGCGCCTTGAGATGCTTGATCTCGACAGCGCCAGCTTCCAGCGCCGCATGCGCCGCAAGGGCGTCCGCACGCGCCGCATCGCGTTCGGCGTCGCGCTCCTGGAGTGCGGTGTCCCTATCCGTAATCGTCGCGCGCGCTTCGCGTAGTGCTGCTTTCAGCGCGTCGATGTCATCGGGAAGATCAGCGGCGCTGGACACGAAGTGCAATCTAACCGCTTCACAGCGCGCGCCAAATACCCAACGCGCGAGTCATTTGGCCGCTTTGCACAGCCGCGCGATTCACCGGCGATGCTCACGCATGGCGTTCAGGCGTCGGACGCGCGCTCCAACTCGGCATCCGCCAGTCGATCCCTTCAGCGAGCATCGCCCACTGCGCAGCTGTCAGCGAGATCACGCCATCCTTGGCCTGGGGCCAGGTGAAGCGGCCCTTTTCCAGACGCTTTGCGTAAAGCACGAGCCCCTGACCGTCCCAGTACAGCGCCTTGACGATATCGCCGCGACGTCCCCGAAAGATGTAAAGCGAACCACCAAATGGATCGGCCTGAAGATCGTGTTCGATCCGCGCCACCAAGCCGTTGAACCCCTTGCGCATGTCGGTGACGCCACACGCGATGAAGATGCGAACCTGCGGCGGCAGCGCCAGCATCAGCAGATCGCTTTCAGCACCGCGCCGAGCACACGCGGATCCACCGCGCCCTCAATGCGCACTCTGGTCCCGCTCGGTGTCTCGATCTCGATCCGGTTCGCAGGCGGCGGTGGCGGGTTACCCGCCGGCACGGCGATCTGCACCGCTGCAAAGCCGGCCGGCGCCGCCGTCAGCGCTTGCTTGCGCCACGTGTAATACAAGCTGCTGGAAATGCCGTAACGACGTATCACATCGGCCGGAACCGCCCCAGGCGCCATGCCCTCCTGCAGGATCGTCAGCTTCTCCGCCGACGTCCAAACTCGCTTACGGATCGGGCGAACCTCATAGACGGCATCGCTCTTAGGAGCGCTCTTGCGAGGCTCGTACGCGCCCTCGTATGACTGCTCGTCGTCCATCCAGCGGCCCCGTTCTTGTCGGGCCAGCCAATCATCGTGCCGCTACCGGCCGCAAGGCGGGGTTCGGATGACGCTTACCTTTCGAGAGCGCGAAGATCGACAGATCTGCCCGAGGGCTTCGCGGGCAGGTTGTGGCAAACCGAAATCAGCCGGTGAAACCCCAGGACGCACAATCGAGGCAAGTGTCACGAGGAGAGCGGACTGAAGATCTTCCGCTGTTTCTCCCACGCCGCCTGAACCTGTATCGAGCGAAGGCGCTGCGCGCTAAGCCAAGACGGTTGTCGGCCTTCAACGATCGCGCCAACGATATTGGGAGCGAGAAACGCCAGATCCAGATGTATCGCCACAAACCTACGCGACAGCTTCTCGCGCTTGACGATCTCCTGGAACGAAGCCTTGCCGCTCCTGATCTCGTCCCACCAGGCATAGCCGCGCGCCACGCGGCGCAGCAGAACCGTGTCGACCTTGGGCGGTTCGTAGCCGTAGATGAGCTTCATCTCGACGCCTCGGCGGCGGAGCTGGAACGGCGCCGAGATGTTGGTGATCCCCGTGGGCAACTCTTTCGCGGAAGCCTCAAACATCGATGCAAGCTTGTCGCGATGCAGCTCGATTTCCAGCGCGCCAGGCGTAACGCGAACCCGAGTCACGACGTCGAGCAGATCAGGCCAACGCTCCTTGCCAGACGTTATCCGGGCAAGCGTTTCCGTCACTCGCTTGATCGTGCCAACATCGGATGAGTTGATCGGTTTCGCGTTCTTGAGCGCGCTTGAGATGGCCGAAGCGACCGCTTCCTCCAACTGAACCGCGGGCAATCGCCAGCCAGTGCTGTCTGACACTTTCGCACGCGAACGATCAATCAGCCTGTGCGAGACGAAGTATCGGACGCGCCGGTCCTTCTTCCCGGCGTAGGTCGGCGTCAGGCGGTCACCGGTCTCGTCGAACAAACGGCCGACGAGCGGAGAGCGATTGACGGCCTGCCTGCCCTTGCCGCGCACAGTTGGCGACCTGCCTTCGAGGAGCGCCTGGACGCGATCCCATATCTCGCGGTCGACGATCCCCTGGTGGCGCCCCGGGAACCGCTGACCCTTGTGACGGATCTCTCCGATGTAGATCGGATTGCGGAGCAGGTTGTAGAGATGTCCGCGGGAGTAGGGGCGAGCGCTGCTGTCCTGCCGGCTGGGACGAGTTTCGTAGCCGAGTTTGTCGACCTCGCGCTTGAGGTAGCTGAGGCACTGCACGTCGACATAGGTCTTGAAGATCCTGTTCACGACCTTGGCGCCAGCAGGGTCTGCGATCAGCTCTTTGTCCGTGGCGATGTAACCGATGGGCGGGATGCCGCCCATCCACATGCCCTTCTTCTTGGAGGCGGCGATCTTGTCTCGGATGCGCTCGGCGGTGACCTCGCGCTCGAACTGGGCGAACGACAGCAAGACATTGAGCGTAAGCCGACCCATTGAGGTCGAGGTGTTGAACGCCTGGGTGACCGACACAAACGAGCAGTTCGATTTGTCGAACCGCTCCACCAGTTTCGAGAAGTCCATCAGCGAGCGCGTGAGGCGGTCAATCTTGTAGACGACCACCAGATCAACACGACCGGCCTCGATGTCTACCAGCAGCCGGCGTAGAGCGGGGCGCTCCAGCGTGCCGCCAGAGATGCCGCCATCATCATAGCGGGCTGACAGTCGCTTCCAGCCCTCGCTCTTCTGGCTAACGATATAGGCCGAGCAGGACTCGTACTGCGCATCCAGCGAGTTGAACTCCTGCTCCAGGCCTTCTTCGGACGATTTGCGGGTGTAGATGGCGCACCGGATCGTGCGCTTGGTCTCGTTCATTGAGCCTTGCCCTTGATTCCGAAGAACCGCGGCCCGGACC
>NCEM01000027.1 GCA_002280725.1 Alphaproteobacteria bacterium 32-64-14
AGATAACCGCTGAAAGCATCTAAGCGGGAAACTTACCTCAAAACCAGGTCTCCCTGAGAGCCGTGATAGACTATCACGTCGATAGGCCAGGTGTGGAAGGTCCGTGAGGACTGCAGCTTACTGGTACTAATTGCTCGATAGGCTTGATAACTTTCAAGACCCATACGTGGCGACGAGCATGTCGCCTTAAAGTTCAACACTGGAAAAGCGCATCAGCGTTCCGGTCGAGAACATTCCATTGTTTAGATGATTAGTTGTTGTTGCATTTGGCTTTGCTGACCTGGTGGTTCTGGCGGGGGTTCCCCACCCGATCCCATTCCGAACTCGGTCGTTAAGTCCCCCAGCGCTGATGGTACTGTGTCTTAAGGCACGGGAGAGTAAGTCGCTGCCAGGTCTGCTAAGCCAAATGCCCAGGTCGCTCTGTTTGCAGAGCGTGGCCTCCTTCAAGATCTGCATCCCCCCGGATGCGGAACGCGGCTCGGCCGGTTGATGTGGACCTCGTCCACATAGGCCGGATAGGGCCGCGAAGTCGTTTCTGGTCTCAGGCTTTCGGGCCAGAGGTCAGGATCGGCCCGGGGCCGCTGGCATATCGGATGCTGGCGTGATCGGTGACGCGGGGTGGAGCAGTCCGGTAGCTCGTCAGGCTCATAACCTGAAGGTCCCAGGTTCAAATCCTGGCCCCGCACCCAAAACAGAAACAGCCCTGCGAGCAATCGCAGGGCTGTTTTTGTTTGGACCGGCGAAAAGCGTACGGTGTTTACGCCTTGGGTGATGTCTTCTTCTTGGCCGGAGGCTTGCGGTTCCAGCGTTTGGCGAGGGCGACGAGCGCGGCGTTGATGCGGGCGGTATGTGGATCGTCGGGGTCGAAGTCGGGTCCGCGCCACTGGACGAGTTCATCGTGGCGCTCGTGGCCGGGATTGGCCATCGCTTCAAGGTATTCTGCATAACCCGGCGGGCCGCCGACATCTTCCGGTGGACAGGCGCCCTTGGCCTCTATCAGCACGGGATAGGTCGCGCCGGAAGCGGCCTCGAAGATGCGCTCAACCTTGACGGTGTGCTCCCAGCCGTCGCCGAAGTCGTAGAGATACTTCAGCGTCTTGGCGCCGGCAGCTTCGATGACGGCCTGCAGCGTCGTCTTCTCGGCGTTGGCTGGCCCGTCGCCGAACCCGAAGTCCTGACCGGGTGGCCCGAACCGAAGGCTGCGCGCCCGGAACTCCCAGAGGTGATAGGTCTCCCAGCCCATGGCGGCCTGGAGCAGGAGGTGCAGCCTGTCGAGCCGGATGTCTGCGGGAACTTCGATGCGCCGCATCACGAGCGGCTCGACATAGTCGAGGGTGATCTTGAGGCGGGCGACAGCTTGAGTGCTCATGTCGTCAGATTAACGGCCCCTGCGGACGGCGCCCAGCACCACCGCAGAAGATCGTTGGTCCTGCGGGCAGGATGATCAGCGATACGGCTGAGGACACGGCGAGTCAAACCTGTGCGCCGGCAGCGTTGAGCTTCGCGGTCTCGATCAGCGTGTAGGCGACGGCTGCGGCCTGGCCCCGGCCTTCAGAGCCGGCGAAGAGCCGGTTCTTGCGTCCGATGGCCATCCCACGGATCGCCCGCTCAGCAGCATTGTTGTCGATCTCCAGCCCACCGTTGGAGAAGCCACCTCTGCTGGCCATCGCCTTGCTGGTGCGTGGCGTGCTAGGACGCTGGCCAGCGGCGCGGCGCTGGCTTGGCCTGCGCACCGAGGGGCCAAGACGGGGAACCCGGTGATCAGGCGCGAGTTTTCTAGCCTCTGCCAACCGGACTAGCATATGACCCTGCGAGTATTGATTGTCGAAGACGAGCCCCTGATCGGCGCCGCCATGCAGATGTTCGTCGAGGACATCGGCGGCGTTGTCTCTGGCCCTTACATGACGCTGGCCGATGGCCTCGCGGCGGCGCGTCAGACCGGCCCCATCGATATCGCGCTGCTCGACTGCAATCTCGGCCGCGAGACCTCCTGGCCCATCGCCGAAGCGCTGGCCCACCGGGGCATCCCGTTCGCTTTCACTAGCGGCAAGGGCCCGGGCGAGATAGATCCGCGCTTTTCCGACAGGCCGGTTTTTGCCAAGCCTGTTGATGAATCTAGGCTCAAGGCCTTCCTTGAAGGCCTCAAGCGCAGTTGACATCTCCCGCGCGGACTGGATTCGACGGAAACTGTCCGGTACTGGGTTAAACTGCGAGGACAGTCCGCGCGTATAAGCCCGTGAGCGGGGTGGTCCTTGGGGCATGCCCTCTTGCAACAGATGACATTATCGAATATCGATAATCTGGGTGTCAGGGCCCCTCTACAATTGAAACACGGCATCCCGAAAGGATCCGAGGATGAGCCTTGCGCTCTCGACGCTGCTTTATGAGTGGCGCCGCTATATGGCGGCGGTCATCGCGCTGGCGCTTGCCGGCGTGCTCATGCTTGCGCTCGGCGCGATCTTCATAGGCATGATGCAGTCGTTCACTGTGACGATCGATAAGTCGCGGGCCCAGCTGATCGTGCTCTCGCCGCGGGCGCAGGCCAGCGGCGGACCCGGCGGCGGCGCAGGCCCGCTGCCCAAGCGCATCGTGCCCCTCATCTACCGCCACCCGGACGTGATGGAGGTGCAGGACCTGCCGGACGATTTCGGCCGCTTCTTCGGTCCGGGCCAGCCTTCGCCGTCAATGGTCAACGTCATGATCATCGACACATCGCCCAACGGTCTCACGCTGCCCGACGATTTCACCGACGCGATGCGGCGCGCCATCGAGGAGCCCTACGCTGTGGGCGTCGATGTCTCTGCCGCCAAGCAGCTCGGTGTCAAACTCGGCGACCAGGCGACGCTGAACGGGCGCACGGTCCGCGTCGCGCTGCTCATGCAGGGCTATGCGAACGCCCAGTTGCCGAGCGTGGTGATGTCTCGCCAGACCCTGCGCCTGATGGGGCGGGCAAACGACGAACAGCTTGGCCTGCTCATGGTCCGCGTCAAGAATGACGGCACGACAAAGGATATTGAGCGGATCCGAAACGAACTGAACGCCATGTCCGATGGGCTCTATCGTGCATGGACCAAGCCGGAACTCACTGCGTCCACGACACGCGAGATGATGTCGGAAGGCTTCATCGTGATCCTGCTCACCTTCCTCAGTGTGATCGGCTTCATCATCGGGGTCGTGATCACCTGGCAGACGCTGCGCGGCGCCATCCTCGCCAACATCAAGGAGTTCGCCAGCCTGCGCGCCCTCGGTGTTTCGATTGGCCAGCTTCGCGCCGTCGTCATGGAGCTTTCGCTCTGGGTGGGCATCCTGGGCGTCGCCGCCGCCGGGTTGCTGATGGGGGGCGTTGCCATGCTGGCCAAGTCAGTCAACTTGCCGATGGGCTTCGAGATCGGGTCGCTGATCCAGACTGGCGTGCTCCTGCTGCTCATTTCCATCGGATCGGGCGCGCTCACCCTTGGAGCCCTCAAGAAGGGCGAACCTGCGGACCTGCTCAAATGATCAACCCGCTACGCAAGCAGAAGCCGGTCCTCGACGAGGCGCCAGCGCCCGAGCCGCGCCCCGCGGGGGCGACCACGCGCTATGCCATCGAAGCGCGGGGCATCAAGAAGAGCTTCAAGGCCGGCCAGATGATGGTCGACGTGCTCAAGGGCATCGACCTGTTGATCGAGCCTGGCGAGATCGTGCTCGTCATGGGCCCGTCCGGTTCGGGCAAGTCCACGCTGCTCGCCGCCGTCTCGGGCCTGATGAAGCCGGATGCAGGCAGCGTGATCGCGCTCGACACCAACATCTGGCGCATGTCGCGCCGCAAGATCGACCGCTTCCGTCTCGCCAATTGCGGCTTCATCTTCCAGGGCTTCAACCTGTTCCCTGCGCTCACCGCCAGCCAGCAGGTGCAGATCATCCTGAAGTTCATGAAGCTCAACGGGCGGGACCGGAAAGTCGCCGCCGAGTCCGCGCTCAACGACGTCAATCTCGGCCACCGCATGCACAACCGGCCAGACCGTCTGTCTGGCGGCGAGAAGCAGCGCGTCGCCATCGCCCGTGCGCTGGCCAAGAAGCCCAAGCTGATCTTCGCCGACGAACCCACCTCCGCGCTCGATGGCGAGAACGGCAATGTCGTCATGACGCTGCTGCGCAAGTGCGCCAAGGAGCAGGGCGCAACCGTGCTCTGCGTCACGCACGATGCGCGCCTCGCCACTTTCGCCGATCGCATCATCACCATCGAGGACGGGCTGATCACATCGACCAACGCCGATCCCGCCCTGTTCGCGCACCATCACTGAGAGAACGGACAACCGTCATGAAACGCCTCCTCATCCCGCTGTTTGCCGCCGCCTCGCTCGTGGCGCTTGGCGCCTGCGGTGGTCCTCCCCCGGGCGGCCCCGGCGGCGGTCCTCCGGGCGCCGATATTGATCCGAAGTCGATCAACACGCCCTACGCCGCCATCTCGGCAGGCAAGGTCGATATCGAGGGCGGTCTCGTTGACGTCGCCGCCCGTGCTCCCGGCATCGTGAAGGAAGTGCTGGTGCAGGAAGGCGACAAGGTCGTCGAAGGCCAGGTGCTGGCCCGCCAGGACGACAATGACAGCCGCCTCTCGCGCAACCGCGTCGCCGCACAGCTGCAGCAGGCAGAAGCCCAGCTCCCCATCCTCGAAGTCCAGCTCGACGCCGCCATCCGAGAAGAAGCCCGCCTCAAGCGCCTCACCGATTCCGACGCCGCCTCCACCCAGGCGTTTGAACAGGCGCAGGACCGCACCAAGCAGCTCGAGGCGCAGGTCGCCGCCCAGAAATCCTCGATCTCGCTCGTGCGCGCCCAGCTCGCCGAAGCCAATTACCAGGTCGAACTCTACGTGATCCGCGCGCCCACCGACGGCGTCATCGTCCGCCGCTATGCCAACCCCGGCTCGGGCGCGTCCACTTTCAGCGTCACGGCCATGTTCCAGCTCCAGCCCGACACGCTCCGCATCGTCCGCGCCGAGGTCGAGGAACGCTCGATCAACTCCGTCACGGTGGGCCAGAAGGTCGAGATCGTGCCCGAGTCAGATCAGCAATCCACCTACCAGGGCGAAGTCATCCGCATCGCCGGCGTCATGGGCTCGCGCAAACTCCGCTCCGACGACCCCAGCGAACGGGCCGACGAGCGCGTGGTCGAAGTCGTGGTCAACGCCGAATCCGCGCCCGTGCTGGTCGGCCAGCGCGTCCTGGTGAAATTCCTGAAGCCGGGCGCCGCGCCACAGCCGAAAGCCGCCCCCGCAGAGCCTGCCGCCGCCACAGCGACGACGAGCGCCGCGCAGTAGACAGACACCGGCTTGTCATCCGGCCGCACCCCGGAAACGCGAAGCGTTATCCGGGGGTAGAGGCGGGATCCACTCATCCACCCCGACACCGTCACGATGGGTCCCGGGTCTCGCTGCGCTCCGCCCGGGACGACACCCGTGGCGTTCGGTGGGCCACGCTACGCCTCGCCTCGCCGTGTCTTGACCCGGCGCGTCCATTTGCGCACCCCCGAAAGCCCTTGCTGTCTGGTCCATCCTTGGTATTGAGAATAATTCTCAATCGAGGGGCGTATGGTCGGAGCAGCCACGACAATCAGGATGGATGCGCTGCCGCGCGGCCAGGTCGGCCGTATCGCCGGTTTCGGCGATGGCGATGCAACCATGATCGCCAAGCTGCGTGAGATCGGCTTTGCCGAAGGCGACGAGGTCGAGCTGCTGGCCCGTGGCTGGCTCGGCGGCGCGCCGCTGTCCTTCCGCCTCAACCGCACCGTGATCGCCCTTCGCAAGGCAGAGGCCGCCCTCATTCTCGTGGAGAAAGCCCAGTGACCACGGCAAGCCTCCGCCTCGCCCTCGTCGGCGCGCCCAACAGCGGGAAGACCACGCTTTTCAATGGCCTGACCGGCGGTCTTGCCAAGACTGCGAACTACGCCGGCACCACGGTCGAAACGCGCTCGGGCCGCTTTGAAACGCCGGGCGGGGCAACCGTCACGCTGGTCGATCTTCCCGGCATCTACGGCCTCGAGGCCCGCTCGCTCGATGAGCGCGTCGCCGTCGAGGCAATCCAGGGCAAGCGGGGCGATCCGCCGCCGGATGCGCTGATCCTTGTTGCTGACGCAGCGAATCTCCGCACCCACCTGCACACCGTCCTGCAGATGAAATCTCTCGGCCTGCCGGTGATCGTCGCGCTGAACATGATCGACCTTGCCGAGCGCGACGGCGTGAAGATCGATGTCGCCCGTCTCGCGTCCCTGCTGGGCGTCCCCGTGGTGCCCACCCGCGCCACCCGCAAGGCGGGCCGCGAGCAGCTGATCGCGGCGATCGACGACACGCTGAAGGCCATGCCCCCCGGCGCGCTCGTCGCCGAACCAGCGCACGACCTGCGCGCGCTCCAGCGCGAGGCCCGCCGCATCGCCTCCGAAACCATGACCGAGCCGGCGATGAACCGCTTCACGCGGGCCGCCGACGCAATCCTGCTCAATCCGGTCTCTGGCGTGCTGATCCTGATAGCCGTTCTTTTTGTTGTGTTTCAGGCGGTGTTCGCTTGGTCGGAGCCAGGCATTACCGCGATCGAAAGTGGCGTCGCATGGTTGCAGCAAACCGTAGAGCCGCTGATCACGAACGAAATCCTGAAGGGCCTTGTGGTGGATGCGGCGATCAATGGCGTCGGCTCAGTCATCGTGTTCCTGCCGCAGATCGTAATCCTGTTCGCCTTCATCCTCTTCCTCGAAGCCTCGGGCTACATGGCCCGCGCCGCCTTCCTGATGGACGAGTTGATGCTGCGTGTCGGCCTCAACGGCCGCGCCTTCATCCCGCTGCTGTCGAGCTTTGCGTGCGCCATTCCGGGCATCATGGCCGCCCGTACAATTGAAGAGGAGCGCGACCGCATCACCACCATCATGGTCGCGCCGCTGATGACATGTTCAGCGCGGCTTCCGGTCTACACGCTTCTAATCGGAGTATTCATTCCGCAGGTGAGTGTTGGCCCCTTCAACCTTCAGGGTCTCGTCCTGTTCGCGCTTTACATCCTCGGCGTGGTCAGCGCCGTCGCTGTCGCATTCATCCTGAAGCGCACGGCAACCCGCGGACCGACCCAGCCGCTCATCATGGAACTGCCCACCTACAAGCTTCCGGTCTGGCGCGACTATTTCCTCGGCCTTGCGGACAAGGCGTGGGCCTTCGTGAAACGTGCCGGCACGATCATCTTCGCGACGACCGTCGGTCTATGGGTGCTGGCCTACTTCCCCAACAATGGCGCGGGTATCGAGGGCAGCTACGCTGGAATGATCGGGCAGGTGATCCAGCCCTTGTTCATTCCGCTGGGCTTCAACCTCGCCATGGTCGTGGCCCTGATTCCGGGAATGGCGGCGCGTGAGGCGGCGGTCTCCTCGCTTGGCCTGATCTACGCGCTCGGCGAGGTGGACGAGACTAGTTCGGAGCTTCAGCACCTGCTCGCCGCCGACTGGAGCATCGCCATGGCTCTGGCCTTTCTCGCCTGGTACGTCTACGCGCCCCAGTGTTTCGCAACGCTGGCCACCGTCCGCCGCGAGACAAACTCGTGGAAATGGACGGGATTCATGTTCGTCTATCTCGTCCTGCTGGCCTACATCGCCGCCACGCTAACCTTCCAGATCGCCAGCCTCGCGGGGCTGGGCGCGCCAACAGCGGCGTCGTAACCTCCGGTGTCATTCCCGCCGCAGCCCGAAGGGCGAGAGCGGGAACCCAGGAGCCAAGCACACCGCTGCTGTGGCCACTGGGTTCCGGCTCGCGCTTCGCGCGTCCGGAATCACATCGCTCCGAGGGTCTGTTTCCGCGCCCACACTTGCTGCAGTATTCCCCATGACTCAGCCAGGGGGAAAACGCACATGCCCAAATTCAAGGTCACCCTCCGCAAGGCCGAGGAGATGGATGCCATGGGCATCGAAGTCCCGCCGGCGGTGGTGGAAGGCTTCGGGCAGGGCAAACGCCCGAAAGTCGTGGTCACCCTCAACGGCTATTGCTACCGCTCCACCGTCGCCGTCATGGGCGGCAAGTTCCTGCTGCCGCTGGCCAAGGTCCATCGCGAAGCCTGCGGCGTGAAAGACGGCCAGAAGATCGAGATCACGCTGGAACTTGATACCGCCCCGCGCGAAGTCGAGGTGCCCAAAGACTTCGCCGCTGCCCTGAAGAAAGCCGGCCTGCGCGCCGCCTTCGACAAGCTGGCCTTCACCCACCGCAAGGAACACGTCCGCGCAATCGAGGAAGCCAAAGCCCCCGAAACCCGCCTCCGCCGCATCGACAAGGCCCTCGCCATGGTCGGGGAAAAGGCGAAGTAGGGCCTGAAAAACAAGGACTGATACGGCGGTTGTCGCGTGCCCATCTCCGCTCGTCCCGACGAAAGTCGGGATGAGCGGAGATGGGCACGCGAGCGCCCCCGCCCAACAACCCATCACGACAGGATTTGTGATCGGCCTCGCCGCAAAGACGAGTCGACTCGCCTTTGCTCACATGCTTCCTATTTCTTCAGAATGCGCGAACACGACACCCGCAATCAGACCCTCGACATGCTCCGCCAGCGGCGCGAGCGGCTGGCGACCGAACTGGCGTCGCTGGAGCCGGTGTCGCCTGCGCAGGGCGGCCTCTCCGCCCGCGAGCTGGTGATCTGGCGCACCCGCCTCGCCGAACTCGATGCCCGCATCGAGCGATACCGCGAAGCAGGCTGAGCAGGTCTAAACCCGCGCCAACCGGCGCAGCGCCTGCGGCGGCTGTCCGAACGCCCGCACGAATGCGCGCCGCATCCGCTCAGGATCGCCAAAGCCCACTTCCCGCGCGATGCATTCCACCGGCTCGGCCGAATGCTCCACCCGTTCCCGCGCCGCCTCCAGCCGCAGCCGCTCCACCGCCTTGGCGGGCGTCACGCCGGTCTCGGCGGCAAACGCACGGGCGAAATTCCGTGGACTCATATTGGCTTGCGCCGCCAGCGCCTCGACCGCGAGGCCCTCGTCCAGCCGCTCCCGCGCCCAGCCGAGCAGCTGCGTGAACCGCCCCTCCGTCCGCTCGATGTCCAGCAGCGCTGAAAACTGCGACTGCCCGCCCGGCCGCCGGTGATAGACCACCAGCTCCTGCGCCGACTTGCGCGCGACCTCCTCGCCCAGATCGTCGGCGATCAGCGCCAGCGCCAGGTCGATCCCCGCCGTGATCCCGGCCGACGTCCAGATCTTCCCGTCCCGCGTGTAGATCCGGTCCGGCTCCAGCAGGGCGAGCGGATAGCGCTCCCGGAAATCCGGCGTCCGCCGCCAGTGCGTGGTGCAACGCTTGCCATCCAGCACCCCCGCCTGCGCCAGCACATAGGCGCCCGAACACACCGAAGCCACCCGCCGCGCCGATTTCATCGCCGCCCGCACAAACGCCTGCACGCGCTCGTCCCGCATCACGGTCCGCGTGCCCGAACCACCGGCAATCACCAGCGTGTCATAGGCAGGCTTGGCCGGCATCGCCTCCGCCATCATGATCGCCCCGGACGAAGAGCGCACCGGCCCCGCTTCAGGCGCAATTATCTGCAGCGAATACGGCGGCGGGCTCACCCCCCGCATCGGCATCTCGAACGCCGAGATTGGCCCCGCCGCATCCAGCAGCTGGAAATCCTCGAAGATCATCACGCCAACGGAGCGGATTTTTGCAGGGCGGGGCATTTGCAGCCTTCTGGCAGAAAACGCGGGAACATTGTCATTCCAGCCAGACCGTAATTCCGGCAGTCTCACATCGTCAAGACGAGGATTCCTCCCCCCAAGGACGCAACCATGACGACACACCAGCCATCGTTCACCACGGTCTTCGCGATCTGGCCGGGCATGACGCACCTGGACTTCACCGGTCCGCATCAGGTGCTCAGCCGCCTGCCCAATTCGCAGACGATCGTGGCGAGCCCTGCGGGCGGCAACGTCCCCGGCGATGGCCTCGTCTTCGCTGACACAGTGAGGATCGCGGACGTGAGAAGCTGCGACCTCATCTGCGTTCCCGGCGGCATCGGCGCGACACAGGTCGCGCAGGACACGGAATTCACCGGCCACATCCGCCGCCTCGCGCTCGGCTCGCGCTACATCACATCTGTCTGCACAGGCTCGTTGATCCTAGGCGCGGCAGGGCTGCTGAAGGGCAGGCGCGCAGCGTGCCACTGGGCGTGGGCGCATCTGCTCGAACTCTTCGGCGCAACCCACGATCCCGCTCGCGTCGCACGCGATGGCAACATCATCACCGGCGGCGGCGTCACAGCCGGCATCGACTTCGCGTTCACGGTGCTCGCCGAAATCGCCGGCGAGGATTTCGCCCGCACCGTCCAGCTCGGCCTCGAATACGCGCCGGCCCCGCCTTTCGACAGCGGCCACCCCTCGACGGCGCCAGCCGGCATCCGCCAACGCTTCGACGCTGTGCGCGCAAAGATGATGGAGCAACGCACGGAAGAAGCGCGGAAAGCCGCGGTGTTGATGTTGGGATAGGGCAGGCGCGCGCCGCGCCTCGTCCTTCGACAGGCTCAGGATGAGGCGCTCCCGCACCGCCGGTCGTCAGGCCTCAACCCCGGTCCATCTAAGGCCTCATCCTGAGCCTGTCGAAGGACGAGGCCGTGCTCACAGGCGTCCGGCAGTCGAGCCTCAATCCACCTTCACCACACGCCCCTTGGCCCCAGGCGCCACAGTCCCGCGCGCCTTGAAGTAATCCTCTAGCGCGCCGATGTCCGCGCCAATCGTCTCGCGGTTCGCGCCCGCCTTGAACGCGACAAAGCTGTCGCCACCGCCCGCAAGGAAGTTGTTCGTCGCCACGCGATAGCTCTGCGTAGCGACAAGCGGCGCACCATTCAGCTTCACAGACCCGGCGATGATCTCGATCGGCTGCCCCGCCGGCTGGCGCCAGTTGAACGTGAACCCTTCCGACACCTGCAGGATGTTGTTCCCGTTCGGCTGATACTGCTGCTTCAGCACATCCCCGATCTGCGCGCCGGTCAGCGTCAGCGAGACAAGATCATTCCCGAACGGCTGCACCGCAAAGATATCGCCGTAGGAGACCTTGCCGCCGTCCTTGAAGGGCAGGTCGGAGCGGATGCCGCCCGGGTTCATGAAAGCGATCTGCACGCCCGGCTCAACCTTCTTGGCCGCCAGCAGCATCGCGTCCGCGATCACATCGCCCATCGCGCTCTCGCCATGCACGCCGCCCGCGCGCGTGATCGCCTCGGTGATCGCGCCCACCGGCCGGTTCATCAGCGGCTCCGCCTGCGCGCGATACTCGCCGATCAGCGCAACCTGCTCGGCATCTTCCGCGTAAGCATCCAGCTTGATCACGATATCCCGCGCGTGTCTGCCGATCACATCGCCCGTGCGCGGATCGACCAGCATGGAAATATCCGTCACGCGCGTGCCGTAGGCGCCCGCGCTGGTCACCAGCCGTCCGTCCACCGTGCAGATATAGATGCCGTTGGTGTGCCCGGTGACGACAACGTCCACCGCCTTGTCGAACTTCGGCACGATCTCCGCGATCGCGCCCGAAAGCCCGTGGCAGTCGTCCTGCCCCTGTCCGCCAAACCCGCCCTCGTGGATCAGCACGACAATGGCCTCGATCCCCTCCGCGCGGATTTTCGGCACCAGCGCGTTCACGGTCTCGGCCTCGTCCTTGAACGAAATCCCCGCGCGCGCCGCGGGCGTGATCACATCCGGCGTGCCTTCGAGCGTAAGCCCGATGAACGCCACCTTCACGCCCTCGAACGCTCGCACGGTGTAGGCCGGGAACAGCGTCTCGCCGCTGTCGAGATAGGTGGACGCGGCAAGATATTCGAAATCGGCGCCAGCAAACGGCCGCGGTCCCTTGCAGCCATCCACCGGATGGCATCCGCCATCCTGCATCCGCTTCAGTTCCTGCCAGCCCTCATCGAACTCGTGATTGCCAACCGACGTGATCGCCAGCCCCATCTTCGACAGCGCCTCGATGGTCGGCTCGTCATGGAACAGGCTCGACAGCAGAGGCGATGCGCCGATCAGATCGCCCGCCGCCACCATGATCGTGTTGGGCCGCGCGCTCAGCTCCTTGATCGCGCTCGCAAGGCGCGGCGCGCCGCCGGCCGGCGCCGTATCCCACCGCGCCGGATTGGCCGGGTTGAAAATGCGCGCGCCGCCCGACGGCGGATCCAGATTGCCGTGGAAGTCGTTGATCGCGAGCAGGTTGATCTGCACCGGCGCGCCGCTGATGGCCGCAGGCGAGGGTGTCGCCACACACCCGGCCAGCAGTGCCAGAACGCCAATCGACACAAGACTGTTACGCATGCCCAATTCCCTGCACCTGGCCCTCGCTGCGACCGGCCTTTTAGGCGCGATCCAGCCCCATCTGGCAAGCGGCCAGTTGCGCGCAGGCAGTAGGCAGGCGCGGCGGCCGCGTGCTAGATTTTGCGCTGTCAGGCATGGTTTGGGGAAACATGATGATGCTGCGGCTGCGCACTCTTTCGCTTGTCATTGCCACGGCGCTTCTGGCCAGCGCGCCAGCCGCGGCCGACATCAAATCCTTCAACACCGCGATGCAGGCAGGCAACTTCAAACTGGCCGCCAGCGAGGCTGCCGCCACCTGGCCAACGCTGGATAAGACTCGCGACGATCTGCCGATCATCGCGCGCGAGTTCGGCTTTGCCGCCTATATGTCGGGAGACTTCGCCGCCGCACGAACATTCGCCACTGAAGCCCTGAAGGAAACCGGCGACACGCCGGCAGCCGCCGCCTCGCGCGTACAGTCAACGGTCCTCCTGCGCGCCGCAGAGCATCGCTCCGGCGCGACAGATCAGACACGCGACGCGCTGGTCGGGGCGCTAAGGGCCCGCGCCGCCTTGCCTGGCCTTGATGGCATCAGCTTCATCGCCGCGCAGGCAGCCGTGAACTACGACTTCGGCAAGGCGCGTTGGGCGCCAGCGCACGAAAGCTCGGGCATCGCCAAGACGCTGGCGGAAGCGGGCGGGCCGGCCTATCGCGTTCCAGCCTTGCGCTTCGAGATGGTGCAGGCGGCAGCGCTTCATGCGACAGCAACAGGTACATCTGGTTTCGACCGGCTGGATGCGTTGCGGAAGCTGTTGATGCGCGAGATCGACATGGCGCCAAGCGATGCCGCGGCCCAGGCGTTTGTGCCTCTCTATTGGGAAGTCGCGGCTTGGTCCAATGCCGCACGGCCATTCGCTCGGACCCAGCAGAACGGTCGTAACAATACCGTTGGCGCAGCTTCGACCACGGGAGCGCTCGAAGGCGCAGCAGACGATGCACGGTCGAGGCGCTTGCTGTACCTTGATGCTGAAGGCGCTTGCAAAGTCCGCCCTTCGCCCGGTGAACTTCCGCGAGCGCGCAGATTCGAAGGCGACGATCGATTCACCGCCACGGCCACAATCGTCTTCGACGTCGATGAACGCGGCGGGTTGTTCAATGTCAGGTCGCTTGCATCAGTCCCTGACGCCGCGCTGGGCGTGGCGCTCGCCGATCTCTTGTCAAAGGACAAGGACTGGAAGATGACGCGCGGAGAAAACTGGACCTCGTCCTGCTCGCTCGCGCGCGCCAACTACAGCTTCACCTGGATCTTCGGTCGGCCGCCGTCCTGAACGCCGCCTACTGCCCCGCTGCCGGAGGTCGCGCCGCGCCGAGGAACGCCGCGAGTTGCGCCAGCGCCGCCTTCTCGTCGTCGGCCAGTGCGGTCGGGGCGCAACGCGGATCGGTCTTCTGGATCGCGCGCGCCATTGTTGGCGTCACGGGGATCGGCAGGCAGCCATGCGTCTGCTCGCAGATCATGTCCCACTTCGCCGCCGCCGGCGCGTGGCAGGAGAGGCAGTTGCCGCCGAACTGGTTCACCACCTGGCTCGTGCCGCGCACACGGATCTTGGTCGGCTGGCCCGGCTTCACGTCCAGCTCGAAGAACTCCCAGTCATTCGTCGCCGCGTCATAGCCCGCCGGATGTTTCACCATCGCCTCGCCCGGCACCAGCTGAACAACCGATCCCACCGGATACGTCCCGCCTTCGCCCGCGCTCGCGGCGGCCACCGTCGCATCGACATTGCCCAGCAGGTTGCCGACATAGAAACCGCGCACCGCCTTCATGTCGCGGATGCAGCCGAAGTTCGCTTCGGTGATCTCCAGCGCGACAGACTTGGGCGCCTCCGCAACAGCGGGCGGCGCAACCGACATTGGCGCAACAGAGAGGGGCGCTGCGGGTGCGGCCGGCTCAGTCGGCGCGGCGGCGCAGGCCGCAAGTGCGAGAATGGCAGAAATGGCGAATGCGAGGCGCATGGTGTTGGTCCCTCTCCCGGATAGCGCAGGCGTAAAGCGCATCGCGCCCCGCCGTCAAACGGTGACGCTAGGCAAGCCGGGAAATTTTGCGGGCGCCTGCCCACGGAGCAGACAGACATGGGTGGGCGGAATGAGGGGTGGGCGGAATGACCCTTGCCGGTCTATGGTCAGCCCAGATGAAGACGCCGGCTCCGAAGAAGACCTCCGCCAGGAAAAGCCCGGTCGAGCGCGCCGAGGCCGAGTTGACCGCGTTCGGCCTCACCCTGCCGGAGACCTCAGCCGCTCCCGGTTGGCCTCCCACGCGGGCCCTGTATTTCCGCAAGAAGATGTTTTTCGTGTTCGGCGACCGCAAGGAAATGCCCGGCCATCTCACCATGATCATGAAGTTGCCCATATCGGCGGAAATGATCCGGGATCTGTATTTCGTCCAGGAGAGCAAGGGCTGGTTCCTGCAACACAACTGGGTGATTGTCCGTTTCGGCCCGGATGATGACATCATGGCGGAAATGGACGCGCTCAAGGGCTGGATGGTGCAGAGCTTCTGCGCGATCGCGCCAAAGAAGGTGGCCCGCGAGGTCGAAGCGGCTTTCAAGGGTCCAAAAAGGGGCGATGCATAGCCACAGCTGTTTGGGCTTGCGCTGGCCGGGTGAAACCGGCTGGACTGTAATTTGATCGCTGCAAATGCGCCGGAAGAAATTCCCGGAGGAATGATGAGACTGCTGAAGCAACTGGCCCGCACCCTCGGGAAGAACCTCATCGGCGCCGCCGCCGCTATCGGCGTGGCGGGCCTCTGTGTCGCTCCTCTTGTCGCTGCAGCTCAAAATCAGAACCAGACGATCAGGGTCAGCCCCGCGCCGGCCGAGCATCGCGGCTGGGCGCGTGACCGCACCGACATTCCGCACGATCAGGACTATGTCCTCGGCCAGCTTCCCAACGGGATGAAGTATCTCATCCTGCCGAACCAGACGCCGCCCAACCAGGTGGCGATGCGCATGCTGATCGACGCCGGCTCGATGCAGGAGCGTCCGGGCGAGGAGGGCGTCGCCCACTTCCTTGAGCACCTCGCCTTCCGCGGCACCACGAAATACCCTGACACAAGCGCCAGCTCCACTGACCCTCGGCCATCAGTGCAGAAGGTGCTCGAAGACATCGGCCTGCAGATGGCGGCCGACGTG
This sequence comes from Alphaproteobacteria bacterium 32-64-14, assembly GCA_002280725.1. Lineage (GTDB taxonomy): Bacteria > Pseudomonadota > Alphaproteobacteria > Caulobacterales > Hyphomonadaceae > UBA7672. The sequence goes on from NCEM01000027.1 coordinate 15,444, forward strand.
AACGCTTCCACTGGCCCTGATACGACAACCTTCATTCTCGATCTGCCGCGCAACGACCAGAAGTCGATCACCACCGGCCTTGATGTGATGCGTCAGCTTGTCAGTGACATGCTGATTCAGCAGGACAAGGTCGATGCCGAGCGCGGCGTTGTGCTGGCCGAGGAGCGCTCACGCGCCGGCCCGGGGCTGGAGCTGAGCAAGGCCTTCCTCAATCTCCAGCTGGGCTCCCACCCCTATGGCCGCCCGCCCATCGGTCTGCGCTCCGTCATCGAGACGGTCACGCCTAAAACCATCCGCACCTTCTACGACGCCTTCTACCGGCCTGAGCGCGCAACGCTGCTCATCGTTGGCGATGTGGATCCTGCCACCGTCATCCCCGCGCTCACCGCCGCCTTCGCTGACTGGGCTGGCCGTGGCGAGCCCGGCAAGGACCCCGCGCCCATCACTGTCAAGCCGCCCTCGCCGGATGTGTCCGTCATCGTCACAGCGGGCGCAACCGACACCAGCCTGATGCTGCGCTGGTTCGAGCCCTACAAAGAGCCGGCCTACACCATCGCCGATCGCCGCAAATCGCTGATCGAACAGCTCGGCGCAGGCATCATCGCGCGACGCATGCAGGGTCTCAACGAAGCCGCCGGCAAACCCGCCGCCCGGATCGGCAGCGCCTCGCGCGCCGCCATCTCCGGCGTGTGGAGCGGTCAGATCGCCAACACGGTCGGCATCACCGATGTCTACAAGGCGCTCGACGTGATGGTGAAAGCCCATCGCCAGGCCGTAGACTACGGCGTCTCGCAAGCCGAACTCGACGAACAGCGCCAGCTGGTGATCGACGCCACCCGCCGCGAGGCTGAACGCGGCCGCACCGGAACCTCCGTCGCGCAGGTCGAAGGCGCCGCCGACATGGTGGCGGCCGAAGTGCCGTTCGTGTCGCTGCAACGCGCCTACATGATCCTCCTTGAACAGGCGCCCACGGTCACGCTCGATGAAGTGAACTCCGCCCTGAAGGCGCGCTTCCGCGAAAAGCCGAGCCTGCTGTACAGCGGCAGCGCGCAGCCCGCCGGTGGCGAAGCCGCCCTGCGCGATGCGTTCAACAAGGCCATGGCCGCGCCCGTCTCGGCCTATGTGCCGGCCGCCGTGAAGCCGTGGCCCTACACCGACTTCGGCCCTGTCGGCGTCGTCGCCAAGCGCGAAAACGTGCAGGATCTCGGCGTCACGCTCGTCACCTTCGAGAACGGCGTGAAGCTGACCGTCAAGCCGCTGCCCTCGAACAAGGACCTGATCAACATCCGCGTCCGCGTTGGCCTTGGCCGCCTGCAGATGCCGCTGAACGTGATCGATGCGTCCGACATGGGCCTGTCGCTCTGGTCGGCAGGCGGCCTGAAGAAGCTGTCCGTGTCCGAACAGGCGCGCACGCTGGCAGGAAAGCGCGTGGGCGTCGCCGCCCGCACGCTCGACGACGCCTATGCGCTCGACAACTTCAACCTGACCACGCGCGAAGACCTCGGCCTGCAGATGGAGCTGTTTGCCGCGACGCTGACCGACGCAGCCTACCGCACCGACGACTGGGCCTCGTGGATGGCGCAGGCGGACGCCGCCGACGCTTCGTTCAAGCTGACGCCCTCCGGCGTGCTCGAGCGCGAGCTTGATCGCCTGCTGCACGGCGACGATCTGCGCTGGACCATCAACAACAAGGCGATGCGCGATACGTGGAAGCCGGCTGACTCGATCAAGTATATAAAGCCGATCGTCGACACCTCACCCATCGAAGTGATCGTCGTCGGCGATGTGCGCGTCGAGTCGGTGATCGCCGAAGTCGCGCGCACGCTCGGCGCCCTGCCGCCCCGTCCGCCCTTCAAGGAGCCGGCAGGCCTGCGCAACGTCAAATTCCCCGCGCCGGGCACCAAGACGCTCCCGCACCAGGGCCGCGCCGACCAGGGCTACGCGCTGATCGGCTGGCCCACCTACCAGGGCGCCTACAAGTCGATCCGCGACGAGCGTATCGGCTTCATCCTGGGCCAGATGCTGCGCGATAACGCCACCCGCAAATTCCGCTCGGAGGGTGGGGCGACCTACTCGCCGATGGAGCTGGTCGATTTCCCGACCTTCCTGCCCAACTACGGCTTCATCGCCGTGGCCGTGGAAGCCCCGCCGGAACTGATCGCGGAGATCCAGAGCGAGATCCAGAACATCGCCACCACACTGGCGACCGTTCCCCAGCCCGCGTCCGAAATCTCGCGCGTGACCCAGCCCAAGGTCGAACAGGCCCGGCGCAACTTCGTTACCAACGCCGGCTACTGGACCGAACTCCTCGCCAACGTCCACGACGATCCCAGCGGCCTCGAATACATCCGCACAGAGATGAAGGACTACCGCGAGATCACGCCGGAAGAAGTTCAGGCCGCAGCCGCCAAATGGCTCAAGCCCGAAACCGCGTGGCGCCTCACCATTGTGCCGGGTCCGGGCGCGCAGTAGTCAGCGCCTTGAGCACGCGCCTCGCCCTTCGACAGGCTCAGGGTGAGGCGCTGCGGGGCCGCTGGTGGCAAAGCCTCATCCTGAGCCTGTCGAAGGACGAGGCCGTGCTCACCACCGCCAGAGGCTAAGCCGCCTCCGCCCAGACCACATACCGCATCGGCCCCGGCGTCTTCGCATCCAGCGGCCAGCATGTCGTCAGCGCGATCCGTGGCGTGCCCCCATCGTGCGCAACAATGCCCGAGCGATCCCAGCTCACCACCTCCGACCCCGTCACGCGAAAACGGCGCGGCCCCTCCGGCGTCTCCACGATCACCGCATCACCAGTCTTCAACTCCCCCAGAAATGCAAAGTGCGTGTCGCGATGCGCCGCAAACACCGCAACGCCTCGCTCACCGGGCTCAACAGCCGCCGCCATCTGGATCGGCCCGAACGCCATGCCTTCGCCGCCCGCATCCGTCACGGCCAGCACGCTGCGATTCAAGGACGGAAACTCCAGCCGCGCCGCCGGCGTGAAATCCGCCCACGGCCACGGCCGCGCCGGATCGCCCGTCGCCAGCTGCCGCTCCCACGCACCGTTCATCAGAACCTGCGCCACCTGCGCCTTGGCCGGAATCCACGCCGCCTGCACCGCTATCAACCCGCCGCCGATCAGCAGGGCGATGGCTGCAAACCTGCGCGTAGAAGCTCCGCCCCATCTCCGCTCATCCCGACGAAAGTCGGGATCCAGGGCTGACGCCGCACCTTGTACCGGGTTTGAGCTGCAGTCCAAATCCCGTTCCCGTGTCGAAACCGTTCCTGGATCCCGGCGTTCGCCGGGATGAGCGGTGATCGTGGTGGGCACTATGCTCATTCACAACTCCCAATCCTCCAACCCGCCCCTCCGCCGCTACAGGCGAAGGGGCGGGCGGCCGGCTAGCTCGCTTTTCCGCGCGTCGGCGTTGAGCGCATCGGTCCGACACTGGCTGTCAAAGCCCGTCCCCGCAGACCAATGGCCGAACGTCCACGCCGCAGAAGAGCAGCGCCGAAGAGAAGCAGCGACAGGCCGAAAGCCAGCATCAGCTGCCAGTTCGTCGACCCCTGCGGCAGGGAAAGCGTTTCCTCCGTCGCCGGCTTGTCCTGGGTCGCGCGGGCGTTGATGTGCTGCATCACACCATCCGGCAGGCGATCGAAGCGCAGCGCGCGCGCCTCCGCTTCCGGTCCGAACACGCCGCCGAAATCCCACCCCTTCGGAAGCATGCTTGCGATCTGCCGCGTATCCAGCCGCTCGCCCGCGGGCCGCGCCGGCGTCCTGTCGATGGCGACCAGGCTGGTCAGCCGCGAGACAAGATGGAAGTCGAGCGCCGTCTGCAACACGCCCTTGTCCACCGCTTCCATCGAGGCGCCGGCAAACCGGCTCTCCTCGATGCCCGCAATCTTCGCGCGCGCCCACAGCTGCGAAACGCCGCTCGATTGCGCCGCATCGGCCAGCGACAGCGTCGTCGTCCAGTCCTTGCCATTGAGTCGGCCCGAAAGAACCAGATCGCCCTTCAGCTCGCTCGCCTTCATCACGAACGTCACCGGCTCGCCCGCATAGAGATCCGGCAGCGGCGAGGGAAACACATCCGCTGCGCCCGCAGGCAGGCGCGCAACCAGGTCCGTCATCACCGGGTTCTCAAGCGCCGCAAACAGCTTGGCCGATTGTTCGGTCACCTTCGTGACATCGTCCATATACGTGAATGTGCCGCGTCCCTGCCGCGCTGCCCGTGTCATGAAATAGGCGTTCGGTGCAGTCCCGATGCCCACCGTGAACAGGCGCGAACGTCCAAGCCCGCCCGTGATGGCTGAGAACAACTCGTCCTCGTTCCCGATGGCGCCGTCGGTGATAAACACCACCTGCCGCACTTCCTCTGTATTGCCGCGATCAGTGTCGATCAGCGCCGCCTTCAGCGCCGGCAACATCTCCGTCCCACCATTGGCCTCGAGGCTGGCGACAAACCGCTTCGCCCGCGCAAGGTTCTGCGCATTGGCCGGAACAGCCGCCGTGAACAACAGGTCCATCGTGTCGTCGAACCGGATCACGTTGAACTCGTCCGTCGGCGCCAGCCGATCAAGCGCCAGCAACAGACCCGCCTTCGCCTGGTCCATGCTCTCGCCCGACATCGAGCCGGAATTGTCGATCACGAAGATCGTCTCGCGATCGCGCCGCTGGCCTTCAACCTTCATCGCCGGCGGGTTGACCACGGCAAGCAGGTAGTCCTCGCCATTGCGCTCCTCGCGGAAGATGCTGGCTGTCGGCGCCGTGGCGGCCTCCGGCTTCCAGCTCAGCACAAAGTCCCGGTCAGCCGGCACATCCCCGCCCAGCGTGATATGCGCCGTATCGGCGTCCGTCCGCGCAATCGAAACAGCATGCGACTGCGATGTGATGCTGGCCAGCGGCACGCCGGCCTCCAGCGAGATGTCGAAATTCACCGGCAGGCGCAGCCCCGCCGCGCCCGAAGGCTCACGCGCGGGGTGCAGCACGGGCGGCGTGATCCGGCCGCGATCCGGCACCGGGTCCGTCACCGAAACCGTGCGATTATCGCGATCCGCCACAAGGCCATAGCTCGGCTTCGGGCTGTAACGCGGCGCGATCACCATCGGAAACCGCGTCGACCACACGCCATTATCCAGCCGCGCCTTGTCCTGGTATTCGATCTGGATCGCCACCGTCTCGCCCGGTCCGATATTGGCTAGCGACGTGGTGAACAGGTTCGGCCGCTCTTCTTCCACAAGGCCCGCGCGCTGTCCGTTCGCGGCGGCTTCCTCATAGATGATGCGCGCTTCCTGACGTTCCTTGATGTCGCCCTCGATGAAGCGATCACCGATCACGATGCGCAGCGTGTCCACCGCCGCATCCTCGGGAAGCGGGAAGGCGTAAACACCCTCCACCCATTTATCGGTCGGGTTGGTGAAGCGCTGGGTCAGCGTCGTGCGGATCACCGGCCCCGCAATGTCCATCTTCACGTCGGCCGCCACCAGCGGCGCCTCGACATACCGTCCCGGCGTGGACGATTGCAGCAACAGCGAACCGGAAGACACGTCCTGCTTCCTCACTGTCCCGTCCTGCGCATACGCGGCAGGCACAAGGCACGTAGCAGCGAGCAACGCGCCTGCCAGAGCGGGGCGCGTGCGAAGTCCAGATATTGTCAGGGTGCTCATTTTTTCCATCGGGGGGTCCCAGCCCCTTCGATGGAGTCACACAACACTGTGAGCGCGTCGGCTGTTTGCTTGAGCGGTGACGTTGTGGCGCCGCCCGGCGTTGGAATTGTGGCGAATAGCTAACGGCGCGGTTAGCTGTGGACGCGCATGCGAGAGTTGCAAGCACGCACCGCATCCTTCGATAGGCTCAGGATGAGGCGCTTCACCGCCGCTGCCCGTTGAGGCCTCATCCTGTCGAAGGACGAGGCCGTGCTTACCGGCCTCACCGCCGCTTCCCTCTGCGCCAACTTCATCCTAGCAATCTGCACGATCAGAGATTCCGGCGGAGGATTTATGCGTAAGCTAGGTTACGTCGCAGCAGCAGCCATCATGCTCGCAGCCGCCTGCACAAGCGTCCCGGCGGACACGGCCAGCGCAGCCGCCAAACCCTTCATGCCCAACTCCCTCGAGCCCAGCGCCGTCGCCGCCGCCGACGAATTCCTCTGGCTGGAAGATGTCTGGGGCGAACGCGCCATCGCCTGGGTCAAGCAGCAGAACGCCAAAACCGAAGCCGTTTTCAAGGCCGACCCGCGCTACGAGCCGTTCAGACAAGAAGCCCTCGCCATCCTCACCGCGCAGGACCGCACGCCCACGCCAGCCTTCCGCGCCGAAGGTATCGATAATTTCTGGCAGGACGCCAACAACGTCCGCGGTGTCTGGCGCCACACCACGCTCGACAGCTACCGCTCCGGCGCGCCGCAATGGCAGACCGTGCTGGATATCGACGCGCTCTCGAAAGCCGAAAACGCCAACTGGATCTTCAAGGGCTCCGACTGCGTCGGTCCCGCCGAAACCCGCTGCCTCGTCAGCCTCTCCGATGGCGGCAAGGATGCCGTCGTCGTGCGCGAGTTCGACACCGTGACGAAAGCCTTCGTTCCCGGCGGCTTCAACATCCCCGAAGGCAAGCACCGCATCGACTGGCTCGACGCCGATACGCTCCTTGTCGCCACCGACTTCGGCCCCGGCACCCTCACCGAAAGCGGCTACCCCTTCATCGTCAAAGCCCTCAAACGTGGCCAGACCCTGTCGCAAGCCACCGAAGTCTATCGCGGCTCAGCCGGCGATGGCGGCTACGGCGTCAGCCCGTCCGTCTATCGCGACGGATCAGGCAAGATCCTCGGCGTGATCATCTCGCGCCCGCTGGATACGTTCCGTCAGGAAACGTGGGAACTGGTCGACGGAAAACCCGTCAAGCTGGAGCTTCCCGAGCGCGTCAGCGTACGCGGCATGATTGGTTTCGGCGATCAGCCGTTCACGAGTGAGCTGGTGTTCACGATTGAAGAGCCGTGGAACCTGGCGCCTGGCGTTTCGTATAAATCGGGGACCTTGCTGGCAGAACCGATCAGCGTCCTCCGATCCGGAGGGCCCGTTGTGATCTCGACAGGCGTTCCGACGGTGTTCGTTCCAACTGCTCGGCAGTCCATCGATGAAGTTAGAGTGTTCGACACGCATATAGTCGCGACTGTGTACGACAACGTGCGTGGGCGTATCGCGATATTCTCGGGTGGCGGCGAAGGCAAAGGAAGAAGTCCGGGGGGCTGGCGGCAAGAGAAATTGACGATTCCCGAAAACACCGCCGTTCACCTCGGCTCAGACAGCCGCTCCAGCGACAAACTCTTTTACACCTACGAAGGCTTCCTCACGCCATCGACTCTGGCGCTCGCCGATGTCGCCGCCGCAAAGGCCGATGTCATCCGCGCCGCCCCCGCGCGCTTCGATGCGTCTCATCACGTCGTCGAGCAGTACGAAGCCGCCTCGAAAGACGGCGCCAAAATCCCGTACTTCGTCGTCCGCCCGAAAGGCGCGCCCAACCCGGCGACGCCCACCATGATGTTCGGCTATGGCGGCTTCCAGGTCAGCTACCCGCCCGTCTACAAGCCCGAGCTCGGCAAGCTCTGGCTCGAGCGCGGCGGCGCCTATGTCATCGCCAACATCCGCGGCGGTGGCGAGTTCGGCCCCGCCTGGCACCAGGCGGCCCTCAAAGGCAACCGCCAGCGTGCGTTCGACGACTTCGCCGCCGTCGCCGCCGATCTCGCCACGCGCAAGATCACCTCGGCCAAACACCTTGGCATCTACGGCCGCTCCAACGGCGGCGTGCTCACCACCGTCTCGCTGACACAGCACCCCGAACTCCTCGGCGCCGTCGTCATCGAAAGCCCGCTCACCGACATGCTGCGCTATCACGAGCTTCCACCGGGAGCGTCATGGATGGGCGAATACGGCGACCCGCGCATCCCGGAGGAAGCCCAATGGATCGCCGCCTACTCCGGCTACCAGAACATCCAGAAGGGGAAGGTCTATCCGATCCCCTACATCACCACCAACACGCGCGACGATCGCGTCCACCCCGGCCACGCCCGCAAGTTCGCCGCGCGTCTGCAGAAAGCTGGCTATCAGGCACTCTATTACGAGAACACCGACGGCGGTCACTCCAACGACTCGGACCCGATCCTCAACTCCGAACGCTGGGCGAGGCACTACGTCTATCTCGCGCAGCAGCTTGGATTGGGCGCGGGAGAGTAGCTGGCGCCGGTGAGCACGGCCTCGTCCTTCGACAGGCTCAGGATGAGGCCTATCTCACGGCTCTCGCGTAGCGCCTCATCCTCAGCCTGTCGAAGGACGAGGCGCGGGCTTACCGCCCGTAGCGCGTCCTTACTCCCAACCCCAAAACAAAAACGCCACCCCTTCCGGAGCGGCGTTTCCATTTTCAGTCCAATCCCAAACCTATTTCAGCGTCGAGATCAGGATCCAGTTCTGGGCCAGCACGGCCGCGCCGTTGTCGGCCTTGATGGCGGCCCAGGTGGTGCGGGCGCCGTCCTTGTCGCCGCTGCGATACTGCGCGATGCCGAGATGCAGGCGGGCGACGTCGGCTTCCGCCGCATTGGCGATGCCCTTCGACAGCGCGGACTGCAGCAGTTCAGCCGCCTTGGGATAGTCGCCATAGCTGAGGTGCGCTTCGCCGATCGAGGCGATAGCGGAAGCGTCGCCCTTCGAGACGATGCTGGCGGTTTCGGCGGCAAGGCCCGCCTTGTCCTTCGGCGCCTGCGTGCGCGCGTTCTCGAGGTTCTCCTTGTCACGTTCGCTGTTGAGCGCGCCAGCCGATTCCAGCAGGCCCAGCGCTTCGCCAGGCAGGCCGCGCTCGATCGCCTCGTGGGCGGCGTTGGCCTTCTGCTCCGCCGTCAGCGTGACGCCGGCCGCGATCAGCGTGCGATACATGTCGAGGCGGGTGGCCACGCCATATTGCGGCTCGTTCTGCGCACGGGCGATCAGCTCGACCCAGTAAGATTCCTTCGGATAGTCCGCGAGGATCGCTTCCAGCGTCTTGTAATAGCCGGGCTGATCCTTGAGGCCCTGATGCACGCGGGCCTTGAGACGATAGTAGGCCTCCGGCGGCTTTGCGCCCGTGCCGCGCGCCGCGGCAATCGCCTTGTCGATATAGACCAGCGAGTTCGCATTGTCGCCGGCCTTGGCATAGTCGTTGGCCAGCGCCGCCATCATGTCGTGCGTGCCGCCATAGCTGTCGACATACTCGCGCGACGCGGCGAGCGATTTCGCGGTGTCGCCCATGTCGGCGTAGATCTTGATCAGCGCGCCCTTGTACTGCTTGATCTCGTCCGGCGTCAGCGTGCCGGAAGCGAGCAGGCCGTTGATCGAGGACATCTGGCCCGGATAATCCTTGGTCTCAGCCGCCATCACGAGACGCAGGCGATCGAGCTGCGCCTTGTCCACCGGCGTCTTGGCCTTGGCGGCGGCGGCGTTCAGCTTGGCGGTGGCGGTGGGCCAGTCTGCACGGCGGCGGGGGGCGTCTGCGCGAACGCAGCCGGGCCCACAGTTGCGCCGGCGAGAAACACGCCCACAACAGCCGTCGCGCCAAGCTTCAGAAACCGCATCGTTCAACTCCCAAATTCTTTGCCAGCGAGATAGCCGGGAGAGGCCCCGGCAGACAACGCCCCGCACTGTAAATAGGCCGTGTGATGGGGTATTCCAGCTGCACTTTTTTGTCTGTTTCAAGGCTTCCTTGCAGCATTGCAATGCGGGAACTGGCGGGTTCTCGCATGTTCGTGGCGGGGCTTCCCCCAGGACGGGATCGCCCGCATCCCACTGTGACACGTCGTCCTGAATGCCCGGCAACAGCCAGTCGCGCCCGCCACGCCGATTCTTCTCCCGAAATTCCGGTTTGAAAAAAGGGATCGCGATCGCTCCCAGCCCTTCCATGCTCCGGCGGATGGGCGTACAGCCGCGCCATCTTGAGAAGGAAGGCTGCTGCTCATGTCCGCCCCCGTTTCCGAAGCCCTGAAAAGGATCAAGCCCTCGGCCACCATCGCGGTGAGCCAGAAGGCGCGGGAGCTTCAGCAGAAGGGCGAGAAGGTCATCGGCCTCGGCGCCGGCGAACCCGACTTCGATACGCCCGACAACGTCAAGAACGCCGCCATCAAGGCCATCCAGGACGGCAAGACCAAATACACCGACGTCGACGGCATCCCCGAACTGAAGGACGCCATCTGCGCCAAGTTCAAGCGCGAGAACGGCCTCGCGTACAAACCCTCGCAGGTCAACGTCTCGCCCGGCGGAAAGCCCGTCATCTTCAACGCCTTCATGGCCACGCTGAATGTGGGCGATGAAGTCGTCATCCCGACACCCTACTGGGTCAGCTATCCCGAGATGGCGCTGATCTGCGGCGCGACGCCCGTGTTCGCCCACGCCTACGCCGCCGACGCCTACAAGCTGAAACCCGAAGCGCTCGAAGCCGCCATCACGCCGAAGACGAAGTGGGTTCTTCTGAACTCCCCGTCCAACCCCTCCGGCGCCGCCTACACGCGCGAGGAGCTGCAGGCGCTGGCCGACGTCCTCCTGCGCCATCCGCATGTCTGGATCCTCACGGACGACATGTACGAACACCTCGTCTTCGACGGCTTCAAGTTCTGGACGATCGCGCAGGTCGAGCCGCGCCTCTACGAGCGCACGCTCACCATGAACGGCGTCTCGAAAGCCTACTCGATGACCGGCTGGCGCATCGGCTACGCCGCCGGCCCCGAGTCGCTGATCAAGGGCATGGCCAAGGTCATGAGCCAGACCACCTCCAACCCGTGCTCGGTCTCGCAGTGGGCCGCCGTCGAGGCGCTCAACGGAACCCAGTCCTACATCAAGCCGAACCAGGAACTGTTCAAAGGCCGCCGCGACCTCGTGGTCGGCATGCTGAACCAGACCGAGGAACTCCGCTGCCCGACGCCGGAAGGCGCCTTCTACGTCTATCCCGATTGCTCCCGCGCCATGGGCAAGACCACGGCGGGTGGCAAGCTGCTCACCAATGACGAGGAATTCGCCGCGGCCCTTCTTGAAGAAGAGAAAGTCGCCGTCGTCTTCGGCTCCGCCTTCGGTCTAGGCCCAGCCTTCCGCATCTCCTACGCGACGTCCAACGACAAACTCGAAGAAGCCTGCCGCCGCATCCAGCGCTTTTGCGGAAGCCTGAAGGGGTAGGGCGCGCCACCAACGGTGGTCAGCCGCCCCTCGTCCTTCGACAGGCTCAGGATGAGGCGCTGGCGCCGGCCGCTGGGGACGGCCTCATGCTGAGCCTGTCGAAGCACGAGGCCGTGCTCAAGATCGCGGCAAAGCACACCCAAACTGCAGAAAATTCGCGGGTGCGTCGAACCGCCATTTGACGCCGACAGCAGATTGATTCACCTCTCGCCCATCACCGGGCTGGGAGCCAACCGTCATGAACGCCGAACTCGCGCAGGTGTTCCCCGCGATCACGCTTTTCCTCATCAGCGTCGTGCTGACCGCGTCCTGTCTCTGGGTCGCCGGCAAGCTCACCCCGTGGTTCACGGGAACGCGTTCCGACATCCCAACGGTCCGCAGCTACTTCCTCGAGCCCGCCGCCGAGCAGGCGATGACGTCCACGCGCCTCGTCACGCTGATGATCGCCGCCGCCCTCCTGCTCGCCCTCCTGCTCACAATGGCCTGCGCGGTCCGCTTCGGCGGCGTGGCGGTGTTGTAGAAGCCTCTATCCCGCCCTCGTGGTTCGACGGACGTTCGCCAGACTTCGTCAGGCGAACTGCTCACCATGAGGGCTAAGGTCACAGCTGTCAGGTCAGGACCCTCATGGTGAGCAGTAACGCCATCTTGCATGGCGTTACGCCCGTCGAACCACGAGGGGCCGTGCTCACAGGTGCCGGCCTCACCCCGTCAAACCCCACCCACTCCGATATGTCCGCGCCAGCAGCGCATTCGCCTCTTCCGAATTCGTCACGCGCCCCGCGACGCCATCATACGCGATCGGCTTCTCGGATCGCATCGCGACAATCCCCAGCAGCATCGTCTCGTTGAGCGTGCAGGCCGTCTCGAACGGGTTGGAGATGCCTTCCTCGCCGCGTATCGCGCGGGCCCAGTTCTGTTCGTGGCCCTTCGAGCCATCCTTGATGCGCGGCAGCGACTGCGGAATCTTCGCCCCGCGCGCCACAGCCTCCTCGCCGATCAGCGTCGGCTTCGCGCCATAGGTGTCGTGCAGCAGCTGCCCCTTGTCGCCAACGAACAGCACGCCGCCTTCTTCCTCCATGATCCGGTCCGCCGGCAGGTTGCGCACCATCGCCGGCGCCAGCCCGCCATCATACCAGTTCAGCTTCACCGGCCCGCCCTTGGCCTTGCCGAACTCATAGTAAGTGATCGCGCTCAGCGGATAGCTCGTCAGCACATCCGGCCGCTTGTAGTCCCACGGATCATCATCTCCGCCCCACAGCGTATGCCGCGTCTCCACCCGCGTCGGCAGTCCAAGCTCCAGCGCCCACACCGGGAAGTCCATCAGGTGCGCGCCCATATCGCCCAGCGCCCCGGTGCCAAACGGCAGCCAGCCGCGCCAGTTGAAGTGCGCATAATCGCGATGATAGCCCCAGCCCGCATCTGACGGCCCAAGCCACAAATCCCAGTTCAGCGACGCCGGCGCCGCCACCGCATCCGGCTTCTTCACGCCCTGCGGCCACACCGGGCGGTTGGTCCAGATGTGAACCTCGCTCACTTTCCCGATGGCCCCACCACGGATCAGCTCGATCACGCGCCGCCCGTCGTCGCTCGAATGGCCCTGGTTACCCATCTGCGTGACAAGGTTCGGATTGGCGCGCGAGAGCCCGTGCAGCAAGCGGCTCTCCTGCACGGAGTAGGTGAGGGGCTTCTGCACATAGACATGCAGCCCGCGCTCCATCGCCAACCGCGCCGCAGGCGCGTGATGATGGTCCGGCGTCGCGATCACGACCGCATCGAGATCCTTCCGCGTATCCAGCATGCGGCGGTAGTCGTCGAAATGCTGCGCGCTGTCGTAAGCCGCCTTCAGCGCCACACGCTCCGGCTTCAGCACGCCATCGCCATCCTTCAGCGAGCGATCCACGCGCCCAAGGTCCACATCGGCATAAGCCAGAATGTTCTCGCCGATCAGGTTCGCCATGTTGTTGGAGCCCATGCCCCCCGCGCCGATGGCGGCCAGGTTGATGCGATCATTCGGCCCCAGCCGCCGCGTCTGCGCACTCGCGCATCCCGGCATCGCGCTCAACGCCGCAATCGCCGCGCCCCCGCGCAGCAACCCCCGCCGCGACCAGCCCGTCCGCTTGTTCTCGCTGATGCTCACGCTGTCCGCTCCCTGATTTTATCTTTCGGAGACTTCATCGCCCAACGCCCCGCTTGGCAATATGCCGCTAGGTGAAGCTTCGGTGGCGGCCCGGACGCTAGAAGGGGCGGAGCTGCCTTACGCTGAGAACATCATCAATGATGAAACCGACGTTTCGGCCGGAGGACGTCAGGCCAAACCTGCCTACAACGTCCAGCTCAAACTCCTGCAATACCGGTCCGTCGGGTGACGTGCTCAAGCGAGACCGAAATTCGCTATAACCCGCCGTCAAGGTCTCGGGGGTGATGACATAATATGAGGCCCCGCACGTTGGATCGTTGATCGACGTGTATTCGAAATTGTCAGTTGTGTAGGTCACCCTCAGACGATGGGTTTCGCCCAGCTCGGCCGGATTTGATATCGAGCACAGCGACCCGACAGGTTCATGTGAGGCGGGTGGACTATTGCAAGCGCAGGCAAGCGATGCCGCACTTATTGAAATAAGACAGTGTCGAACTGCGGACTTCGGCGCCACTCTCATGTTCTGTCCAGGAGAACACCCTTGGTTAGCCAGACACATCACCGCGCCCGAACCTTCTCCTTCGGCTTCGACGCCGCCCGCGTCTTCGCCTCGAACTTCGGCTTGGGCATCAGCCGGAACCGGCTCTGACACCACGCCCAGCCAATCCCGATATCCAGCAACGCATCGGATCGCCCGCACGGGCACATGAAATCCATCACCATCAGAACGCGATACGCCTCGCCCGCCACCAGCGGCACCGGCTCTCCCGTCACATGGTTCGGCGAAGCGTTGACGCACAAGACCAGATCGCCAGGCCCAACAGCATCGCTCATGGCGTCCCTCCGTTGACGGGACGGAGATCATAGCCCGGCCAAGGCAACCCGCAAAGAGCAGCGCACCGCCGCCTTTCCTCCCTCACTTGCAACGCAAGTGGGGGTAAGCGACGGCGCCGAAGGTGCGATTTGGTCCGTGGGACCAAATCGAGAAGCGAACGCCCGGCAGGGCAAGATCGCGACGACTTCGTCGCGTGACGGAGGGGGTCCATCAGCTGTGCCCCGCCCCATCCCTGCGCTTTTTTCTTCACCCCTCCGCCAGCAACGCCGCCAGCTGATCGAACGTCTCACTGTAGCCGCCCGTGGCGCCGCTCTCCATGGCCTCGTCCAGCGCCTCCTTCGACGGATACAGATCGCGCAGCGTGAGCAGCGTCACCCCGCCATGCTCCTCGAACGTCACCGTGGTCACAGGTCCCGGCCCGCCGCCTTCTTCGTTCGTCCACACAAGGCGCGAGGGCGGCGTGACTTCCAGATACTTGCCAAAGAACGGCATCGGCTCGGGCGCATGCACCGGGTGGCTGATCGTCAGCTTGTATCCGCCGCCCGTGCGCGCATCGATCTCGCAGGAATGGATCGTCATCCCTCGAATACGATGCGCGCCGGCGCATTGAAGCTGCGCGTCACCACCGTCTCGCGCTCTGATGCCCGCTTCATGTCGGTGAAGTTCCCAGCGGCCGCCTCATCGTCTCTTCTTCCGGCCATCGCCCCTTTCCTTCTGCTTGAGTTCTTCAACAATCACATCGAGTTCGTCGAACCGCGCAGCCCACAGCAGGCGGTGCCTCTCGATCCACGCCGCCTCCTCATCCAACCGCCGCGCGCCCAGCCTGCACGTGCGCACCCGCCCCACCTTCTCCGTGGCGACGAGCCCCGCTTCCTCAAGAATGCCGACATGCTTCTTCATGCCCGTCAGCGTCATGTGAAATTTCTCGGCCAGCTCCGATATCGAAGCCTCCGACCGCCCCAACCGCTCCAACACCCCCCGCCGCGTAACATCGGAAAGCGCCGCAAACGTTGCATCAAGATGCGAATACTGAACCATACAGTTCAGTATAGGCGCCGCTCCAAAGTATGCAAGGGCAGGGGAATTTTGCGGCGGCGCCCGTGCGCGCGTTCAGAACTGCCCGGAGATCTGGATCGTGAAGGAGCGGGTGCCGTCTCCGCCGCCGCCATTGGATCGGCGTTCCGTGCGCAGCACTGTGCCGCTGCTTCTGTCGGGCGTGTAGAAGATGCGTTCCCGTATCTCTTGCGGTGACGAGATGTTGCCGAACCCAAGCCGGACCGTGATCCCCGGAATCGCGGTCGTCTCGAAGTTGATGTCGAACCGGTCGCCCCGGCCAATGTCGATGTATTCGAGACGCTTGTACTCCACGCGATCCGCATTGCGCGCCGCGCTCAGCGTCACCGACGACTTGAAGGCCGGAAAATCCTGCCGGTAGGAGACAACATAACCCCAGTCGCGGTTTCCCGGATTGAGCGGCGGCGGCCCGCCAGTCGAGCTTCCTGCGCGAGCCGCCGGCGTACTGTTGTCGCCAGACGAGAAGGCGCGCGTCTCGCCGGTCAGGGGGTCGGTCACGCGGGTCTTCTGGAGAACGCTGGAGACGCGCAGTTCGGCGTGCGGAATGCCGATATCGTCCAGCGGAAGCGTGCCGCGGAACTCCACGCCATCGCGCGTGCCGTCGCCGATATTTCCGTAGGCGTCGTTGCCGCCAATCACCACGAGATCGCGCACATCCTGCACTTCGTCATGGAACAGGCCAAGCGTGAACGCGCCCTTGGCGCCAAAGCGCTGGTCCCACTCGACCTTTGCCTTCCACGCCTTTTCAGGTTCGAGATCCGGATTGCCCACAATGGTCGTCGCATCGATCGAATTGAAGGACGAGGCGAACTCCGCGAAATCCAGCTGCGCGATATCCCGCGTCACGCTCGCGCGGATGTCGCTGCCGGGGGTGGCCTTCCACGTCACCGCCACCTGCGGCTTGGGATAGGTGAATTCACGCTGCTTGGCGGCATCCCCGGTCTGGGTGATCCGCGAGGCCTCGAAAGTCAGTTTGCTGGTGACGGCCAGCTGATCCGAGATGGTCCAGATATCAGCCAGAAACGCTTCGCCGCGAATCTCCTCGACGCGCGTGTCGGCCACCGCGAACGCCACCGGCACGGGGGCGCCGCCCGGCGCCTGGTTGGTCAGGCCAAGGCTGGTCTCGCGAAAATTGAACGCGCCCTCTCCACCAAACTCGAGCGTATGGGACTCCATCGCGCGCCAGGTCAGCACGGCGCGGCCCACACGCTCGCCTGTCTCCGTGTGGGTGGTCTGCACCTGCGTGTTCGAGAGTGCATTGCCGAGAAACGTGTCGAGCTGCTGGGAGAGATCGACGACCGACGTCGTCCCAAGACCAATCAGCTTGAGGCTCAGCGCATCGGAGAAGGTATGCTCCCAGTCGGCGCCAAGCTCGCCGCGATAGTTGGTCGGGTAGTCCGCGCGTCCAAACGTCTGCCGCCGCAGCGTCGTATCGGGCGCGTAAACCACCGAGCCAATGCCGGTCGAATTGTCGGTCGGATAGTAAAGCGCGTTGACGTTGATCCGGTCGTGCTCGCCCGCGCGCCATTTCAGGTTCGCGGAAGCCTGCAGTCCGATCTGGTTCAGCTGCTGATACTGCTTGCGATACTCAGTCAGGGCGCCACCCGACGCGCGAACGGCTTCGAACGCCTCGGTCCGTCCGCGGATGTTCGGCGCCTGCAGGTCCAGCGACAGGTCAATATCGTCCGTGAGGCTGAGCGTCTTCGAGACCTGCACGATCCAGCCGAGCCGCTCCGAATACTCCAGCTGGCGCAGGGCCAGGACATAACTGGTCGGCGAGGACCGGCCAGCGCTTGGCTTGAGAACAACGTTGGCCACGCGCGACTGGCCGCCGGCGTCCGCCGAGCCGCCGCCTGAAATGATCTCGACGCGCAGAACGGACGTCGCCGGAATGCGCTTGAGTTGTTCCGAGATCGTCGCTTTCGAGCTGGGGCGCTCGCCATTCACCAGAACGTTGCCGCTGGTGGCGCCGAAGCCGCGGCGGTCATCGCCATCGCTGATCTCGAAGCCGGGAATCCTCACGACCATGTCCGCGGCCGAAAGCGGATTGTAGTGTGCGAAATAGGCTGCGTCGAAAACCTGCCGCGCTGCGTCCCCCGGCGCCGCCGCAACCGGGTCAACGTCCGGCGCAGGCTGGCCGCCAGCCTGGTCATCCGTCTGCTGCGCCGCTGCGGGCAGCGCCAGAAGGCCAGACAGGATCAGGGGACCGACCGCAGCGCCAATGAGGCGGCGCACGCGAACGCGCCCAGAAGCTTCCGCCTCCACCATGTCAGCCTGTCCCTCGGATCCACTCGTCAGGATCTGGTTTAGGCCATGGCGGAACCCGGTCAATCGATGAACTGACGCAGCCCCACCAGATCCCCGCCTACCCCCTACTTCAACGCCGCCTTCCCAAGCTCCAACTCCTCAATCCCGATCCGCTCCATCCCCGCGCGCTTGTCTTTAACTTCTTCCCAGAACGTCGCCGCGTCGCCCACGATCACCAGCGTCGCGTTGGCCGGGTCGAAGTATTTGCGCGCCGCCGCTCCGGCGCGATCGGCTGTTACCGCGCTGATCTCGGCCGAGTAAGTCTGCAGCTTTTCGAGCGGCAGGCCGAATTGCGCCAGCGCCGAATACTGCCCCGCCAGCCCCGCCGTCGTCTCCACCGAGCGGCCAAAATTGCCGATGATGTAGGCCTTGCGCGCGGCCAGCTCCGCCTCCGCAATCGGCACCCGCCCAAGGCGCGAGAATTCCGAGCCGAGCAGGTCCACAACCTGCGCCACCGCATCATTGCGCGTCTGCGCGCTGCCGGTGATCGGCGCGGGCTGCCTGCGCGCGGCAAGGCTCGAGCCTGCGCCATACGACAAGCCCCGCTTGATGCGGATCTCTGAATTGAGCCGCGAGGAATACCCCACGCCCAGCACAGCATTGGCGACCAGCGTATCGACATAATCCGGCGACAGCCGCGACGGCCCGACACGGCCAAGCAGCACAGCCGCCTGGCCAATCTCGGGAATGTCGACCGTGATCGCCCGCGGCGCGGAGGCCGTGGACGCAACTGATGTGCCCCCCTTGAGGTCAACGCCAACTCCGGCGGGCATGGACCATGAGCCGAACGCTTTTTCAGCAAGGGCGAAGCCTTCGTCGGACGTGACGTCGCCGGCGATCACAAGCACAGTGCCCATCGGCATCCAGAAACTGTGGAACGTGGCGAGATCATCCTTGGTCATCGCCGCGATGCTCTGTGGCGTGACGACTCCGCCATAAGGTCCATCGCCAAACAACGCCCGTGTCATCGTCATCGAGCCAACGCTGCCCGGCTGGCGCAGCGACAGCATCAGCCCGTCCAGCGTTTCCTGCCGCGCGCGCTCCAGCTCTTCATCCGCAAACGCCGGGTTCATCACCACGTCCGCCATGATCGCGAACGCCTCGGGGGCGCGGCCCGACAGCGTCGAGATCGACACATCCGTCGCGTCCTGCCCCGCGCCCGCGCCGATGGCGGCGCCCAGGCTTTCGATCTGGCTTGCAATCTCGCTCGCCGAGCGCGTCTTGGTTCCGCGCGTCACCAGATCCGCCGTCATCGAGGCCAGCCCCGACTTGTCCTTCGGATCGAGCGAGGCGCCCGCCGGAATGCGCAGGCTGGCCGACACCAGCGGCAGGCCGGGCTTGGCCGCCACCACAACGCGCAGCCCGTTGGCCAGCGTCTTCTCCACCGCCGCCGGCACACGCGCCGCCACAGCAGGCCCCGCCTCCGGCGGCATCACGCGCGTCGCCTCGGGCGCCAGCGCATAAACTGGAATTTCCGGCGCCGGGATGTTGATCGTCGCCGTCTGGATCGTCGGCGCATCGGCAAACGTGTGCTCCGGCGCGCCGTTCTGCGATTCCTCCGGCAGGTATTTGATCGTCACCGAGCGGTTGTCGACAAGGATCGACCGCGCCACGCGCTGGATATCCGCCGGCGTCACGGCCAGAAGCTGCGCGATCTGGCGGTCGGATGCCTGCGGATCCTTGTAGAGGATGACAGACCGCGCCAGCTCGTCCGCACGGCCATCCGATGTCTCGCGCGCATCGATCACGCTCGTGATCAACTCGTTGCGCGCTTCATCCAGTTCCGCTGCGCTCACCTGCGTGTCGCGCGCCCGCGCGATCTCGGCCTTCAGCGACGCCAGACCCTCGTCAGCGGATTTGTCGCCAGAGAGGATCACATACATCGTGTAGATGCCCGCATCCGCCGTGATGTCGATGCTCGATCCCGCCTCGGCCGCAATCTGCTGCTCATACACCAGCGACTGATAAAGCCGCGAAGACTGGCCCGATGTCAGGATCGTATCCAGCATCACCAGCGCCGCATTGTCCGCGCTCGCCGCGGGCGGCGACGGCCACGACACAGCCACCGCCGGCAGCGGCGTGTTGGGCTCATACACCGTGAAGCTGCGCGGCGAATTGCGCTGCGGCTCAACAGCCGTCACGCGCGGAATGACGCGGTCCGGCGTCTTGATCCCCGCGAAGTATGTCTGGATGTACCCATCCAGCTGCGCCTCATCGAAATTCCCCGAGACGACCAGCACGGCATTGTCCGGCCGATAGTAAGCCGCATGAAACGCGCGCACGTCTTCCGTCGTCGCCGCATCCAGATCCGCGATCGAGCCGATCCCCGGCCGGCCATACGGATGCACGTCGAACATCGATTGCGGCAGGTAGAATCCGAACAGCTTGCCATACGGCGCGCCCAGCACGCGCTGGCGCAGCTCCTCCTTCACCACTTCACGCTCGGAGGCAAAGCTGTCCTCGTCGATCACCAGCGTGCCCATCCGCTCGGCCTCGCCCCACAGCACGCGCTCCAGATGATTGGCCGGCACGGTCTCGTAATAGTTGGTGAAGTCGTTCCATGTGGAAGCGTTGTTGAACCCGCCCGCATCTTCCGTCAGCCGGTCAAAGCCCTGCGCCGGCAGGTTGACCGAAGCCTTGAACATCAGATGCTCGAACAGGTGCGCAAAGCCCGAACGCCCCTTGGGATCGTCCTTCGATCCCACATCATACCAGACCGCGACGGAGACAGACGCCGTGTCTTTGTCCGGCATCGCATAAACGCGCAGGCCATTGGGCAGCTGCTTGCAGGTGAACTGCAAGGGCGTGATCGCGATCCCGCCCACGGGCGCCGCCGCCGCTGCAGATTTTCCGCAATCGGTGAACGCCGCAGCCGCCGCGTCTGGCGCCGCGTTGGAAACGCAGCCGGTAAGAGTAGCGCTCGCGAGCAGGGCGGTGGCCAGTGAGGAAGCAAGCGTGGAAGCAAGCGTGCGGCGGAACAGAAGCATGAAGGCCTCGGACTGATGCGGTGGAAGAGTCGTCTCCCGCATAGCAAGGCCGGCAGGCCGACGCGAGCGGTTTTATCGAATATCGTGATCCCCACCGCGCGCAATTCGGCCGGATAGCCGCTGCGCGCTTTTCCAAAACTAAAACCGTTTCAACCGCCTGCGTCGTCCGCGCTGTGGGAAACCGGTCATCACATCCCACCCCTTCAGGCCCCGGCTTATCCTCTGCGCATGGACACCCCCTATCTCGCCCCTCTCGTGCTCAAGCGTCAGCGCCCCGACAGTCCCTCGCTGTGGGCCCACGCCCGCCAGCGCATCGAGCAGCTCATGGACTTTCTCGGCTCGCCCGTGCGCTTTGCCCGCATCGCCACGCTCGACCGGCGCGAGCACCGCGAGATGAACATCATGATCGCGCCGCTCGAATATCTCGTCCGCGCCCTGCTGATGGCGGAAGCCATCGCCATGCTCGTCTGCACGGAGGAGGGCGCCGCTCTCATGCGCGCCGCCAACGAAGCGCGCGACGCCCCCGCGCCGCCGCCACCGCGCGCCACAGTCCCCGCGCGCGTGAGGACCGAAACCGGAAGCCCCGCACAAACGCGCGATGCCGACGCCATCATCGCCCGCGCCCTCGATCCAAAACGCCTCGCCTTCCGCCTCATCGACGCGCCGATGGCGCCTGCTCCACAAACGAAAGCCGCGCCCCGCCCGTCATCCGCGCCGCCACGCGCGATCTCGATCAAGCCGCCCGAAAGCAAACTGAATCACGGCATCCGCTATGCGCGCCGTCTCGAATCCCTGCGCCTCATCCTCGCGAACCCGAACCCGATGATCCTCATCCTCGCGCGCCATCTCGCGGGCCGCATCCTGCCGCCCGTGGAAATCGCAAGCCCTCACAAGCCGATGCCACACGCCATCGCCTGCCAGGGCCGCGAGATCATCCTCGCCCGCGCCCTCAGCTTCGCCCGCGCGCTCTTTTTCCAGCAACACCGCCAGCGCATCTTCAAACGCGCTCTGCCGCCACCACGGCCGGGATAGCCCGCGCAACAACATCGATCCCCAATCGCCCCGCAGGCATAGCCCCGCGAGGTCACGGGGCTATGCGCAAAAGCAAAGCACGATATCCTCCCGCCGATGAAACTCGCCCAGCTCAACACCTTCTGCGCAAACCTCCCCGCCACCTCCCACGGCGTGCAGTGGGGCGGCGCCGATGTCTGGAAGGTCGGCGCATGGGAAGGCGGCAAGGTCTTCGCCATCGCCCACGACAACGCGACCAGTTTCAAGGTCTCCGATATCGGCTGGGAAGTCCTGCGCGGTGCAAAGGGCTGCAGGCCCGCCCCCTATCTTGCCTCGCGCGGCATGCAGTGGATCCAGGCCGATCTCACGGGCGGCCTCAAGCCCTCCGAAATCCGCGACTACCTGAAGGACTCCCACAGCCTCGTCGCAGCCGGTCTGTCGCAAAAGAAACGCTGCGAACTCGGCCTCGCCTGATGCCCGCCCAACTGGATCCGCTCCCATGACAAGCTTCCCCGAAATCCGCGCTCTGACATTCGATGTCTTCGGTACAGTGGTCGACTGGCGCGGCGGCATCGCCCGCGAAGCCGAAGCGATGCTCGCCCCCAAGGGCTTCACGCTCGACTGGGGCGCCTTCGCTAACGCCTGGCGCAGGCCGATCCTGGCCGCCATGGCGCCCGTGCGATCGGCCGAGCGCAGCTATGTCACGATGGACGCCCTCCACCGCGAAACGCTGGACTTGGCCCTCGGCGAATTCCACATCGCTACCCTCGATGAAACGGACAAGCACCGCCTCGCCATGGGCTGGCGCCGGCTCGATCCGTGGCCGGATACGATCGCGGGGATGAACCTGATGAAGGCGCAACGTGCAGTCGTGGCGCTCTCGAACGGCAATATCGCGCTCGTGCTGTCGATGGCAAAGCGCGCGGGCATTCCGTGGGATACGATCCTCGGCGCAGATCTTGTCCGCACTTACAAGCCGGACGCTGCGATCTACGACAGCGCCTCGCGCCTGCTCGATCTTGCGCCGTCCGAAATAATGATGGTGGCCTGCCATCCAGGCGATCTCAACGCCGCAAAATCCCGAGGCCTCCGCACCGCCTACGTCCACCGCCCCCTCGAATGGGGCGAAGGCACGGAACGACCGCTGCCAGAGACAGGCGAATTCGACGTGATCGTCCACAGCTTCACCGAACTCGCGGAGACGTTGGGGGCGTGATCCGGCGTCCTAGAACAGCGGTGCGTTCGGATCACGCGCCGCACGGGGCGGCGGCGCCGGGATCGACGTCCAGCCCGCTTGCGCAGCGATGATCCGGCGCACGATGACAAACAGCACGGTGGCCGATCCGATGCTCAAGATGGACGCGCCGACCGACCACCAGGTGATGGAGATGATCTGTTCGGGAGTCTCCAGGGTCTGCACGATCCGGTCAGTGATGTTCGAGACAAGGTTGCCGATAATGTAGGACAGCCACCACACCACCAGGAACCCCGGCGCGACCGCCGCTCCGCGCGCGGGATCGTGCGATGCGATCCAGATCTCCTTCATCACCTTGTAGGGCATGAACAGGTTGGCGAACGGAACGAACGACCAGCCTGCAGCCCATCCCGGCGTGAACTCGCATCCGGACGCATGCGAGTTATCGATGTTCCACGCCGCCGTGTAGACAAAGACGCTGTACGCAATGGCGCACAGAACGAGCACGCCGATTGACGTCATCATCAGCGTGTTGGCGTTGCTCTCCAGGGCGGATGCTTCGCCGTAGATATCGGCAATCGCGCCCGCACTGGCGCGCTCGAGGAAGGACACCGCCGACATGTTCAGCGCAATGCTTGCGAGATGCATGATCACGAAGATGGCGAGTGCAAACAGGAGGAATGCGCCCGCGCCGCCCAATGATCTGTGCTGCGGCGATATCCAGAACTCGCGCCGCTTGCCGGCCTGCGCCAGCTCCAGCGCCGCTGCTGCTTCAGTGCCGATCTCGTCGGCCTTCGTCCACTCACCCAAAGTCGCCCCCATCCCCGTATGCGCGATCAATTCAGGCATAGCCTAGCCACATGACGCCAAAACAAAAAGGCCCGCTCGGTGAGAAGCGGGCCTTTGATCTTGGTCGCCGCCGCCAGATCAGCCGAGGCGCCGCGTCAGACCCTTGCGCTGGTCCCACAGCGCTTTCGGCAGTGGGAATCGTTATCAACGCAATGATGCGCGCGCGTCGATTTTGTTTTGCTTGACGTACCCCACGTGAACTTCGCTACGGTAGCCCACAATCGCGGAGGGGCCGTTGTATCGAGTCGTCACGCACGTGGGGCTGACCGAAACGCATACGCCGCCCGTAACGGCGCAAGGTGCCATCGACGCAATCCGTGCCGCCATCCTGAAAGGCAATGCCGCGCAAGCTTACGATGCAAAAGGCAGCTCCGTATCTTTCGCGCAGCTCCAGAAGGAAGCGAAGCGCGAGCAGGGCGGCTGATCTCGCGGCCCAGTCGATCGCAAAACAAAAGGCCCGCTCGGTGAGGAGCGGGCCTTTGATCTTGGTCGCCGTCGCCAGATCAGCCGAGGCGCTGGGTCAGGCCCTTGTGCTGGTCCCACAGAGCCTTCGGCAGGCGGTCGCCGAACTTCTCGAAGAACTCAGGGATCTTCGAGGCTTCGTCGCGCCAGATCTCGTGGTTGACGCCGAGCAGCTCGTCGAGCTGTTCGTCGGTCAGCGAGAGGCCCGAAACGTCGAGCGAGGATTTCGCGGGCACGCGGCCGATGGCCGTGTCGTTGGCGGCGGCCTTGCCTTCGAGACGATCGACGATCCACTTGAGCACGCGGGTGTTCTCGCCGAAGCCCGGCCAGATGAACTTGCCTTGTCTGTCTTTGCGGAACCAGTTCACGAAGAAGATCTTCGGCAGCTTGGCGCCCGGCTTCTGGCCCATCTTCAGCCAGTGGCCGAAATAGTCAGCCATGTTGTAGCCGCAGAAGGGCAGCATCGCGAACGGGTCGCGGCGGAGTTCGCCGACCTTGTTCTCGGCGGCGGCGGTGCCTTCGGAAGCAACCGTCGAGCCCATGAAAACGCCGTGCTCCCAATCGAAAGCCTCGGTCACAAGCGGCACTGCCGACGCGCGGCGGCCGCCGAACAGGATGGCCGAGATCGGAACGCCAGCGGGGTTCTCCCACTCGGGCGCGATTACCGGGCACTGGCCGGCGGGGCAGGCAAAGCGTGCGTTCGGGTGAGCGGCAGGCTCGCCCATCGCAGGCGACCATGCGCGGCCACGCCAGTCGGTCAGACCTTCCGGCGGCGTCTTGGTCAGACCTTCCCACCACACGTCGCCATCCGCCGTCAGCGCGACGTTGGTGAACACGGTGTTGCGGGCGCAGCTCTCGAGCGCGTTCTTGTTGGTCTCGGCAGACGTGCCGGGCGCAACCCCGAAGAAGCCGGCTTCGGGGTTGATGGCGTAGAGTTGGCCATCGTCGCCAAAGCGCATCCAGGCAATGTCGTCGCCGATCGTTTCGGCTTTCCAGCCAGCGAGCGTCGGCTCGAGCATGGCGAGGTTGGTCTTGCCGCAAGCCGACGGGAAGGCGGCAGCGACATACTTCACCACGTTCTCAGGCGAGGTCAGCTTGAGGATGAGCATGTGCTCGGCCAGCCAACCCTCATCACGGGCCATCACGGAGGCGATGCGGAGCGCGTAGCACTTCTTGCCCAGCAGGGCGTTGCCGCCATAGCCCGAACCGTAAGACCAGATCTCGCGGGTCTCGGGATAGTGGACGATGTACTTGTCGTCATTGCACGGCCAGGCGACGTCTTTCTCGCCTTCGGCCAGCGGGGCGCCCAGCGTGTGGACGGCGGGAACGAAGAAGCCGTCATCGCCGATCTGCTCAAGCGCGGCGCGGCCCATGCGGGTCATCACGCGCATCGAGATGGCGACGTAGCCCGAGTCCGTGATCTCGACGCCAAGCTGCGAGATGTTGGAGCCGAGCGGCCCCATGCAGAACGGCACGACATACATCGTGCGGCCCTTCATGCAGCCATCGAACAGGCCAGCGAGCTTGGCGCGCATCTCGGCCGGATCGGCCCAGTTGTTCAGCGGGCCTGCGTCGGCCTGCTTTTCCGAGCAGATGAAGGTGCGCGTCTCGACGCGGGCGACGTCCTTCGGATCGGAGGCGGCGTAATACGAATTCGGGCGCTTCACCGGGTTGAGGCGCTTGAGCGTGCCCAGCGCGATCAGCTCGGACGTGATCTGGTCGAACTCGGCGTCCGAGCCATCGCACCAGTGGACGCGATCCGGCTTGGTGAGGGCGGCGATCTCGCGGACCCATTCGACCAGCTTCGCATGGCGCGTCGGCGCCGAGTCGAGACCGGGGATAGAGGCGCCAGGTCCAGCGGCTTGCTTGGACTTTACCAGAGCTTCGCTCGTCTTCATTTCAAACAGTTCCCACTTCAACCCACCCAACCGGACCCGAGCGCGGATTTGGCCGCATCATGAATCCCGGACAGGCGACGCAATGCGCCGCCCAGCTAAACATCAACCAAAAAGCAGGACTTGTGCCACGAGGCTTCCTTCGAGTTCCGCCGCACGAGCGATGATCGCCCCGCCGCTGAATTAGCCAACCGGCGCGCTGCAACGCGCGGACGGTCTTCGCCCACATAGCAACGAGTCTGCTTTCTCCGCCGACTTTTGACAGGCGGGCTGCGGACAGTTTGCAGCTTGCCCAATTACCCAGCCGAGGGGGTGGTGGTCGAGTGAAATCTTGGCGCCGTGCGTCGCCGCGTCGCAGCAAATTCAGATGCTTAACTGCCCGTTTGCCGTGCTGACCTTGCGCATTAACACGCCTAATCGCGCAGCTTATGCGACGCTATTGGCACACGCGCGGACGAAGCGTGCGCTGCTGCGTCGCAATAGTCCGGACGATACTGCGCAGGCCGCCCCATACAGTTTTAGCGTGGCGTAACGGGCGCCGCGTTTCTGACACCGGTTACCGGCGGCCCGCCACGATTTGCGAGTCGCGGGGCGGCGCCTGTGGGATGGGCGGACGGGGCGGCGCTCTCTACAGCCCGCATTCCGCCGCTTTCATGCGGAAAGACAACAGCTGGCGGGCGACTTTGTCGGTGATGTCGGTGCCCACCAAGGTGAGGCCGCCGGCGATCAGGTCGTTGTATTCCGAGCCGTCATCGTCTTCCCAGTAGCGCGTATCGAGCGAGGAGGCGCGGGGGCCCAGCGTTCCGAAATCCGACTCGACGCCCTTTGCGGCCAGCGCTTTCCAGAGCGCGGGATTGGGCGTCGTGGTTTCGGTCCATGCGACGAGGCGGTCCGCATGGACGCCGCGTGCGAGCAGTCCCTCGAAGTCTTCCACGCTGCGGATGGTGGCGCCGATCACGAGGTCCGAGGCGATGGTGTGGAGTTCCTGCGCCTGGTCGTCGGTGTAGGAGATGACGATGACGCTGTTCTCGGCCTTGGCGGCGCGGATGGCGGCGATGATCGGCTCGTAGGGCGTCTCGCGCTTCTTGTCGATCTTGAGGATAGCGCCCGCCCGCACCGCCCACTCAAGCGTGGCCTGCAGCGTGGGCGGGTGGTATTCGGTGACCTTGCTGTAGGTTTCGAGGAACAGCGTCTGGATATCGGCCAGCGTGTGATCGGCGACGAGGCCCGTGCCCGTGGTGGTGCGCTCCAGATCCTCGTCGTGCATCAGGATGAGGTGTCCATCCTTGGTTTCGCGCACATCGACCTCCATCGCGTGCGTGCCGGCGTTGAAGGAGCGCTGAAAAGTCTCGATGGCGTTCTCGGGATAATCGCGCGTGGGGCCGCCGCGATGGCCCACGATCAGGACGGCGCCCGCCGTGCGCAGGCAGTCGAGCCGGTCGGGCAACATCATGTGGACGGTGATCTCGTCGGAGTCGCCGCCGGCGGCCAGTTCGGACGTCTCGGTGGCGGCTTTGGCTGTCGGGTCGGTCTCGCCGCCGCAGGCCGCAAGGGCAAAGATCGAGGCGGCAACAAGGTAGGCGAGGCGCATGACGTTTTCCGCAAGGTTGAAGGATTTCGATAGCGCGGTATGGCGGGTGGGGGAATGGGCCGAGTTGGGCGTCGTCGTGGTGGAGGCATGGGTTGCCGGATAGCCCTGCGGGCTTCCGGGATGACAGGCCGCGGGTCCAGGGTTGCGGCTGCGACAATCCACACATGGAAAATGAGGGTTTTCCGGCCCTATCGCGCGCTTCGGAGCGTCGCGAGAATTGCGGCGCATCCTGACGCCGTCTAAGAAGGACGCGATAGCGCAGCAAAGCGCACACGCACGGGAGGCGCGACATGTTTGGTATGGGCAAGAACAAGGGCGACAAGAAGCCGGCGGCAGCGCCTGCGGTTGCTCCGGGTGTGGCCTCAGCCATACCGGCGGCCACTATCAAGCGCGGGCCGATGGACGGCCTGATGCAGGACTGGAAGCTGACGGTCGACAAGGTGATCGACCACGCCTTCCAGAACCACGGCCAGCGCGAGATCGTGACCCGCACCGTCGAAGGCCCGATCGTGCGCTCGACCTATGCCGATCTGTATTACCGCTCGCGCCAGGTTTCCAACGCGCTGCTCAAGGACGGCGTCCAGAGGGGCGACCGGATCGCGACGCTGGCCTGGAACACCACCCGCCACATCGAGACGTGGTACGGCACGATGTGCATCGGCGCTGTGCTGCACACGCTGAACCCGCGCCTGTTCCCGGAACAGATCGCCTGGATCATCAATCACGCCGAAGACACGCACGTCTTCTACGACATCACGTTCCAGCCGATCATCGAGGCGATCAAGGACAAGGTGCCGACCGTCAAGCACTGGATCGTGCTGACGGATGCCGCGCACAAACCGCAGACGGCGATGAATGTTCGCACCTACGAGGAATACATCGCCGGCCAGTCGACTGATGTCGTCTGGGGCGATTTCGACGAGAACACCGCCTGCGGCCTCTGCTACACCTCGGGCACGACGGGCGATCCCAAGGGCGTGCTCTACTCGCACCGCTCCAACGTCCTGCACACGCTGATCGGCATGCAGCATGACGCCATTGGCATCGGCGCGCGCGACACCGTGCTGCCGGTTGTTCCGATGTTCCACGCCAACGCGTGGGGCATCGCGTTCTCGGCCCCGGCGGTGGGCGCGAAGCTCGTCCTGCCGGGCGCAAAGATGGATGGCGAGTCGATCTATCAACTGCTCAACGATGAAAAAGTGACGTTCACAGCGGCGGTGCCGACCGTGTGGCTGATGCTGCTGCAGCATCTGGAAGCGGCGAACCTGAAGCTGCCCGTGCTCAAGCGCGTGGTGATCGGCGGATCGGCCGTGCCCGAGCGCATCCTGCGCGCGTTCGAGGAAAACTATGACGTCGAAGTCGTGCACGCCTGGGGTATGACCGAGATGAGCCCGCTCGGCTCGCTCGGTTCGATGACCGAGAACGTGATGACGCAGGATCGCGACACGATCGTGCGCTACAAGCTGAAACAGGGCCGCGCGCCGTTCGGCGTCGAGATGAAGACCGTCGACGACGACGGCAAGCTGCTGCCGCGCGATGGCAAGACGGCGGGCCGCCTTGTTGTGCGTGGGCCGGCCGTGGCCAAGGGCTATTTCAAGAATGCCGGCGGCAACATCCTCGACACTGAAGGCTTCTTCGACACGGGCGACGTCGCGAACCTCGACGAGCATGGCTACATGCAGATCACCGACCGCGCGAAGGACGTGATCAAGTCGGGCGGGGAGTGGATTTCCTCCATCGACATCGAGAACTTCGCGGTTGGCCACCCGGCTGTCGCGAACGCCGCCGCCATTGGCCTGCCGCATCCGAAGTGGGACGAGCGGCCGCTGCTGATCGTGCAGCTCAAGCCGGGCGCGAGCGCGACCAAGGAAGAGATACTGAACTTCCTCAATGGCAAGATCGCCAAATGGTGGATGCCGGATGATGTCGCCTTCGTGGACAACATTCCGCTGGGCGCCACCGGCAAGATCAACAAGCTGTCGCTGCGCGCAACGTTCAAGGACCACAAGCTGCCCTCGATCCAGGCGGCTGAATGAGTGAAGCTGTGACCTCAAGACAAGACTGGAGCGGCGGCCCGCGGGTCGCCGTTCTTGCGCTTGGGCTTGCGCTGCTGGCGCTGGGCGGCGTGCTGCTGATTGCGGGGCCGGCGCTGTTTCGCTTGGGGCTCGTCGATCTCGCGGGCGCGCGCAGCGGTGTTCAGCAGGGCGCCATGTGGGCGATGCTGGGCGCGGTGGGCGCGGGCCTGATCGGGCTGTTGCTTGCGCTCATCGGCAAGAAGCATCGCGCCGGCATTGTCGCTGTGGCGATCATGATCCCGGCGGGCATGGGCGCGGGCAGCCTCTACAACAGCAATGTCTCGCAGAGCGCGCTGCCGCCGATCAACGATGCGCAGACCGACTGGACGCGGCCTGTCGCCTTCACGGAAGCAACCCTGCGCGAGCGCGCGAAGGTCGGCGCCATTCGCGTGCGCGACGACGCCATCGTGCCAGAGGGCAATGGCAAGTGGAGCGGCAAGCTCTATTCGCAGGCGCAGGCGGAGTTCTACATCGATCTTGCGCCGCTGATCGTGAAGCAGCCTGTCGCGGCGGCGACGGCGCAAGCGGCGAAATCGGCTGAACGGCTGGGATGGCAGGTTACGGTCAACGATCCGCGCGGCGGCGTGGTCGAGGCAGTCTATCACTCGCCATGGTTCGACCTCGCCTACGACATCGCTATCCGTGTTGCGCGCGAAGGCGAAGGCTCCCGCATCGACGTGCGCTCCACCAGCCGCCTGCCGGGCCACGACATGGGCGAGAACGCCACGCAGGTGAAACAGATCATTGACGAGATGGCGCTGCAGTTGCGGTGACGCTACTTGAT
Source organism: Alphaproteobacteria bacterium 32-64-14 (assembly GCA_002280725.1). GTDB lineage: Bacteria > Pseudomonadota > Alphaproteobacteria > Caulobacterales > Hyphomonadaceae > UBA7672. The sequence goes on from NCEM01000027.1 coordinate 45,812, forward strand.
GCGTGCATCGAGATGGCGAACTATGTCTACTGCACGTCGATAGTGGGGGAATCCAATGCCAAAATTCAAAGTCCTTCGACAGCAAGACGCTTTCGTCGAGTATGTCTCGCTAGTCGAAGCCGACACCGTGGAGGAAGCGATTGATCGCGCTTATACGGAGCCCGGTAAGTTCACCTGGGCGCATCACAACACGAGCGAGTATGATGCATGCCGCGTTGTAGCGTTGGACGACGCTGGAGCTGAGGTCGAGACGTACTCGCGAGGTCGGGTGTAGCTTGCTGATCCGTGTGTCGCGCGTATGAGCAATGACCGCTGGACCCGGTTGAGCTTCCGTGAGGCGCCCGCCGAGTATGTGGGGCCGACGCAGAAGGTACGGATATGGACTGAAGGTTGGGTGGCGGACCAGATGTTCTGTCCGAGCTGCGGCGAGCGACGGATCGAGCAGCACAAGGCCAACAACCCTGCCGCCGACTTCTATTGCCGGAAATGCGGCGAGGAGTTTGAGCTAAAGAGCCAACGCGCGCGATTTGGGGCGCGTATCGTCGACGGGGCGCTAGCCACCATGACGTCACGGCTGGCGGCGGGGCGCGCGCCAAACCTGCTTGTGTTGAACTACGACAAGGATCGCGCCGAAGTTCGAAACCTGCTGGTGATTCCCAAGCAGTTCTTTGTCTCTTCGATCATTGAAGCGCGGCGGCCGCTGTCCTCTACGGCGCGGCGGGCCGGGTGGCAGGGCTGCAATATCCTGCTGTCGCGTGTTCCCGACGCAGGCAACGTGTGGCTCGTTCAAGATGGCGCCATGCGCGACCCCCAGGCCGCGCTTGAAGACTGGCGCCGTACCTTATTCCTGCGCGAGGCGTCGCCGCTCGCGCGAGGTTGGCTGGTCGAAGTTCTGATGTGCGTTGAGGCGATCACCGCGAATGAGTTCGCTTTGGCTGACGTGTACGCATTTGAAGCGCATCTGGCATCTTTATACCCGGGCAACGACAACGTACGACCGAAGATCAGGCAGCAGCTGCAAGTCCTTCGAGATCGCGGACTGCTGGAGTTTCTCGGCAGCGGCCAGTATCGCAAGCGGCGTCTTCAATAAGTTGCGTCGTTCTCGTCTGTGCGCAAACAAAAAAAGCCCGGGATTTCTTCCGGGCCTTTGTCGTTCTGACCTGAACCAGCGCTACTCCGCCTTGCGGCACATGTACCGCGTGCGGTGGATGTCTTCCGGGTTGTCTTCGTAGCCGGTGATTTTCGGCGAGACGATATCCTGCGTCACGCGGATGAGGACCGGTAGCACCGCCGTGTCGGCGAGGATCATCGCTTCGGCCTGCTTGAGGATCGCGGCGCGGGCGGCGACGTCCAGCTCGAGATTGGACTGGTCCACCAGCGCATCGATCGCCGGGTTCACATACTGGCCGTAGTTCATCGAGCCGGTGCGTGAATCGAGCAGATAGAGGAAGTTGTAGGCGTCGTTGAAGTCGGCGACCCAGCCGGTGTCGGCGATGATGAAGTTCTTCGCCTTCAGCTGGTCGTACAGCGCCTGCGTCTCCACGCGGCGGATTTCGGCCTGCACCCAGGGGGCGATGGCGCCGAAATTTTCCTGGATCACGGTGGCGATGCGCGGATTGTCGCCGGTCGACCGGTAGAGGTATTCGAACTTCAGCGGCTTGGACGGGCCATAGCCCGCCTGTTCCAGCAGCGACTTGGCAAGCGCCAGACGTTCCGGCCGCGCCATCGATTTCCATTCGAACTCCGCCGGCGTGTAGTTGGCGATGGAGGGCGGCACGAAGGAGTAGGCCGGCAGCTGGCCCGATTTCAGGATGTTGCCCGTGATGTGTTCGCGGTCGATCGACAGGGCGATCGCCTTGCGGACGCGGGCGTCGTTGAAGGGCGCCTGCTGCGTATTGGTGACGACATAGGTGGTCGCCATCATCGGCGCGATGCGCGGCCAGCCGGGCAGGTCCTTCTCCGTCTTCTCGAGCTGGCCCGAGGGGAAGGAGTTGTTCATGTCGATTTCGCCGGCCTGCGCGCGGCGCACCATCGTGGCGTGGTCGCTGACGGGGAGGTAGACGACTTCATCGAAGCAGATGTCGTCCACGCCCTCGAACAGCGGGTTCTTGGTCGAGCGCAGGAAGTCGCCCGTGCGCCATTCGACCAGCTTGTAGGGGCCGTTGACGACCAGGTTTTCCGGCTTGGTCCAGTCCGCGCCGAACTTGTCGACGGCGTGCTTGGGGATCGGGAAGGCGGTGTAGTGCTTCAGCAGGCCCGGCAGGTAGGGCATCGGGTATTCGAGCTTGATCTCGAGCGTGTAGTCGTCGATCGCGCGCACGCCGACTTGATCGGGCGGGACTGCGCCTTCGGCGATCTCGCGGCCATTGAAGATGCCGTACTGGACCGAGTCATACGCCGCGCCCGCCTGCTTGGCGGCGGGGTCGAACAGGCGCTGGAAGCTGTACACGAAATCATTTGCGGTGAGCGCGACGCCATCCGACCATTTGGTCTGCTTGAGCTTGAACGTCCACGTCTTCTGGTCTTCGGAGACTTCCCAGCTTTCAGCGACGCCCGGTACAGGCTCGGATTTCGCGTTCTCGGTGAACAAGCCGATGAACATGTCGCCAATGACGTCGTTGGCCCAGGTGCCCTCGACCCGGTGGGGGTCGATGGACTTCGGGTTGGCGCCGATGCCGCGCGTGAAGCGCTGGCCGTCAACCGAGGCGCTTTCACCGCCGCAGGCCGCCAGAAGCAAGGCCGCCGCAATGGCTCCGGCAATAATCCGGGGTCGTGAGCGCATCTTGTCCTCCTAAGCTGCGGCCCCTCAATGTAAGGCGAGGGTCGCAGGCATTTGCCAGTCGCAGGCTTTTCCTGTGCGGAAAGTAGCGTCAGAGTGGGCCGGAATGAAAGGCCTTTCCAGAGGCGGAACAAACAGGGCGGATTTGACCATGCGTGGAGTAAAGCTGGCGGCGTGTGCGGCATTTGCAGCGTTTGCCGCGACTGCGCAGGCACAGGAAAGCCAGGTGGACAAGATCTATGCCTGCGCCGGGGTGAGCGATGGCGCGGCGCGGCTGGCGTGTTTCGATGCAGCGGTGGCGGCGATGAAACAGGCGCAAGCTGCTGGTGACGTTTCCGTGGTCAGCCGCGCGCAGATCCAGCAGGCGGAAAAGGACACGTTCGGCCTCGGACCCCAGGCCCAGACAACCGCCGTGACCGGTGTGCTGAAGGGCGCGCCGGCGCCGGCGGCGGCAGACGCAGAGGCCGAACTCGACAATGTCAAGGTGACGATCTCGACCGCCACCAAGCGGCCGGACGGCACCTATCGCTTCACGCTGGATAACGGACAGGTGTGGGAACAGAACGATACGGTGAGCCTTGGCACGCTGCCACGCGGGACGATCGAGGCGGAAATCCGCCGTGGCGCCATCGGCAGCTTCTTCCTGAAAGCCGGCAACCGGTCGCTCGTGCGTGTGAAGCGCGTGAAGTAAGCGGTGGGGGCAGAGGTGGCTGGGATGTGGCGCACCATCCTGATCTATGGTGCGATCCTCGCGGCGGCGGTGCTGGCGCTGAAGCTGGTCGAGTACCAGCTGCTGGCGCGCACGCATCCGGGCGAGCTGTATATCGGGTTGCTGGCCGTGGGGTTCATGGCGCTGGGCGTATGGGTGGGCGTGAAGCTGTTTCCGCGCCGCTCGCCTGCCGCCGCGTTTGTGGTCAACGACAAGGCGCGCGAGTCGCTGGGTATCAGCGAGCGCGAGTTCGAGGTGCTTGAGCTGCTGGCGGCGGGCCGCTCCAACAAGGAGATCGCGAGCCAGCTGAGCGTGTCGCCCAACACCGTGAAGACTCACGTGGCCAAACTCTACGGCAAGCTGGACGTCAGCCGCCGGACGGAGGCCATCGTGCGAGCGCGCGAGCTGGGGATGCTCAAGTAACATCGCCCCCAAGTAACATCGCGTGTAACGCACGGAATTCGCGTGATTTGGCGCAGATCACCCTTTCGGGCGATTGTGCCGGGCGCGGCCACGGCGTTCCCTCCCTGCCAACAAGCAGGAGGGATTGCACATGGCGGCAGCGCCAATCGTTTTCTTTGACATCGCCGGGCCGGACCTTGCGGCTCAGCGGACATTCTATGCCGATGTGTTCGGCTGGGAGAGCGCGCCGACGGGGCATGTCTCCGCACCGGTGACGCCCGGCCAGTTGGGCGGGTTTCTGCGGACGGACCCGGCGGATGTGCTGCTCTATTTCGGCGTGCAGGATGTCACCGCCACGCTGGCGAAGATCACGGCGGCGGGCGGGTCGATCGGCGCGCCGCGCTTCGAGGTGAAGGGCGTAGTGGTGCTCGGCCTGTTCAGCGATCCGGCGGGCAACCGGCTGGGGCTGGTCGAGATGGACGGCGACACGCCGAAGATTCCGTAAGAGGGGGTGGGACACATGCTTCGGATAATTCTGGTCTACGGCGCAATCGCGGGCGTAATCGTCGGCGCGCCGATGTTGTGGGCGATGCTCGCCACCGACCTCAACGGGCCGATGCCCGAGAACGGGGCGCTGGTTGGCTACGCCACAATGCTGGTGGCGCTGACGGCAGTGTTTCTTGGCGTGAAGCACTATCGCGACAAGGAGCGGGGCGGCGTCATCAAATTCCTGCCGGCGCTTGGCGTCGGGCTCGGCATCAGCGCGGTGGCCAGTCTCGGCTGGGTGATCGCGTGGGAGATCAGTCTTGCGGTGACGAAGTTCGATTTCGTGGCGGCCTACTTTGGCCAGCTGATCGAGCAGGCGCAGGCGGAAGGCGCGATGGAGAAGGTGGCGAAGCTGCAGGGCGAACAGGCCTCGTATGCGGCGATGTACGCCAATCCGCTCTATCGCGTGCCGATCACGTTCGTGGAGATGTTTCCGGTCGGTGCGGTGATCTCGCTGGTGAGCGCGGGGCTGCTGCGCAACAGCCGCTTCCTGCCCGCGCGGGCTGCCTGAGGGCTGCGCCAGATCGTGGACGCATGGCCGGGGCAGGCGTAATCTTCCGGCCATGCGTTCGGCATTTTTCATAAGCATGTGGTTGGCGGCGGCCTCGCCCGCGCTGGCGCAGACCTGCGAAGGCGGCGCGAAGGGCAAGGCGGGGGAAGTGTTTGTTGCTGCAGCGCCAAGTGGCGAAGTGGCGACGTGGATTCTCGAGCGCGTGGAAGGCGAGGGGATGGAGTCCGATCACTTTGCGCGTCCGGGGCTGATGCTCGATTTCAGATTTGCGCGCGGCGCATTGAGCGGGCCGGACAAGGTCGTGGTGTCTATCACGCGCTTTTCGGATCCCGATGTCGGGCGCGCGCCGGAGCTGAGCGCGGTGTGGATCGAGGCGCAGCTAGATGGGCGCAGCCTCGGGTGGCTCGGCTCCGATCAAGCGAAGGGTGAGCGCGCGCTGGCGCAGGCGCTGAGTGCGGCCTGGCCAAACCGGCTCGTGATCGAGCTGCATGCGGGAGCTTCTGCTGCCGGGCGCAAACTGGCGGCGGCAGAGTTCGATCTGTCAGTACGAGGCGCTGCAGAGGTGCTGGCGCGTGAGGCGCTGGCTGGGCGGGCGTGTCAGTCCGGCTGATAAGAGGGCGACACTTAGAGCTGTGACAAAGCTTCCACAATGCGAGGCGCTCGCTCCAGCGACCGTGCTATCGCCTTACGCCATTTGGGGCCGTAGCCAATGGCCTCGTTGTAAGCGGACCGAAGTTCGAACGGTCTTTGTTCGGCCATGACAGAAATCAATGCTTCAGATTGCTCCAGATCCTTGGCTGACTTGGCGCGAAATGAGCCTGTGCGTTCGGATGCGACAATTAGTTTGTGGACGGCATAGCGCTGCGGAGCTGGAACGCGCACCAGTATGCCTTCGCGATACAGGCCGACGGCTTCTATTGTTTCGGCGATCGCAAATTGCAGATAAGGCAAAGCTTGAGCGTGAAGGCCTAGACCCTTCAGTTCTACAATCGAATGTCCGCCCCGTTTTAGCGGTGTCAGAATATCGATTGGAGTGCCGTCGCCCGATGCCCATCGGTGTGGATGTGCGTCGCCAACGGAAACAATTGGTTTGAGGTTCAGATCCTCCAGAAGTGCGGGGAGGCCACGTACGCCGTCGGCGACGACATTTATGGATGAAGCGGCGAGAAGGTCGACATCCTCTGTTCTGGCGATGACGCCGTTGAAGCGAACGCCAAGTTCGAGCTCATAGAGCGCAAATGCATGTGTGCCTGCGAGTACGCCGCCTGCGCGAAAGAAACCAACACGCGCTAAAGCAGCGATGATCTTTCCAGTCTGCATGTCCAGCGTGTTGGCGCGGGCTGCGCGAAGCTGCGCGACGAGTGATGCGGTATCGCTCCGCCACGCCTCCAGTAACTTCTGTTCGGCTTGGGCCTTATGGATGCGCCGGACGACTTCCGGATTATCGGGACCAATGTGTGCTTCACGAACCCGTCCGCCATTGCGATGGCGCGCAACCCAGTATTTTTGGCCCGCGCGCTCCGTCTGAATCAGGCTACCTTCGATAGATACCGTCGGCTTGCGCCGATGACGATCAAGCAGATCCTGGTAGGCCGTTTGAATAGCGAGAGGCAGCGCGGTGTACATGGAGGGCATTCTTTCCTACACAAAATAATAATTTGTGTAGGAAGTCAAGTTGAGCCCCATTAACGGTCCTTCGGATCGAAGGCATCGCGCAGGCCGTCGCCGATGAAGTTCAGCGAGAACAGCGTGATCACCATCACGACGGCGGGGGCGATCAGGAGCCACGGTGAGCCGGATTCCTTCTGGCCTTCCGAGATCAGCTGGCCGAGCGAAGTCAGCGGCTCGTTCACGCCGAGTCCGATGAAGGAGAGGAAGCTTTCCTGCAGGATGACCACCGGCAGCGTCAGCGTGACGTAGACCGCGACGGGGCCGAGCAGGTTGGGCAGGATGTGGCGCAGGATGATGCCGAAGGGCTTGACGCCCGAGGCGCGTGCGGCCTCGACGAATTCCTTCTGCTTCAGCGCCAGTGTCTGGCCGCGCACGATGCGTGCCATGGTCATCCATTCTACCGCGCCGATGGCGAGGAAGATCAGGAAGATCGAACGGCCGAAGACCACGGTGACGAGGATGACGAAGAAGATGAACGGCACGGCGTAGAGCACGTCGACGATGCGCATCATGAACTGGTCTACGCGGCCGCCGGCGAACCCGGCGATGGCGCCCCAGGCGACGCCGATCACCAGCGACACGAAGGTCGCGATGGCGCCGACAGCGAGCGAGATCTGCAGGCCGACCAGCAGCCGGGCGACCATGTCGCGGCCGACCACGTCAGTGCCGAGCCAGTGCATGTTCTCAGCTGTGGGGGCGAGGCCGAGGCGATCCGTATACTGGTGCGCATAGTTGTGCGGCCAGACCAGCGGGCCGATGACGGCGAGCAGGATGAAGATCGAGAGGACCACGGCGCCGGCGACCGCAGCCTTGTTGGCAAGCAGGCGGCGGCGGGTGTCGTCCCACAGCGAGCGGCCCTTGATGGCGGCGCGCTGGAGCAGCTCGGCGTTCTGGCCCGGTGCGGCGATGATCATGTGTAGCGCACCCGGGGATCAAGAATGGCGTAGAGGATGTCCGCCAGCAGGTTCAGGAAGATGATCAGGCCGCCATAGAGGATCACCGCGCCCATGACGCGGGTGTAGTCGCGCGTCGTGGCGCCCTCGATGAAGGACGCGCCAACGCCGGGGAGCGAGAACACCGTCTCGATCACCACCGAGCCGGTGATGACGCCGACGATGGCGGGGCCGAGATAGCTGATCACCGGCAGGATGGCGGCGGGCGTCGCGTGTCGCAGCAGGATACGCCGCTCGCTGAGGCCCTTGGCGCGGGCGGTGCGGATGTAGTTCGAGCGCATCACCTCGATCATCGAGGCGCGCATCAGGCGCGAGATGATGGCGACCTGCGGCAGGGCAAGCGTGACGATGGGCAGGAACATGTTGTGGAAATTCATGCGCCCGAGATCGAGGCCCCCCGCCGCGAACCAGTGCAGGTAGACTCCGAACACAAGGGACAGCAGCGGACCTGTGACGAAGGTCGGGATCGAGATGCCGACCATGGCGATGCTCATCACCGAATAGTCCGCGAATGTGTTCTGGCGGATAGCGGCGAGAATGCCGAGCAGCGTGCCAAGGAACATGGCGATGGTGATCGCAAGGCCGCCGATGGTGAGCGAATAGGGCAGGCCTTCGCCCAGAAGCTGGCTCACATCCTTGTCGTGGTAGACCATGGAGGGCCCAAGGTCGCCCTGAACCACCTTGCCCAGGTATTCGAGATACTGCTCGTGCAGCGGCTTATCGAGGCCGAGACTGGCCTTGAGGTTGGCTTCCACCTGGGGCGTCAGCATGCGTTCGGCGGAATACGGGTTCCCGGGGGCGGCCCGCATCATGAAGAACACCACCGTGATGATGACCAGCATGGTGGGAATGGCTGCGAGAATGCGCCGGCCGGCATAGGCCCACGGTATACGGCGCATGAGCCGCGCGATTGCCGACGACGCGCGCGGCGAAGAACTGGTATCTGCGGTCGTCAGGGTTTACGTCCTCCGGGTCGGCGGGCGTATAAGAGGCGCATCGCGCGATCCGGCGCAAGCGGGCAAATTTGTCGCGGGTAGCAACGGCAGGGGCATCAGCATGGCGGACATTCGGCAAGTTTCAGAACGATTCTGGGTCGCGCCCCAGATTCAGCCGGAGGATTTCCCCCAGCTGGCATCCGCCGGTTTCAAGCACATAATCAACAACCGGCCCGATGGCGAGACGCCAGATCAGCTCCCATCGTCACAGGCCGAAGCCGCCGCGACAGCTGCGGGAATGACCTATCGCCACGCGCCTTTCGTGGGCCAGCCGACGGCGGACGCCGTGAAGGCCGCGCTGAATGCCTCGAGCAAGACGCTGGCCTACTGCCGGTCTGGCACGCGCTCCGTCACGGCGTGGGCGATGTCGGAAGCGAGCCAGGGCGAGGAGGCGCAGTTCATCGTCGAGCGAGCGGCGGACGCCGGCTACAATCTCGCGCCGATGGCCAGCCTGCTGAAGCAACTGGGAGCGAAGTAGGCCGTGGCGGGCATCCCCTTCGTTCGCGAGCTGAAATTCGCTTACGGCGAAGTCGATCAGGTGAGCCCGCTGATTCGCCGGGTGATCTGCGAAAATCCGGGGCCGTTCACGTTTCTCGGCACGGGCGTCTACATCATCGGGCATGGCGAGGTCGCGGTGATCGACCCGGGCCCGCCGATCGATGCGCACCTCGAGGCGCTGAAGCGCGCGCTGGCGGGGGAGCGCGTGACCCACGTCTTCACCACACACACGCACATGGACCATTCACCACTGGCGCATCCGCTGGCGCAGTGGGCGGGGTGCAAGGTCTATGGCATCCCCGATCCATCCGGCTGGCACGATCAGGTGTCGCTGGAGGAAGATGGCGAGGAAGGGTTCAAGCCCGATGTCCTCGTGAAGGATGGCGATGTTTTCACCGGGCCGGGATGGACGCTGGAGGCGATCACGACACCGGGGCACATGTCGAACCATGTCTGCTATGCGTTGCGCGAAGAGAACGCGCTGTTCTCGGGCGATCATATCATGGGCTGGTCGACGACGGTGATCTCGCCTCCGGACGGGAACATGGGCGATTACTATCGCAGCCTCGACAAGGTGAAGGCGCGCGGGTTTGCGACGCTGTGGCCGACGCACGGCCCGCCGGTGCGCGATGCGAATGCGTTCATCGACGCCTATGTCGCCCACCGTCGCGCCCGCGAAGAGGCGATCGTCGCGCGGTTGAAGGCGGGCGACACGAAGATCTTCGACATGGTGAAGGTGATCTACAAGAATGTGGATGCGCGCCTGCATCCGGCGGCGGCGCGCTCTGTGCTGGCGCACATGATCCATCTTGTGGAAGCGGGCCGCGTGACGGCTGACGGAGCGCTCGAGCTTTCGACGGACTTCCACGCGGCATGATCTATCTCGTCAGGCATGGGCAGACCGAGTTCAACGCCTCGGGCCGCATCCAGGGCGCGAAGGATTCTGCGCTGACGCCGCTCGGCGTCGAGCAGGGTCGCAGGCTGGGGCGGCTGCTGGGCTCGCTTGCGCCGCCGGATACCCGGATCATTGCCTCGCCGCTGGGGCGCACACAGCACACCGCGCGCCTGATCCGCGAGGAGTCGCGGCTGGCGGCGGAGATCGCATCGGATGCGCGCCTGGCCGAGATCAGCCTCGGCGAGTGGGATGGCATGCTGAAGGACGATATCCGCGAGATCGCGCCGGATTACGACGCGGGCGAACGGCGCTGGGACTGGTTCTTCACAGCGCCCAAAGGCGAGAGCTATGCGGCGCTGACCAGCAGGCTTGGGGCGTGGCTTGAAGAGGCGCGCGCCTTGCCCGGCACGACGATTGCCGTCTCACACGGCGTCGCGGGGCGCATCCTGCGCGGCCTGTTTCTCGGCCTGTCGCGCGAAGACGCGCTGATGCTGGATATCCCGCAGGATGCGTGTTTCCGGATGGCGGAAGGGCGCATAGAGCGGTTGGAGTGTGGGTCGTAGCTTGCGCTTGTGAGCACGGCCTCGTCCTTCGACAGGCTCAGGGTGAGGCCTTCGATAGCTTGGCATGAGGACTAACGACTGCCGGTGCGAGAGCGCCTCATCCTGAGCCTATCGAAGGACGAGGCGCGGGCTCGAAGGCTACCGCTCGCTCACCGGCGCCATCCAGGCGCGCGGCGCCGGCGACTCTCCCGCCTGCATCCACTGGCGGAGCAATGTGGCGGCGCGGTCCTTTCCGACAACGCCGGCTAGCCCCTGCGCGAGTTGCTGTTGCGAGACACCCGCTCCCGGCGCGCTGGCCATGGCGCCGAAGATCAGGTCCAACGGCGTCGTCTTGTGGATCTGCATACGGAGCTGATAGCCGTCTTCGGGCTTGAAGCCGGCGAGGGCGGCGGCTTCCTCGATGGCGACGATGAGATCGCCCGTGCGATCGACAAGGCCAAGTTTCAGCGCATCCTCGCCTGACCACACGCGGCCGCGTGCGATCTCCTGCACCTTGGCCAGCGGCAGGCCACGGCCTTCGGCGACGAGGCCGGTGAAGCGGTCGTAGGTGCCTTTCAGCGAGGCGACGAGTTTCTCGCGCTGAACCGGCGTGAGCTTCTCGGTGGAATAGGCCGACGCGAATGCGCCGCCGACGCTGACCGAATCCGGGTGGATGCCGAATTCGCCCAGCGCATCGGCGATGGCGAACTTGCCGCCGAAGACGCCGATGGAGCCGGTGATGGTGGAGCGGGTGGCGATGATCTTGTCGGCGTTGGCAGAGACGTAATAGCCGCCCGATGCCGCCGCCGAGCCCATGGAGACGACGACCTTCTTGCCGGCCGCGCGCGCCTTCGCCACGGCGTTCCAGATCTGGTCCGAAGCGATGGCCGAGCCGCCGCCGGAGTCGACACGGAAGACGATGGCGTTGACGGCCTTGTCGTTGGCGGCCGCCAGGATGTCGGCGGCGACGCGGTCAGAGGCAAACATCGGCGTGCCGATGGACAGGAAGTCAGCGGGGCCGCCGCCGCCCGTGACGATGTCACCTTCGCCGCCAACGATGGCGATCACGGCCTTGCCGGATTTTGGATTCGGGGCGTAGTCGGCGATGGCGAGAAGGTGGCCACGGCCTTCAGCCACACGCGCGATGGCGGCGTCTGCGGCTTCCTCGGGGTAGCCGAGGCGGTCAGCGAGCTTAAGCTCGACGGCGCGGGCGGCGTCATAGGGACTCGCCTCCAGCAGCGCGCGCAGCGCGTCAGGCGCCATCTTGCGATCGGCGGCGATGTCGGTCACCGAATGCGCCCACACGCTGGTGGCGAGTTCGCGCATCGCGGTTTCAGCGGCGGGCGTATAGCCCTCCCGCTTGTAGACGTCGGCGGCGCTCTTGAACTCGTAGAACTGCTCGATCTCTGGCGTGACCTTCAGCTTGTCCATCAAGCCGCCAAGGAACATCGTCTCGAACGTGATGCCGGGCGCCTCGAAGGGCGAGCCCGGCTGGATCCAGATTTCGTCGGCGGCGGAAATGGCGCGGTAGGCCGATGGGCCCGACGCGATGAAGCCCTGGCTGTGGGCCACCACGAACTTGCCCGCTGCGCGCAGGCGCAGGAAGGCGTCGCGCAGTTCTTCGGCGCGGGAGGAGCCGATGTTCATCTCGGCGGAGCGCACGAACACGCCCTTCACGCCCGGATCGCCAACGGCGGCGTCGAGCCGCAGCAGGACCTCGACAAACGAGCCGTTGGAGAAGGCGGCGTTGATGGGGTCGGCGGCGGGCTGGTCCGGCCACATCTGGCGCAGGTCGACTTCCAGCACGGCTTCGCGCGCTTGGGGCGCCTCGCCCGAGGGGAGGAACGACATTATGAGAACAAGCGGCAGGAAGATGAAGAAGACCACCAGGGCCGCGAGGCCGCCAAGGAAGGTCAGAAGGAAGGTCCGCATTGCCGTCTCCGGGCCGCCGCCGGGTCACCTGGGAGCAGCCCCGAGGCCCGTAACATGCGTGCTGTAGCGGCAAAAACGGACAGGCGAAACCACCGGGGAGTTCCCGCGGGCGGCCTATGTCTTCGATCGTGGGAGCGGACCTGGTCGGAGTAGCTGGATTCGAACCAACGACCTCTTGCTCCCGAAGCAAGCGCTCTACCAGGCTGAGCTATACTCCGACGGAGGCGGGGCTATAGCGGCTTTCCTCGCTCTACCAGGCTGAGCTATACTCCGACGGAGGCGGGGCTATAGCGGCTTTCCTCTGGACGCGCAACGCCGGAAAATACAAGGCGATGCGCGTTGCGCGGACGGGCAAAAGGCCGCGGCGGGGCGGGGCCAAAGGGGCCGAAACTGCGTCAAAACACGGCCAAAACCGGCAGTTGCTTTCCTCGCGCGAATTGCATAACTCTCCGCCCTCTCCCTGCACTGGGGCGTCGCCAAGTGGTAAGGCAGCGGTTTTTGGTACCGCCATTCCGGGGTTCGAATCCCTGCGCCCCAGCCAGGGAGAAATAGTCTCCGGCCTTTTGGTCGTTGAGGCTTGGAATTGAGCCCAACAGTCCGGGACCTAGCGACAGAGATTCCTCCGAGAGACTCGGTTGCCGTTCGCTTCGGGCGCGACTTCAGCCCGTTTGCGCAGGCGAGTCTCCGAAGTCTCGCAAGAATTGGAAAGTAGCGGTCAGCGCCGACATGCGAGAGACGACCTTCGCATGGTGGTCGCTGGCGTCAGGCCGCCTGTTGGATGCGGTTCTGTCTCTCGAAATCGACGCGGATCGACACCACACGAGACAACATCGGGGTAGGTGGACGGGCGGGGAGAAGATTTCGCGGCGCGACATTCGCGGTGTTGCTACGCAATGGGCCGCGGGGCGACGGTATCCCAAAAAGTCGGGACGCAGGGCGGGCGTCGTGGAAACCCAGACAGAGTTCGCCGTATCGCCACAAGGTTACGAACGGCGCGAATGGGTCCGGACTCCGGACAGTCAGGTTCCACATTACCTACGGCGACACTGGGGCCCTTTGCTGCCGTTCGCTGGTCTATCGTTCCTGTGCCTTGCGCAACTCCACGCACGTTTCAAAACCCCCCTCCTCGGGCAGCTTGCACCAGTCCGGCAAAGTCTTGGTCTCGACCCAGTGCTCCCAGGCGCCGGAACTCTTCATTAGCGGCAGGAAGCGCGGGTCGGCGCGCATGGGCCGCGTCACTGTCAGGTGCAGGAGAAAAAGTTGCGGCCCGGTC
>NCEM01000090.1 GCA_002280725.1 Alphaproteobacteria bacterium 32-64-14
CAGGCGCCCGCGGCGGGATGCCCTGCTGCGAAGTAGGTCGCCCTACGTCTTCGCGTAGACCCGCACGGGCATGGCGGTGTAGCCCTTCACGAACGAGCTTGGCACACGCTCGGGCTCGGTGAGAACCTCGATGCGGTCGAAGCGGGCGAGGATTTCTTCCCACAGCACCTGAAGCTGCATCTCGGCCAGACGGTTGCCCACGCAACGGTGGATGCCGAAGCCGAACGACAGGTGACGGCGCACCATCGGGCGTTCGATGTTGAGAACTTCCGGCTTGTGGAACTGCGTCTCGTCGCGGTTGCCCGAGACATACCACATCAGCACCTTCTCGCCCTTGCGGATGGTTTGCCCGCCAAGCTCGTAATCCTGCAGCGCCGTGCGGCGCATGTGCGCCAGCGGCGTCTGCCAGCGGATGATTTCGGAGACAGCCGACGGGATCAGGGAGGGGTCCGCCTTCAGCTTCTCCCACTGGCCGGGCCATTTGTTCATGGCGTAGATGCCGCCCGTCATCGAGTTGCGGGTGGTGTCGTTGCCGCCGACGATCAGCAGGATCAGGTTCCCGAGATATTCCTGCGGCGTCATGTTCCGCGTGTGCTCGCCATGCGCCAGCATCGAGATGAGATCGCCACGCGGATCGGCATTGACGCGCTCGTTCCACAGCCGCGTGAAATAACCGAGGCATTCGAGCAACTCGCCGCGCCATTGTTCTTCGCTGGTGACGATATCCGGATTGTTGCGGCCCGTGGCGACGTCTGACCAGCGGGTCAGCTTGCGGCGGTCTTCAAAGGGAAAGTCAAAGAGCGTCGCGAGCATCATGGTGGTCAGCTCGATCGAGACCTTGTCGACCCAGTCGAACGGCTCGCCGATGGGAAGCTCATCAAACAGCTTCTTGGTGCGCGAGCGGATCAGCGTCTCGAAGGATTTCAGGTTTTCCGGGCCGACGATCGACTGCACGGTCTTGCGCTGCAGGTCGTGCTTGGGCGGGTCCATCGCGATGAACATCGGCAGCTGGAAGTCTTCGTCCTGGTCGACGACCGTGATGCCGCCTTCGGAGGAGAAGATGCCGTGGCTGGTGTCCACGGTCATGATGTCCTTGTAACTGGTCACCGACCAGTACGGGCCATACGGGCTATCCGGGCAGAAGGTGACTGGAGCCTCTTTCCGCATCCGCGCGAAGAAGTCCCAGAAGATGTCCTGGCGCCAGTATTCGGGGTCCGTGATGTCGAACGTGGCGATATCGACGTCCGACGCCTTGGGCGCCGCTGCGCCCTTTGGCAGGCCATTCTTGCGGAATGCTTCCGCGCCTGCACTTGGCGGAGTTTGGGGCGCGGTTTGGGTGGTCGCCGTATCGGCCATGGCGCTGGTCCTCACCTGTGACAGCGGGTTGTGCCCCGCTTGCCTTGACACAGTCTAGCAGAGGTCGGCATCAGGGGCAGTCCTTTCCTAGCGGCAAGGACAGTTCATTCTTGCATCCGCCTTCCTGCACACCTGCGCCGCGCCCGAAGCCTTTCTGGCGCTCACGGATATGCTAGAGGTCCAAGCCTTCCGCGCCGACGGCGCCTCCGACAGGGACATCCGTCTTGGGTCCAGACACGCCGCAACCCCAGCGCCGCGCCCTGTCCGTGCTGATCCCCTTCTTCAACGAGGCTGGAAACATCCATCCCCTGCTGGACGAGGTTCATGCCGCCATGGACGGCGTGGATTTCGAGATTGTCTGCGTCAACGACTGTTCCTCGGATGCGACCGCCGCCGAACTTGCCGCCGCCAAGGCCTTGCGACCCGATCGCATCAAGGTGCTGACCCATCGCGAACGGCGGGGGAAATCCGCCGCCCTGTTCACCGGCCTGCGCCATTGCGCGGGCGACTGGGTGCAGCTTCTGGACGGCGACGGGCAGAACGACCCGGCCGATGCGCGCCGTGTCTGGGATCTTGTCGCCGCCAAGGACGAAAACCCCGCCCTTGGCATCGTCTGCGGCCGGCGGACCAGCCGGAACGACAGCGGGTTCAAATGGCTGCAGTCGCGCGTCGCGAACGGCGTGCGGCGCTTCTGCCTGCGGGACGACGCCACCGACACGGGCTGCGGCTTCAAGCTGCTGCGCCGCCGGGCGTTCCAGGACCTGCCCTATTTCGCGGCGATGCACCGCTTCCTGCCGGCGCTGATCAAGCGGGCAGGATGGGATGTGCGCGAAGAGCCGGTGGCCGACCGCCAGCGCCAGCACGGTGTTTCCAAGTATGGATTTCTCGGTCGTTTCGGCGCCGGACTTGTAGACCTGTTCGGCATGATGTGGCTTGTGCGCCGGGGAGGCTATGGCATCGCCGTTGAATGGGATGATCCGCGCAAGCCGCGCTAGGAAAATCCGCGCCAGCGGCGTCAGTAGAGTGGAAGACAGCGCGTGAAGCAGCCAATCCGGCAGCCCAAGCTGAGCAAGAAGGCGCAACGCGCAGCCGCCAAGGCGGCCAAGCGGCGCCGCCCGCCGGGCCGCGAGGGCGGCTCGTCCTTCGAGGCGTTCATCCGCCTCGACAAGTCCGCGCTGCTGATGACCATCCTAGTCTACTGCGTCATTCACTGGATGATCCGCGTCTTCATCGCACCGGTCTATACGGTCGAGGAAGCTAGCCAGCTGCTGTTCTCGCAATCGTTCCAGCTGGGATACGAAGCACGCCAGCCGCCCATGCTGGCCTGGCTGCACTGGCTGGCGACGCGCGGGGGCGTCAACCCGCCCGCCGTCTTCGCGGTGAAATACGCCCTGCTCTTCGCCGGACTCAGCTTCTACTACCTCGCCGCCCGCAAC
The DNA here is from genome assembly GCA_002280725.1 of Alphaproteobacteria bacterium 32-64-14. Classification (GTDB taxonomy): domain Bacteria; phylum Pseudomonadota; class Alphaproteobacteria; order Caulobacterales; family Hyphomonadaceae; genus UBA7672. The sequence continues at coordinate 2,793 of NCEM01000090.1, forward strand.
GTGCTGATCCGCCCGGGCGTCTCGGCGGCGGCGCTGGGCGCCTGGGCGCTGACGTTCCAGATCGGCTGGGCCGCGCACGAGGACCTGCTGGGCGGCGTCGCCCTGATGGCCGTGCTGGCGATCGCCTTCCACGCCATCACCCGCATCCTGACGTGGCGGCGGCGGCGCGACTGGGCCTATCTCGGGCTAGCCATCGGCATTGGCCTGCTGACGCACCACCTGTTCATCGTGTTCCCCGCGGCCATGCTGCTGGCCGTCGTGCTGTCGCCATTCTTCCGCGACGCGATAAGCCCCGGCCGGCTTCTCACAGCGCTTATCGTCGCTCTCCTCATTTACGCGCCCTATGCGGTGTGGGTCGCGACCCATATCGGCTCGATCGGCGATGCGGCCCGCGAATACGCCGCCTCGTGGGAGATCGATAGCGCCTGGCTCGAACGCGCCGGCAACGCCGCAGCCCAGCTTGGCCGCGCGATGCTGGAATTCAGCCTGCCGCTGCTGCTGTTCTGGATGATGCTGTTCTGGACGCTGTGGCTGCCGGTGATCTACCCGCTGTTCCCGCGCCGCAATACCGACGAGGAGCCGCATGAACTGGCCTGGCGCAGGCTGTTCGTGCGTGGCGCCTTGATCGGCGCGGCGATTTACGCCATCAGCGTCGTGCTGGGTGTCCAGGCCTACAAGCCGCACTGGATGATGCCGGTGCTGTTCACTCTGCCGATCTGGCTGTTTGCGCACGTCAAGCGCGCGGGCGATTTCCCTGTCGCGATCCGCGCGTTCGGCGCGGTCGTGGTGGCGTTCGCCCTGCTGGTCATCGGCGGCCGCTTCATCGAGGCGCAGATGGAAATCGCGATGTGCCGCGAAGGCGGCTGCCGGCCCTATACGCCTGTCGCCGACTGGTCAGCAGCATTGCGTGAGGCCGGGTTCACGGAAGGCACCATTGTCGGCGCAGACATTCACCTCACGGGAAATCTTCGCGCCGCCTTCCCGCGCGCCCGCGTGCTCGATGCATCAGCTTCGCCGGAGGCGTATCCGCCCCGCCGCACGCGCAACGCCTGCCTCATCGTCTGGCGCGACACCAGTTTCGACGAAGCGCGCAATATCGCGATCATGCCGGAAGAACTGTCGTCCTATCTGGAGAAACAGCTTGGCGTGAATCTGCGCGACAAGGGCGCACGCGGCGCCATCCGGCGGGATCTTCTGCAGTCGGAAGACAAGGCAGCGACCCTCTACTTCCAGCTGAATACTGCGTCGGGGCAGTGTGGCTAGGGCTTTTCAGCCCTCTTCGCGCTTGCCCATCATGCCTTCAGGCAACAGCGCCGCGTCCGGATCGACGCGCACGACGCGCGCCTTCATGTCGAGCTGGGTGAAGACGTCCTCGGTGAACGGCAGGAAATAGGCCTGGCCTGCCGGCGGCTGGACTTCCACCAGATCGCCCGCGCCAAAATCGTGCATGGCTTTCACGACGCCAAGCCGGCGCCCATCGACGTGCACGACATCGCACCCGATCAGGTCGGCGACGTAGACCTCGCCCTCTTCCTCCGCAGGCGCCGGCAATGCTTCGCGCGCGGCATGCAGCAGCGTGCCGCGCATCGCTTCCCATTCCTCGCGCTGTTTCTTCTCGGCGGTGGTGACGCCGAAACCTTCGTTGAGCGGACGATGCTTCACAGGCGTCAGCACGACGCGGCCATCCGCATCCAGCAGCGGGCCATAGGTGAAGGCGGCTGCCGGATCGTCGGTGAAGGACCGCACACGCGCCTCGCCCTTCACGCCGAAGGCGCCGGCGATCTGGGCGACCACAATCAGTTTGGGTTTGTCGCTCATACCTTGCACCTTGTCCCGCTCATCCCGACGAAAGTCGGGATCCAGGGCCGACCCTGAGCCTTGCTCGCACCTGGAGCCTTAGTTCCGCGCGAGCTGCAAAACCGTTCCTGGGTCCCGACTTTCGTCGGGACGAGCGGCGATGGGCTGGGGCGCGTCACAGGGGCCGCTCCAGCATCGCCACAACCTTGCCCGCGCCTGACATACGCGACACGAGATGGCGGAAACCCATCTTCGCGTGGAATGCCATGCTCTCGGGGTTTGGCGGGTCTTCGTTCACTTCCGCCGTCACGCGCTCTTCGCCCAGTTCGGCAGCGAGGCGAAGGGCTTCTTCATAGAGAGCGCGCCCCGCGCCTGTGCCGCGCGCCTGATCCGAGACGGCGATCCGGTCGACATAGAGATGCCGCGCAAAGGTTTGCTCGAACCAGCCATAATTGTCGCTCGGATAAGCCGATCCGGGCCTCACCAGAATGACGAAGCCCACGGGCGCGCCGTGGGCTTCTGCAATCATCACACGATATGACCAGCCGACCAGCAGCTGGTACTTCTCGCGCGTCATGTCGCCCACGGCCGGCGTGCAGGCGGCGTTGAGGGCGAGGATGAAATCCTCGTCCCTCGCCTCTGCGTCGCGGACCAGCAGGCCCCTGACCGCTTGGCCCACGACTATTCCGCGGCGGCTTCTTCAGCCGGAGCCTCGGCCGCGGCGCGGCGGGCTTCTTCACGCTCGGCACGCTCCTTGGCGCGCTCCTTGGCTTTCTCGCCCGGCTCGGCGGCTTGCGGGTTGTTGCCGTTTTCCCATTTGCCGACGCCGGCCTTGGCGAGGTGACGGGCGACGCGCTCGGTCGGCTGGGCGCCTTTCGAGATCCAGGTTTTCGCTTTCTCGATGTCGATGACGAAGCGCTTCTCGTCGTCCTTGCCGAGCAGCGGGTTGTAGGCGCCGATCTTCTCGATGAAGCGGCCATCGCGGGCCGAACGCGAGTCGGCGACGACGATGTTGTAGTACGGGCGGTGAGCCGAGCCGCCACGGGCGAGACGGATTTTCAGGGACATGGGTAACTCTCTTCTTTCAGTTTG
>NCEM01000091.1 GCA_002280725.1 Alphaproteobacteria bacterium 32-64-14
TGCACGGCAGGATCACCGGCGACCCGCCAATCTCCGCCGCCGCCTTCTCCAGCGCCTCAACCCGCGTCCCCGACAGCGCCACCTTCGCGCCGGCGTCGCTCAGCGCCTTGGCGATCGACCCACCAATCCCCCCCGAAGCGCCGGTGACGAGTGCGTAACGACCTGTGAGGTTGAACATGGAATCTCCGTGCGTCTCTAAAAGCCAGATAGTCCGGGTCGACGGTCAAGCATAGCCCTGCCCCGAGACCCCCTCCGTCACGCCGCTGCGCGGCGCGCCACCTCCCCCAATCGCGTAGCGATTGATGGAGGCAAAGCACCACCGCCTCTTTCCTCCCTCAGTCGCCACGCGACTGGGGGAGGTGGATCGCGACGTCTTCGTCGCGAGACGGAGGGGGTCTCGCGGCTTAGCCCAACCCTCTTCGCAAACACGCCGAGACCATCCTGGTATCTGCCGCCATGATCGACGGTCTATGCGCTGAACCCTAGCGCACAGCGCAGGCCGTCCTTCCAGCCCGCCTGATATGTTGATCGGTCGTCCGACAACTGCACATCGTCAGTTGAGCGCCGCAAACGCCTGTATCGCCAAATGGCCAGCAGCCAGAACAACAAGTAGATGGCCGGTATCGTCACCGCATAAATCAACGGATCCTGATAGCCCGCGAAAAAGCCAAAGATCAGGAGCGCCACAAAGCCGGTTAGAAAAACGCAGGTTACAGCGGCAGCAAAACCAAGCGTGTAAGGCACAGTCGCCACCAAAGCCCCTACGCCAGGCTCTTCGCAAAAGCCTCGAGATCGGCCGGCACGTTCAGCGCCACGGTCGCGGCCTCCGGCGCATTGCGCTTGACCATGCCCGACAGCTGCTTGCCCGCGCCCGTCTCCACGAACGTCGCAACGCCGCCCCCACCTTGTTCAGAGGCGCCCGCCATCCACTGCACGCACTCGCGCCAGCGCACGCGGCCCGTCACTTGCTCGACCAGCAACTTCTTGATCTCGGTGGGATCGCTCACCGGCCGCGCGGTCACGTTGGCGACCACCGGAACAACCGGCGCATTCACCGCCGCCAAAGCCAGAGCCGCGCGCATTGCCTCCGCCGCCGGCGCCATCAACGGCGAGTGAAACGGCGCAGACACCGGGAGCGGAATCGCCTTCACGCCCTTCGCCTTCGCCGCCGCAATCGCCGCCTCGACGCCCGCCTTCGAGCCCGAAATCACGACGTTCCCATTGTTGTTGTCATTGGCCACCACGACGACGCCCGCCGCCGAGCCTTCCGCCGCAATGGCTTCCGCCACCTCGACATCCACCTTGCCGATCAGCGCCGCCATCGCGCCCGTGCCAGCCGGCGCCGCCGCCTGCATCGCCTCGCCGCGCTTGCGCAGCAGACGCGCCGCATCCGTCACCGACAACGCGCCCGCCGCCGCCAGCGCCGAATACTCGCCCAGCGAGTGCCCGGCCACGAACGCCGCCTGCGAAATCTTCACGCCGAACCCGCTCTCCAGCGCTCGCGCCGCCGCGAGGCTCACCGCCATCAGCGCCGGCTGCGCATTTGCCGTCAGCGTCAGCGTCTCGATCGGCCCGCCCCAGATCTGGTCCGACAGCTTTTCTCCGAGAGCCGCGTCCACCTCGTCGAACACCGCCTTCGCCGCCGGAAAAGCCTCCGCCAGCTCCTTGCCCATGCCCACCGCCTGCGAGCCCTGGCCGGGGAAGATGAAAGCAAAGGACATGATGGCCTCGAAGAATCAGGAAGATCAGGCTTCCTAGGAACTAGGCCTCAAGCGCGCAAGAGACAGCGTCTGGTGCGAGCCCCCACTGTCATTCCCGACGCGCGAAGCGCGAGCGGGAATCAAGGAGTCACGCCCACAGCTTGTCATCCCGGAAGCGCCCTTCGACGCCGCCTGCGGCGTCGCTCAGGGTAAACCGAGGCACAGGGATCCATCGCGCCAGCACGATACCGTATGAATGGGTCCCGGGTCTCGCTGCGCTCGCCCGGGATGACAGCCCGCAGAGACGTCATGCGTCCGCCAGCGCCCCGCCTCAGCGCTCAACCCGAACTTCCGGCATCACGAACTGCGTGATCTGCCCGCGGATCTCGCCGCCCTTGTTCGCCGCCGTGTGGATGTTGACGTAGTACTTGCCCGCCTTCAGCTCGGCGACCTGCGCCTCGGTCAGCGTGACCGTGCCCACGATCTGCGTGCCCGTCGCCGCCGCGAGCGGCACGACCACGCCCGCATTGGCGCCGGCCTCAGCCGGACCATGGATATGCGCCATCGTCGCCGGGCCGCTCAGCCCCTTGAAGTTGACCGTGTATCCTAGCGCGAGCGTCGCCGTGTCCAGCGTGAAGACGCCATCGCCCGATCCCGGCGACGTGATCCCCGCGCCCGGCGCCAGCGTCGCCACGAAAGTCGGGATGTTCAGACCGAGCTTATCCTCAAGGCTTGTGCATCCAGCCAGCGCCACAAAGGCCGCGGCCGCCATCACCGATTTCATCATCAGCTTCACTCCCCATCCGGCCCCGTCGGGAAATCCCGCGGCGCCTCTGGGCCACAGCCTACACCCGGAGCAGGCCAACGGCCATGGGCTCGCCGCCCGCCTCGGGGCGCGGGCTTGCCAGCTTCCGGCTACAGTGGCGGCAGGAACATCACCGTGTAGTAGGCCCACAATGCATATATCCCCGCGAGACAAACCCACTGCACGCGCTTGTCCTGCCACAGCCATGCTGTGCCCAGCATGGCCAGTGTTCCAAAGTTGATGAGCACAGCCCACTGGAAGGCGGCGATAGACAGGTTCACCGCGACCGCGACGCCGATGTAGACGAACAGCGCCGCGATGTATTTCCGCCGGTTCGCGTTATCGAAGGCAACCAGGTCGACCGTCCCGTCCGCATCGACATCCGGGACGATCAGCCAGGCGGCAACGTAAAGGATCGCCGCCAGCAGAAGCAGGAGGGCGACATACCACAGCGCCCAGCTCTCAAGCTCGCGCTGATACCACATCGAGAACCAGTAATCGACGCAGCAGAACAGGATCAGCCCGACATAGCCGCTGTGCAGCAGCGAGAACCGCACCTTCTTGGCCCGGATCACCTGAGCCAGCCCGGTCAGCACATGCGCCAGCGCAAGCGACATGACGATCGCAAGCAGCACGCTCACATACTCGAATGTCGACATGCCGTCCGCCCGCCTGATCCCGCCGCCATAGTCAGGCGAACGGCGGCAAAGGCAAGCTTCGGCCTACTGCCCCTGATGCGCCCGAAGCGCCGCGCAATCCGTGAACATGTCCGTCCGCACCATGGCGACCGGCTCATCTATCTGCGGATCGCGCCACACCATCGCGCCCCGCTCGCCGAATTCGACGGTCCGCTCCGTCAGCCGACCCGACCCGCCGCCGCCACGCCCGCGACCAGCAACACCAACCTGCGCATGTTCCACCCCCTGATGCACGGCCCGAACCGGCGCCGCTCACCAAAACAAGCGCGGAGCCGCTCGAAACAGGGTCAATCCAACCACAGACGGTTCATATCGTTCCGTCGAGGCCGGAAGCGCCCCGCCGCCTGCGACAGCGCAAAAACGTCCATTTTCCGGCATATCGCTTGATTCCCCCCCGCTTTCGCGTATAGCCCGCCGCTTCCAGTGAGAGGCGGTCCTTCGGCTCATCCGAGCGCGTGGGATCCATCGTTGGCCGTCCGCCCTTCGGACGCCCGGCGCCGCCCCTCCAAGAAGGGATAAAATATGGCTTTCTACGAACACGTGGTCGTCACGCGACCCGATATTTCCCCACAACAGGTCGACGCGCTGGTGGAAGACATCACCAAGATCGTCACCGAAGGCCAGGGCAAGGTCGGCAAGACCGAGTACTGGGGCCTCCGCAACCTGTCCTACCCGATCAAGAAATCGCGCAAGGCTCACTACTCGCTCATCAACATCGACGCCCCCGGCGCGGTGATCCATGAGATCGAGCGCCGCCTGCGCATCAACGAGGACGTGCTGCGCTTCCTCACTGTGAAGGTGGAAGCTCTGTCCGACGAGCCTTCGGCTGTTGTCGCCCGCAAGGACCGTGACGATCGCAAACGCGACCGTGACGATTTCGGCGGCGGCTTTGGTGGCGGTGGCTTCGGCGACCGTCCGCCCCGTGGTGACCGTCCCCCCCGCGATTTCGGCGATCGTCCGCCGCGCGGCCCCCGTCCTGATCGCGGCTAGGAGCAACACACATGGCCCAAGTCAAAATCAACATCGCCAACCTGCCGTCGCGCCGCCCGTTCGGCCGCCGGCGCAAGGTGTGCCCGTTCTCTGGCGCGGACGCCCCAGCGATCGACTACAAGGACGTCAAGCTTCTCCAGCGCTACATCTCGGAGAAGGGCAAGATCGTCCCGGCCCGTATCACGGCCGTTTCAGCCAAGAAGCAGCGCGTCCTGTCGCAAGCGATCAAACGCGCGCGCCACCTGTCGCTGCTTCCGTATCTCGTGAAGTAGGAGGGAACACCCTATGGACGTCATCCTCCTCGAACGTGTGGAAAACCTCGGCGCCATCGGCGACGTGGTGAAGGTCAAGAACGGGTTCGCCCGTAACTACCTGCTCCCGCAACACAAGGCTCTCCTTGCTACCGATGCCAATAAAGCTCGGTTCGAGCGCGAGCGCGCGGCCATCGAAGCCCGCAACGAAAAAGCCCGCCAGGCTGCTCAGTCCGAAGGCCAGTCGCTCGACGGCTCGTCCTACGTCCTGATCCGTCAGGCCGGCGAAACCGGTCAGCTGTACGGTTCGGTTGCTGCTCGCGATATCGCGGAAGCGATCAACGCCGCCGGCAACAAGATCGAGCGCAAGCACGTGGCGATCCAGCAGCCGATCAAGACGATCGGCATGCACGAAGTCACGATCCGGCTGCACCCGGAAGTTACTCTCAAGGTCACGCTCAACGTCGCCCGCTCGCCGGACGAAGCTGAACGTCAGGCCAAGGGCGAGAATGTGATCGCTGCTGGCCAGGCTGCCGACAAGGCCGCCGACGTCGAAGCGGCCCAGGAAATCGCAGCCGCGGCGCAAGCCGCCGGCTTCGACCGCGGCCCGATCGACGGCTGATCCAGCCTCACTGATCCAACGAAGAAAGGCCCGCTGGAAACAGCGGGCCTTTTGTTTTGGATCGCTGCACACAACCAACACCGCAAGCCCGCGCCGCATCCTTCGACAGGCTCAAGGATGAGGCGCTCTCGCACCAACCGTTGGTAAAGGCCTCATCCTTGCCTGTCGAAGGACGAGGCCGTGCTCACGAGCCACGCAACACCCACGGTGTCATTCCAGCCGAAGCGGCGCAGCCGCGTAGAGCTGGAACCCAGGAGCCACACGCACCACGCTCGCAGCCCCTGGGTTCCGGGTCTCGCTCCGCTCGCCCGGAATGACACCGCGAAGACGCAAAATTCGGGGAACCAGCCCTCCCCAATCCGTAGGAAAACGTCCGAACGCCTCCAACGAAATCAAACACCAAGCCCACAAACTCGTCGGACGCAGCGATTTTGAATCAGCCGGCCCAAATCCTGAGACAATACTCAGCACATGGACTGGCTCTGGATCATCCTGCGCTACCTCTTCCCCCTGGACCCCGTGCGCCAGTGCATCGCGGCCCTGTGCGACCGCGTCACCGCGATGGTCCA
>NCEM01000092.1 GCA_002280725.1 Alphaproteobacteria bacterium 32-64-14
GCCGCCTCGCCCGAGCGCAGGCGTGTCAGCGATTCCGGGTGTGGCGTGTAGACCGTGCCATTCACGATGTTGCCGTCCGGCAGGCGCAGGAAATAGACGACCGCATTGCGATAGGCGTAGCGCTGAACGCCATGCCCGCCACGCATCGCCATCGTGCTTTGCATCTGCGCGCCTCTGCCGATTGCGGGATCGGCCGCGTTCGCCATGAAGCGCACCGCGCGCAGCGCGCCTTCCTCGCGGGCGAGATAGTAGGGGACCGGCCCGGGGCCGCCCGCGCCCGCTCCGGCGTCGCCCGCCGTCACGTGGATGAACACCGCCTTCTCCTGCGGTTCGTTCATGGCGTGAAACGCCTCGGGGTTCATGAACAGCTGCCAGTCGTCCTGATGGGCGACCGCAAAGACGCTGACCATGGGCGGCGATGGCGGACGCGCCGCCTGCTCTGCGGGAGCAGACACGCAGGCGGATACAAGTGCGAGAAGTCCTGCGGCGAATGCGCGTTTCATCAATGCCTCCCACGGCCGTTTGCGGCTGGCCCCATCGCCATCAGGAGACCCATACGCCGGGGCGCTTGCCAACCCACGGCGTTGCCGCCTCAAGCTCATAGGCGATCTCGATCAGCGTTTTCTCCGAGCCCAGGGCGCCCGAGACCTGGACGCCGATCGGCAGGCCATCGGACGACCATCCCAGCGGCAGGCTCATGCCCGGCGCACCGCTGACATTGTGTATCAGCGTGTAGCCAACCTGCTCGATCAGCCGCTCGCGCAGCGTGTCGAACGGCACATCGCCACGCAGATAGCCGAGCGGCGAGGGCTTCGACTTGAACACCGGCGAGATGACGATGTCGAAGTCCTTGATCCAGGTGTTGTAGGCGTTGGCCGCTGCAATCAGCCGGCCTTGAACCGCCTGGATTTCGGCGGGCGTCATCTTCGCGCCGTTCTCGGCCATGCGCAGCGAGAAGGGCTCGAACAGCGTGTCGTCCGGCGCCCTGCCGACGGCTTTCGAGCCCTCGGTGATGTCCTGCAACGCGCCAAGCGACCAGAAGGCGAGGAAATCGTCCATGAACGTCGCCGGCGTCGGCCATGTCGTCGTGCCGGTGACGGTGTGGCCAAGGCCCTCCAGCGTCTTGGCGGTGGCGTTCACCGCGGCGGCGACTTCGAGGTCTGCTTCAAAACCTGCAAAGCCCTTGGTGAGCACGCCAATTTTCAGGCGCCTTGCACCCGGTCCCGTGACGAGGCCGATGGGCGGGTAGACCGCTGCCGTGCCCGTGGCTTCGGTCGCAGCTGTCATGCCTGCGCCGTCGCGCACGGTGTGCGAGACGACGCCCTGCACGGCGATGTCGAGTGCGCGCGCGCCGGGGCGGTCGTGGATCAGCCGGCCGCGCGAGGGCTTGAGGCCGACGAGGCCACAGTTCGCAGCCGGGAAGCGGATTGAGCCGCCCCCATCGTTGGCGTGCGCCATCGGCACAACGCCGGAAGCAACCGCCGCGGCAGCGCCGCCAGACGAGCCAGCGGTCGAGCGCGTGGTGTCCCAGGGGTTGCGCGTCGGCGGGAAGCCGAGAGGTTGGGTCACTGCGCCTGTGACGTCGTTGAGATCCTTGACCAGCCACGGCACGCCCGCAAACGGACCCGAAAGCTGCGTCTTCGCGCGGGCGCGTGCGAGGTCGTAAGTGTTGTTGACCAGGAAGCCGAGCTGCGAGTTGGCGGACTCACAGCGCTTGATCGCGCCGTTCACGGCTTCGATCGCAGTCATCTCGCCGCTGCGGATCATGGAGGCCGTTGCAGTGGCGTCAGGGCCCTTGCCACCGGATGCGTTGCCGAATTTCGGCATCGGAGCGCAGGCCGCGAGGCCCGTGCCATAGACCGTTGCGAGAAGTGTCCGCCTCGTCAGCCGCATGTTCGCTCCCTGGATTTCGTTTCTTGTGTTGCGAATCTTTCGCAGTTGACGGCGTCAAGCGCAAGCGGCGCCGCGAGGTCAGTCCACACGGACTTTGCTTGCTAGTGGGCGTGCTGGATCAGATCCCACGGATTGCCGTACAGATCCTCGAACACCGCAACCTTGCCATACACCTCGCTGCGCGGCGCCTCGCGGAATTTGACGCCGGTCGCAGACATGTGCGCGTGGTCGCGGTCGAAATCATCCGTCTCGAGAAACAGGAAGACGCGCCCGCCCGCCTGTTGTCCGATTGCAGCCTGCTGATCGCCCGTCGCCTTCGCCAGCAGCAGCGCAGCGCCCGTTGCGCCCGGCGGCCGCACCACGACCCAGCGCTTGCCGCCGCCCATGTCTGTGTCGGCCGCCAGCTCGAAGCCGAGACAGCGCGTGAACCACGCGATGGCCTCGTCATAATCGCGAACAAGAAAGGCGAGCGTGGCGATCTTCATCATGACAGCCCGTGAATGTTGCCGTCGACATCGACCGACATGAGCTCAGCCGCAGGTTGCCTGGGCAGGCCAGGCATCGTCATCAGATCACCGCAGATCGCGACGACAAAACCTGCACCGGCCGCAAGCCGCACCTCGCGAATGTCGAGCACATGTCCCTCCGGCGCGCCCAGCTTGGTGGGATCGGTCGAGAACGAATACTGCGTCTTGGCGATGCAGACGGGCAGGCGGCCATAGCCCGCTTCTTCCCAGCGCTTCAGCTGTGCTGTGACTTTTGCAGGCGCCGATACACCGCTCGCGCGATAGATGCGCTTCGCCGTCGTCTCGATCTTGTCGAGCAGGGGCAGAGCGTCGTCGTAGAGAACCGCGAACCTGTCTTCTTTCTTCGCCAGCTGCGCCACGACAGCGTGCGCAAGTTCCTCGGCGCCCTTGCCGCCGTCGGCCCAGTGGCGGCAGACGATGGCCTGCGTCCCCATCGCCCCGACGATACGCTTCACGGTGTCGACTTCCGCCTGCGTGTCGCTGGTGAAGTGGTTGAGCGCGACGATGACCGGCAGGCCATAGCCGCGCAGGTTCTCGATATGCCGCTGCACGTTCACCGCCCCACGCTGCAGCGCCTCGATATCCTCCTTGCCAAGATCACCCTTGGCGACGCCGCCATTCATCTTCATCGAGCGGATCGTCGCAACGAGCACGGCCATGCGCGGCTTCAACCCGGCGAGGCGGCATTTGATGTCGAAGAATTTCTGCGCCCCAAGATCCGCGCCGAACCCTGCTTCCGTCACCACGATATCGCCCAGCTTCAGCGCAGCCCGCGTCGCCGCCACCGAATTGCAACCATGCGCTATATTGGCGAACGGCCCGAGGTGAACGATTGCGGGTGTGTTCTCCATCGTCTGCACAAGGTTGGGCAGCAGCGCGTCCTTCAGCAGGACAGCCATCGCGCCATCGGCTTTCAGATCGCCCGCCGTCACCGGCTTCCGCTCGCGCGTCTCCGCCACGATGATGCGCGCCAGCCGCGCCTTCAGGTCGGCAAGATCGTCCGCCAGGCACAGGATCGCCATCACTTCGGACGCCACCGTGATGTCGAACCCGCCCTGCGCGGGAACGCCATTCGCGGGTCCGCCCATTCCCGTGACAAGCTCGCGAAGGTTGCGGTCATTCACGTCCAGCGCCCGGCGCCAGCGGATGCGCCGCACATCGATGCCCAGCGCATTGCCCCAGTGGATGTGATTGTCGAGCATCGCCGCCAGCAGGTTGTGCGCCGCCGTGATGGCGTGGAAGTCGCCGGTGAAGTGCAGGTTGATGTCGTCCATCGGAACGACCTGCGCATAACCCCCGCCCGTGGCGCCGCCCTTCTGCCCGAAGCAGGGGCCAAGCGAGGGCTCGCGCAACGCAATCACCGCGCGCTTGCCAATACGGGTCAGCGCATCGCCAAGCCCTACCGTCGTCGTGGTCTTTCCCTCGCCCGCGGGCGTCGGGTTCATCGCCGTGACGAGGACGAGATCACCATCCGGCCGCGCGCCGAGCGCCTTCAAATAGGGCGCCGCAATCTTTGCCTTGGAATGGCCATACGGAATCAGCGCGTCGGCAGGTATGCCCAGCTTCTCGCCAATGGCATTGACCGGCAGCATGCGCGCGCGGCGCGCAATCTCGACATCGCTGTCCATGAAAACCCCGCTTCTGTGTCGTGATGTAATCGCGCGGAACCAACCTTGTCATCCTCCCGTTGAATCGCATGACCTTCGTTGAAACCTTGCCATTGAAACCTTTGTTGCGCCGTGGTTGCGCCGCAATCGGGCAGGTACCTTGTTCTGGGGCCTTAGAGGATAAGTCCGCATGAGCCGCCGCAACATGGTTTCAGCCGGTATCGCAATCGGGATCGGCGCCTTCGTCGTTGCGCCCGCCACCGCGCAACAGGACGTGCTGCAGGAATCAGCCTCGCTGTTCGTGTCCGTCGGCCAGCATCCCGAAGCCGTCGATGCTGCCGAAGTCAGCGCCGAGCTTGACCGCATCGCAGCCTCCGCCCCCTCCGACCCCTACGTGTTGCGCATGGTGGCGCTGACGCGCCTCAGCGTTGCCGACAGCTCGGAAACAGAAGACACGCGCGAGCAGATGAGCGTCGATGCGCTAGCAGAGTTCGACCGCGCGGTTGAGCTTGCCGGTCCCGATGCGCCTGCGCGCCGGGTTGATGTGAACGGCCAGACGCTGGACATCGACTTCAGCGATGCACCCGAAGTGCGCGCCTTGCTGCAGGCCGCGGTCGACGAAACGCACTAGATTTCGCCAGGCGCTTAGATCTCGCCAGTCTTGGCCATGCGCTGAAGCTCGCGGCCAATCACCATCTGCTGGATCTGCGTCGTGCCTTCATAGAGGCGCAGGATGCGCACATCGCGGTAGAAGCGCTCCACCGCATAGTCCGCGATATACCCCGCGCCGCCATGCACTTGCACAGCGCGATCCGCCACGCGCCCCACCATTTCCGTGCAGAACATTTTCGTCGCGGCGGCAATGAGCGTGGTCTTCTCGCGTCGGTCGTATTTCTTCACCGCATCCAGAACCATCGCGCGCCCGGCGGCGGCCTCGGCAAACGACTCCGCGATCATCCCCATCACCAGCTGGTGCTCGATGATCGGCTTGCCGAACTGTTTCCGCTCGCTGGCATAGCGCGTCATCTCTTCCACCAGCCGCTCCGCAATCCCGCAGCTCAGCGCCGAGATATGCAGACGCCCACGATCCAGAACGGACATGGCAACCTTCATCCCTTCGCCTTCCTCACCCAGGCGGGACGTGATCGGCACGCGCGCATCCTCGAAGATCACATCGCAGACATTCGCGCCCTGCTGGCCCATCTTCTTCTCAGGTCTACCGATGCTGACGCCAGGCGTGTCGCGCGCGACGATGAAGGCGGAAAGGCCCTTCGGCCCCGGCGTGTTCTGGTCCGTGCGCGCCATCACGGTGAAGATCGTCGCCTTGTCGGCATTGGTGATGAAGCGCTTGGCCCCGTTCAGCACATAGTGGTTGCCATCGCGCACGGCCTTCGTCTTGGCCGAACCCGCGTCCGATCCGGCATCAGGCTCCGTCAGCGCAAAGCTTGCGATCGCCTCGCCCGTGGCCAGCTTCGGCAGCCACTCCTGCTTCTGGTCGTTCGTGCCGAACATCACGATGCCCTGGCTGCCGATGCCGACATTCGTGCCGAAGGTCGACCGGAAGGCAGGCGAGGTGCGACCCATCTCGAGGATCACCAGCGCCTCTTCCTCCATGGTGAGGCCAAGCCCGCCATACTCTTCCGAGATCGAGATGCCGAAGAGACCGAGATCGCGCATCTCCTGCACGATGTGGTCCGGGATCGCGTTGGTCTCGGACACCAGTTGCTCGTTCGGGCGGCAAACCTCGTTGACGAAACGGCGAACCGTTTCAATCAGCTGCTGCCGCGTCTCCAGATCGAGCGCCATTTTTCGTCTCTCCGTCATCGCAATCGCGTGCGCGTCTCTCGCATGTGCGAGAGCATTTTATCAACAGCACCGTCAACAGTTTCCACAGGGCGCCGCAATTTACGCGGTCGCCATTTCTGGCATCCTGATTGTGTTCAGAGAGGAGACCGTCGCGGGTCGAGCAACTGGATGTCCCCACTGGTAAGCCCGATTGGACGGGCGTTGAAGACAGGGGAGCAAACGAGCACCGGAAGTGAGGCCGCGCCCCCGCAGGGCAGGTCGCACGCCCAGGCGGGATCCAAAACCGCAGGGGCCCTCGAGAGGGGATGAAACCGGACACGAGCGTGGTCTCAGCCGCGCGGACGCATGAAAGTGGGATGTGATGTCCCAGAGTTGTGCGAACGCCGAACCAAGACGCTCCAGGCTCAGCTTCGCCGGATGGCGTCGTACGGGCGCGCCCCTGATCAGGGCGGAAGGTCGCAAGGCCGAAGCTCGATGGACGAACTGGCGGACCACCATGGTGTCGCGCCGGCCCTGTGAAAGCAGTGGCCGGCGTCGCCGTTTTTGACGCCCGCGCATCCGCCTCTTTCCTCCCTCAGTCGCCACGCGACTGGGGGAGGTGGATCGCGCGCCCTTGTGCGAGACGGAGGGGGTCTCTCGGCAGTACACTAATACCCAGCCCACCGCGCCTCGTCCTTCGACAGGCTCAGGATGAGGCGCTGCTCAGACGCCGCCGACCAATAGGCCTCATGGTGAGCCTGTCGAACCACGAGGCCGTGCTTCCTGCCGTTCAATCCGCGCCCCAGATTCGGCCGAATGAAATGTGGCAGCGAAAATTCTTCGTCAACGTTCTCCACCACTTGGCCCAAAACACCTGTCGGAAACGCGCAATCAATCCGGCCCCCTCCAGATCTGCGCGCATACTGCACGTGTCCTGGCATGAGGGAGGTCTTGGGAGACGTCCGAAACTCCAGATCGCCAGGACGACAGCCGGCGTGGCGTCGAAGTGGC
>NCEM01000028.1 GCA_002280725.1 Alphaproteobacteria bacterium 32-64-14
GGGGCTGGCCGCAAAGCGGCCGGCGCCAGGGCCCCACCCGTCTTCGATGTCTTCGCAAATCCCGCAACCCGCCTCGCAGGCTTCACCTGCGAGGCCGCGACCCGTTGTGCCTAGCCGCGCTGCGGCGTCACCGAGCGGATCATCCGCAGCACGCCATCCGCCGATGACATCAGCATGGTGTGCGTCGCGATCCCGGCAGCTGTCCGCCCGACACCATCCAGCAGCGAGCCCTTGGTGACCCCCGTCGCCGAAAAGATCACGTCGCCCTTCACCAGGTCATCCAGTTCATAGCGCCGGCCGATGTCCGTCAGCCCCGATCGCTGCGCCTGGTACTTCTCCGCCTCGTTGCGGAACGCGAACCGCGCCTGCATCTGCCCGCCGACACAGCGCAGCGCCGCCGCCGCCAGCACGCCCTCGGGCGCCTTGCCCTGGCCGACATACATGTCGATCCCGGCCTCCGGCATCGCCGCCGCAATCGCGCCAGCGACATCGCCATCAGGGATCAGATTGATCCGCGCCCCAACGCTGCGCAGGTCCGCGATGATCTTCTCGTGCCGCGGCCTGTCCAGCACGCACGCCGTGATCTCTCGCACATGAACGCCCTTGGCCTTCGCCAGCCGCACGGCATTCTCACCCGCGCCCGCATCGAGATCGATGGTGCCGCGCGCGAACCCCGGCCCGATCGCCAGCTTCTCCATGTAGAGGTCAGGCGCCTGCAGCAGCCCGCCACGCGGCGCCGCCGCAATTACGGCGAGGGCGTTGGGCATCGCCTTCGCCGTCAGCGTCGTGCCCTCGAGCGCCTCGAGCGCCACATCCAGCTCGATGCCTTCGCCAGTCCCCACCGCCTCGCCGACATTGAGAACCGAAATATCAGCCTCGCCTACGATCACGCGCCCGCTGAAATCGATGGCGTTGAGCGCATCGCGCATCGCACGGGCTGCGGCCTCTTCAGCCGCCTGCTCATCCCCGCGCCCGATCCACGCCTCGGCTGCCGTCGCTGCCGCTATGGTCGCACCGGCCATGGCGTAGCCCAGCGTCGAACAGGAGGTGGCGAGCTTGACCATGATCAATTCCGGACCGCGAATCGTTGCGACAGGCATACGCCCCGGCAGGACTCGTCAAAAGCGAATTCGGCCCTGGCGCCATGCCATTCTATGCTGCGCTGCACTCTGAATCAGGCGCCGCGCGCGAATTCCTGTTGCAGGCCGCCGGGCAGGCGATCCAGTGTCCCGAAATGACCAGCACACGCCTGCCAAACTCGCTCGACACCTTCTGGATGCCGTTCACGCCGAACAAGGCGTTCAAGGCAGACCCGCGCCTCGTCACGCGCGCGGAGGGCATGTTCTATTACACGCCCGACAACCGAGCCGTGCTCGATGGCACGTCGGGCCTCTGGTGCGTGGCGGCCGGCCACAACCAGCCGAAGATCGTCGAAGCCATTCGCAAGGCCGCCGGCGAGCTCGACTATGCCGGCAGCTTCAACATGGGCCATCCGTCCGCCTTCGAATTCGCCAACCGCCTGTCGGACATTGTCCCTGAAGGCATGGACCGCATCTTCTTCGTCAACTCCGGTTCGGAGAGCGTCGACACCGCCCTCAAGATCGCGCTCGCTTATCAAGTCGCGCGCGGCAAGCCGGGCAAGTACCGCCTCATCGGCCGCGAGCGCGCCTATCACGGCGTCAACTTCGGCGGCATGTCGGTCGGCGGCATCACCCGCAACCGCATGAACTTCGGCCCCATGGTCGGCGGCGTCGATCATCTGCCGCACACCCACGACATCACCCGCAACGCCTTCACGCGCGGCCAGCCCAAGCACGGCGCGGAATACGCTGATGCCCTCGAACGCCTCATTCAGCTGCATGACGCCTCCACCATCGCCGCCGTCATCGTCGAGCCGGTGGCCGGATCAACCGGCGTGCTGGTTCCACCACACGGCTATCTCCAGCGCCTGCGCGAGCTCTGCACGAAGCACGATATCCTGCTCATCTTCGATGAAGTCATCACCGGTTTCGGCCGCCTCGGCGCCCCCTTCGGCGCGCAATACTTCGATGTGAAGCCAGACCTCATCACCATGGCGAAGGCGATCAACAACGCCACCGTGCCCATGGGCGCCGTTGCTGCGAAGCGCGAGATCTACGACGCGGTCCTCTCGGGCTCCCAGACCCCCATCGAGCTGTTCCACGGCTACACCATGTCGGCCCATCCGCTCGCCTGCGCCGCTGGCCTTGCCACACTCGACGTGTTCAAGGAGCAGCGCCTGTTCGAGCGCGCCGCCGAACTCGCGCGCTATTGGGAGAACGCGCTGCATTCTCTGCGCGATGCGCGCCACGTCATCGACATCCGCAATCTCGGCCTCATCGGCGGCATCGAGATGGAGCCGCGCCCCGGCAAGCCCACTGCACGCGCGCTCGAAGCCTTCCGCGCCTGTTTCGACGCCGGCCTGCTCGTCCGCGTCACCGGAGATATTATCGCGCTGTCCCCTCCCTTGATCGTCGAGAAGACCCATATCGACCACATGGTCGAGACGATCCGCGGCGTGCTGCAGCGTATCGACTAGAGGCCGGGACTGGGGACGGGGAAACATGACGCTTACCGATATCCTGCTCATCCTCGCGCTCGCCGTGTTCGTGATCGCCTGGTGGGTGCGCAAGACGCCCGCGCGCCGGTGGGTGCTGATCGGTTCAGCGGCCGCCGCCGTCGCCATCGGCGTGTGGGGCTACCTCGATGATCGCTGGCAGAATGCAGCCGGCGCTTTCGTTGGCATTGTCTTCCTCATCGGCCTCGGTGGCGTCGTGCTCAAGAACCGCATCACGCGCACGGATCGCACGGGCGGCGTGCCGTGGCTCTCAGGCATCCCCATCACCATCGGCCTGATCGCGACCGTGTTCACGCTGATGACGTTCCCGGTAAACCCGCTCCCCAAGCCCTCCGGCCAATACGCCGTCGGCGTCCGCTCGCTCGAGATGGACGATGCCAGCCGCGTCGGCGTATTCGCCGCAAAGCCGGACGAGCCGCGTAGGCTGCTGGTACGCATCTGGTATCCCGCGCAGAGCGTCTCAGGCGATCCTGCGCCGTACTTCGACGCCGCGGAAGCGAAATCGACAGCGCGCTCCATGGGTTCGCTCGTAGGCTTCCCGGAGTTCTTCACCTACCTCCGCCACGTGAAGACGAACTCGTACCCCGACGCCCCGCTGCTCGAAGGCGCGAAGGAACTGCCGGTCGTGTTCTACAGCCACGGCTACACATCCTACCTCAGCCAGAACACTGTGCTAATGGAGGAACTGGCAAGCCACGGCTATGTCGTCGTCTCCATCCAGCACACCTACGACTCCTCCGACACCGTCTTCCCGGATGGCGCGGTCGCCCCGATGGATCCGAAGCTACGTGAGATTACGGCCGAGGAAATCGGCCGCCCGTCACAAGCCGACGCACTCGCGGGCGAAACGCTCGATGCGCGCCTGGAAGGGGCGCTCGCCTACCAGGAATTCGCAGTCCGAAACGATGATCGGATCGCCGTCGCCAGCACGCAGACATGGGTGGCGGATCGCCTGTTCGTGCACGACATGTTGCAAGACGCACCGCCCGAAGCGATTGCCGACATTGCCCGCGCCGGCGATTTCGAGAACGTGGGCGAAGTGGGCATGTCCTTCGGCGGCGCCATCTCGGGCCAGATCTGCATGTTCGATCCACGCTGCGCTGCCGGCGTCAACATGGATGGCGGCAACTTCCCGTTTCAGGCTTTCAATACGAACGTGCCCGCACCCTTCCTTATGTTTCACTCCGATATCAGCAATCTCTATGCAGCGATGGAGCGTCCACTGCCGGAGGGCAAGCAGGCGCGCAGCTTCAACGAGTTCTCGTACGAGCGCATCGCGGAAGCCGGTGGGCGCTCGGATGTCTATCGGGTGAGCTTGACAGGCTCGCAGCATCTTGGCCTATCGGACTCCTCGTTGTTTGTCGGACAGCCCGTCGCAGGTCTGCTGTTCGGGACGGCGCCGGCAGACATCATGATCGGAGCGCAGAACGATGTGATCCGCGGCTTTCTTGACAAGCATCTGCGCGGGAAGGCGAACGATTTCCCGGCGAAACAGCTGTCCGACTACAAGGGCTGGGTCGTGCCCATCAGCAACGCCGACCTTCCGGCCTGGTGGAATGCGAAGACAGATGCCCAGCGCCTCGCGATCGAGACGCGAATAATCGCCATTCAGAACCACGGCTTGCTTCCACCGGTCGGTCCCAACGAGTGACCTATCGCACTACGAAATCAAAATACGTTTCGGGATAGGGTTCGTCGTTGAGTGTGAAGTGCCACCACTCTTCCTTGAGGGGACGGAAGCTGGCCTTGATCATGGTGTCCTGAAGCAGCATGCGGTTCGCGCGCGCCGCATTGCTGATCGCCGTGCTCGCGGGCCAGGAGATGGGGTCGAACAGGTCGTACGGTGATCCCATGTCCACCTCTGCGCCCGAGCGCAGGTTGATCATGGTTACGTCGAGCGTTGATCCGCGCGAATGGCCCGAGCGCTCGGCGATGTAGCCGAGATCGAACAACTTCGACTTGTCGATAGCGGGATAGTAGTCGGCCTTGCGTCCTTGGTCCTTCGGGTCGCGGGCCCACGCCGCAAAGTCGTCGACAGCGCGCTTCGGCCGGTAGCAGTCGTAGACTTTCAACCCAAGGCCGAGACTGTTGAGACGCTCCTGAACGGCGGCCAGCGACTTCACGGCTTCGCGCGTCAGCAGGCAAATCGGCGCTTCATAGCCGGCTATCGGCCTGCCGACGAAATTCTCGCTGCCGAAATAGCGCATCTCGACCACAAGGCCGGGGATCGCGGCGCCCGCGTCGTCGAATGCATAAACGTCGCGTGCGATGACGCCGGCAGGCGCGGCAGGCTCCGTCGTCGACGCGGACGTGCATGCAGCGGCCGCCGCCAGCATAGCCAGCGTGGCTGCCGCCAGCCTCATCACGTGCGCGTCTCGATGCGCAGCAGGCGGGGCGTATCGGCGGTAAGCTTCAGCTCCGCCGTGCGCGCCAGCGCGGTCTCGACTGCCGAACGTGGGCAGGGGTGCGTCATGATCGCAATCGGCGCAGCGCCGCTGTCTCCAGCGGACTCCTGGATCAGCTTGTCGATCGAAACGCCGGCATCGCCCAGCTGTTCGGTTAGCGCCGCAAACGTGCCGGGCTTGTCGGCCAGACGCGCGCCGATGAAGAACGAGCCCTGGTCGGCCGTGCCATCTGCAGCTGTGATCAGCGGCGCGAGTTCACGCGACGGTTTGCCCAGCGGCGGCGTCGCGGGGCCTTCAAACAGCCGCGCAAGATCGCCCATCACGGCGGCGGCCGTCGGGCCAGAGCCCGCGCCCGGTCCGGTGAAGGTGAGGCGGCCCACCGGCTCGCCCTCGACCATTACGGCGTTCAGCGGACCGTTCACCTGCGCGAGCGGATGATCCTTGGACACCAGAACCGGCGCCACGCGGCAGCGCACGCTTCCATTGGCGCGAAACGCTTCGCCCACCAGCTTGATGCGATAATCAAACTTGTTGGACAGCGCGATGTCCATCGCCTCGATCCTGTCGATGCCCTCGACCTGCACCTGCGCGAAATCCGGTTGCGCGCCGAACGCGATGGACGCGAGGATGAGCACCTTGTGGGCAGCGTCTCCGCCCGACACGTCGAGAAATGGGTCGCTCTCGGCATAGCCAAGACGCTGGGCTTCGGCGAGCACGGCCTCATAAGCCGCCCCCGTGCGCAGCATCTCGGAGAGGATGTAGTTGCACGTGCCATTGAGAATGCCTGACACGCGGCTGACGATGACGCCGGACAGCGAGTTCTTCACCGCCCGCACGATCGGGATCGCGCCGGCCACCGCCGCCTCGAACAGCAGGTGCGCCTCGTGCTTTTCGGCGAGGGCGGCGATCTCCATGCCGTGTTCAGCGATCAGCGCCTTGTTGGCGCTGACAACCGACTTGCCTGATCGCAGGGCGGCTTCCACCGTCCGTTTGGCCGGGCCGTCCGACCCGCCAACCAGCTCGACAACCACGTCGATGTCCTTCGACAGCGCAAGTTCGACCGGATCGTCGAACCACTGGAACTTCGAGATATCGACGCCGCGATTGCGGTTCTTGTTGCGCGCCGAAACGGCGACAACCTCCAGCTTGCCCGGAAGGCGCAGCTCCGCCTGACGTTCGATCAGCTTGAGCAGGCCCCCGCCCACTGTGCCGAGCCCAGCAACGCCGAGTCTCAGCGTCTTCCCCGTCGCCGTCATCCCACTGCCTTCCTTGCCGGCGCGCCCTCGGGCTTCGCCTTCGGTTCTTTCTCCGGCTTCACCTTCACGCCGTTCGCTTCCATGAACTTGCGTATATTGCGCGCCGCCTGGCGGATACGCTGCTCGTTCTCGACAAGGGCAAGGCGCACGTAATTGTCGCCATGTTCGCCAAAGCCGGCGCCCGGCGCCACGGCGACGTGCGCTTCCTTGATCAGGCGCAGCGAGAATTCCAGCGAGCCCATCTCACGGAAGGGCTCAGGGATCGGCGCCCAGGCGAACATTGACGCCTTGGGCTCGGGGATTTCCCAGCCCGCGCGGCCGAAGCTTTCGACCATCGCGTTGCGGCGCGTGCGGTAGATTTCGCGCTGCTCGTCCACGCAATCCTGCGGCCCGTTTAGCGCGGCGGCGGCGGCGACCTGAACCGGCGTGAAGGCGCCATAGTCCAGATACGATTTCACACGCGCCAGCGCCGCGATCAGCTTTTCGTTGCCCGCGGCGAAGCCAACGCGCCATCCGGCCATCGCATACGTCTTCGACATGGATGTGACTTCGACCGCGATATCCTTCGCGCCATCGACCTGCAGGATCGAGGGCGGCGGATCGCCATAATAGATTTCGGTGTAGGCGAGATCGGACAGCACCCAGATCTCGTGCTTCTTCGCGAACTTCACGACTTCCTTGTAGAAATCGAGATCGACCACCTGCGCGGTCGGGTTCGCCGGATAGCAGACCACCATCGCGGTCGGCGACGGGATCGAGTGGCGCACGGCGCGCCCGAGGTTCGAGAGATACTGCTCAGGCGAATGCGCCTCGACCGAGCGGATGCTCGCACCCGCCATGATGAAGCCGAACGAGTGCAGTGGGTAGGACGGGTTCGGCACGATGATCGTGTCGCCCGGCGCCGCGATCGCCTGGGCGAGGTTGGCGAAGCCTTCCTTCGACCCCAGCGTGACGACCACTTCTTTCGCCGCGTCCAGCTTCACGCCAAAGCGGCGGCCGTAATACGCCACCAGCGCCTTTCGCAGGCCCATGATCCCGCGCGAGGCGGAATAGCCGTGCACGTCCGGGTTCAGCGCCGTCTCGCGCAGCTTCTCGACGATGTGCGGCGGCGTCGGCAGGTCGGGGTTGCCCATGCCGAGGTCGATCACGTCGGCTCCGTTGGCGCGCAGTCCGGCCTTGGTGACGTTCACCTGCTCGAACACGTAGGGCGGCAAGCGCCTGATCTTGTGGAAATCCAACATCATGTCGGTTCACCTGTTCCGTACCCGGGCGCAGGAGAATCCCTCTGCGGTCGCCGGGTAAATGTTTCTGTAAAGCGGTATCAAACGCTCGGCTACGGGGTAAGTTTTGCCAGAAGGTCTGGCCCGAAGCGGCGTCCCGACGCAGGCGTCAGGGAACCGGAGTGGGCGGGGGCGTTTCGGGCGTGGTCGGGTGGCCAGCAGCCGCAGCGCCTTCTTCCAGCGTGGCGCGCCATTGCGCTGCGGTAGCTCGCACGTCCTCGTCCGAGCGGATCGGACCGTCAGCCAGCAGTTTGGCCTCAAGGGCGGCTGCCTGATCCTTGATCGCAGCGGTCTTCACGTCCCACTGCGCCGCCGTGCCATCGACCGGGCGGGCCACGGGAACATCGGCCAGCTCCGGGTATCCCGCGCCCTTCACTTCCAGGGCCTTGGCCTCGAACCAGTCGGGCGCGATCTGGCTGATGTAGGATTGCTGCATGAGATCGGCGCAACCGCCGGTCAGGGCGGTGCACATCAGAGCAGCAGAAATCGCGATTCCGCGAACCATCACAAAATTCCAGCCATCAGGAGCCCCGGCCCCGTGATTGCGCTTGCCTGCGATCCTACCTACTGACAGTCGGCGGATTTGGCGAGCGGAAGAATCATCTCCGCCCGGCGAAAGTTCCACAGGGGCCGGCGTCTGAACGGCCTGTATCAGGGACCGGTGTGGTCATGAGCCAAAGCGGAGAAAAACCTCCCGGAGGCCCGCCAGGCGAAGGCGCCGGCGGGACCGACCTTTCGGACATCAGCTTCCAGCGGCTCGGCCAGAAGATCGCCGATCTCAGTCGTGAACTTTCGGACATAACCAAGCTCGCGGGCGCCGCCGCCCCGCGCAAGCTGGAACTCGAAGCCGCCGCCTCCGCCTTCAAGTCGCTCAGCGAGGCCTACGCCAAGAAGCCGGAAGCCTTCAACGAAGCACAGCTCAGCCTGTTCGAGCGCAACACGATCGCGCTGCAGGAAATGCAGATGGGCGCTCCCTCCGAAGCGGGCGATGCCGACCCGCGCTTCTCCGACGCGGCGTGGCGCGAGAACCCTTTCTTCGACTTCATCCGCCGCATGTATCTCGCGCAGTCCAGCTGGGCAGAGAACCTCGCCTGGAATGCGCCCGGCCTCAGCGAGACCGAGCGCCGCCGCGCCGCATTCTTCATCCGGCAGGCCACCGCCGCGATGGCGCCGTCCAACGTGCTGATCGGCAATCCGCGCGCGCTGAAGGCGCTGTTCGATACCGATGGCGCATCCGTGCAGAAGGGCTTCGGCCAGCTGCAGGAAGATTTCGACAAGGGCCATGGCCGCGTGTCGCTGACGCAGTCTGACCCCGATGCGTTTGAACCGGGCCGCAACCTCGCCGTCACGCCGGGCGAGGTGGTGCTGAAGAATCCGCTGATCGAGCTGATCCGTTATTTCCCGTCGACCAAGACGGTGAAGGAAAGCCCGATCCTGATCTTCCCGCCGTGGATCAACAAATACTACGTGCTCGATCTCACGCCCGAAAACTCGCTGGTCGCGTGGCTGCGCGATCAGGGCTTCACGGTCTACATGGTGTCGTGGCGCTCGGCGGATGAAGAGAGCAAGGACTTCAGCTGGGACGACTATCTGAAACTCGGCGCGCGCGCGGCGCTCGACTGGATTCACGACGAACATCAGGCGCCGGCGAATGTCGCCGGTTACTGCGTCGGCGGCGCGCTTGCCTCGATCCTTGCCGCGCGCCTTGCGGACGCGGGCGACAAGCGCCTGGCCTCACTCACGCTGCTGGCCGCCCAGACGGATTTCTCCGAGCCCGGCGATCTCGGCCTCTTCATCGACGATCATTCCATCGGCGGCATCGAACAGCTTATCGCGGAATCCGGCGGCGTTATGCCAGGCGAGGCGATGCGCGACGCCTTCAACCTGCTGCGCCCCGAAGACCTGATCTGGCGCTATGTCGAGGAGCGCTACCTGCTGGGCCAGGAAGCCCGCGCCTTCGATCTTCTCTACTGGAATTCAGACCAGACAAACCTTCCCGGCCCGCTGCATATCGCCAGCCTGCGCAAGCTCTATCTTGAGAACTCACTCGCCACCGGCAGCTTCGTTGCGGAGGGCAAGCCGATCAGTCTTGGCGCGATCAAGACGCCGACCTTCATCCACGCCGCGCGCAAGGATCACATCTCGCCCTTCCCATCGGTCTACAAGGGCGCGAACCTGTTCGGGGGCGAGGTGACCTTCCTGCTGGCGGACTCGGGCCACATCGCTGGCGTCGTGAACCCGCCCGCCGCCAACAAGTACCGTTATTGGACCGGCGAGATGCTGCCGCCAAGCCATGATGGTTGGGTTGCCTATGCGAAGGAAAATCCGGGTTCGTGGTGGCCGGTGTGGGCGCAATGGCTTGCGACGAAATCGGGGGGCGATGTCGCGCCGCTTCCGCCGTCGATCGGCGCGAAGCCTGCGCCGGGTACCTATGTGCTCGAAACGCTGGCCTCGATCCGCGCGCGGCGGGAAGGTTGATCCCGCGCCATGACGCAGAAGCCCGCCTTCCTCGGTGTTTCTCAATCGCTTTCCGGCAAGGCGTGGCGCCAGCGTCCGATGGACGAGCAGCTGGCGG
Organism: Alphaproteobacteria bacterium 32-64-14; assembly: GCA_002280725.1. Taxonomy (GTDB): domain Bacteria; phylum Pseudomonadota; class Alphaproteobacteria; order Caulobacterales; family Hyphomonadaceae; genus UBA7672. Next base: position 10,113 of record NCEM01000028.1, read on the forward strand.
TCGATCTTGCACGGCGGCTCAAGTCGCCTGATCTGGTCGGGCGTCTGCTGGCCGCGCGCGGCGTCGCGCTCGATGAAGTTGAGCTGTTTCTCAATCCGACGCTGAAGGACCTGTTTCCCGATCCCTCCACTTTCGCGGACATGGACAAGGCCAGCGAGGTCATCCTCGACGCGATCGTATCCGGCAAGAAGGTCGCGGTGTTTGCGGACTATGACGTCGATGGCGGCACATCATCGGCCATCCTGTCGCGTTACTTCCGCGCGTGGGGCCGGGAGCTGATCCTCTATGTGCCAGACCGCCTGACCGAAGGCTTTGGCCCGACGCCCGGCGCGTTCCGTGCGTTGCAGGACATGGGCGCCAAGCTGGTCGTCACGGTCGATTGCGGCGCGGCGGCGATTGCCGCGCTCAACACTGCTAACGAGATCGGTCTCGATGTCGTGGTGATGGATCACCACCTGATGCACGACGATCATACGCCGCCAACGCTGGCGCTGGTGAATCCCAACCGGCCGGATGACACGTCGGGCCACGGCTTCCTCGCGGCGGCTGGCGTCGTGTTTGTGCTTGTCGCGTCGCTCAATCGGCTGGCGCGCAAGCGTGGCATCGCCCCCGAAGGCGGTCTGCCCGATCCGATGAAGTGGCTCGATCTCGCAGCGCTCGGAACGCTGTGCGATATGGCTCCGCTGAAGGGCGTCAACCGCGCCATCGTGACGCGCGGCCTGAAAGTGCTAGGGCGGCTGGAGAATGCGGGACTGAAAGCGCTGGCCGAAGTTTCGGGCATCGAGGCGCCAAGCTCGGTCTATCACGCGACCTTCATGCTCGGTCCGCGCCTCAATGCAGGCGGACGTATCGGCGATCCCTGGACGGCGGCGAAATTGCTCGCGACCGATGATCGCGCCGAGGCGATCCAACTGGCCGAGAAGCTCAACGCCCAGAACGCCGAGCGCAAGGAAGTCGAAGCCGGCATCCAGAAGGCCGCGATGGAACAAGCCGACAAGCGGCTCGCCGAGAATGCGGATGCTGGCGTCATCGTCGTCGGCGGCGAGGGCTGGCATCCTGGCGTGATCGGGATTGTCGCGGGCCGCCTGAAGGAAAAGTATCACCGGCCCGCCATCGTCGTCGGCTGGGGTGAGGGGCTCGGCCCCATCGCGCGCGGATCGGGCCGCTCGGTTGCGGGCGTCAATCTTGGCGATCTCGTCGGCGGCGCGGTGAAAGCAGGCATCCTCATCAATGGCGGCGGACACGCCATGGCGGCTGGCCTCGGCATGGAGCCTGCGCGGCTGGCTGACCTGCGCGACTATCTGGAACAGCACACACGCGGCGCAAAAGCGGAACTGGCCGAAGCACGTGTCCTCGAGATCGACGTGACGCTCGCGCCCGGCGCGGCGACCAGCGATCTTCTCGATGTGGTGGAGCGCATCGGCCCCTTCGGCTCGAACGCGCCCGAGCCGCTATTTGCCATCCCCAATGTGCGCGCAGCCGGGGCGCGGCGTGTTGGCGAGAACCACATGGCGTTTGACATGGTGGGAGAGGATGGCGCGCGCGTGCGGGCGATCGCCTGGCGCGTGGCGGATGGGCCTGAGGGGCAGGCGATCCAGCAAGGCGTTCCGCTACACGTCGCGGGCAGGCTGCGTCCGGATACGTGGAAGGGCCCCGGCAAGGTGCAGATCGAAGTCGTGGATATCGCGCTCGCCTGATTTGCTCCCAGCAAAACCAACCTAGGATATCTGCGAGATCCCGCTCAAGAACGTATCTTGAACAAATGGGACTGGTCGACAAGCTGAAAATCCTCGCGGATGCCGCGAAATACGATGCTTCGTGCTCGTCCAGCGGCGGCAAGGCGCGCGACAGCAAGGCCACACGCGGCATCGGATCAAACGAAGGCGTGGGTAGCTGCGAAGCTCTCCCTGTTTTCGTCACGGCGCACCCGTCCTACCTGCTGCGAATTCCGGACGCCGCAGCAAAAGAGCAGGAATATGTCCGGTTCGTCGCCGAACCGGCCGAGGCAAAGGCGCTGGCGACCCCGCTGCTCGCCGCTTGACGTGGCGCTGTGATTTCATGGCTTCCAGACCGCTTGCGCGCTACGACGCATGCAGCTATATCGCCCCCCTCCGCCGCGCGGTCCCTTCGTCTATCGGTTAGGACATCTGGTTTTCAACCAGGAAAGAGGGGTTCGACTCCCCTAGGGACTGCCAGGCGGTTTTCCTGATCCTGATATCGATTTCCAACGCGCGCGCCCAACGCATGCGAATGACTCGCGCTTTGCGGTGTCCAAGTCATTGATTTTGCTGTGTGCCTGCTGGTTAATCAGGGGTGGATATTCCGCCGCCCAAGTATGTTTGCAGGCGAGAATGTCATGCTACAGTCATCCGGCTGGGGAGCCTGTGGGTGGATGCAGCCGCAACAGAATCAAACTGAAACGGACGCCGAGTCCGAGCCTGCCGTTCGGGTCGAAGGCCGCGTAAAGTGGTTCGATCCGGCGAAGGGCTATGGCTTCGTCGTGCCCGACGCCGGGACCGATGGCAGCGGGCTCAAGCGCGACGTGCTGCTGCACATCTCGGTCATGCGAAAGTTCGGCCGCGACCAGGCCCAGGAAGGCGCCCGCATCGTCTGCACCGTGGCGACGCGCGACCGGGGTTATCAGGTCGAGGAAGTGCTGGAACTGGCCGTCATCGAGGAAGAGGGCGAGGCCGAGGCGGGCGGACCGCTCGAAGTTGTCCTGGTGAAGTGGTTCAACCGCACCAAGGGCTATGGCTTCGTCCAGCGCCGCGACGATCCGGAAGACATTTTCATCCACATGGTCGTCGTCCGCAAAGCCGGGATCGAGGATCTGCAGCCGGGCCAGGCCCTGCTAGCCTCCGTGGGCAAAGGCCAGAAGGGCCGCCACATCATCAGCGCAAAACTGCCGCCCTAGGTTGTCCGCCTACGGAGAGGCGGGCCGCCAATCCTTGTCGTTCAACTCGCAAGGGCCGAGATCGATCATCGACAAGTTGTAGTTGTCCATTCCAGAACGAGCCGCCGCCGCCCTGAGCGCAGCAAAGGGTTGTTCCGCGCACAGATCGAATCCGGTGCGATCGATTGCGTATAAAATCCCTGTGTAGCGGGAGAAAGCGTCAGTCGAGATCAGGTTCTGATCAACAGCTTCGAAGCCCGCTTCTCCTGTATTTTCAAACGCATCAGCCAGATGGAAATCCTTTGGGTGGCCTGAGGCGCTATAAACCTCATCAAATAGAGCGAGCCGTTCGGGCACGGGCAGCGTCTTGGCAAACGCAACCCACTCGACGCGCGGAAGCTTTTGAAGCGTTTGGAAAGCAACGGACCGCTTGTCTTCGCAAGCCCACAGCGCCAATGCAGCGGCAAGTGCAAACGCAAATCTGAGCACTTCCTGCTCTCCTGCCTTACATTGGTGGAATGACCACCTCGGAGCACCGGACTCTAACGCAGACGGCCGCTCACCCCAAGTCGTCAGCGGCCGTCTTGGCTTTGGTCTGGGGGTGCCGTACCGATGCAGTCATGAAAAAGCTTGTCGCACTCTTCGCCCTGTCGCTCGTCATCGCCGCGCCCGCGTTCGCACAGGGCGCCATCGAGCCGTTGACCATCGTCAGCGGCGCGAAGACCCATACGCTGAAAGTCGAGGTCGCCGATACTCCCGAGGAGATCGCGAAGGGCCTCATGGGCCGGGGATCCCTCGCCGCCGATCAGGGCATGCTGTTCGACATGCGCACCGCGCCTGAAGGGACGGCCCTGAACATGAAGGGCGTGACCGTCAATCTCGATCTGCTGTTCGTGGGTCCGGAAGGCACGGTCGTCGCCGTTGCGCAGAACGCCCGCGCGGGCAGCGTGCGCCAGCTCAATCCCGGCCTGCGGTCTGCCGCGGTGATCGAGATCGCGGCGGGGCAGGCGGCGGCGCTCGGCCTCAAGCCGGGCGACAAGGTGCGCCACAAGGTTTTCGGCAATGCCGGATGAGGCAGCGCCCGCCGCGCCGCCCGGTTTCGTCTACGTCGCCCGTGCGCCGTTTGTGAACCATGTCGGCCCGCTGTTCCAGGCGGAGCATGACGCCCCCGGCTCGATGACGCTCGGCATCAGGGTCGACACCATTCACACCAACACCATGGGCTTCATGCATGGCGGCATGATCGCAACCGTGTGCGACAGCGCCATGGCCCGCGCGGCCGTATTCCTGCTGCAGCGGCGGACGGTGACCCTGCGCATGGCGCTTGAATACTTCGACCCCGTGAAGAAGGGCGACTGGCTGACAGCCCGTGGCCGCCTGGTCGATCAGGACGGCGAGGTTGCCCATACCGAGTGTCTGGTGAAGGTGGGCGATACACTTTGTGCGCGTGGAACCGGGGTTTTCCGGTTGCTGCGCAAGGTTTGAGGCCCCCAGAAGACTCTCGGGAATAAACTGCGGGCTCGCCCGTCAGTGTCCGTCGGAGCAAGTCCGGCGGGGCGTTGGCAGGTGACGTGGCATGGAGCGAATAATTCGCTGCACGATATGGTGCGCTGTTGCTGGCGTGATCGTCGCGCTCGGCGTGATTGTGCTGATCGGCAATTATCATCCGCCCGCTGGGTAAGCGGGCCGCAGCGATGATCAGGCGGCCTGTGCGAAGCCTTCCATTTGCGCCTTCATGGCGCGCTGGAATGCCGGGGCGGGCTTCCCAATCCATCTTGAGCACGGTGAATTTCTCGGGCCCCCACCAGCGGATCATGTGATCCGGGCTCTCCCACAGCCGGAACACGAGCGCCACAGGGGCGTCGAACTCGCGCTCGATCAGGAGCTCGTCGTCACGAAGCGCGGGCTTCGTTGTCATTGCTTGCGACCCTTCTTCTTTTCGGGCGGAGCGATCTGCGCGATGTAGGCGTCCATCCGATCGAACGAGCCTTCCCAGAACTTGCGATATCGTCCGAGCCAGCCGTCGATCTGTTTCAAGGGCTCCGGCGTGAGCCGGCACGGGCGCCATTGGGCCTCACGGCCACGCGAAATCAGACCGGCTGTCTCCAAAACCTTGAGATGGCGCGAGATCGCGGGAAGCGAGATGTCGAATGGGGCAGCCAGCTCGTTCACCGTGGCGGGCCCGAGGCTCAGCCGGGCGAGAATGGCCCGGCGCGTCGGATCGGCGAGGGCGGACAGCGTCTGCGAAAGCGGATCGGCGTGTGAGGTCATTTGATCAATGTGTTAATTAACATGATTGCTAAATAATGCGGCGACCCTCTGCGGTCAAGCCGGGAAAATCGCCGATCGGCGCCGCGCAAAATGGTGCGCTTCCGTTCCGCCATCTTTGGGGTATAAGCCCCGCGATGTCGGAGTGTGGCGCAGTCTGGTAGCGCATCTGCTTTGGGAGCAGAGGGTCGTTGGTTCGAATCCAGCCACTCCGACCATCCTGCGCTCCTGTGGAGCTTCGGAAAGCACGCCATCCTTCAGGCAAAATCTATCTCATACCCGCGGGGAGACCTTTTTCCCGAAGCTCCGAAGGAGCGTAGGGAGATGACCGACCGGCCCGTGATCCTGCTGGCTGCGCACGGTGAGCGCGGCGGGGCCGCCAACAATGCGCGGCTCGCCGGAATCGTTGATCAGGTCGCCGCCGCCATTCCCGAAGCCGATGTCGGGTCGATCCTTGTGAATGTCGAAGGCGTCGTGGAGCGGGCTGTCGCAGCCTGTGGCGCGCGGCCGCTCGTGGTTCTGCCGCTGCTGCTTTCGGATGGGTTCTTCTTCAGTCAGCGCCTGAAGCCGCATGTCAGCGGGCCGGGCCGCACACTGGCGCCGCCGCTGGCCCTCTGGCGCAGCTTTGCGCCGTTTCTTGCTGACAATCTGGCCCTGCGGACGATCAGCCATGCGGCAGACCCCCGGGTCGTGCTGGTGGCGCATGGATCGAAGCAGACGGGCCGGTCGGCCGCCTGCGCGCGACTGGTCGCGCAGGCGATGCAGGCCCGCTATGGCCGGATCGAAGCCGCCTTTCTGGAAGAAGCGCCTTTTGCAGGCGACGTTATCGCCCGTACCGAACAGCCCTGGGCCGCCGTAGGGCTGTTCTTTGGGGACGGGATGCACGGCGGGGAGGACTTTGACGTGCTGGTTTCCACCGCCAAGCACCGGCCCGTCGCCGCCTTTACCGTCGGTGAGCTGCCGGGCCTGCCGGGTCTGGTCGCGGCAGAGGCGCGCGCGCTTCTGCGCAGTTGAATTTTCACCACTTTGCGGGCAGATGGGCCTCGCAAGGGAGTCGCCCGATGCTCGCGAAGATCTACCGCCCCGCCCGCAACGCCATGCAGTCCGGCACGGCCAAGTCGCAGGACTGGCTGCTGGAGTTCGATAGCGCGAGCGCCCGCACGGTTGACCCCCTGATGGGCTGGATCGGCAATGCCGACACCAACACGCAGGTACGCATGACGTTCGAGACCCGCGAGGAGGCGATCGACTACGCCCGCCGCCAGGGTATCCCCTTCCAGGTCACCGAACCGCGCGAGGCCAAGCGCGTGATCAAGTCCTACGCCGAGAACTTCGCGGCCGTGCGCAAGAGACCCTGGACTCACTAGGCTCCTGCCCGGGATCTGAGGGTTCTGGCGTCTGCGGGGGAACCCGACTAAGACGCCTCGACCAAGACCCCCGATGCTGCGCCTGATCCCGTAGCTCAACTGGATAGAGCACCCGCCTTCTAAGCGGGTGGTTGCAGGTTCAAGTCCTGCCGGGATCGCCAGCGGTTTCGATGCGCGAGCGGTCAGCGTGTCTCCGCGAACCAGATCGCATGGCGTGGGCCTTTGCCGTTGCTGCGGGCGCGGACGATCACTTCATCGACCTTGAAGCCGGCATCCTTCAGGCGGCGCGTGAAGGCCGCGTCTGGTGCGGCTGACCAGATCGCGAGAATGCCGTCGGGCTTGAGGGCGGCCTTGGCGGCGGAGAGGCCACGCTTCGAATAGAGCCCATCATTATCCGCCCGCACGAGGCCGGACGGGCCATTGTCGACATCGAGCAGGATGGCGTCGAAGCGCTTGAGCGCGCCGCCGATCTCCGCCCGCACATCTCCCATAACCAACCGCACGCGGGGATCTTCCAGGCACCCGGCGGTGAGCGCCTCCATAGGCTCGCGCGCCCAGGCGATGATTTCGGGCACAAGCTCCGCCAGCGTCACGCGCCCGGCGGAGCCCAGCACGTTAAGAGCCGCGCGCAGGGTGAAGCCCATGCCGTATCCGCCGATGAGCAGGTGCGGCGCAGCGCGCTTGCCCAGGCGTTCGCACGTCATCACGGCGAGGGCTTCTTCGGAGCCGCCGGCGCGGCTGCTCATCAGCTCATTTCCGTCGACCATGATCATGTGATCATCGCCATGGCGGATCAGGCGGAGTTCGACACCACCCGGAACCTTTGCGGTCGCGATCAGTTCGCGTGGCTTCATGTGCTTCCGGTTCGCATCAGGCTTTTGGGCGCTCATCCAGCGAAGCCCGATATTGCCTCGCAAGACAATGGCCAAGCGGGCAGCCGATAAAAGCGCATGTCCGGCCGGTAACCACTTGCCGGGTTGCGCGTTGATTGCGGGATGGCGCTTGCCGGGCTTGGCCCGCGCGGCGTTGCTGGACACGAGTGAGAACCCGCAATGGCCAACCAAAACCCCACAATCGATATCGACGCCCCGTACCGCCGGGAAGATTACGACTTCGGCCCGCTGTATGGCGGCGCAAAGGCGCCGTCCTGGACGGAAGGCCTGCCACACGATTTCAAGGGCTGGGGCCCGCAGACGCCTGATCCGGACGCGCCCGCAACAGATGGCGTAGCCTTCCAATCCGAGAGCCGACTGAGCTGGGCCGGCGAAAGCGACGAGCGCAATCACCACGTCTGGCATTTCGACGGCCGCCGCCGTCACGATCATCACTAGGCAGGAGTAGCGCCGTGGATGCGATCACGCTCCTTCGCGAAGACCACAAGCTGTTACGCAAGCTGAGCGAAGAGCTTGCTGAAACGACAGAACGCGCTGTTGAAACACGCAAGAAACTCCTCGTGCGGCTCGAGACGGAATTGAAAGCCCACACGACCATTGAGGAAGAGCTGTTTTACCCAGCGCTTCTCGACGCATCCGAAGACATCGAGGACGCGCGCATGGTGGCGGAGGGCATCGAGGAGCACCGCGCGTGCGACAAGAAGGTGATCCCAGACATGCACCATGCCGACCCGGGCTCGATCGCCTATTCAGGCCAGGCAAAGGTGCTGAAGGACTACATCTTCCACCACCTCAAGGAGGAAGAGGAGGAGATGTTTCCGAAAGCCCGCGACCTGATCGGGCGCAAGGAGCTGCAGGACCTCGGTGAGCGCATGTTGGCGCGCAAGAAAGAACTGCTCGGCGAGATGGCGTAGTCAGCCATTGCCGGGTTAGTTCGAAACGCTTCCGCCTGCGGGGCAGGATGTCGCCGCGCCGACGCCCGGCTTCGTCTTCGCCGCCCAGCCTGCGAAGTTACCCCGCCAAGCTGCAAGATTCGGGAACGGGATCGCCGTGCTGACAATGTCGGTTTTGTCCTGCAGAGGGTGAACTGGGCGGTCTTGCACTGGGGGAGCACTCACACATGTTGAGCGCCAAATGGGACGTGATCGGCGATCACCGCACGCGGAATGCCGGGCCGCTTCGGGGCGGGGCATGATCGTGCGCCTTCCCGCCCGTGCCGCTAGCGTGCTTGCGATAAAGGCAGGTATTTAGCTGCATTGCCTGATCACGCCGCAGCAATTGTGGCGAATGCAGCACGCCGGGCGACATGACGCCTGCAACCTCGTTCAAATGTAGCGAGGGCTGGTCCCAGCTTCCGATTCTTCTAGTATCGTGAATCAGCGCAGGGGCGGATTGAGCAGCACAGCTCTTACATTTGCCTATCTGGCGCCGACATTTGAGGAGACGGTTCCTCTACGCACCACCGGGTCGGCGCCTGCGCGCCCATCAACTGGCAGGCGCGCTTCTCCCGACAGGGTGCAGCTTGAGCGGGAGTGCGGCGGCGCGGTGAGTGCGCCCCACAGTCTCTCTGACGTGACTCTGGATCCCGCTGCTTGCGGGCTGAAATGGGAGCGATGATGTCGCGCGATCTGTTCGACAGCTACACCAAGGCCTTTGAAAGCCGTCGCGAGACGGTGATGACGGTTCAGGAATATCTGGAGGGCTGCAAGAAGGATCCGCTGATGTTTGCGGGGCCACATGAGCGTCTGCTGGCCGCGATCGGCGAGCCGGAGATGATCGACACGTCGCGGGATTCCCGCCTGGGCCGCATCCACTCCAACCGGACGATCCGCGTCTATCCGCGGTTCTCCGAGTTCTACGGCATGGAGGAGACGATCGAACGCATCGTTGCGTTCTTCCGCCAGGGCGCACAGGGCCTCGAGGAACGCAAGCAGATCCTCTACCTGCTCGGCCCTGTTGGTGGCGGCAAATCCTCGCTGGCCGAGCGCATCAAGGCGCTGATGGAGGACCTGCCCATCTATGTTCTGAAGGCGGGCAATGATCTTAGCCCCGTGTTCGAAAGCCCCCTGGTGCTGTTCGACCCGGAGACACAGGCCGAGCAACTGCAGAAGGACTATGGCATCCCGCGCCGTCGCCTGACTGGACTGATGAGCCCGTGGGCGCTCAAGCGGCTGGACGAGTTCTGCGGCGACATCACCAAATTCAGGGTGGCGAAGGTGAAGCCCTCGCGGATGCGGCAGATCGGCGTCGCCAAGGTTGAGCCGGGCGACGAAAACAACCAGGACGTCTCCTCGCTGGTTGGCAAGGTCGATATCCGCAAGCTGGAGATGCATTCGCAGAGCGATCCGGATGCCTATGCCTATTCGGGCGGCCTCAACCGCGCGAACCAGGGCGTTCTCGAATTCGTCGAGATGTTCAAGGCGCCGATCAAGATGCTGCATCCCCTGCTGACGGCCACGCAGGAAGGGAACTATGTCGGCTCCGAGAATATTGGCGCCATCCCGTTCACCGGCATCGTCATGGCGCACTCGAACGAGAGCGAATGGCGCGCTTTCAAGAACAACAAGACCAACGAAGCCTTCATCGACCGTATCTATGTCATCAAGGTGCCCTATGCGCTGCGCGTGACGGAAGAAACGCGCATCTATGACAAGCTGGTGCGCGGATCAGAGCTGGCGGAATCGCCGCTCGCGCCGGGCACGCTCGAAATGCTGGCGCGCTTTGCGGTGTTGTCGCGCCTCAAGCCGCACGAAAACTCGAACCTGTTCGCCAAGATGCGTGTCTATGACGGGGAAAGCTTGAAGGAGGTCGATCCGAAGGCGCGCACGCTGCAGGAGTACAAGGATGCTGGTGGCGTGGACGAGGGCATGGAAGGCATTTCCACACGCTTCGCCTTCAAAGCGCTGTCTGCGACCTACAATCATGACACCGAAGAGGTTGCGGCCGATCCGGTCCACCTGATGTACGTGCTCGAACAGGCAATCAAGCGCGAGCAGTATCCGGACGACACCGAGAACCAGTATATCGAATTCATCAAGGCCGACCTTGCCCCGCGCTATGCGGAGTTCATTGGCCATGAAATTCAGAAGGCGTATCTCGAAAGCTATCACGACTACGGCCAGAACCTGTTCGACCGGTATGTCGATTATGCTGACGCATGGATCGAGGATCAGGATTTCAAGGATCCCGATACCGGCCAGATGCTCGATCGTGAACTGCTGAACCAGGAGCTGTCGAAGATCGAGAAGCCGGCCGGCATCGCGAACCCGAAGGACTTCCGCAACGAGGTGGTGAAGTTCACGCTTCGCCAGCGCGCCAACAACAAGGGACGCAATCCCAGCTGGACCTCCTACGAGAAGATTCGCGAAGTGATCGAGCGGCGTATGTTCAGCCAGGTCGAAGACCTGCTGCCCGTGATCTCGTTCGGCTCGAAAAAGGACTCGGAAAGCGAGAAGAAGCACGACGAGTTCGTGCAGCGCATGATGGAGCGTGGCTACACTGAGCGGCAGGTCCGCCGTCTGGTGGAGTGGTACATGAGGGTCAAGCAGACCAGCTAAGGCGCTCCCAACATGAACATCATCGACCGTCGTCGGGATTCAGGGGGCAAGTCGCTGGTCAATCGCCAGCGCTTCATGAGGCGGGCCCGCGCGCTGGTGCGGCGCGCGGTGCGCGATGCTTCGGCCAAGCGGTCGATCAAAGACGTTGAGAAGGGCGGCGACATCGTCGTGCCGGCGGACGGCGTGCACGAGCCGATCCTGCGCCGCGGCGGCCAGGGCGGAAAGCGCGAATACGTACTTCCGGGCAACAAGAAATACAGCCAGGGCGACACCATCGCCCGCCCCGATGAGGAGGGCGGCGGGTCTGGCGCGGGCGCGGATGGCGAAGGCGAGGACGAATTCCGCTTCGCGCTGTCGGATGAGGAATTCCTCGATCTGTTCCTGGAGGATCTTGAGCTTCCCGATCTCGCCAAGCGGCAGGTCATGGGCGTCGAGGAGACGCAACCCGTGCGCGCCGGCTATCGGTCGTCGGGCTCGCCGGCCACGCTGTCTGTGGTGCGGACCATGCGCAATTCAATGTTGCGCCGTACCGCGCTTGGCCGCCCGAGGCCTGAGGATGTCGAGGCGCTGCAGGCCGAGATCGATCGCCTCGATGATGAAGGCGGGCATGATGACAAGGTGGCGGCCCTGCGCGCCGATCTTGAGCGCAAGCAGCGCCGCATGCGTCTCGTCCCGTTCATTGACCCGATCGATGTTCGCTATCGCCGCTATGACCAGATCCCCAAGCCTGTCGCGCGCGCTGTCATGTTCTGTCTGATGGACGTGTCCGGCTCGATGGACGAGCACATGAAGGATCTGGCGAAGCGGTTCTATGCGCTGCTCTACCTGTTCCTAAAACGACGCTACAAGCGCGTGGATGTTGTCTTCATCCGCCACACGCACGAGGCCAAGGAGGTGGACGAGGACACGTTCTTCCACTCGCGCGAAAGCGGCGGAACGGTGGTCTCGACCGCGCTGGAAGAAATGGGGCGCGTGATCCACGACCGCTATCCCGCCAACCAGTGGAACATATATGCGGCGCAGGCGAGCGATGGCGACAACCTTCCGATGGACAATGCCAACACAGTCGCGCTGCTGAAGACGGCAATCCTGCCGCTGTGCCAGTACTACGCTTATCTGGAAGTCGGCCATGCGCGCGACGATGGCGCGGGCGAGGCGTCTTCGCTGTGGCGCGCCTACGAACTTGTAGCGAGCCCGGACGAGCGGATGGCGATGCGCAAGGTCAGCCATCGTCGCGACATATATCCGGTGTTCCGTGAGCTGTTCGCCAAGGAAGGCGCGAAGGCGGAGGCATGAGATGAGCAACGACACGTCTACCGCCCGCAAGTCCAAGTCCCGCATCTTGAAAGCGATCGAGGCGCAGGCCTCATCGAATCTGCTGTACAATGGCGCTGACTGGAATTTCGACACGCTGGGGCGGATCTTCGATGCCGTACGCAAGATTGGCGAGGGTGAACTGGGGCTGGATCCCTACCGCACGCAGATCGAGGTGATCACGTCGGAGCAGATGCTGGATGCCTACTCCAGCGTCGGCATGCCGCTGTTCTACAAGCACTGGAGCTTCGGCAAGGATTTCGCCCGCAACGAGGCTCTTTATCGCAAGGGCTGGCAGGGGCTCGCGTACGAGATCGTTATCAACTCCGACCCCTGCATCTGCTACATCATGGAGGAGAATTCCGCGACGATGCAGACGCTGGTGCTTGCGCACGCAGCGATGGGCCACAACCACTTCTTCAAGAACAACTATGTGTTCCGGCAGTGGACGGATGCATCGGGCATCGCTGACTATCTGTCATTCGCCAAGGCCTACATCGCCAAGTGCGAAGAGCGCTATGGCATCGAGGCGGTTGAGCGGCTGGTCGATGCGGCGCACGCGCTTCAGAGCCATGGAATTCATCGCTACCCCGGCAAGCGATCGATGGACCTTGCTACCGAAGAGCGTCGCGAACAGGAGCGGCGCAGCCATGGCGAGGCGCTGTTCAACGATCTCTGGCGCACTGTGCCGAAAGGCAAGGGCAAGAAGCCGGCGAGCAAGCAGAAGGTGGAAGAGGATCGCCGCAAAGCCATCCTGAAACTGCCGGAAGAGAACATCCTCTACTTCCTGGAGAAGACCGCGCCGCGCCTTGCCGGTTGGCAGCGCGAAATCCTGCGCATCATCCGCCTCATCGCGCAGTACTTCTATCCGCAGCGCCAGACCAAGATGATGAACGAGGGTTGCGCGACGTGGACCCACCACCGCATCATGACGCGCCTGCACGAGACAGGTCAGATCAGCGATGGTTCCTATCTGGAGTTCCTGCACTCCCACACCAGCGTGGTGATGCAGCCCGAGTTCGACGATCGCCGCTATTCTGGCATCAACCCCTACGCGCTCGGTTTTGCATTGATGCAGGATATTGAACGCATCTCGCTGAAGCCCACCGACGAGGACCGCGCGTGGTTCCCCGACATCGCGGGCAATGGTGATGCCTACGGTACGCTGCGGGATGTGTGGGCTAATTTCCGGGACGAAAGCATCATCTCGCAATACCTGTCTCCGCATCTGATCCGGAAGATGGGGCTCTTTCACATCCTGGACGATCACGACGAGGATGAGATGCTGGTCGCCGCCATCCACGACGAGCGCGGGTATCGCGACGTGCGCCGGGCGCTTGCGCGGCAATACGACGTCGCGCGTCGCGATCCCGACATCCAGGTGGTCGATGTCGACCTCGCCGGCGACCGGCGGCTGGAGTTGCGCCATAATGTGGTGGACGGCATTACGCTTGAAGAGAAGGACGCCGATCGCGTCCTGCAGCATCTGGCCGACCTCTGGGGCTATGAGGTGCGGCTGGTCGAGGCGGATGACGACACCATCTATGCCGAGCACAAGGCAGAGCCGATGAGGCCCTTCGCCTAGCCCCGGTTTCACTCGGGAGGTGAGTCGCGGCCAGATCGCGAGCGAAATGAGCGCCCCAAGCACAGGGTTGTGACGGCTGACGTAGCGAAAAGCCACGGGGTGGGGCGCTGCGCCGCTTTTCATCTGGCAACCAGTAACGCTAATTTCGACCCCAGAAGGCTGGGCTGCGCGGGGAGTTGGGCGCAAGCACACGGCCAGCGGGAGGAAGAGATGCCCAAACGGATCGCCCCATGGGCGCTTGCGGTCGTTTATCTGGTGATCGGGCTGGTCGCGATCGTTGGTGGTTATGTCAACGAACTGTCGCCGCCATTGCCGCCGCCTAGCGCCTTCAATCCGGACCCGCTGCCGCTTCAGGTCAACTCCGCCATGATCGTCGCGGCGCTGTTCTATTTCATCACGGGCGCGTTGTTCATTGGAGCGGCGTTCGTTTCCGTACAGCTGGTTCGCAAGAACGACCCGAAGGCGATCGTGCTCGGGCTGAACGCGGCCTATGCGGCGGCTCTCGCGTCGATCGCTGCTTACCTGCTGTATTATGGCGTCCAGCTCCTGATGCTGGGCGGCAGTTTCTATTACGCGCTGATGGGCGTCGCACTGGCTGCCACGGCTTGGTTCGTCTTCGTGCGCAATCCGCTGGCGTCCACCATTTATGCGGCGATCATCGTTTTCACCGTCGGCTGGTCGCTCCTTGAGGCAGGGCTGGATTTCATCGCGCTGCTCCCCCGCCTCGCCGCATGGCTGGTCGTCGGTCTGTGGTTCCTGTCGCCATGGCACGCCAGCGCCACGAAGAAACCCGAGCCGCGCCCCGCTTACGTGGGCGGTCGCTGGGTTGGCTATGCCAGCATCGCGGGTGTCCTGCTGCTCGCGGTTGGCGCCTTCCAGGGCTACACGGTCGTTGAGGGCACGCGCGACGCGAATCTGATCGGCAATTCAGCCATCACCGACTGGCGCAACTATGGCGGCGTCCCGGGTGGACAACGCTTTGCCCAGATCGACCAGATCAATGTCGAGAACGTCGGCAAGCTTGAGAAGGCCTGGGAATTCCGCACCGGCGTTCCCTACGACTTCAAGCAGACGGCGCAGATGGTCAACGGCCTCGTCTATATCTGCACGGCCGGCAACACGCTGATCGCCGTGGATTCAGACAGCGGCGCCGAAGTCTGGCGCTACGACACCAAGACAGTCATTCCAGCAGACAAAAACAAACTGGAGAACGCTTCCACCTTCGCACGCACTTGTCGTGGCCTTGGCTATTACGAAGCGCCTGCGGAATACACCGGCGAATGCGCTAAGCGCATCATCGCTGGCACCGTGGACGCACGCTTCATCGCGGTTGACGCGATGACGGGCCAGCTCTGCACCTCGTTCGGCCGCAATGGCGAGATCAACCTGATGTCGGGCCTTGGCTATTCGCCGCTCGGCAACTTCATGGTCACGTCGGCGCCGCTGATCGCAGGCGACAAGGTGGTCACCGGCGGCTGGGTTACCGACAACCAGCAGATCGGCAATCCGTCTGGCGTTGTTCGCGCCTACAGCGCGCTCACGGGTGAATTCGCGTGGGCGTGGGACCTCGGCAAGCCGGGCTTCCATGCGCTTCCCGATGAGGGCCAAGAGTACACGCGCGGCACGCCGAACGTGTGGTCCAACATGAGCTACGATCCGGTGCTCAACCTGATCTACGCGCCGACGGGCAACTCCTCGCCGGACTATTTCGACGGCGATCTCCGCTCGCCGGAGGCTGAGGAAAACGCCAGCGCGGTGGTCGCCATTGATGCCGCCACGGGCGAGCGCCGCTGGGTCTACCAGACCGTCCACCGCGACATTTGGGACTATGACGTACCCTCGCAACCCGTCCTGATCGACATCCGCAAAGATGGCACGGGCGAGATCATCCCCGCGGTGGCCCAGCCCACCAAGCGCGGCGAGATCTTCCTGCTGGATCGTCGCACGGGCGTTCCGATCTACGAGACGCCTGAGATGCCCGTGCCGCAGAATCCGGCCGAGGGTGAGAAAGTCACGGCGACGCAGCCCTTCTCGCCGCTGCCGCACTTCCGCGACGACCGCGTCGAGAAGGACATGTGGGGAATGACCCCGCTTGACCAGCTGCACTGCCGCATCGAGCACCAGAAGATGCGCTATGACGGCCATTTCACACCTCCCATGCCGGGCGGCGGCGGATATGGTCAGGCGCAGGAAAGCTGGGGCGGTACGTTCCAGTATCCGGGCAATGCGGGCGGCTTCAACTGGGGCTCGGTGTCGGTTGATGCAGACAACGGCCTGCTGATCGCCTCGCCGATGACGATGGGTAACCGCATCGTCCTGCGCAGCCTGGAAGACCGCGCAGCCGAAGCTGCCTCCAACGCCGCCCGCCGCGCCGCACGCGATGAGCATGCCGGCCCGCCTGAGGCGCCGGCGGCTGGCCGCGGCCCCGGCGGCGGGCAGACTAGTCCCGCCCGTGCGGCCCATCAGCAGCGCTTCGACCAGAACCGCGTGCTCTATCGCGGCGACACGGCGCCGTTCATATCGGATTGGCGCTTGCCGATCCCATTCCTGAACATCGGCACTAACCTGCCGTGCTTCGAGCCTCCGTTCGGCGTGATCGGCGTGATCGACCTCAACACGAACAAGCTGTTGTGGAAGCGGCCGCTTGGCTCGATGGAGGAGTCGGGACCGTTCGGCATCAGCAGCGGGCTGCCCTTCATTGTCGGCACGCCGCTCCAGTCGGCTTCGATGACGACGCGCGGCGGGCTGATCTTCCATGCCGGCACGATGGACTCGACCGTTCGCGCGTTCGACGTGCGCACGGGCGATGTGAAATGGCAGGCCGACCTGCCGGCCAGCGCCCACGCCACGCCGATGAGCTATGTCGGCAAGGATGGCCGCCAGTACGTGCTGGTTACGATTCCCAACCCGAGCTGGCGCTATCCGCGCACGGGCGCCGACGAGCCTATCGATGGCGGCGGTGGCTGGGTCATCGCCTACGCACTCCCGAAGGCGGCCCAATAGGGCCGCCCGAAGCGGGTGAAGCGACCAAAGCAAAAGGCCCGGAGCGTCGCTCCGGGCCTTTTCAATTCTGTCCCGTCAGATCGGCAGGCAAAGCCTACTTGATCTTGCCTTCTTTGAAGTCGACGTGCTTGCGCACCACCGGGTCGTACTTCTTCAGCACGAGCTTCTCGGTCTGCGTGCGCGGGTTCTTCTTGGTGACGTAGAAGAAGCCGGTGTCAGCCGACGAGTTCAGGCGAATCTTGATGGTGGTCGGCTTGGATTTCTCAGGCAAATCAGGGCGGCGCACAAGGCAGGCCAGTTGGTCCGGGTGGAGCGGGAGGCCATCGAGTTCGGCTGGATGACTGGCTACATCACCGCGCTTGGGACTGATTACTTCGCTTTCGAGATCGTCACCGGATCGGTTCGCCTCGATGGCGTTGCCTGCCTGCGCTACGCCGATGTCACGGCCTGCGGGCCTGAGCCCCGGAGCGGCTTCATCGAGCGGGCCATGAAGGCGCGCGGACTGGCCCGCGCCAGCCAGCTTCCGGTCGATCTCGCCAGCCTGTCGCGCATCATCGAAAGCTGTGGCAACGCCTTCCCGATCATCACGCTGCATGTGCCGCACAGCGACGGACAGGGCTATGACTGCTTCATCGGCAAGGTGATCGGCGTGAACGAGGACTCGGTGGATTTCCGCCACATAACGCCAGACGGCGTGTGGGAGGATGCGCTGCTGGAAATTCCGTTCGACGAGATCACGCGCGTTGATTTCGGCGGGGACTATGAAGAAGCCCTGCTGTTAGCCGCCGGCCGGCCGCCCGCGATCTAGCCGATGCGTTCGCGCACGTGGCCGCTCTGCGTCCAGTAGAGATGGAACGGGCGCACCAGCGATTGGCCCGCAAGCCGCGTTTCCACTTCCGAGATCACGAAGCGCGTCACGTTAGGCAGGTCGAGCGCCACCACTTCCGGTAGCGTGAACCAGCGCAGGTCTGCCAGCTCACGGCTGTCGGCAGGTGCGCGATCATCGATGAGCGCGTCTTCGGCGTTGGCCATGAAGAACCGCGCATCGAAACGCTTGTGGCGCATCGGCGGCGTGATGGCCCGGCCGACAAACTGGAAGCCTGACAGCGACGGCGCCGCGCCTTGCCCATAATACTCCGCCCATGAAGGCGGCACGTCGCCCAGTCTGGACGAGGCGCGGCCGACAATCAGGCCGGTCTCCTCAAACATTTCGCGCACGGCGGTCAGCGGGAAAGCGCGGGGCGCGCGTGTGGCCCCGATTTCCAGCGTGCGGTGTTCTTCCGCGTGGAGTTCCGACAGGGCCGGAACGATCGCGTCCTCGTCATCCACGCGGCCACCGGGGAAGACATACTTGTCCGGCATGAAATCATGGCCCGCCGAACGGCAGCCCATCAGGATGCGCGGGCCATCGGCCGTCAACTTGTAGAGGATCAGCGTCGCCGCATCGCGCGGCACGGCCGGGTTGGCGACCAGGTTCGAAGGGTCTTCGCGCAGGAGATCATCCTCGCTCAGGCTTTTTGCGGCAGCAGCTTTCGCGGCGGCCACCTGGGCGGGATCGTTGTCCGGATCGAACGGCGGCTTGCTCATGGAATTGAGTTGGACCGGCTAGCCGTTCCAGTCAACGTCAAGCGCCCTAGCGCCCCTTGGGCTTCTTGTTCTTCCCGTAGCTCGGCTTGCCTCCGCCGCCCGGCTTCGTGGAGTGCCGGATGTTCGGCGGACGGCCGCTGCCATCGCTGGGGCGTTTGCGCGCAGGGCCGCTGCGGGGGCCGCGTGGCGGGCCACGGCCATCGCTGTCGCGCGAGGGCATCTTAAGGTCGTTACGGCGCGGGCGCGGCGGCGACTGCATCGAGAACAGCAACCCGCCAGTGACGGGCGTTGCCTCCACCAGCTTCACCTGAACGTTCATGCCCATGTCGTAGCGCTGACCGGATCGCTGGGCGACGAGAGCGGCGCTGGCGTCGTCGTGGATCCAGTACTCGTCCGACAGGCGGGCCGCAGGGATGAAGCCGTCGGCTCCATTTTCCGCGAGGCGCACGAACAGCCCGGCCCGGTTCACGCCGGCGATGCGAGCGTCGAACACGGCGCCGACACGGTCGGCCATGTAGATCGCGAGGTAGCGTTCCGTCGCTTCACGCTCAGCCGCCATGGAGCGGCGCTCGGTCATGGTAACGTGTTCGGCCATTTCTTCGAGCCGGACGGTGTCCTGATCGCTCATGCCATCGGGGCCAAGGTCCAGCGCGCGGATGAGCGCACGGTGAACAATGAGATCCGAATAGCGGCGGATGGGCGAGGTGAAGTGGGCGTACTTCGCGAGGTTGAGGCCAAAGTGGCCGAGGTTCTCGTGCGCATAGCGCGCCTGGGCTTGCGTCCGCAGCACCATCTCGTTGACGAGATGCTCGTTCTCCGAGCCCCTGACGTCGCCGAGAAGCTTGTTGAAGCGTTGCCCGGTGATCTTCTCGCCGCGCGTCCACTTCAGGCCGATGATCGGCAGGAAGTTGGAGAGGTTGTTGACCTTCTCCTCGCTCGGCTCCTCGTGGACGCGATAGACCAACGTCGTGCGTTTGGCTTCCAGTGTTTCGGCGGCGCAGACGTTTGCCTGGATCATGAACTCTTCAATCAGGCGGTGAGCGTCGAAACGCTCGCGCAGGCTGATCGAGGCGATCTTGCCGTCCTGGCCGATGCGCACCCGGCGCTCAGGTAGGTCGAGATCCAGCGGCGCGCGCTGGTCGCGGGCTTTCGAGACCGTACGATAGGCCTCCCACAGTGGCTTCAGGACAGACTCCAGCAGCGGCTGGGTCTTGTCGTCTGGATTGCCGTCGATGGCGTCCTGCGCCTGGCGATACGACAGCTTGGCGGCCGAGCGCATCTTGCCACGGATGAAGCGGTGCTTGGTCTTGTGTCCGCCGGCGTTGAAGAAAATCTCCACCGCAAACGTCTCACGCAGTTCGCCTTCCTTCAGCGAGCACAGGTCCGCCGACAGATGCTCCGGGAGCATGGGCGACACGCGATCGGGGAAGTAGGTCGAGTTGCCACGGCGATAGGCTTCGCGGTCCAGCGCCGTGCCGACGCGGACATAGGCAGAGACATCGGCGATGGCGACGATAACGCGCCAGCCGCCATGGCCATCTGGCTCGGCGTAGACGGCGTCGTCATGGTCGCGCGCGTCTTCCGGGTCGATGGTGATCAGCGGGATCTTGGTCAGATCCTCGCGCGGCGATTGCGCCGGCCTGGCCTTGTTGGCTTCCTCGATCACGGCATCCGGGAATTCGTCCGGCACGCCATGCGTGTGCATTGCGATCAGGGATGCCGCGCGTGGGTCATCGATATGCCCCAGAACCTCCGTCACGTTCGCGCGGCGGGGGCCATATCCACGCGCCGGGCGGGCCTGGATACGCACAAGATCGCCCTCGCGGGCGTCACGTGCGTCAGACTTTTCGACGATGAATTCCGATTTTTCCTTGCGCGACGTCGGTTCCACCGTGCCGCCGTGGCGGTTTGCGCGGTAGACGCCGATGAGCGAGGTTTCCGGCGTCGCGTCGACCTTCTTGATTGCGCGTGCACGCCAGACGCCATCGCGGCCTTTCTCGACGCGGCACAGCGCGCGCTCGCCTACGCCAAGCGCAAGCTGCGGCCCGCCCTTGCGATGGTTCGCGCCCGAGGGCCCAGCATAAATGATATCCGGGCCGAAGGGGCCATCCTTGCCCATGGCGCGGCCAATCAGTTCGCCGTCGCGGTCGATACGCTCGAAGCGCACGATGCCGGTCGGCGGCGGCATTTCGGCCTGCGAGAAGGCGCGCTTGGCCGTGCGCACGAGGGCGCCTTCGGCTTCCAGCTCGTTCAGGATGCGGCGCAACTCGGGCTTGTGGTCGGTCGAAACATCAAGGCCGCGCGCGATGTCGCGCTTGGCGCCGAGGTGCGGGTTCTTCTCAAGAAAGTCGAGAACCATCTCGCGGGTTGGCGGAGTGTCCGGTCTCGGAGGGCGCGGTGGCCGGCTCATACCTCTGCTTTTGTCGCTTTCCTGGCGGCTTTCTTTGCCGGCGCCTTTTTGGCGGCGGTCTTTTTGGTCGTCGTTGATTTCGTTTCTCCAGTGGATTTAGCGGCTGCTTTCTTGGCAGGCGCCTTGGCCGCGGCCTTCTTACCGGGCGCTTTCGCCGTGGCCTTTTTCGCGGGCTTCTTGCCCCTCGATTTTGTGGAAGGTGCGGCGGCTGCGCGGGCGTCTACCAGCTCGATGGCTTGTTCAAGCGTAATCGAGGCCGGGTCTGCGCCGCGCGGGATGTTGGCGTTTATGGTGCCGTGTTTGATGTAGGGACCGAAACGGCCGTTGAAAAGGTTGATCGCCTCGCCATCGGGGTGTTTGCCCAGCTCCTTGAGGGGAGCAATGGCGGTTCGGCCACGCCCCGCGCCCTTGCCGGCGCGCTTTTCAGCGATCAGTGTGACGGCGCGGTTCAGTCCGATTTCAAACAGTTCGTTGACGTCGGGCACGTTCGCGTAGGTCTTGATGTGCTGCACATAGGGGCCGTAGCGGCCGAGATTGGCGACGATCGGTTCGCCATCCTCAGGGTGCTTGCCCACTTCGCGCGGCAGCGACAGCAGCTTGAGGCCCTGCTTGAGATCGACGTTTGCGACCGGCCATCCGCTCGGGATGGAGGACCGTCGCGGCTTCTCGCCCTTCTCGATCGGGTCAGGCCCCAGCTGCACGTAAGCGCCAAAGCGACCGCTCTTTAGCAGGACGGGGATGCCATCCGGGTTGTTGCCCAGAACCTTGCCGTCCGGCGGAATGTCGCTCTGGTTGTTCTGGTCTCCGCCAAAGGGGCGCGTGAAGCGGCACTCGGGATAGTTCGAGCAACCGACGAACGCGCCGAACTTGCCGAGCTTCAGCGACAGCTGGCCCGTGCCGCACGTGGGACAGATCCGGCCATCGACCTTGGCGCCGTCCTTGTCTGTCCTGTCCGGGAACAGGTACGAGCCCAGCACTTCGTTGATCGCGTCGATGACGTTCGACACCCGCAGCTCCGACGTCGCGCCGATGGCAGCGCTGAAGTCCTTCCAGAAGTCGCGGAGGAAATCCTTCCACGCCAGCTTGCCGTCGGAGACGAGATCGAGCTTCTCTTCCAGCGAGGCCGTGAAGTCGTACTCGACATAACGCGCGAAGAACTTCTCGAGGAAGATGGTGACCAGGCGGCCTTTGTCTTCCGGGATGAAGCGCTTCTGTTCGAGCTTGACGTAGTCGCGGTCGATCAGGGTCGACAGCGTTGAGGCGTAGGTCGAGGGGCGGCCGATGCCGAGTTCTTCGAGGCGTTTCACCAGCGAAGCTTCCGAGAAGCGCGGCGGCGGCTCGGTGAAGTGCTGCGTGTGAACTGCGTCGGCGAGTTTTGGCGTATCACCCGTCGCCATGGCAGGCAGGCGGCCGCCATCCTCGTCGTCCCCTCCCGCGGAGCGGGAACTAGGAGACGTGTCGTCCTTGCCTTCCTGATACAGAGTCAGGAAGCCGTCGAATTTCACAACCTGTCCGGTCGCCCGCAGGGTAACACGGCCATCGCTCGACGGGAATTCGACCGTGGTACGCTCCAGCAGGGCGCCTTCCATCTGCGAGGCGACAGCGCGCTTCCAGATCAGCTCATAAAGCCGCGCCATGTCGGGCTCCATCGACACATCGCCCGGACGGCGGCTGAAATCGGTGGGGCGCACGGCTTCGTGCGCTTCCTGGGCGTTCTTGGCTTTCGAGGTATAGCGGCGCGGATGCTCCGGCAGGTATTCCTTGCCGTAGTTACGGCCGATGGCGCTGCGTGCGCCCGCATAGCCTTCCTCGGCCATCTGCACGCCGTCGGTACGCATGTAGGTGATGAGGCCGGTGTTCTCACCGCTGATGGAGACGCCTTCATACAGGCGCTGCGCCACCTGCATCGTGCGGCTGGCCGAGAAGCCGAGCTTGCGCGCAGCTTCCTGTTGCAGCGTTGACGTGGTGAACGGCGGCGGCGGGTTGCGCTTGAGGGGCTTTGCCTCAACCGACGCGACGCGATAGGCGCCAGCCTTCACGGCGGCCAGCGCCTTGGCGGCGGCCTCTGCGTTCGGCAGCGAGAATTTCTGCAGCTTCTGGCCGTCGAGTTCGGTGAGGCGTGCCTCGAAGGTCGCGCCGTTCACCGACATCGTGGCGGCGATGTTCCAGTATTCCTGGCTGATGAATTTCTCGATCTCGATCTCGCGATCGACAACGATGCGCAGCGCAACGGACTGCACGCGGCCGGCCGAGCGCGTGCCCGGCAGCTTGCGCCACAGCACGGGCGAGAGCGAAAAGCCAACGAGATAGTCCAGCGCACGGCGGGCCAGATAGGCGTCCACCAGTTGCTGGTCGATCTGGCGCGGGTTCTGGATTGCCTCGGTAACCGCCTGCTTGGTGATGGCATTGAACGTCACGCGCTGGATCGTCTTGCCCTTCAGAACCTTGCGGTTGTTGAGCGCTTCCAGCACGTGCCACGAGATCGCTTCGCCCTCGCGATCAGGGTCGGTCGCCAGGATCAGGCCGTCGGCATCGCGCATGGCATCGGCGATATCCTTGACGTGCTTGATCGACTTTCCGTCGATGTCCCACGACATCGCGAAGTCCTCGTCGGGCTTCACGGAACCGTCCTTGGAGGGCAGGTCCCGGATATGGCCGTACGACGCCAGCACCTTGTACCCGGGGCCCAGGTACTTGTTGATGGATTTGACCTTGCCGGGGGACTCTACGACGACGACCTGCATTTTTCCTCGTAATTTCAGGGCGGTTGGGGGAGGATGCGGCCGGAAGTTGGGGGCCACGCCTCAGAATGTCAATTCGCGGGAAAGTGACGCCGCCGTCTCCCCCCATAGGGGGGAGAATATTTGCAGGGTGTGAACGGGCGCCTCAAACCGCCCGGCTGGCGGTTCCCCCGACATGGGTTGTGGCCACCCCGGCAAGCTCAAGTTCGACCAGCGCGGCGAGCACCATGCGAAGGGGGGCATCCACCGCGCGGGCAATCTCGCTGACCGGCATTGGCGTCGGGCTCAGTGCCTCGCGGACGGCGCGCAGCAGGGCCGGCGGCACGTCTGCGTCGCGCGGATCGAAGCGGTCGGCGCCATGCTCGTCGAAAGTCGGCGAGGCGATGCCCGCCATGGCGTTCAACACATCGTCGGCGCTTTCAATCAAGGCCGCGCCCTGCTTGATCAACCGGTTCGTGCCCCGGCAACGCGCATCCAGCGGCGAGCCGGGAACCGCCATCACCTCGCGCCCCTGTTCGAGGGCAAAGCGCGCCGTGATCAGGCTGCCGGATTTCTCGGCCGCTTCCACCACCACAGTCGCGAGCGACAGGCCGGAGATGATCCGGTTACGCTTCGGAAAGTCCCGCGCCTGCGCGACATAGCCGAACGGCGCTTCGGTCAGGATGCAGGCGCGCTCAGCCAGAATGCCGTAGAGCTTCTCGTGCTGGGGCGGGTAGATCTGGTTGATGCCGCCGGCCAGCACGGCGACGGTGCCGGTCTCCATCGCCGCCGCGTGCGCCTCGCCGTCGACGCCGCGCGCCATGCCGGAGACGATGACGTATCCAGCCTCTCCCAGATCGCGCGACAGGTCGCGCGCCATGCGGCGGCCCGCGGCTGAAGCATCTCGCGCGCCGACCATGGCAATCGCAGGCCGGTTCAGCAGATCGCGGCGACCGCGTGTCCAGACCACTGGCGGCGGTGCGTCGATGGCGGCAAGGCAGGCGGAGTAGTCCGGCTCACACGCGGCGCGGTGCGCTGCGCCAATCTTCTCGGCGGCTGCGATCTCGCGTTCGATCTCGTCTTTGCCGGGCGCGCGGACTTCGGCCTTGCCTCCGGCTTTCTTCGCAAGCGCGGGCAGGTCTTCGAGCGCAGCTGCGGCGGAGCCATAGCGCTCAAGCAGATGAAAGAAGGTGATCGGGCCGATCCCGCGTGTCCGCGAGAGCCTCAACCAGTCCGTCCGCTCTCCCCCCGTGAGCGTGCGTCGCTTCATCCGCTGTCTCCGGGCGGCGCGGCGGTCTTCTTCTTGGAGCCGATCTTCGGCTCCGTTCCGGCAAGGATGCGCTGGATGTTGGCGCGGTGCAGCCAGAAGACCAGCGCGACCAGCGCCGAGGTGATTGTGATTGCGACCGGACCGTAGCCCATTAGGTAAACGTAGAGTGGCGTTAGCAGCGCTGCGACGAGGGCCGCGAACGATGACATGCGGAACAGCGCGGCGGTAATCATCCACGTCGCCGCGAACAGCAGCCCGACTTGCCACATGGACGCCAGCAGGAGGCCGATGAAGGTCGCGACGCCCTTGCCGCCCTTGAACTTCAACCAGATCGGAAAGCAGTGCCCAATGAAGGCAGCTGCACCGGCAAACAGCCCCACTATGAAAGCGGTGGTCCACAGGTCGACCTGGAAGCCCAGCGGCACATGGTTTTGGACCAGATAGTGCGTCGCGGTCCGGCCGATGAAATACGCCATGCCCGCCTTGCCTGCGTCCAGCAGTAGCGTTGCAAGCGCGAGGTCTTTCCGTCCGGTGCGCAGGACGTTGGTCGCGCCGATATTGCCGGACCCGATCGCGCGGATGTCACCCAGCCCGGCGAGCTTGGTCAGCACGAGGCCGAAAGGAATTGAGCCCAGCAAGTAGCCGAGTATCCCGAACACCGCGCAGAGCACGATTTCGGCTATTTGTGGCACCGTCATCGCCGTCCCCTATGCCCGCTCGAACACGGTCGCGCCATTCACCCATGTGCGCAAGACCCTGCCTTCGAGCTTGCGGCGGCGGGATCGAACAGGACGAAATCGGCCGGAGCGCCCTTGGCCAGACGGCCCTGCGGCAGGCCCAGCAGATCGGCGGGGCCGGACGTGACAGGGCGCAGCGCCTTCACCAGCGGAATGTCTTCACGGATGGCGATGGAGAGCAGGCACGGCAGCAGCGTTTCGAGGCCAACGGCGCCAAAAGCGGCGTCCGCGATTGGCAGGCGCTTGTCCTCGGTCGGTTGGGGGTCGTGGGCCGAGACGACAGCGTCGATCACGCCGCGCTTGAGACCGTCGATCAGCGCCATGCGATCCGCTTCGGTCCGGAAGGGCGGCTGCACTTTGCAGTAGGTGAGATAGTCACCGACATCGAGTTCGTTGAAGAAAAGCGAATAGCTGGCGACCGAACACGCCGCCTTCACGCCCGCCTTGCGCGCGCGCTCAACCGCCGCGAGCGAACGCGCCGTCGATATGCAATCCGCCAGCAGGCGCACGCCGGTAGTTTCAGCTAGCATCAGGTCGCGCTCTAGCGCGATCCATTCAGCCTCCGGCGGCGTCCCGCGCAGGCCGAGGCGAGCGGCGAAGGCGCCGGCATTCATCACGGTGTTCTTTGACAGTGCAGGTGTGTCGGGGCGCGAGGCGACCAGCGCATCGAAGCTAGCCGCGTACGACATCGCGCGGCGCAGCACGCCTGCGTCCTCCACGGGCCTGTCGCCATTGGTGAAGAAGGCAGCGCCCGCTTCCCGGATCAGGCCGATCTCGGACATCTTTGCGCCGTCGAGCCCTAACGTGAGCCCGCCCGCAGGATAGACTTTCACCTTCGCGACGCCCTCGGCGCGGCGCTGGATGAAGTCCACGAGCGCGACCGTGTCGATTACCGGATCGGTGTCAGGCATGACTACAAACGTGGTGACGCCGCCGGCTGCCGCCGCATCGCTGGCGGTTTGCAGCGTTTCCTTGTTCTCCGCGCCGGGCTCACCCGTTTTGACGCGCAGGTCGATCAGGCCGGGCGCAAGCATCTTGCCGCCGGCGTCGATCTTCACGTCGGCGGTGACGGTCTTCGAGATGGCCGAGCCGCTGTCGAGGATCACGCCGTTCTCGGTCAGCACGCCGCCAGTCTCGTCGCGGCCGGTGGCCGGGTCGATCAGGCGCGCGTTGTGGATAACTGTGCGGCCGGTCATTTTGCGGCTCCCGGCTCAGGCGCGTTCTTGGCCAGCGTCTCCAGAACAGCCATGCGAACCGCAACGCCCATCTCGACCTGTTCGGTGATCAGCGACCGCGTCTTGTGGTCGGCAATGCCGCTCTCGATCTCGACGCCCCGGTTCATCGGTCCGGGGTGCATTACGAAAGCGCCAGGGTTGGCGTGGTTCAGCTTGTCGGCGTCGAGTCCGTAGAAGTGAAAGAACTCGCGGGCGGATGGCAGGTAGGCGCCGTCCATCCGTTCCTGCTGGAGGCGCAGCATCATCACCACGTCGCAGCCTTCGAGGCCCTCGCGCATGTCGGTGAAGACCTCCGCGCCCCAGTCCGCGGCGCCCGGCGGCGTCAGCGTGCGCGGGGCAATTAGACGTACTTGCGCACCGAGAATGTTGAGGCAGGCGACGTTCGAGCGCGCGACGCGGGAATGCAGGATATCACCGCAGATAGCGACACGCATACCGCTGATCTCGCCCACGCGGCGGCGGATGGTCAGGGCGTCCAGCAGCGCCTGCGTCGGGTGTTCGTGCGTGCCGTCGCCAGCGTTGATGACGGCACAGTCCACCTTCCGCGACAGCAGCTTCACGGCGCCCGACGATCCATGGCGGATCACAAGCAAATCCGGCCGCATGGCGTTCAGCGTCATGGCCGTGTCGATCAGGGTCTCGCCCTTTTTCACCGATGAGGTGGCGATGGGCATGGTGATCACGTCCGCGCCGAGGCGGCGGCCGGCGATCTCGAACGAGCCCTGCGTGCGGGTGGAGTTTTCGAAGAACAGGTTGACCAGCGTGCGGCCTGCCAGCGTATCCGCATGCTTCACGCGCCGGCGGTTAAGTTCGACGTATTTGTCGCCGAGCTCCAGCAATGTCTCGATGTCGAGCCGGTTCAGGCCCTCGATACCCAGGAGGTGTCGATGGGAAAAGGCGTAGTCCGCCATGAGCTGTCTCGCGATTTGGGGGGTGATAGCGAGGCTCGCGGGGCGCGGCAAGCGGCACGGCGAAAAGGCGCAAATCCCTTAACCAAATAGCCCGGCCAGCCAGATCGCGGAGGGAATCGCCAACGCGGATAGAAGCGTCGTTGCGGCGATGGCCATCAGGCCTGGCTTGGCCGAGATGGCCTTGAGGTCCATGCCGGCGCCCACGCACATCAGCGTAACGCCCAGCGCGCCTCGGCCGATGATCGTCAGCATCTCCATGACCGACGGTGGTAGTTCAACGCCGGAGAGATTGATCGCAAGACCCAGCACGCAGGCGACAAGCAAGGGATTGGTGATCAGGCTGCGTAGGACGCCGCGCAAGCTCGAGTTCTGTCCCTCACCCCAGCGCGAATGCACGGCCACGGTCATCACGTTCACGATCGGAATGCCCGGCCCCATCAGCAAGGCGACCAGCGCCGACCCTTCCGGTCCGAAGGTGGATGCAGCGGCGGCAAGGATCACGAAGGTGTTCCACCGGATGGCGCCCTGATGCGCGCTTGCGAACGTAGGGCCACGCGCCACCAGCAGCAGGGAAAAGCCAATAACGCCCATGGCGAGGAAGGAGAGCACGCCGGCGATCGCGAATGAGACGTCCTCGAACGACAGGTCGGCGCGCACGATCTCGGTGAACATAAACACCGGCGCGAGGATCATGTAGGCGAGGCGGTTGACCCCGCCCCATGCCACGGCGGGCACGATGTTCGTGAAGCGGGCGCCCCAGCCCGTCAGGATGGCGATGAAGACCGGCGCCAGCGCCAAGGCAAGTTGCGTCATGGAGTTGCGTGCAGCCTGTCGAGGGCGCCTTGCAGGATCCAGGCGGCGGCCAGCTTGTCGATCACTTCTTCCCGGCGCGCGCGGCTCGTATCGGCTTCGAGCAGGGCGCGCTCGGCCCCGGCGCTGGACAGGCGCTCGTCCCAGAGGGCGATGGGAATGTCCCGGCGCCGCTGGATGTGGAGGGCCAGCGACCGGGCGGACTGGGCGCGCGGCCCCTCCGTCCCGTCCATGTTCACCGGCAGGCCAAGGACGAGCCCGACCGACTGGCGCTGGTCATAGATCGCGAAAATCCGGTCGAGGCTGGGGGCCAGCTTCTTGCCGCGGACGATTGTTTCGAGCGCCGTCGCGATCAGGCGGTTGGCATCGCTCCCGGCGACGCCGATAGCCTTCGACCCGGGATCGAGGCCCAGCAACGCCCCTTTGGGCGGCAGCTCCTGAAGCGAAACAAGCGGCATGGCTGGGGTTTAGCCGCTTCCGGCTTGATGCGGAAGGCGGAGGCGTCTAGGGCAGGCTGCGAAGGCCGATTTGCCTGTTTGAGGGTCACAGCGTGAGCGTCGACAAGAATACAGTCCGCAAGGTCGCCCGGCTCGCACGGATTGCGGTGCCCGAGGAGAGGCTCGAGCCGATGGCGAAGGAGCTGAACGGCATCCTCGCCTGGATCGAGCAGCTGAACGAGGTGGACGTTGCGGGCGTGGACCCGATGACGACGCCGGTTGCGATGCAGCTGCCGATGCGTGAGGACGTCGTCACGGACGGCAGCAAGCAGGATCAGGTGCTCGCTAACGCGCCGAAGTCCGAAGAGGGCTTTTTCGTTGTCCCGAAAGTTGTGGAATAGGAGCCGGTCTTGGAAACGAACACGGGTTCCGTTCTCGACGATCCGCGCTGGCATACCTTCAACTCGCAAGGCTTCGATTGTTCGTGTGGCGAGCGCCATGTCGGCCTGTTCGCCATCCACCTGCACCATCCGCTAGGGTGGCAGGGCGGCGATGATTATGCGGCCGACACGGACCTGACGCTCGATGGCAATTTCCTGTCGTCCAACTATTGCGTGCTTGATGGCAAGTTTTTCGCCTTGCGTGCGCGCCTGCCAATCCAGATGCGCGGCGCAGCGCCCAAGTCGTTCATGTTCACGGTGTGGTCGAGCCTCGATCGCATGGACTTCGAGGCTTTCACCCGCGACTACAGGGAAGGCACGCTGAACAAGAACAACAAGGTTCGGGCGCGTCTGGTGAACCGCGTTGGCGGTTTTCCGGACTCTTTCAATTTGATGGGGACGGCCTTCCAGGATCTTGATGGCGGACCCCCGCTGCTGCTGGTTCACGGTGTGCAGGCCGGTGTGAACAACGAACATCCCATGATAGCCGAGCAGCGCAATGGTATCGGCGTTGATCGTATGCTGGAGCTGTTTGCGGCCTACGGCCACGAAATGCGCGTTCCTGTCGCGAACTCAAATTGAAGCAAGCATGACCAACCTTACCCAACTTACGCTCTCTGATGCCGTCGACGGACTGAAGGCGAAGAAATTCTCCTCGCAGGAAATCACGCAGGCATTCCTGACGCAGATCGACAAGTCGAATGCGGCGCTCAACGCCTATGTGGTCGTGACGGCGGACAAGGCGCTGGACATGGCCAAGGCGTCGGACGCCAAGCTGGCCAAGGGCAAGGGCGGCAAGCTGGAAGGCGCGCCGCTGGGCATCAAGGACCTGTTCTGCACCAAGGGCGTACGTACGACAGCGTGCTCGAACATTCTCGGCGAGTTCACGCCAACATATGAAAGCACCGTCACGCAGAACCTGTGGGACGAGGGTTCGGTCATGCTAGGCAAGCTCAACATGGACGAGTTCGCGATGGGCTCGTCGAACGAGACTTCGCGCTTTGGCCCGCCGTCCAACCCTTGGCGGCGCAAGAACTCCAACGTGAAGCTGACCTCGGGCGGATCGTCGGGCGGTTCGGCGACGGCTGTGTCGGCTGACCTGTGCCTTGCAGCGACGGCGTCGGACACGGGCGGATCGATCCGCCAGCCGGCGGCGTTCACCGGCCTTGTCGGCATCAAGCCGACCTACGGCCGCGCCAGCCGCTATGGCATGGTGGCGTTCGCGTCCTCGCTCGACCAGGCGGGTCCGCTGGCCAAGACGGTGAAGGACGCCGCCCTGATGCTCGAGGTGATGTGCTCTGGCGACGCGAAGGATTCGACCAGCCTGCATTTGCCCGTACCGCAGTGGACAAAGTCGGTCGGCAAATCGATCAAGGGTATGAAGATCGGCGTTCCGAAGGAATACCGCGTCGATGGCATGCCCGAAGAGATCGAGAAGCTCTGGAGCCAAGGCATCGCCTGGGCGAAGGCGGCCGGCGCCGAGATTGTCGACGTGTCGCTGCCGCACACCAAGTACGCGCTGCCGGCCTACTACATCGTGGCTCCGGCTGAGGCGTCCTCCAACCTCGCGCGCTATGACGGCATCCGTTATGGCGCACGGCAGCCGGGCGATGGCTCGCTGACGTCGACGTACGAGACGACGCGCGCGAAGGGCTTCGGCGCGGAAGTGCAGCGCCGCCTGCTGATCGGCACGTACGTGCTCAGCGCCGGGTATTACGACGCGTACTATCTTCGGGCCCAGAAGGTGCGCACGCGGATCCTTCAGGACTTCGAGGAGGCGTTCAAGCAGTGCGATGCGCTGCTGACGCCGGCGACGCCTTCGGCTGCGTTCGGGTATGGCGAGAAGGGCGATGATCCGGTGGCGATGTACCTCAACGACATCTTCACGGTGACGGCGAACCTTGCTGGCCTGCCGGCTATCGCGATGCCTGCGGGGCTGGATGCGCAGGGTCTGCCGCTTGGCCTGCAGGTGATCGGCAAGGCGCTGGACGAGGAGGCGTGCTTCAAGGTCGCCGCGGCGATCGAGGATGCAGCAGCGTTCACGGCCCGGCCTGAGAAGTGGTGGTAGGTGGCTGAGCCGCTGAGCAAGCGCCTGGCGATGTCGATCTCCGGCGCCATTCCGGGGATTGCTATCGCCGCCGGCCTTCTGGTGCTGCCGGCGGAAAGCGCGTTGCGGCAGCAATACTGGCCGTGGTTGCCGTTGCTGACCTTGGCGCTGGGAATGGGGTTCAGCCTGTTTTTCTGGCTTGTGATCGTGCCGTGGCGGGATCGCGACCCGCGCAAGTGACCGGCATGCGGGCGCCCTGGTTCGTTGAGCCCCGCTAATCAATCCGTCGCGTTGACCATCGGGCTGTCGCGCGGTTTGTGCGGGGCATGCAGACGTTTCAGGATTCCATCGTTCTTGCCGCCGCCGGGGACAACCTCTGGGCTGGCGAGGTTGATCCCGCCTATCGCGGCTTCGGCAGCCAGTTTGGCGGTTGGACCGGGGCGGCTTTGCTGAAGGCCATCATGATCGAGCCTGCTGCGAAGGGCGGGCCGCTGTCGCAGTCGGTGCTGTTCATCGAGTCGATCAACGAGGGGCCGATCGAGATTTCGACACGGCTGATCCGCTCGGGCGCGCGGTTGCAGTTCTGGCGGTCGGAGATCCATCAAGGTGGCAAGGTGTGCGCGCATGCGCAGATTGTGATGGGCGTGCGGCGCGAGACGACGAGCTTCACGGATGCGGTGATGCCTGACGCGGTTCCGCCGGAGACGGAGGGGCTGGGCGAGTGGACGCCGCCGGCAGGCTTTGGGGCGCAGTATCGGTCGCGGTGGATCACGCCAATGCCGCGTGCGGAGGGACTTGATCGCACCAAGGCGGCGAGCTCGCTGGTGTGGCAGCAGGATCGCGCGGGGCGGGCGCTGGATGTCCTGCAACTCGCCGCGATGGCGGACCTGGCGCCGCCGCGCGTGATCTGGAAGCGCGAGGCGATTTCGGGATCGTCGACGGTGTCGATGACGACGCACTTCCATGCGACGCTTGCGGAGATCGCGGCGGTGGGATCACGCTTTATCCTGAGTGAGGTTCACTGCCGCCGTTGCGAGGGCGGGTATTTCGATCACGAGTTGAAGCTCTGGTCGCCTGATGGCGCGCTGCTGGCGACGAGCGAGCAGGTGGCGGCTTACCGGGATTAGGGCGCAGGGGCGTGATCCCGCTGGCTTGAGCCGCGAGGTGGTGTGGGATGGGGTGCGCTGGCCGCTTAAGCGGGCGCTGAGGGGCTCACATCGGGAATGGCGAGCACGGCCTCGTGGTTCGCCCTTCGAGACGCCGCCTGACGGCGGCTCCTCAGGGTGAGGAGGCTTACCATGAGGCCCTTCCAGCCGTTGGTGAGGGAGCGCCTCATCCCGAGCCTGTCGAAGGACGAGGCGCGGAGTTGAGGTGCGCGCGGCTGTCGCGCTTGGGTATGAACCACACCAACGGTGTCATGCTCGGCCTTGTGCCGGGCATCTCGGTTGATGGATTCGCGGGGAATGTTGACGAGTCCCTGCGTGGGTCCAACAGAGATTGCTCGGCCAATCTTGAACAAGAATGGGCCCGAGAATGACTCCGTGGGTGGAGCTGGTTTCCTGAAATTGCGTGTCGTGCTTTGCGAGGGGCAGAGCGGACGGAGCAGGACTCGTGTGCCAATCACGAGTCTCACCACGCCTGCGCATCCCGAGCATTGCGGCGACGCTAAGCACCAGCTCTGCGAGCACGCACAGCAGCGCCGTCAGCGAGAGCTGACTAAGCGAAGGGCTTGCGAGGCCATGTGCGTGTGTTCGCGCCGGTGTCATGAGGCGGAGAATACGCTGGGTGAGGAGACCCGGGGAAAACTGGCGGTGCAGATTTTTTCTCTTTCCTACAAATCTGGAGGCCAGCGCCTTGAGAGTGTGGAAGAAGATTTTTCTGTTTCCGACGGTGGCGATCATCCACGGTTGTCATCCCGGCCGGAGCGTAGCGGAGAGCCTCGATCCATTGCGACAGTGTCGTGTTGGCGCAATGGTTCCCGGATAGCGCTTCGCGCTTCCGGGCTGACAAGGTGTGGGGGGTGACGAGGATGCCAGGCGGGCGCCCGGCGGTCCTGTTATTATTGGGGTGCGCGGCCGAGCAGACTGTCGACGGGGCGGGGGCCGCCGCCGGGTGGGGTGTAGCCGTTGAGGTTGATGGCTTCGGCTTGCCGGATGGCTTCTTCGTAGCTGAGACCTTTTTCCTTCACGAGGTAGGCGGCCCAGACATGGCTGGCGCGCCAGCCGACCGTGCAGTGGAGCAGCACTTCGCCATCGGAGGCGCGGATGGCCGAGATCACCTGATCGAGCGCTTCGGGCGTGTAGGGCGAGGTAGGGCCGCCGAGGGGGACGTTGACGAAGGTGATGCCCAGCTCCTTCGCGAGTGCGGCTTCGTCGAAGGGCACCTGCGCGCGGTTGTTCATCTCGGTGGGCGTGCGCACGCTGATGATCGTGCGGACGCCCTTGGCGGCGAGGTCTCGCAGCGCCTGTTCGCTTGGCTGGCCAGAGACGTAGACCGAGCCCGTGTCGGAGACGACGGCCTGGAAGCCAGGCAAGTCGAGCTTCTGCGGCAGCGTGCCTGCGGTCTGCGCGAATGCGGCGGGCGCGAGGAACAGGGCGGCGGCGAACAGGGCAATGCGCATGGGTGTCTCCCGATTTGCGCGGGAGTGGGCATGAGGCTGGGCGGGTTGGCAAGATGGATGAAGCGGTTGTGAGCACGGTCGGTGAGCACGGCCTCGTCCTTCGACAGGCTCAGGATGAGGCCGATTTTGCAGGCGCTGGGTGTTGGCTAGGCCCGCCCGCCCGTAACCTGCAGCCTGTCCGGCGAGACGCCAATGCGGGCAAGCGCCCGGCTCCATTTGGTGTCGAACGAGGGATCGAAGACCAGGGCTACGTCCGGCTCGCCGACGAGCCAGACATTCTCGGCAAGCTCCATCTCGAGCTGGCCTGCGCCCCAGCCGGAATATCCGAGCGCGAGGACGAAGCGTTCGGGCGGAGCGTCTGACGTGATGGCGTGCAGCACGTCGCGCGTCGCCGTGAGGCAGACGCCATCGCAGACGTTAAGCGTGGCGCCGTCGCTGTCATAGTCTTCGGAATGGAGGACAAAGCCGCGTTCGCGGCTGACGGGGCCGCCGACGAGGATATGCGCATCCGGCGCCTGATCTCCGTCAACACCCAGCTGGTCGAGCAGTTCGGACAGGGGCCCTTCGTCGCTCGCCTTGTTGAGGACGATCCCCATCGCGTGTTCTTCGTTATGCGTGCAGACGAGAATGACTGCCCGGCTGAAGCGGGAGTCTTCGATCGCCGGAGAGGCGATAAGCAGTTTTCCAGCCAGTGAGCCTTCCAAGCAGGGCTCTCCTTCTACAGTCAAACTGGGCTTTCGATGATGCCAAGGCAAGCGAAGAAATCCTGGCGGGGGTTTCCTGTGCATTCGACGCCGGGATTGGCGTGGCGGTCCGAACGGACTAGATGTCCATACAGCAATTCAACCTGTGCTTCTGGAGGAGCCATTTCATGACCATCAAGGTAGGCGACAAACTTCCCGAGGCGACCTTCACGGTGATGAAGGACGGCAAGCCGTCGCCGCTGAGCGTGGCCGACCTGACCGCCGGGAAGAAAGTGGCGCTGTTCGCTGTGCCGGGCGCATTCACGCCCACGTGCTCTGCGCGTCACCTGCCCGGCTACAAGGAATCGGCAGCCGACTTCCGCGCCAAGGGCGTCGACACGATCGCCTGCGTGTCGGTGAACGACGTGTTCGTCATGAACGCCTGGGGCAAGGACCAGCAGGTTGGCGAGGACGTCGTCATGCTGGCGGACGGCAATGGCGCGTTCGCGAAGGCGGTCGGTCTCGAAATGGACGGCACGGGATTCGGCATGGGTTCGCGTTCCAAGCGCTATTCGATGATCGTCGAGGACGGCGTGGTGAAGCAGTTGAACGTGGAAGCGCCGGGCGAGTTCAAGGTCAGCGCCGCCGATTTCATGCTCGGCCAACTTTGAGCAAGTTCCGGTCTGAGCCAGTTCGGCGCAGTTGGAAATTCAGGGATGCCGGGGCGGTGACGCTCCGGCGTTTTCGCATGCGCACACGGACTGAATCGGCGCGTGCGCCTTTATTGCGCGCTGCATTGCCCCCATCACACATAGCGACTAGCCTTGCGCCGATCAAAAGGAGCGGTTGGGATGGATTTCGATCTTGCGAGCAATGCGGCACTTCTCGTTCCGATCTTCCTGCTTGTCCTTGGCGTCATGGTCATCTTCAGCGCCGTGAAGGTGGTGCCCCAGGGGTATCAGTTCACGGTCGAGCAGTTCGGGCGATACACGCGCACGCTGTCTCCGGGCCTTGCCTTCATCGTGCCGTTCGTGGACCGCATCGGCCACAAGCTGAACATGATGGAGAACGTGCTCGATATCCCTCAGCAAATGGTCATCACGCGCGACAACGCGATGGTGTCGTGCGACGCGGTGGTGTTCACGCAGGTGATCGACCCGGTGCCGGCGGCGTATGAGGTCAACAACCTCACGCAGGCGATCACGAATCTGTCGCTCACCAATATCCGTACCGTTGTCGGCTCGATGGACCTCGACCAGGTGCTGTCGAACCGCGACGACATCAATGCGCGGCTGCTGTCGGTGATCGACGCGGCGACGCAGCCGTGGGGCATCAAGGTGACGCGCATCGAGATCAAGGACCTGACGCCGCCGCAGGACATCACCGAGGCGATGGCCCGGCAGATGAAGGCCGAGCGCCTGAAGCGCGCGCAGATCCTGGAAGCAGAGGGCGACCGGGCGTCGGCCATCCTGAAGGCCG
Source organism: Alphaproteobacteria bacterium 32-64-14 (assembly GCA_002280725.1). Lineage (GTDB taxonomy): Bacteria > Pseudomonadota > Alphaproteobacteria > Caulobacterales > Hyphomonadaceae > UBA7672. The sequence goes on from NCEM01000028.1 coordinate 46,379, forward strand.
AGGGCCAGAAGCAGTCGCAAATCCTTGAAGCCGAAGGGCGCCGCGAGGCCGCCTTCCGCGATGCCGAGGCGCGCGAGCGGGCGGCCGAAGCCGAGGCGAAGGCGACCGAGGTTGTGTCGCAAGCCATCGCGGCGGGCGACGTGAATGCGATCAACTACTTCCTTGGTCTCAAATACGTTGAGGCATTCGCAAAACTGGCCAGCTCGCCGCAGCAGCGCACGGTGATCGTGCCGGCGGACTTTGCCGGTCTGGTTGGCGCCATCGAGGGCGTGAAGGCGCTGACTGACAATGTGAAGCGTAATGCCGGGCCTGAGACGCCGCCGCGCACGCCGCCGGCTGGCGGCAGTCCGTTTGCGACGCGAGGCTAGCCATGGATGCGGTGGTCGGATTCCTGAGCGGGCTGACGGTCTGGCACTGGGTCGGGCTGGGCATCGTGCTGATGGCGATCGAAGTGGCGGTTGGCACGTTCGACCTGCTGTGGGTGTCGCTGGGCGCCTTCCTGACGGCGCTGTTCATGCTGATCGTGCCGCCGCCGGTTGGCGGGTGGGAAGGCCAGCTGACGTTCTTCGGCTTCGTGGCGATCGCGTTCGTGATTTCGGGGCGCACGGTGTTCAAGGGCCTGCGCCTGCGCGCGACGTCGCATCCCAATCTCAACGATCGGCTTACGAACATGATCGGCCAGAACGGGCACGCGACGACCTCATTCGAGGGCGGCAATGGCAAGGTGAAGATCGGCGACACGGTCTGGCTGGCGAAGCAGGCGGATGGCAGCGCGATTGCGCATGGGTCCGCCGTGGTCGTCACGGGATCGGAGCATGGCGTGCTGAAAGTGCGCGCGGGCTGAGCGCTTCAGGATTTGCCACTGAATTTCGCGGCCTTGGTGACGATGATGCGCGCGAGCGTTACGCCCGGCAGGATCATGTTGGCGGCTTCAAGCCCGGCATCGAGCAGCAAGTCGCGATCCACCAGCTTGCCGACATTGTTCTCGAACGTCGTGCCCTGTGTTTTCGTCTCGCCCAGGACGGCGTCGACCTCCACCACCGCTTCCTTGCCCTGCCATCTGAGGCGGTGGGCGTAGACGGGGCGGTAGATCAGGTCGATGGCGTCGATGCGCATGGTCTCTTCGAGAATGCGGTCCGCCTCGATCTTGCGGATTGAGCGCGAGATCACATCGCGCGTCAGCATGGAGGGCTTGGCTTGCGGCGGCAGAACCACGGCGCCTGCGCGGGTCATGTCGTTCAGTTCATCGAGCGTGACGGGTTTGGGCTCTATCGCGAGGTAGGCCTTGAGGCCGGGATCGCCCTGCTTGGTCAGGCCATCGAACAACCAGTCCTTCTGGCTGGCCTCATGACAGTTTTCGATGAGAGTGATTGTCGCCGCGCCTTTGGACGCGGAGAAGCTTTCGCCGCCCAGCGTGACGGCGTTGACCTCGCCCGAGAGCTTCAGCTTGTGCTGGCGCTGGCGCTCGTAGACGTAGGTTGTGGAGGCGGAGATGCGCCAGAGGGGTTGCAGGCGCAATTCGCTGTAGACGATCTCGTAGTCCTCGTCCTTGGGGCGCGAGATGAAGCCGCCGATGCGCGCGAAGGCGCCGAAGGCCTCCGAGCGCTTGGCCCAGGCGAGTGTGCGGGCCTGATCTGCGCCGATCGAGTCGGCCAGCAGCAGGATGCGTTCTTCGGCGATTTCGACTTGCATGGCGGTGTCTGCGGCTGGTTCGTACCTAAGCTATCGCAGACATGGACAGGCTGCAAAAGTGTGAAGGTCGGGTTGGCGAGGCCGGTTAGCACGGCCTCGTCCTTCGACAGGCTCAGGATGAGGCCTATTGGAGAGCAGTGCCGCGGGAGCGCCTCATCCTGAGCCTGTCGAAGGACGAGGCGCGTTTCTCAACGCCGGCGGTTTTCGTCACATCCCAGGCGCGCGAGGGCGTCGGCGCGGTCGTTCTCGGTGTGGCCGGAGTGGCCTTTCACCCAGCGCCAGTCGACCTTGTGGGAGGCGGCTGCGGCTTCGAGGCGGATCCAGAGATCCTTGTTCTTCACTGGTTCCTTGGCGGCATTCTTCCAGCCGTTACGCTTCCAGTTGATGATCCACTTGGTGAGGCCGTCCTTCACATACGTGCTGTCGGTGTGGAGGACGATCTTCGCGCCTGCGGGCTGAGATTCCAGCGCGGCAATGGCGGCCATGAGCTCCATGCGGTTGTTGGTGGTCGCGGGCTCGCCGCCGTGGAGTTCGGTGTCGGCGCCGTCGATGCGGATCAGCGCGCCCCAGCCGCCGGGGCCGGGATTGCCCGAGCAGGCGCCATCAGTCCAGATTTCGATCGTGTCGGTCATGCGTGTCAGGTCGGGGCGTTTGCGGGTTGCGTCAAGACTCGTGGTAGGCAGCGGTGATGGGACACAGCGTAAGACTTGTCATCGGGCGCGGCGACGCCATTGCGGCTTTCCTTCGCGCGTGGCCGGGATCGCGCGCCGTGGATCTGCAGGGCGGATGGCAGGCAATTCCTGTGGAGGATGCGCTTCACGGCGCAATTGCCGCCCGCTATCCGGAAGCGGTTCGGCCCGATGCGCTCGATTTTGCTCCGCCCGGACTAGACGCGGCGCTTGCGGAGGCGACGGCGGCGGGCGGGGCGCTCGCCTATGTCGAGACGGAGTATTTCGGGGGAACGGGTGGGCAGTCGGCGATGGCGTATGCGGATGGCCTCGCGAAGATGGAGCCTGCGCGCGCCCAGTGGGCCGGGCCAATCAACCAGGCCCTGCGCAGGATAGGTGTGGCGCCTGAAGGCGAGACGGATGCGTTCGACACGATCGGCCTCGGCGAGCGGCGCCATATGGCGGATTACGAGCCGGAGGGCCCGGTGCGGTTGCGCGGCGGAGCGGCGGCGGATGCGGCTGTTGAGCCAGCCGTCGCGCCGGTTGCTGAGGTCGAGAAGGCGCATGTGCCGCTCTGGAAGGTCGCGCTGGTGATCGCCGCGATGATTGCGGTGGGCGTGTTCATTGCGGTGGCGAACCCGTGACGAAGATTGAAGCTTCCACCCTGCCGGATGGCGCGCTGCTTCAGCGGTATCGCGACATGCAAGGCGCTTACGCGGATTGCTTCGCGGCTTGGGTTGAGCGCCCGGTGAGCGCCGCAGAGTTCATCGAGGCGTTCTACACGACCGGCTTGTTCAAGTGCGAACGGTTCGTGCTGTTCCTGATTGGGCGCGGATGCACAGATGAGGATGCGCGTGCGCTGGCGTTGGGAAAGGCCGAGGCGTTTGCCGCGTGGACGGTCGAGACGCGCGCGGAGGATCAGCTTCTTGTTTGCGACTTCGCCAAGCTGACGCGGAGCTGGCTGATGGCGGTTCCGGCGGATGGCGCAGGGACGCGCCTGTATTTCGGCTCTGCTGTTGTGCCGCGTGCGAAGGACCGGGATGGCAATCCGCAGCCATCGGCGAGCTTCAGGTATCTCCAGCCTGTCCATGCGTTCTATGCGCGGGCGCTGCTGCGCGCGGCGGCGCGGAAGCTGTCGCGTCGCGATCCGGCCGGCGGATGAGCCAGAAGACGAGCCCGCCGACGGCGCCGGCGAAGATGATCATGAAGCCGATGATGGCGATAGCGCCGCCGGCCTGCATGAAGAAGACCGCTAAGGCGAGCGCCGTTATGAGTCCGATCAGGGCGCCGAAGGCGATGTAGTGGTGCACGCCAACCCAGCGGTGATACTGGAGCCAGATATGTATCGGGGGACCGAGAATGAACGCGGCGGGGCAGCCTGCCACTGCGCCTATACTGACCGTGCCGAAGAGCAGATCGAAGGTGGAGGGGCTGGTCCATCCGATCGGGTTGAGAAAGCTAGCGAAGCCGAAGGTGATGGCTACGGAAACGATTGCGCCGACGATGGGGGCGAGGACCAATCCGATGATGGCGCGGATTAGCCGGTTGCGTTGCGTTGTGTCCGCGGGTTGGTTGCTCACGTTGAATTCGCCCGCATGTCGCGATCCGGGCGGCGGATGAGCCAGAAGGTGACGCCGCCGATGGCGCCGGCGAGAAGAAACGAGATGGCGAGCGGGACGCCGAGGTTGGGTGAAGCTAACAAGGCCGATCCGCTAGACACGGCGAGCGGCAACACGGCGATCAAGGCACCTGCGAGCGTATAATGATGCCTGCGCTTTACGCCTCGCCACTTCATGAGCAAGTGTACCGGCCAACCAACGAGCAGAGCTGCTGGAACACCGAAGATAGCACCTGCAATCAGACCCGCGAGTATAGAAACATGCAGCATCATTAGCGCATTGGACGAGGGGGTCAGAATGCTGGCTAAAAGTATCATCAGGGTGGAGGCGATCATGCCGCCGACGATTGGGGCCGCGAGAAGGCCGCAGATCGTGTGGCCGATCCCTCTTGTCTCTGCCGTGCTGCCCCCAACCCG
>NCEM01000093.1 GCA_002280725.1 Alphaproteobacteria bacterium 32-64-14
CGCGCCGGGCCCGCCGCCGCACTTGCAGGGGTTGGCCGCCGCGACGAGCTGGAAGCGCGAGGGATATTTCACATGCCGGTTGGCGCGGCTGATCACCGCCTCGCCATTCTCCAGCGGTTGGCGAAGTGAATCGAGCACCTGCGATGTAAACTCGGGCAGCTCGTCGAGAAACAGCACGCCGTGATGCGCCATGGAAGCCTCGCCGGGCTTCGCCTTGATGCCGCCGCCGACCATCGCCGCCATCGAGGCTGAATGGTGCGGCGCGCGAAAGGGGCGCGTGCGCGACAGGCGTCCGCGTTCCAGCAATCCGGCAATCGAATGCACCTGGCTCACTTCCAGAAGTTCACGCGCCGACAGCGGCGGCAACAGGCCCGGCAGGCGCTGCGCCAGCATCGACTTGCCCGACCCCGGCGGCCCGATCATCAAAAGGTTGTGCCCGCCGGCCGCCGCGATCTCGAGCGCGCGCTTGGCGCCATCCTGTCCCTTCACGTCGCGCAGGTCGGGCGCGGCGGCGCCATCGGCCAGCGCGCCGGGCTTTGCCGGCATGATCTGGCGTGTGCCGTTGAAATGGTTCACGAGGGAAATGAGGCTCGGCGCGGCAAGCACGGTGCCGCCCGACCACGCAGCCTCCGCCCCACATACCGCAGGGCACACCAGCGCGAGGTCCATGCCCTCGGCGGCCATCGCGGCGGGCAGGGCGCCATGCGTTTCCGCCAGCCCGCCATCGAGCGCCAGCTCGCCGATGGCGGCCACGCCCTCGAGGCTGTCGCGCGGCGAGATCGTAGTGGCTGCCCTCCTTGGGAAGATCGGCGGGCGCGAGGTTCACCAGCACGCGCTCCGGCGGCAGCGACAGGCCAAGCGCGGTGAACGCGGCGCGCACCCGTTCGCGGCTTTCGCCCACGGCCTTGTCCGGCAGGCCGACAATGTTGAAGGCGTTGGCGCCGCCTGACAGCTGCACCTGCACATCGATGGGCCGCGCTTCGACGCCCTCGAACGCAAACGTGGTAATGCGGCTGATCATCGCCCGTCCCAAACTCCGCGTCGGAGCCCAACCGCGATAACCATAATCCGCGCCGAGAACATTTCAAGAACAATCTTTGCGCAGGCGCGTTGTTTGTCCGGGCATTGTTGATTTGGTAGGGTGAACGCCACGACACTCCGCGCATCTCCGGAGAGCTTGCCGTGTTCAGACAGATCGCCGCTTCATTCGTGATGGCCGCCGCAACCATGCTGTCTGCCGCGCCCGCCTTTGCGACCGACTTCCTGCGCGCGATCGAGGATGTGCCGCTGCCTGCGGGTCTCACCGAGGAGGCCGAGCCTGTTGTGTTCGAAAGCGATCAGGGCCGCGTCGTGCAGACAGTGGCGGCTGGCGATATCCGCACAAGTGACATTGCGGACTTCTACAGGGCCTCGTTGCCTTCGCTGGGCTGGAAGCTCGTGGCGTCAGATGCGGCGCTGTCCTTCGAGCGCGAGAACGAGCACCTGAACATCACGATGCGCGAACCGGCCAATGCCGCCCCGATCACGGTGAAGTTCGAACTGATCGTGAAGCTCGCCTCCACGCGCCTGGCGGACTAGGCTGCGCCCATCTTCACAAGGCGGGGCCACTGTGGACGATCTCCAGCAACTCCTCACCAATGTTCGCACGCACTATGTCGACCAGTTCGAGAAGGCGCTGGCGGAGCTGCGCGGCAAGGGCCACAAGCTGATCATCGAGCCGCCGATGGTGGACGAGGCGGGCGGCCTCGCGCGCGAGGGCGCGCTCAATGTCGGTTCGCGCTATGACCTCGCCATCGAGGAAAACGACGCAGCGACGCCCAGCATGTTCCAGCCGGGCAAGATGCTGAGGTTCGAGCCTGTGGCCTTCCACGGCGCCGGCCTCAACATCGTCGTCACACCCTTCCAGTGGGACAATGTCCGCATCGCCATCGATGGAGACGCGGCGACGATCGCCCAGGCGCTCAGCGCATGGTTCGAGAATGCCCTGTGCGCACCCGAGGGCGTCGCCCAAGACGGGCTGCAGCACGCCGCACACTTCCTGTCAGACCCCGTGGTGGAGGGTGCAACGTCCATCGTGGTGGCCGATCTGGGAACGCTCGATGTCGACGTCGTGGTCTTCCTGATCGACCAGTTGCGCCTCGCAGGCGCAAGCCGGGTAGAACTCGGGCTGCCTGACAGCTAGAAGGTCTCCGAACAGGAGACACCCATGGCCTATGAAACTTTGCTCGTCGAAACCGATGGTCAGGTCGGGATCGCCACGCTCAACCGCCCCGATGCGCTGAATGCGTTGAACGCCAAGCTCTGTCAGGAACTGATGGCTGTGCTGGCCGGGTGGGAGAAGGACGCAAACATCGGCTGCGTCATCATTACGGGGGCAGGGCGCGCGTTCGCTGCCGGCGCCGACATCAAGGAAATGGCGCCGCAATCCTACATGGACGTCTATCAGGCCGACATGTTCGGCGCGTTCGAGCAGGCGCTGTCAGGCTTCCGCAAGCCGCTGATCGCTGCGGTGAACGGCTTTGCGCTGGGCGGCGGGTGCGAGCTCGCGATGTTGTGCGATTTCATCCTGGCGTCGGAGGCCGCGAAGTTCGGCCAGCCGGAGATCAACCTCGGCGTCATGCCGGGCATTGGCGGCACGCAGCGTCTCACGCGCTTCGTCGGAAAGTCGAAAGCAATGGAGATGTGCCTCACCGGACGCATGATGGACGCTGCGGAAGCCGAGCGTTCCGGCCTCGTCTCGCGTGTGCTTCCTGCCGACCAGTTGATGGAAGAGGCCAAGAAGGCCGCAGCCAAGATTGCCTCCCAATCGCGCCCTATCGCGATGATGACCAAGGAAACGGTCAACGCCGCCTATGAAACCACCCTACGCCAGGGCGTCATGCTGGAACGCCGCCTGTTCCACTCGATGTTCGCGACCGAGGACCAGAAGGAAGGCATGAGCGCCTTCACGGAAAAGCGCCCGCCCAAATTCACCAACCGCTAGAGGCGGCAAGGACAGGTGAAACCGGCCCGCTTTGCAGCCTGTTCGGGGGTGTGTACAAAACCTTGGACGGGCGAATTGACCGGGGATGGCGACGCTGTTAAGACGCCGCTCCCCAAAACCCCCGGCCTATGCGCCAGGGACAGGGTAAACGGAGCTTGGAAGACCGATGGCGAATACGAAATCCGCGAAGAAAATGGTGCGCAAGATCGCCGCGCGGACCGAGGTCAACAAGTCTCGCAAGTCGCGTATCCGCACCTTCACCCGCAAGGTCGAAGAAGCGATCTCCTCGGGCGACAAGAAAGCCGCGATTGCCGCCCTCAAGGCTGCCGAGCCGGAAATCATGCGCGGCGTGACCGTAGGCGTGACGCACAAGAACACGGCCTCGCGCAAAGTCTCGCGTCTCGCCGCCCGCGTCAAAGGCCTCACGGCCTGATCTGCCGCCTAAGTGCAGCGGCGCTCCGGTGCCGTGCAGCTGCCTTCACGAGGCGCTGCGTTCCGGAATAAGCTAAGCGCAAAATCAGCCCAGCCCTGTTCCCCCTCAGATGGAATGATCGCGCCTTCGGGCTTGCATTCCGCCTCCCTTCAGGGTTGAATCCCGAAGTTCCCTCGCGGCTGTGCGCATGTTGGGAATGCAACTGATTTTTGCTCCGTGTGCGGAGCAATTCGATGTGATCGATCAGTCGCTCCTGAGCCGCATATGATCTTCATTATCGCAATGGATTCAGTGGCAACCCCGATCACGACAGTTTCGTTAAAAATAATTCCTCAGCTGCGGCCTTTGTCGTGGTTGACCTTGTGAGCTGATCGGAGAAAAACTCGCCTTCGTAGCGAGTAACCTTCCTTCGTTCGGACACGTTCTGCGGCTCTGGGGCTTGAGTCGTCGGAGAGACTTTTTGTCCGAAAATAACAGACGAAGGCACCGCGCATTCAGGTTTGATGAGGGGCCATGATCAGCAAACAGAACACCACCCGATATGCGTCCGCCGGCGCCGGCGGAAACGTTCGCGCCTCTGATTCCGCTCCCACGCGCCGCACGTCTTCCGAGACCGTTCAGGATGATCGCGTCGCACAGATGTGGGACTCCGTTCGCGAGTCCCTGCGCCGCCGCGTTGGCGATGCTCAGTACGAGGCGTGGATCTCCAAACTCGACTTCATCGCCGAAGTGAATGGCGAAGTCGTTGTCGCCGCCGCCGACAATTATGCGCGTGCGCGCGTCGATACAGACTTCGGACACCTGATCCAGCAGGCCTGGGAGCAGGTGGACCGCGGCGGCCGCCGTGTGCGCATCGAGGCGCGCGAGCGCATTCCCGCCGATATCCTTGCCCTCGCGCAGCCTGCGGATACGGGCGTGCTGATCGTGGAGCGCGACGAGAGCGAGATCGACGAGCCGCGTCCTGAAGGCATCAATGGCGATGCGCAGACGCTCGAGAACTTCCTGGTCGGCGACAGCAACCGCGTCGCATTCGGCCTTGCCCACCGTCTCGCCATGGGCGGCGGCGTCTCTGCCAATGTGGTGACGGTTGTCGGCCCGCATGGCGTCGGCAAGACGCACCTGCTCAAGGGCATCCAGGCATCGCTCGCGGCAGCGCGCGGCGAGAACAGCGTGCTCTACATGAGCTCGGAAGACTTCACGGTCGCGTTCGTCGACGGCGTGAAGCGGAAAGACACATCTGACCTGCGTACGCTCGTTCGCCGCGCAAAGATCGTGCTGCTGGATGATTTCCAGTTCATCTGCTCGAAGCCGGGCACGCTGGTCGAGTTCTTCTCGCACATGCGCGCCATCGTCGCGAACGGCGGCGTTGTCGTGCTGGCGTGCGACCAGTCGCCGGCCACCATCGAACAGCTGGACGATCGCATGCGCGACGAGATCCATGGCGGCGTCATCGCCCAGATGGAACTCCCCGAGCGCAACCTGCGCCGCGAGATTCTGCGCGCGAAGGCCGATGCCGTCGCCGAAGCCGCCAAGGCCATCGACGTCGCGTTCGACTTCCAGGAAGAATGGATCGATCTTCTTGCCGATCGCCTGCCGGCTTCCGGCCGTGCGCTCTGCGGCGCCATCCGCAACGTCTATTGCGGCACTGTGCTGGTTGGAAAGCCGCTGGACCGCACCGCGGTCGAGAAGGCGATCCAGCTTCAGGCTGGCGGCGCTCCGGCCCGTGCGCCCAAGATCGACACGATCAAGGATGTCACGGCTCGCGCCTATGGCGTCACCAAGGTCGATCTGGAATCCGCCTGCCGCAAGCGGCAGTACGCGCTGCCGCGCCAGTACGCGATGTATCTCAGCCGCCAGCTCACCAAGTGCTCCTATCCGCAGATCGGGCGCATGTTCGGCGATCGTGATCACACGACCGTATTATTCGCTTATCGCAAGATAGCCGCGATGATTGCCTCGAATGATGCGGCCGCAGAAGAGCTGCGGGCGCTGGAACAGCGCATAATGGCCGACCCGCGCAACACGAAATAGGTCTGTCCGCGCCTTTCCTCCTCCGGCGCAAAGCGGCGGGGGAGGTGGATCGCGACGCCTTCGTCGCGAGACGGAGGGGGCGGCCACGGGCCCAGGTTATCCACGGATGCGTCAGCTTCTGTGAGATAGCCTTACGAAGCCTCGCGAATGGGGCTTTTCGCAGCGCCGCAATGCGTTAATCTCCCGGCCCGTCCTCTGTGGCGGGCCGATGTTTTTCCGGTGGCTGGGTTGCCGCCGGAGCCGGCGCTTCTGACAGGATTGGGCGAATGAAACTCACGATTGACCGCAACGCTCTCATGCGTGCGCTGTCCCACGTTCAGGCGGTTGTCGAGCGCCGCAACACCATTCCGATCCTGTCGAACATCCTGATGGTCGCCGAGGGCGACAAGCTGAGCCTGACCGCGACCGACCTTGATATCGAGGCGACGGACGCAGCCCCCGCGGAGATCAAGAAAGCCGGTTCGGTGACCGCCCCGGCCCAGACGCTCTTTGACGTGGTGAGGAAACTCCCCGAAGGCGCAGACGTGACGCTTGACCTTGCTGACAGCCGCCTGTCGAT
>NCEM01000002.1 GCA_002280725.1 Alphaproteobacteria bacterium 32-64-14
CCGCCACTTCGACGCCACGCCGGCTGTCGTCCTGGCGATCTGGAGTTTCGGACGTCTCCCAAGACCTCCCTCATGCCAGGACACGTGCAGTATGCGCGCGGTTGGGCGCCCCGGGGAAAACGCAGCGCGTTTTCCGACAGCGGATTTTCGCTAGCGGCTTGAGCGCGCTGGCGAAGATTTCTCAGTCGCCACATTTCACGCTTACGAAGTGTGGGGCTGTGCGGTGTCGTTTTGGTTGGGTACGGCGAGAGCCGGGACGCTGTGGCCGCGTCATCACCAAGGCCCTCATCCTGAGCAGCGCGGCGAAGCCGCGCGTCCGTCGAAGGACGAGGGCCGGCGCCCGCCGCGCCTCGTGGTTCGACAGGCTCACCATGAGGCGCTCAAGCTGGCGTCGGTGTGCGTAGGGTGCATTGAGGCAGCGCCGAAATGCACCATCGCGCCACACGCTCCAAAGGTGCATTTCGCAAGGCTCAATGCACCCTAAGTGGCGCGAAGCGTCGACGGCCGTTTTGCAAGTCTCCGTGCCCGGCCGCAGAGCGGCTAGCCGGAGATTCCAGCCTTCTTCAGGAACACATCTTCGAAAAGCTTTTGCACAATTTCGTCCGGGGATGCGCACTCTCGGGGCTGCACCAGTCCCGTAGCGGCGATTTGCTCATACGCGACTAGAGCGTCGTCCACGTAGAGCACTGAGCGAAGCCCAATGTCAGGGTCAGAAAAATTCCCAAAGTCGGATTTTTCAGAACTTCGCGCTACTTGGCCAGTGATAGCCAGTTCAACCGCACCCTCCGCAGATGCCAGTTGGTCAGAGCCAACAACCTTATGACGCCGAAAATAGGCGATCACCTTGTAAAACGGAACGCTCCCGGAAAAGAACAGAAGCGAGAACGCCCAAGTTTTATCAGCCGAACCGTATTGGCTGATCCGCTTCCATTTCTCGAGATCGATGGGATCGTAAACTCTCGTTGTAACCCCAATATCATCCGATGCCGCGTCAAGCTCGTGGGCTGCTGTTAAGAACGAAGTCTCAACTCGATTCATCCGGTCTCGCCAAACCAGATACTGCTTATGAACCGCGCCTGCTTTTTGTTGTGCAGCCACTTGCGCCAGCTTCGCTACCCAGCTGCGCCGCCGCTCTGGCTCTTGGGTGAGCGCGTCAATTCTTCCGACAAGATCCAGTTGGGCAAGCGCGAGAAGCTCAACTAAATCATCCCACTCTCCGCCATCCGCAGCCTGCAGTGCCGCGTAATAATCGTCTCTGCGATGTGAAGCTACCCCGATGGGGTACAGGCCTCTTCTTACGAGGCAAAAATCCTGTAGCAAGCGTGCTGTGCGTCCATTCCCGTCTAGGAACGGATGTATGTAGGTGAACTGGTTGTGTACCCACGCCGCTTGCAAAATCGGGTGAACAAAATCTGATGCGCCAAAACCCGCCGCGAGTTGATCGACGAGTATTGGAACGTCTACATGGGATGGCGGGGTGAAATCCGCTCCGGTGATCTTGACGTCGCCATGTCGATAACTGCCAGGAGCCTCGATCAACTGACTTAGAACGTGCTGATGGATCGAGCGGATGAAGTGGGGAGTTAGCGGCTCATGTGCCAACGCTGACTGATAGGCGAACTCATCCGCGACGAGGATGTTCTTGATTTCGGTTTCATCTTTACCGAACGAAGACTGGATCGCCATCGCGTCCATAACGGCCAATGTTTGCCTTCGTGTGACGTGGATTCCTTCAATGTTCAAAGTCGCAGTGATTCTGTCCGGAAGAAAGGTAGTTCTGATTTTTTCCTCAGTGGTTCGGTCGAATGGTCTACGGGCATTCAGTTTTGTCAGAGCAGTATCCACCTGGGACAGGAGTTCTATCGCGTCACCAGCGAGCGAAATCGAGCGTATGTCTTGCAAACTCATTTTTCGGTCCGGGAAAAGAATGTACTGATAAACTTAGCGCTAGTTGATCGGCTTGGCGACGATTGGCCCGACAATCGCTAATCAATCGCCTCGCGCTTCTTTCCGCTTTCGCTGACGTAGAGCTCCTTCCCGACTTCTGCGAATTTCGCGCTCATGTCGGCCATGCCTTTTTCGATGTCGGCGAGGGTTGCGGCATCCGCCGGCCTTTGGCCGGCAGCCCCCTCCGTCACGCCGCTTTGCGGCGCGCCACCTCCCCCGCCTGCGGCGAGGGAGGACTTGTCGTTGAGCTTGGCGGCGTATTCGCGGACGTCTGCGGTGATCTTCATCGAGCAGAATTTCGGGCCGCACATGCTGCAGAAGTGGGCGACCTTGTGGGCGTCTTTGGGGAGGGTGGCGTCGTGGAATTTTTGCGCGGTCTCGGGGTCGAGCGAGAGGTTGAACTGGTCTTCCCAGCGGAATTCGAAGCGGGCGCGGGAGAGGGCGTCGTCGCGTAGCTTGGCGGCGGGGTGGCCCTTGGCGAGGTCTGCTGCGTGGGCGGCGATCTTGTAGGTGATGACGCCGACCTTGACGTCGTCGCGGTCGGGCAGGCCGAGGTGTTCCTTCGGCGTGACGTAGCAGAGCATGCTGGTGCCGAACCAGCCGATCATTGCAGCGCCGATGCCGCTGGTGATGTGATCATAGCCGGGGGCGATGTCTGTGGTGAGCGGCCCGAGCGTGTAGAACGGCGCCTCGCCGCAGACCTTGAGCTGCTTCTCCATGTTGACCTTGATCTTGTGCATCGGCACGTGGCCGGGGCCTTCGATCATCACCTGGCAGCCCTTGTCCCAGGCCACGCGCGTCAACTCGCCGAGCGTTTCCAGCTCGGCAAACTGCGCGGCGTCGTTGGCATCGGCGATGGAGCCGGGGCGCAGGCCATCGCCCAGCGAGAAGGAGACGTCGTACTTCGCCATGAGATCGCAGATCTCGTCGAAGCGTTCGTAGAGGAAGCTCTCCTTGTGACGCGAGAGCATCCAGCGCGCCATGATGGAGCCGCCGCGGGAGACGATGCCGGTGACGCGCTTGGCGGTGAGGTGGATGTACGCCAAGCGGACGCCGGCGTGGATGGTGAAGTAGTCGACGCCTTGCTCGCACTGTTCGACGAGCGTGTCCTTGAAGACCTCCCAGTCGAGCTTGTCGGGATCGCCGCCGACTTTTTCGAGCGCCTGGTAGATCGGGACGGTGCCGATCGGGACGGGGGAGTTGCGGATGATCCACTCGCGGATGTTGTGGATGTTGCGGCCGGTGGAGAGGTCCATGACCGTGTCGGCGCCCCAGCGGATCGACCAGACGAGCTTCTCGATCTCTTCTTCGACTGAGGATGTGACGGCGGAGTTGCCGATGTTGGCGTTGATCTTCACGAGGAAGTTGCGGCCGATGATGACGGGCTCGAGTTCCGGGTGGTTGATGTTGGCGGGGATGATGGCGCGGCCGCGGGCGATCTCGCTGCGGACGAATTCAGGCGTGATGAAGGGCGGGATTTCGGCGCCGAAATCCTCGCCATCGGCGCGGCGTTCGAGCGCGCCTTCGGCCATGGCCTCGCGGCAGACGTTTTCGCGGTGGGCGACGTAGGCCATCTCGGCGGTGATGACGCCGGCCTTGGCGTACTGGTATTGCGTGAGGCGTTTGCCGGGCCTGACGCGCAGCGGCTGGCGCAGGTTGGGGTATTCGGTGACGAGCTTTTCGAGCGAGACATGGCCGTTGTCTTCCGGCTTCACATGGCGGCCGGTGTAGGCGGCGGCAGCTCCGCGCGCGACGAGCCAGGGCGAGCGGATGGGCGGCAGGCCGGCGTGGACGTCGATGGCGACGCTCGGGTCTGTGTAGGGACCGGTAGTGTCGTAGACGCGGATGGGCGGCTCTTTTGCTGTCGGGTGCAGCGCGATCTCGCGATAGGGCACGCGCACATCGGGGTGTTCCGGGGGCAAACCGGGCGCGGCGCTGTAGAGCTTCTGCGAGGCGGGCAGCGGGCCGGTGGTGACGCGGAAGGGCTCCAGGTCGCGCGGATTGATGGGCTTGTTCATGGGAGCAGCTCCGGTTGGCCGAGGAGGCCGGCGATGATGAGGAAGACGCCGATGGCGAAGGCGGGAATGTTGGACAGGGCGTAGTTCTTGATGGCGAACGGGCTGTCGATCGGCAGCAGGTGGCCGAGCGCAAGCATGCCGAGGCCCTCGACCGCCCACCAGATCGCGGTGAGCGTAACGAGGGCGGCGGTGATCGAGGTGAAATCGAAATGTGTGACGAGGACGCCCATGCCGACGAAGGCGGCGAGCGCGCCGGTGGCGTGCATGATGCCGGGGGAGGCCTTGATGCTGGTCAGCAGCGCGCCTGCGAGCGAGGGGCGCACCAGCGCGCTGGCGGCGACGGCGAGGTAGACGCCGACGAACAGGGCGAGCTTGAGGGTGAGCGGGTTCTGGACCGCGAAGATGTCGGTCATGCTTGTTGCTCCACCGGCGCAGGCGGAAAAGTCTCCTCGATGATGGCCTTGGCTTCGAGGGGGCGGTCGAGGTGTTCCAGGGCGAAGACGTGGTCTTCCTTTGGGTCGTCCTTGCGCAGGACGTAGACGTCCGGCGTCTTGCGGCGGCCGCCGGCGATGACGCCGTCGATATCGGCGCCGGGCATCTCAGCGATGACGGCGTCTGCCTTGTCGAGCGCGATGAGGCGGCGGGAGGTCAGCGCGAAGTGCAGCGCGGGCGGGCCTTTTTTCGCGGCGCGGCGGAAGCCCCAGAGCGACAGCGCGAACATCGCCAGGGCGAAGGCGATGTAGAGGGGCGTCACCGCGGCCAGCATGGTTGGCTGGGCGATGTTCGCCATGAGCGAGTCCGCAAAGCGTATCGCCAGAAGCACCGCGACGAGAAGCGAGGCCGCGCCGACAAGGAGATAGAGCGCGCGGCTGCGCGTGAGATCGGCGCTGCGCAGGGCGGGCGACGCCGACGCGCTCCACACCAGCGTTTCGCCGGGCGCCAGATGCGGCGTCCACCTGTCGGGCGAGGCGGTCATTTGGTGTGGTCCTCGATGGGCAAATCGAGATTGAGCGTGTTCTTGATCAGCTGTGCAACTTCGAGCGGCTTGTCTACGCCTGCCAGCAGCACCGGGCCATTGCTCGGAAGCGCCAGCATTGGATGAAGCTTGATCGAGCCCCGGTCTTTTGTGCCGCTGACCCGCAGAGTCCGAATTCGCCAACCATAGCGATCCGAAGGGCCGGTGAGAGCGAAGGCCATCTCCAACGGTCCGGAGCGCCTGTACAGGAGCCGGCGATCAGTGAGCGCAAACCAGGCGCCGTTCGATCCCGCTATTAGGGAAAAACCGACCGCGGCGATGATGCCGAACGAGAAGAGCGCGAACAGTATCGCCGCGATCATATCTGCGGCCCCTGGGCCATATCCTTTCGGGTTTGCCCAGGCGAGGTATGCGGCCGCGAAGAACCCTGGGATCGCGAAGTGCTCAAAAGCCAGATCGAAGCCGCGGCCTCGCCCGGAGAGGATGACGCGCTCATCAACTGCGAGGCGGCGTGTGAAGGCGCGAGGCAGTTTGTCTAACTGCGCTGCGTGCGAGTTTCCGGGGTCGGCGGGCGCGGCGCTCATTTTGTGCGGTCTGTGATGGGCGTGGAGATGTTCAGCGTCTTGCGGATGCGTTCGGCGAGGTCGAGGGGGCGTTCGGCGTTGAACAAGATGAAGGGCGGATAGGCGCTCAGCTTTTGCGTGGCGGTGTTAAGGCGGATGTGGCCGCGCTCCTTCGCGCCCGTGACGACGATGGGGTGCGGGTCGAGCACGCGGCCATCGGCGCGGCCCTCGCCGCCGGGCAGGATCGTCCACGTCGCCAGCGGGCGCAGCAGGTCGACCGAGACGAGCCGGCGCGTGGTGAGCATGGCGACCTGGCGCGACGGCGTCGCCGACGATTTCCAGAAGAACCAGGCGGTGCGCGCGATCAGGATGGCGCCGACAACCCAGGCGAGCCATTTGAAGCCTGACTGGTCGCCCAGCAGGACAAGGATCAGCAGCAGCACGATGACGATCCCGACGAGGCCGAGGCGGATGATCAGCGCGCGGTTGAGTGCGCCGAGCGCGCGGCCGGAGCCCTGTCCCTGCCAGAGCACATGCTCGCCCTTCTGCAGCGCGCCGCGCAGGCCGGGGAGCAGTTTCTCGACGGGGATAGCGCCCGGCGGTGCGGGTGTGTCGGGTATGGGCGTTACCGTGGGCGTATTGGGGGGCGTATGGGGCGTGTCGCTCAACTGTCTCTCCTGTCCCTTCGCCGGCATGACCCGGATCAGGTTCTAAGGGTGCTCGCGCGGGCGCTTTCAGGCTTGTGGCCGTCCGGCTCTTGCGCCGATCTCAGCAGGCTTCCGCCCGCGCCCCTCGGATGGGCTGGAGAATATCCTGCCGGCGCAGGGAAGCAATCGCTGCGTGCGACTGCCAGCAAAAAGCAGTTGGACCGGTGCGTGTTTCGACAAAGCAGGGCAGGTTCCCCGGCCTTCCGTATATGGGGTACGGGCCGTATTCGGGGTACGGGCGGTGGCGGACGATTCCGGTTTCAGACACGTGCATGAGACGCCTGTAGCGGCGGTTACGGGCCCGCGTGTGTCACCGCGGACGCAGGTTGGCCACACGAATTTTCCAAGCGTTCGATCTGAAGCTGGAGGCGTTCCGTTTCAGTGGGGTCGGCATTTGCGATGCCTTTATGCCGCCAAACAACATCGCAGCGCGCTTGAAGTTCGTTTCGCCATTTCGTCGGCGGCGTGAAGACTCCGCTGTGCAGCCCTATTTCGGCAATCACGGCGTCCTGTTTTTCAGGCGCGTAGTCGTTCTCGATGACGCCATCTGGGGACTCGTAGGGATAGGCGTAGCCCATCGCAACGAGCGCGCGCGCGATGTCGGGAACCGCGCCATAGCCTTGCTGGTCGCTACCGCATCTGACCAGTGGGCGGCCAAAGCTTTCCTTGAGCTGCGCTGATCCAGTTACGGCGGCTCCAAGGCCAGAGGGCGTGTGGCAGAATACGGGGCCGGGAATCGCGAGTTTCACGAGCGCGTCTTTCGCGCGCTGCCCGCAGTCGAACGCCATGTCTTGCTGGTCGAGGCATATCTGGTGGTCTTCAGGCGCATCGACACCCCAGAAGCGCAACGAGACGTCGCCCATGCGGATAGTGTCGCCGTCGATTGCATCCACGGCATCGACATAGGCGATGAACACCTGACGCTTCGCGACCGGGCCGAAACCGATCGCCGCAACCAGCAGCGCAATGGCGCCACCGAGGACGGCGCCGATCAATCCGACATTGACCGGGCGAATGGTGCGCTCGACAGCCTCGCCGGGCGTCAGAGCAATGAAGCAGCCGATGCACACTGCAGCGGTCATAAACAGGAGTACATCAAGCGCGGGCGCGATGAATTCGCCGATGGATGGCCAGTTGCCGGTGAAGGCGGCGGCGACAAGATCGGGATGCCGGGCGAGGGTCGAAAGGACGCCGCTGCTGGTCCCGCTGATGTTCTGGAGTGTGGCGGCAGCCAGCAACAGTGTGCCCATCACAAGGACCAACAGGCGCCAGCGCCGCAACCGTTGCAATGTGCTGAGGAGGAAGAGACCAAGCGCGGCGAGAAGCAGGACAGACGGAAGCAGGATCATGCCGGCGTCTCCCAACCCTAGCCCGGGCAGCCCTGCCAGTGGCGGGTGATGGCGTCGCGCCAGGCGGCGTCGCCCTCGGCGCCGGGCGAGACCTTGACCAGCTTGAGCAGGAAGTTGCCGTAGCCGGGATGGTTGGGCAGGCCAAAGCGCGCCTCGATGACGTGGCCGTAGGTGGCGTCCGTGATCATTTCGCCGCCGCGCCCGCCGGCGCGGACATCCTCGAAGGCGGGACCGGAGATGCGGAAGTGGTTTTTCGTCGCGCCATCCGAGCTGTAGAGGAATTTGGCCTTTGCTTCCCCGAGAATGCGCAGCAGGGGCGCGTTGTCTTCCGGCCAGGCGAGGGCGAAGCCGAACGTGAAATCCTGCGTGAGTCGCGGGCCGAAAAGGGCGAACTCGGCCATGTCGAAATCATACATGCGCCAGGGCGCGGGCGGGGCGTCGAACACGACGGGCTTGGCGTTCGGCTTGCCGGCGCGGACGGAGAGCTTGCGGGCGGGATCCGCTGCTGTGTCGAGCGAGAGGTCGAGCCAGGCTTGCGGCAGTTGCGTGCCGTCGCGCTGCAGGCGGCCGCCGACGAGGCTTTGCGCTTCGGTCATCACGGCGCCGGCGACGCGATCGCCAAAGCGCGCGATGACGTAGGCTGCATCCGTGCAGGGCGCGGCCATCTTGGCGACGTGGAGTTCGTGTTCGTTCGCGATGTGGACGACGATGCGCTCGGGCATCGAGCCGTCCTGGTTCGAGCGGATGTAGGACAGCGTGGCGCCGTCGGGATGGTAGGTGGCGGGCGGGGGCGCGACGGCTGCGGCCTGTTCGCTTGCGGCGGCCTGTTGAGGCACGAGCGGCAGGATGAAGCTGAGGAACGCCATGGCGATGAAGCAGCCGACCGACAGGGCGAGGCGCATGCGGAGCTGATGCCGCAAGGCCAGCTCCTCTGCACTCTCGCTCCCCGGACCGAAGGCAGTGGCGAACATGTTGGTCATCACCAGGCGGGGGCGCGGCAGATCGGGCCTGCGGATACGCTCGATGCGGTAGGACAGGCGAATGGCCAGCACCCACGCAACCAGCGCGGTGACCGACAGCACGCCCATGACGATCAGAATGCCCAGAACCATTGGATCATTTGGGGCAAGACGGGGCGCGGCGTCCAGTGTGGCGTGTGCTGCAAGCGTACATTTACTCTCCTGGACTAGCGTTGAGGGAGTTGGGTTTGCGTCCGGCTGGGTTTGGCTGGGACGGGGAATTGGACATGGTCGCCACAGACGAAGCTCCGATTGCACGCGCCAGACGCCGCGCGGGCTATGCCGCCATCGTTCTGGTGGTGCTGGCGGCCGTGAGCGCAACACAGGCGGGCGCGATTGCGGGCGCGGCGCCCGGCGATCTGTTTGCGCGCGCTGGTGCGGGGGATGCAGCGTCCGTGACGATGGCGAGCGGGCTGGGCCTGATCGTGGCGACGACTGTTCTCGCGCTGGCGGCGGCGTGGATGGTGTGGCGCAGCCGGTCGCGCATTGCGATCTGCGTCGGGCTTGGGCTCGTTGCGCTCAACTGCGTGCAGTATGCGCTGGCGATGATGGCGGGGCAGGCGTCGCTGCGCGGCATTGTGGTGACGCTGGCAGCAGGCGGGCTGCTGGCAGTCGCGCTGGGCGCGGCGCGTGACTATCACCGGATGAAGGTCGACGCCGCCTAGAGTTCCTTCGGCGGCGCGTGCTGGTCGATCTGGATCCAGGTCTGTTCGGAAAAGGCGAGAAGATCGCCGCTTTCGCTGAACAGGGCAGAGCCTGCGAAGAACTTGCGCCGGTCCTGGCCCTTGGCCCAGGCGATCACCACGATGGGCGCATCCGTTTTCGGTCGCGCGAGAATGCGTGCGGACATGCGGCCGAGCAGGATCGGCTCGCGGTCGATGGCGAAGGCGCCGGGGCAATCGAGCGCGGCCCACATGAACGCCGGCGCGATGAGGCCTGACGCATCGGCCAGATCCGGCGTTGGCTGCCACGGCGCGGCGACGATGGGGAAGAGGTTGGGGTTCTCGACGCCGGCGGGGTCCTTCAACCAATCCGGAAAGATACGCAGGCCATCGCCGACGCCGCGTGCGGGACCGCAGACGAAGCAGTGCGGCAGCACATGATCCTCCGCGCCGCGATAGGTCTGGGCGGCGACGGTGGCGGCTTCCAAGCCGGGCGAGCGTGCATCTGGCGCGGCAAGGCGCGTGGGGTGCGCCGACATGATGAGCGTCGGCGGATTGGCGCCGTCCGTTATATCCACACC
Organism: Alphaproteobacteria bacterium 32-64-14; assembly: GCA_002280725.1. Taxonomy (GTDB): domain Bacteria; phylum Pseudomonadota; class Alphaproteobacteria; order Caulobacterales; family Hyphomonadaceae; genus UBA7672. Next base: position 9,823 of record NCEM01000002.1, read on the forward strand.
ATCGCCGTTCGCATGGGCTTGCAGATCCGCCTCGAGCGGGATCGGCGCGCGCAGGGTGACCTCGACGGATTCAGCGGACGGAAACAGCTGGGCTGCGAGGCCTGCGGCGTAACCGCCATTGCCGGACTCGTGCGGGCCGTTGAAGCGGCGTGCGATGCGGATGGTATTTTTCATGGGCGCAGACTAGCTGTTTCGCGCGCGATGGCCAACGCGACCGGAAGCGCTGGCGCTTTCCGCGCGCGTTGATCGACGTCTGACGCAGGGGCGGCGAGATATCCGCCGCGCCCTATGATGGAAGTGAGATTCAATCGCAGGGATTTCTCGCGCCAGTTAGCTCTCCAGCGCAAACCCGGCTTCGCGCCACGCCTTCATCCCGCCGTCGAGGGCGGCGGCATGCATGAAGCCGAGGGCGCGGAGGGTGGCGGCGGCAAGCGTCGAGATCTTGCCGAATTCGCAGATCGCCACGATGCGCACGGTGGGGTCGGGGAAGGCGTCGTTGACGCGCAGTTCAAGCTGGCCGCGTGGCAGGTGCATCGCGCCGGGCAGGTGGCCCGCGTCGAACTGCTCCTTCTCGCGCACGTCGATGACGATCAGGTCGTTCTGGCGTCTGGTGAGGCGGCGCGCCAGCTCGTCCATCGCCATGAACGGCACAGCGCCGGAGGCTTCCGACAGGAGTTGGGCGACGGATTTCTTGCCGCTCATGTTGACGCGCAGGGCTTCGGTGAGGTGCGTTGGCGCGCTGATGTTGAGGGCGCGCATCATGGCGACGAATTCGGCGCGATCTGTTTTCTGCAGGCGCGGATTGGTCGCGATCTCCTCGCCGATGGTGGAGCCTGCGCGGCCCTTGTATTCGTGCGCGGGATGGATGTGCGTGGCGGGATCGAGCTTGAGCAGTTTGCTGAACAGGCTGTCGTAGAGCTGGTCCGGGTCTCCGGTGGGAAGGTCGGTGCGGCCTGTGCCGCCGATCAGCAGCGTGTCGCCGGTGAAGACATGATCGCGCACCAGCAAGGATGTTGAATCTGCCGTGTGGCCTGGCGTCGCCATCGCGCGCATGCGCAGGCCGCCCACGATCAGCATGTCGCCATCATCGAGCCGCAGGTCGACGAACGGGGCGGCCGACAGATGGCTCATCACCACCTGCGCATTGAGCGCGCGGGCGATCTCGCGTGCGGCGGAGAAATGGTCGGCGTGCGTGTGCGTGTCGATGGCGTAGCGCAGGGCGAGGCCATGCTGCGAGGCGAGGCCGCGATAGCGCTCGATCGCGCTGATCTCGGGGTCGATCACCGCGCCGGTGTGGGTGTCGGTGCAGCCGAGGATGTAGGACCGGCAGCCGCCGACTTCGATGGTTTCGATGATCATGGAAGTCCTCCCGCGCAGCGCGGACTTTGCCATCGCGACTGCGCGAAGTCGATCAGGACGCCGCTTCGACGTTGTCGCGCAGCCAGGCGGCAAAGCCGTCTGTATCGGCTTCACTGGCGGCAAGTGCGAGCGTCATGGCGACAACTTCGCCTTCAGGCGCGATGAAGCGAAGACCATTGAGTTCAAGAAAGACCGCAGCGCACAGAAAGCCCGTGCGCTTGTTGCCATCAACGAACGGATGGTTCTTCACGACGCCAGAAGCATACAAAGCGGCCAGTGCGCAGAGGTCTTGCTCGCCATAGGCGAAGGTGTTGCGCGCACGAGCCAGCCCGCTATCGAGCAGGCCTACATCGCGTACGCCAGACGCGCCACCGTGGTCGCGGAGGGCGTCCTCATGAAAGATCAGGACGGCGTCGCGTTCCAACCAGACTGGTTCGCTCATTTAGCCAGTTCGCGCAGCGCGTTGCGGTAGCGATGCGCGATATCGCGAGCCTTCTCGACCTGGGCCGAGATGTTCGGATCGTAGGGCTGAAGCTGGATCGCGCCCTCCGCCGTGACGGTGACGGTGACTTCGTCGCCGAGCTTGGCATTTACGGCCGCAAGAATTTCCTTAGGAAGAACAACGCCTTGTGAGTTGCCGATCTGGCGGATTTTGCTCGTGGTCATGCGCGAGGTCTCCTGTTCTAACACAAGTTATAACATGGTGGGCGTCGTGCAGCAATCAAGCGGGAGTCACGCTCCCGGCGCCTCTGCAATCTTCAGCACGGTGTTCCAGTTGCCGCTGGCGACCAGCGTGCGAACGTTCGTGTGGCCGAGGTTATCGGCCACCTCGCGCAGTTCCTTCGTCGTGACCTTGCGGCCGCCGACATTCACGGCGCGAAGGAGGGCGACGTAGCGCGTCATGCCACCCGCTTGCGCATTTCGACGAGGTGGAAGTCGCGGGTGGTTTCGCCGGAGGTGTCGCTGAAGGGGAAGGGCGTCGTGGCGCCTGTCTGCTGATAGCCGCGCCGTTCGTACCAGCCGATAAGTTCGGTGCGCAGGTTGATGACGGTCATCACCATAACATTGGCGCCCCAGAGGTCGTTCACGCGCCGCTCGGCTTCGGCGATCACCTGTTTGCCGAAGCCGCCGCCCTGTACGCCGGGGTCGAGCGCGAACATGCCGAAATAGGCCGCGTTGATGTTGCTGCCGGCCGACTGGCTGAGGCCCTGCAGCAGGCAGCACCCCGCGACCTTGCCATCACGCTCGGCGATGAGGAAGCGGGAGTCCTCGCGCGCAATGAGGCCGAGCACTTCATCGAGACTGGTGCGCGGGCCCTTGAGGAGGTGCGCTTCCGAGGCCCAGCTTCCGGCCGTCTCCGGGCCGCGATAGGCGCGCTCGATCAGGGTGACGAGCGCGGGCGCATCGGCCTGGCGGGCATAGCGATAGGACGGATCGGACATCGGCGTCTCCTCCTGTCGCTAATCCATGGCGCCGGGGCGGAGGTCAAGCGTTGTCCGCGCTCGGGCTGTCGTGATTTGCGTCGCAGTTACCGGCATGGTGAGATGACGCGAGGAGACAGCAATGCGCGGTGTTGTAGCGAGTGTAGCGATACTTGTGCTTGGTCTTGCGACCAGCGCGACCGCGCAGCCGCAGCATCTGCCGCCCGACCCGACATTCTGTGTGCCTGACAGCCATCCGCACGATGCGGTGACGGCTGCGCCCTATTCGCATCGCGTGCTGTTCGAGGATGAGCATGTGCGCGTGCTCGATATCCGGCTGCCGCCGGGGGCGAGCGAGCCGGTGCATATCCATGCGCTGCCCAGCGTGATCTTCGGCGAGACGGGCGGCGATGGCGGCGCGAAGTTTCTCTACACCGAATATCGCTGGATGAATGGCGAGTTCATCAAGGTGTCGCAAAACGAGATTGAGCCAACCGCAGGCACGCGCGCGGTGTGGACGGGGCCGGAGGGCCCACACGCGATCACCAATATCGGTCCCGTGGGCGTGCAGTTCACCCGCGTCGAGCTCAAGCCTGAAAGCTGCGCGCGCTGACCCTCGCTACGGCGCGGGGACGAACGTCTCGCCCGTGCCCGGCATGTAGACGGGCGGCAGCGGGCCGACGACGCCCTGGAGGAAGGTCACCTTCGTTTCGATGGTCAGCGACTGACGAACCGCGAGGGCGGCCTGCAGGGCTGCGTAGTCTGGGCCATCGCCGCCCATTGCGGCGGCGTCGCGCGTGGCGGCCCAGTGGTCGACGCTGGCATAGCGGGTTGTGAGATAGACTTCGTCATAGTCGGGCGAGGCTTCCGCGCCGCCGGGTGGCGGGATCACCACCCACATGCCGACGATGCGCGCGCCGATCTTCTCGAAGTAGGGCCAGATTCCCTCCTGCGAGGCTTTCAGGAATTGCGGGTAAGCCCCCTTTTTTATCTTCCAGTAGCGGATCGTCGTGATTTCCTGGCCGGGGATGGGTGAGACATTGCGCACGGGGCTGCGCGTGGCGGGGCCTTCGCGGTTCATCTGGATGGGGTTGTTGTTGGGCGGCGGCTGAGGCGTTGGGGCCTGTGTGGAGGGCGTCTGGGCGCAGGCGGTGAGGCCGAGTGTTGCCGCGAGCACGAAAGGCGCGAGGCGAGCGATGCGTTGCATGCGGTGTCTCCCGAAGACTGCGGCGCGAGGCTAGGCTGCGCAGCTGCAATCGACAAATGCCGGCGCAGTATTGCTGCGCGCGCGAAGATCAAACGCGCGTGCACAGGCCTTGCGCGACAAGCTTGTGGCCACATCTCAGGCGGAATGGCGAACCATCAACGCGGCCTTAATTGCGTGCGTGTAGATAGTAATCTGTCGATCCTTCCGGACGCTGCACATGAACCTCCTCGACGGCCTCAAGAGCGACTGGGTCTACATCAACGGCTTTCGCCGTATCATCGGCGCGATCGGCAAGTTCGATCCCGAGGCGGAGTACACGCTGGCGGATTCGATCGAGGATGCGGTGGACGATCACACGGATCGCACCTTCATCTCGTTCGAGGGACAGGAGGTCACCTATGCCGACTTCGAGGCGCGGGCGAACCGGTTTGCACACTGGGGGCAGAGCGCCGGTCTGAGACAAGGCGACACGATCGCGCTCTTCATGGAGAACCGGCCGGACTACATCGCCTTCTGGGCGGGCATGGCGAAGATCGCGGTGAAGACCGCGCTGATCAACTACAACCTGTCGGGCGCGGGCCTCGCCCACTGCATCAATGTGGTGGACTGCAAGGCCATCGTGATGAACCCCGAGCTGGCGCCGAACTTTGCGTCAGCAAAAGCGCAGGTGAATCTGCCGCTTGGCGCGTTCGTTCTGGGCGGCGCGGTGGATGGACTGAAGCAGATCGACAAGGCGGTCGATCAGGCAGCGCCGGGGCGGCTGGACAAGGCCGTGCGGGCGGGCGTGAAGGGCGGGGAGGTTGCGCTCTACATCTATACCTCCGGCACGACGGGCCTGCCGAAGGCGGCGAAGATCACGGGCGTGCGGGCGCGCGGGCTGATGCGCGTGTTCAAGGACGCGACCGAGGCAAGCCACAACGAGCGCATCCTGCTGACGCTGCCGCTCTATCATGCGACGGGCGGCATGTGCGGCGTGGGCACGGCGATGAATGCGGGCGCGTGCATCATCCTGCGGCGCAAATTCTCGGCGACGCATTTCTGGCAGGAAGCGATCGACAATGACGCGACCATGCTGGTCTACATCGGAGAGCTGGGCCGCTATCTGATGAACCAGCCGCCGAGCGCGCTGGAGAAGCGCCACACCATCACCAAGGGGTTCGGCAACGGCCTGCGCGCGGATGTGTGGGCCGAGTTTGTCGAGCGCACGGGGATCAAGCGGTTGGTCGAGTTCTATGGCTCGACCGAGGGCAATGTGAATTTCTTCAATCTCGACGGGAAGATCGGTGCTGTGGGGCGCATCCCACGCCTGCTGCGGGCGCGTCTGCCGGCGCGCATCGTGCGGTTCGATGTCGAGACGGAAGAGCCGATACGCGGGCCGGATGGGCTGTGTATGGAAGCGGCGCCCGATGAAGTGGGCGAGGCGGTTGGACCCATCACGTCCGAGCCGCGCCAGCGCTTTGACGGCTACAACGACGAGAAGCAGTCGAAGAAGAAAATCCTCACCGACGTGTTCGTGAAGGGCGACAAGTGGTTCCGCACCGGCGACCTGATGAAGGCGGATGAGGATGGATACATCTATTTCGTGGACCGCATCGGCGACACGTTCCGCTGGAAGGGTGAGAACGTATCCACCAGCGAGGTCGAGATTGCGATCTCGTCCTTGCCGGGCGTGACGCATGCCATCGTCTATGGCGTGAGCGTGCCGGGGCAGGATGGACGTGCGGGCATGGCGGCGATCTCGCCGAAGGCGGGCGTCGATCTCAAGGCGCTGTACGCGCACATGACCACGCATCTTCCGGCCTATGCGCGGCCCATCTTCGTGCGCTTCCAGGCGGAGGCTGAAACGACCGGCACGCTGAAATACCGCAAGGTCGATCTCGTGAAGGATGGGTTCGATCCGATGAACACAAGCGACGCGCTGTTCGTGGTGGACAACGAGGCGGCAACATACCGGCCGATCACGGCGGATGTTCATCGCGATATCGTCGGCGGGAAGGTGCGGTTCTAGCCGACACCGGCAGGAGTCGCTTTTCGCTCCTGCCGGATCAGGTCCAGAGATCGCCCAGGACCAGCTGCTCGATGAACGTCGGGCCGGGCTGGTGGCAGTAGTTGGCGCCGTTGGCCCAATCGTCGAGCCGCGAGACCAGCGCTTGCACCGACGGACCCATGCGCACGCCGAACGTTTCGAGATAGCGCGCCAGCTCGCGCAGGCGGCCTTCCTCGAGATCGACATTGTCGGCCGCCTTCGCTTCGGCCAGACGCCAGCCCGCGACGTCCCAGTTCAGCGCGATGGCTGCGGGAACGTGGCCGCGCCAGACATAGACGGCCATGCGGCCTTCCGCGATGCGCTGGGCGTGATCGGCCAGGCAGTTGCGGAATTCGAGCGCGGTCGCCTCGAGCTGCTTGCGCGTGGTGACACGCATGAACGGCTCGCGGAGGGCCGGCGCCGGATCAGCCGGACGGAAGGCGTCCGGTGTCAGATCCTCGATGGCGCGGCGGAAGACATCCGCCGTCGAACCGCCTGCGCCCCAGCGACGGGCAAGGCGCGGCGCGGCATCGTCCTGGCGCATGCGCACCGCGATTCGGAACGCGCGCGCCAGATCGGACGCGGCACGATCCGAAGGGACCGCGCGCACGACAGGAGCCATGCGCAGGGCAGGCGGAAGCGCCGCGATCGGCGCAAACGACGCCGGGCGGACTTCATCCAGGTGGCGCACGACCTCGTTGGCCATCGGCTCGGGCAGGAGATCGGCGAACGTCTGATAGTCGGACACGCGCCAGAGCTGCTCGCCCGCCTTGGAGAGCGCGCGCATCAGGTCGGTGGCGTGGGCGCCGGCAATGGCTTCGGCGACGATGGGGTCGCGCTGGAATTCCACCAGGCGGCGGAGCTCGGACGGCGCCATCTCGCGCTGGCGGCGGCCGGACACAAGCATCGCGACCGCATGTCGGCGCGCAGCCGGAAGCGCGAAGAACTCGCTGTGCGGCGCGGGCCAGACGCGGGCGATCACCTCGGCGAACTCGCCGGCGATGAACGCCAGCAGGGGCGTTGCCGTGTGCGCCCGCTGGGGCGCACGGTGGATGAATTGCGCGACCATGGCCGCGTCTCCTCTCGACATGCGCCCGCGATCCCGCGGTGAAGCGGGGTCAAGGGCGTGAGCAAGCGTCCGCTGATGCGGGCGCGTGCGGTTTCAGTCGTTCGAGGTCAGACGCTTCCGAGCCAAAGCACGGGGCGCCGACCGGCCCCCCTCTGCGAACACACCAAGGGCAAACACCCTGTGTGCGAGCATGGGGACGAACTGCGTAGGAACAGTCGCCTCATCGGCTCCATCGGCTCCAAAGATGCGGGGGAAATGTCCCCCGACCCGCGACTGTCTGCCGCGAGATTCGGGCGGGATTTTGGCGATCGGCAAAAACAGTCTAGGTAACGACGAGTCAGAGGAGAGTTTCCATGTTCATGCGCGCAGCGCTTTCGGTGTCCTTGATCGTCCTCGCGGCGTGCGCGCCAGAGCAGAAGCCGGCAGCTGCGCCTGAAGCGCCGCCGGTTGCCGAGACGCCCGTTGCGCCAGCAGCCACCAGCGACGCGGCCAAATACAAACCCGCGCCCGCAGGCGAGATCACGGTGGCAAGCCCCGTTGCCGGCGCGCGCATTTCGAGCCCGCTGATTGCCGAGGGCGTCGCGGCCAACACCTGGTTCTTCGAAGGCCAGTTCGTCGCCGAACTCGTCGCCGATGGCGAAGTCATCGTGATGGGCCCGGCGATGCAGGCGGGCGACACCAACTGGACCGATCCGGGCCCCGTCAATTTCCGCGCCGAACTGATCTTCAGCGTGACGCAGGAAACGCCGGCCGAGCTGATCCTCAGCGAAGACATGCCCGAATATATCGACGAGGCGAACGATATTCGCGGACCGGCAAGGTCGGTTCGGATTCCGGTGGTGCTGGCGCCGGCGGGCTGATCGGAGGCTAGGGCGTCGTGATCTTGGGCGGGTCGAAGTGGATGGTGGCCGGGACGCTCTCTCCCCTGAACCAACCCACAACGGCCTCGCCGATCCGCGGGTCGGCTTCGTAGATGTTGTGGCCGCCATTCTCGACGATCAGGCGCGCGCCGTTTGAAAAGGCCGCAGCAGTCGCGGCGGCCTCGGCGGGATAGGTGCGCCCATCTAGCGTGCCCGAGATGAACAGCGTCGGCACGCTCGACTTGAACGGCGCGCGGAAGCTGTCGCCCAGATCGATCTGCGGGCGGATACCCGCGACATGCGGCATTGGGAAGTTGAGCGTGTCGCCAAGAATGGCGGCCGCAAACTCCTTCTCCAGCCGCGCCATGCGTTGCGGCGTGACGCCGGAGGCGAGATCCATCGCCTCGGGCATGCCGGCAAACGTCGGCGGACGGGCGAGGAACTGGCCGTACAGCAGCTGTGCGGGCTGTGTGTACTGGCCGGCGTCAAGCGCGGCGTAGAACAACGGCAGGCGGCGGACGCTGGCGGGATCAGCGATCATGCCGGAGGCAAGAAGCTGCACCGCAAACCCATCGAATGTGACGGTGACCGGCGCCGTGGCGCCGGACGGCGTGATGCTCACGCTGGCGGGTGTTGCGTTGAGGCGCGCGTGCACGCGACGCATCAGGCCGGCAAGATCGGGAAAGGCGGCCTTCGCAGCGGGGTCGGCATCGATGACCGCCTGCACGCGCGCGAAATAGGCGTCGTTCTCCGATGGCAGTTTCACGGTTTCATCCAGGCCCTCGATACCCGCGAGAACCGCGCGGGCGACGGAGTTCGGATGATACTTGAGCATCGCAAGGCCGAGATGCGAACCGTAGCTGATCCCCCATAGATTGATCGTCTCGACGCCGAGCGCGCGACGCAGATCTTCAATGTCGTGCGCGTTTTCCAGCGTGGTGTAGCCGTCGATCGCGACGCCCTGCGCCGTCCACCAATCGAAGCAGCGGGCAAGTTCGGTGCGATAGAAGGCGACAATGCTGTCGCGTGTCAGTGGCTCTTCGGCGCCGGGGGCGTCCTTGACCACGCACACCGGCGGGCGTTGTGACAGGCCCGTGCCGCGCTGGTCGAAGGCGATCACATCCGCGACGCCGCGCAGCGCCATGAAAAGCGAAAAGCGGGGCCCGCGCGCTGTCGCCGTGCCGGCGCCGCCGGGACCGCCGGCGAGATAGATGATCGGCGGACCAGGATTCGGCGAAGTGGATTTGAAGCGGACGAAAGACAGATTGATCAGGCGGGAGTTTGGATCGGCGCGGTCTTCGCGCACCTGGAATGTGCCGCGTTCGGCGTCGACCTTCGTGCCGTTTCCCGCGGCGAATTCGTACGGCTCGAACGCGATGACTGGCGGGGGAGGCGGCGGCTCGGACGGAACCGGCGCCGGATCAGCCGCACATGCGGCCAGCAGGGCCAGAATAGCTGAAACACCCATCAAAGCGCGCATTCCATCTCTCCAGACCACGTCAAACACTAACTCTTTAGTTTATTGATAGTCAATAATACGTCTTTTGCAGGCTTCGTGACTCGCGAGCGTCTGGTAGGACAGCGCGATGCCTCCCTCATTTCGTCCCGAACGCGCGATCCTCGAACTCGACAGCCGCTTTCACAGCGCGGTGGAGCCGGCGGATTTTCCCCAGCACACGATCCGCTGGCGCAACCAGCGCTGGGCGGATCGCGTGGGGCTGGGTGGGCTGAGCGATGCCGCGTGGGTCGAACACTTCGGGAAGTTCGCGGCGCTTGAAGGCTCGCTCGAGAAGCCGCTGGCGCTGGCGTATCACGGGCATCAGTTCCAGTCGTACAATCCCAACATAGGCGATGGGCGCGGCTTCCTGTTTGCGCAGATGCGCGATGACGCCGGGCGGTTGCTCGATCTCGGCACCAAGGGATCGGGGCGGACGCCGTGGAGCCGCACGGGCGATGGGCGGCTCACGCTGAAGGGCGGTGTGCGCGAGGTGCTGGCGGCGGGGATGCTGGAGGCGCTGGGCGTCTATACGTCGAAGGCGTTCTCGCTGATCGAGACAGGCGAGCAGCTCGCGCGTAATGACGAGCCGTCGCCGACGCGATCATCCGTGCTGGTGCGCCTGTCGCACAGCCATATCCGCTTCGGCACGTTTCAGCGGCTGGCGTATGCGGGCGACAAGGACGGCATCGGCAAGCTGGTTGACTACTGCATCCGTCACTATCACCCGGCAGCACAGGGCGCGGACATGGAAGCCTCGGCCGCGGGGCTTCTGCGGGAGGTGACGCTGGCGACGGCGGAGTTGGCGGCGCAATGGATGGCGGCGGGCTTTGTCCATGGCGTGCTCAACACCGACAACATGGTGGTGACCGGCGAAAGCTTCGACTACGGGCCCTGGCGTTTCCTGCCGTATTCAGACCCCAGCTTCATCGCCGCCTATTTCGACGAGACAGGGCTGTACGCCTTCGGGCGGCAGCCTTCGGCAGCGTTGTGGAATCTCTCGCAGCTCGCGTCCGCGCTGACACTGGTGTGCGGCGTGCCGGCGCTGGAGAAGGAACTCGACAGGTTCGAGGTGATCTATCGCGACGCCTTCCGCCGCCGCGTGCTGCGTGTGCTGGGGCTGCAATCGAAGGGCGAGGAAGCGGACCTTGCGCTGTTCAAGGTGTTCTTCGGGTGGATGGGAGAGACGCGCGCGTCATGGCCGCAGGTGTTCTTCGACTGGTTTGGGGGCCGGGCGAGCGAGACGCGCGCCGGCGCAGGATCCTCGTCTGCACTCTACCGCACGCCTGCGTTCGCGCCCGTGCAGGCAGCTCTGATGGCGCACGAACCGGAACGGCCGGAGCGGCTTCGACACGCCTATTTCCAGAACGCCGAGCCGGTCTCCCTGCTGATCGAGCAGGTTGAGGCGATCTGGGAGCCGATTGCATCGGCGGATGACTGGCGCGCGTTCGCGCGCTGCATGGACCAGATCGAATTGGCGCGGCAGGCCGTCGCGCTTGATCAAGGTTAAGGCCGAAAACCCTCGCGAATCCCGTGGCCTGCCGGGCATTTGCGCGTCGAAACCGTTCTGGACCTACGGTTTTGTTAACCCTTCTCCAGTGTAACTGCTGCGGAGATTCCACAGGCGCCACATTTCCATGACGTCGACACCGCTTCCGCTGGGTTCAGGATCGCCGCCTGAGGTGATCGAACAATGTCTCGCGAGCGCGACCGAGCATTTCATGAATGCGGCGAGCGAAGCGTTTGCGCTGATCGACCAGGATGGCCGTGTTGTTCGCGCCAATATCGCCTATCGCCGCCTGACCGGGCCTGCGGGCGGCGCGCATGACGCCTCGATCCTGTCCTATGTCGATCCCGACAAGCGCGAGGCTGTGCGCGAGACGCTGCGCGCGCTGAACGACAAATCACCGGGCCGCACGACCCAGTTCCGCTTCCGTATCGGTAACGAGGTGCGCCTGATCGACGCCGAGATGTCGTGGATGGGACCTTCAGGCCTGATCTCGTTCGTCGGCCGCGATGTGACGCGCCAGGACGTGCTCGAGCGCGAACGGCAGGAAACGGCGACAGCGCGCGATGCGGTTGAGCAGGTGGGCGATATCGGTCACTGGCGCGCCGGCCGCGACTTCAAGCTGCAGTGCTCGCCCGGCGCATCGCGCATACTGGGCCTCGATCCGGCGGCCCCGCCGCTGGTTCTCACCGATCTCGTTGAGATGATTGCCCCGGAAGAGCGCGAGGCCGTTGTGCAGGCGGCGCGCGATGCGTTCGAGAAGCGCAAGCCGGTAAAGCAGACGTTCAGCCTGCGCCGCGCGGATGGCACGACGCGGATGATCCGGGTCGCCGGCGCGCCTTCCATCGATGCGCGCGGGCAGGTCGAAGCCATGCACGGCGTGGTGGTCGACAAGTCGGAAAGCCATGTGGCGCTGCAGGCGGCGCTCAATGCCGATTCTACCGTGCGCCGCTTCGTGCAATCGGCGCCGATGTCGATCTGCATGTGCGACAATGATCTGCGCGTGATGATGGCCAGCGCCAGCTGGATCGCCGAGCACGGCCTCACCGAAAGCGACGTGCTGGGCCGCAACATCTACGAGATACAGTCTTGGATCCCTGAAAAATGGCGCGCCATGCATCGCCGCGTGTTGCGTGGCGAGGCAATGAGCCATGAGAGCGATGCCTACGACAGCCCGCGCGGCGACCAGCGTTGGCTGAAATGGTCGGCGGCGCCGTGGTTCAACGGGGATGGCCAGATCGGCGGCATCATTGCCGTGCACGAGGACGTCACCGCGATCGTGAAGGCGCAGCACGAGGTCGAAAGCTCGAAGGAGCGCATGTCGTTCGGCATGGCGATCACCCAGATGATGATCTGGGAACTCGATTTCGAGATGCGCGAGACCTACATCGAGGGCGACTGGAAACATTTCTTCCCGCAACGCCCGTCATTCGACTCGCTTACCGGCGGCGACAGCTGGATCCACCAGTCGGACCGCGAGATGCTGGCCAACAAGTGGCGCGCGCACCTCGCCGGCGGCGCGCCCTACACGGCCGAATACCGCGTAACGTTCGCCGACAATCGCGAGATCTGGCACGCCGCTTCGATCCGCATCCTGAAGACGGTCAAGGGCTCGCCCGCGCGCGCTTTTGCGGTGATCCAGGACATCACGGCGCGCAAGCATATCGAGCTGAAGGCCATGGAAGCCGAGCAGCGCGCGTTGGTTGCGGCGGCTGCCAAGTCCGACTTCCTGTCCAACATGAGCCACGAGATCCGCACGCCGCTGAACGGCGTGCTGGCGGTTTCCGAAGTCCTGCTGCGCACGCAGCTGGATGAGCGGCAGGGAGAGATGGTCCGCCTGATCTCGACCTCGGGCAAGACGCTGCTGCGTGTGATGGACGATCTCGTCGAGTTCTCGCGCCTCGAAGGCGACGACATCAGCTTCGACGTTCGTCCGTTCGAGCTGGAAGAAGCCGTGCGCAACACCTGCGAGGCTGCGCGCACGCGCGCCGAAGCCAAGGGTCTGCGGTTCGACACGTTTATCTCCGCGAGCTGCGATGGCGTGTTCCGCGCCGATCCGGTGCGCATCGGACAGGTGCTGGGCAACCTGCTCAACAACGCCGTCAAGTTCACAGACCAGGGCCATATCGGCGTCTCGGCAACGGTCGAGGAGCTTGCCGAGAGCAAGACGCAGTTGCGCCTGTCGGTCACCGACACGGGCGTCGGCTTCGCGCCGGAACTGGCCGAGCGCATCTTCGAACGCTTCGAGCAGGCCGATATCTCGACCTCGCGCCGCTATGGCGGGCTAGGCCTTGGCCTGTCGATCGTGAAGCGGCTGGTCGAGCTGATGAGCGGCAAGGTTTCGGCGTCCTCGAAAGAGGGCGAAGGATCGACCTTCGAAGTGACGATCCCGATCTCGCGCGACCGCATCGCGGCGCTGGGCGCGCTGACCACGGTGGCGGTCGAGGATTTTGACGCAGAGACGAGTATCGAGAACCTTCGCCTGCTGGTCGCCGAAGACAATCCGATGAACCGCCGCGTGGTGGAACTGCTGCTGGCGCAGAGTGGCCTGCACATCACCTTCGCGGAGAACGGCAAGGAAGCTGTGGAAAAATTCTCGACGCAGAAGTTCGACCTCGTGCTGATGGACCTGCAGATGCCGATCATGGGCGGTCTTGCCGCCATGCGCGCCATCCGCGCGTGGGAGACGGAAAAGGGCCGCGTGCCCACGCCCATGCTGGCCGTGTCAGCCAACGCCACGGACGACCACGTTCAGGAAGCCAAGGAAGCCGGCGCCGACGACCACGTCGCCAAGCCTATCGTGCGCGAAACCCTGTTCGAGGCGATCGCCCGCTACGCCCGCCGCACCGCGCAGACCAGCACGGCCGATGACACCGACTTCGATCTCGACGAGTTCGATATCGCGGTTTGAGGCGCGCCGCGGAGCTCAGGCGCCGCTGAAATAGTGCCGGAAGAAGCCGCCGACGCCGCCCGGGGCGTAGACGCCGAGCATGACCAGCCCAAGCGTCAGCACGTGCAGGGCTGTGATCAGCGCCGTGATCATCACGAAGCCGGGCTTGTAGGTCTTGTGCCGCAGCACGTGCTGGGCAAGCAGGCCGCCGACGATTCCAAAGGCAAGGTCGGCAAGGTGGAGACGGCGTTCCGGCGCGCGCCACTGGCGCTTCTCGGCAGCGCGCTTGTCGGCCTGGTAGAAGAGCCACGACGCGATGCCGCCGATCACGTAGAGCAGCCCGACCCAGATGGGAAAACGGCCGAGCATGATGTTGTTGCCAAGCAGCACGATGATGGTGGCGGCTGCGGCCGTGCGCACGGAAATCTGGCGCAGGCCGGGTGTTTGCTCGCGTGATTTCGGCGGCGCAACGGGGGCGGGCGCTGACGCAGACGCGCCGGATTGAGAGCTAGCTCCCTGTGGCGCGGGTGCGGGCGATCCCACGATCTTCACGTTGAGGGCGGCGGCCCGGCCATTGGCGCCTTCGCCGATTTCGTAGGAGAGCGTATCGCCCGGCTTGGGGCGTTCGGTGCTTTTCCCGATAGATTTCATGTGCACGTAAAGCTTCGCGCCGCCGGGGCGACGGATGAATCCGAAGCCGCGGGCGTCGTGCCAGTCTTCCAGTATGCCTTTTTCGCGGGCCACAGGGTTTAGCTAGCGCTACTTGTTTGCGCGGTTCCTAACGAGATCATCGACCACCGCCGGGTCAGCAAGAGTTGATGTATCGCCGAGGTTTGCAAAGTCATTCTCCGCGATCTTGCGCAGGATGCGCCGCATGATCTTGCCGGATCGTGTCTTAGGCAGGCCCGGTGCGAATTGTATGACATCGGGCGTCGCAATCGGGCCGATTTCCTTGCGGACCCAGTTCACGAGTTCCTTGCGCAGCTCGTCAGTTTCTTTCTCGGTTTTGGGGGCTTCCCCCGCCATCAGCGAGACATAGGCGTAGATGCCCTGGCCCTTGATGTTGTGCGGGTAGCCGACCACGGCGCTCTCCGCCACTTTCGGATGCGCAACGAGCGCGCTTTCGACCTCGGCTGTGCCAAGGCGATGGCCCGAAACGTTGATGACATCGTCCACGCGGCCCGTGATCCAGTAATAGCCGTCCGCGTCACGGCGGCAGCCATCGCCCGTGAAATACTTGCCCGGATAGGTGCGGAAATAGGTGTCAACGAAGCGCGCGTGATCGCCATAGACGGTGCGCATCTGGCCGGGCCACGAGTCGAGAATGCAGAGGTTGCCCGCGGTCGCGCCGTCGAGAACGGTTCCCTTGTCGTCCACCAGTTGTGGGCGGATCGAGAAGAAGGGCTTGGCGGCGGAGCCGGGCTTCAGGGCGTGCGCGCCCGGAAGCGGCGTCATCAGCGTCGCGCCGGTTTCGGTCTGCCACCACGTGTCCACGATGGGGCAGCGCTGTTCGCCGACGACGCGGTAATACCATTCCCACGCTTCCGGGTTGATCGGCTCGCCGACCGATCCCATCAGGCGCAGCGACTTGCGCGAGGACGAGGTGACAAACTGGTCGCCCGCACCCATCAGCGCACGCAGGGCGGTGGGGGCGGTGTAGAAGATCGCGACTTTATGTTTGTCGATCGTCTTCCAGAAGCGCGAGGCGTCCGGGTAGGTCGGGATGCCTTCGAACATCAGCGTGGTCGCGCCGTTCGCAAGAGGCCCGTAGACGACATAGGAGTGGCCGGTGACCCAGCCCACATCTGCCGTGCACCAGAACACTTCGCCCGGCTTGTAGTCGAACACGATCTCATGAGTCATCGAGGCCCAGACGAGATAGCCGCCGGAGGTATGCAGCACGCCTTTTGGTTTTCCGGTGGAGCCCGATGTGTAGAGGATGAACAGCGGGTCTTCCGCGCTCATCTCCTCAGGCTCGCAGTCGTCCTGCTCGTCTTTGGCGAGGTCGGCGTACCAGTGGTCGCGACCATCCTTCATGGCGATGGCGCCGCCGGTGCGTTTCACGACGATGACGGACTGTACGGGCGATTTCGCGCCCAGCTTGTCGATGGCGACATCGACATTCACCTTCAGCGGGATCGGCTTGCCGCCGCGCACGCCTTCGTCGGCGGTGATCACGCAGGTGGAGGCGCAATCCTCAAGGCGGCCCGCGAGGCTATCGGGCGAGAAGCCGCCGAAGACGACGGAGTGCACGGCGCCGATGCGCGCGCAGGCGAGCATGGCGTACGCCGCCTCGGGGATCATCGGCATGTAGATGGTGACGCGGTCGCCCTTGGTGACGCCTTGCGTCTTCAGCACGTTGGCGAAGCGGCAGACTTCCGAATAGAGCTCGGCATAGGAGATCTTGCGCGAGACGGATGGGTCATCGCCCTCGAACACGATGGCGGTGGTGTCGGCCTTGTGGGGCAGGTGGCGGTCGATGCAGTTGGCGGAGACGTTGAGCGTCCCGTCCTCGAACCACTTTACCGACAAGTCATTCGGGTCGTTCGTCTTCGAGATGTCCCAGTTGACGTTCTTCACCTTGGTATAGTGGCGCATCCAGCGCAGGCGCTTGCCATGCTCGCGCCAGAACGCCTCGGGATCGGAGACCGAGGCTGCGTACATGGCTTCGTACTTGGCGGCATCCACATGGGCCTTGGCCGCAAACTCTGGCGGCACCGGATGCATGTGGGCTTCCGACATTCTGGTTCCTCCCGATCGATGGGCCTGCCGTGCGTTGCCCGGCAGATCGCTTGTTCCGCCTGTAGATGATGCGTGGGCGGGGTCAAACAAGCAAATTGTCGGGCGGCCCGGGACATGCCGCACGGCGGCAAAGTAATTCTGCGCAGGAACCCGCCCAAAGCTGGCGCGGCCCGCGATTTGGGCGCTAAACTCCGCGGCAAAACAGATTACACGGCCACAGACATCTGACCTTACACGGGGAGTAGACATGGCAAGGCTCGCAAGGACCCTGATCGCTGGATCGGTGGCGGTATTGGCGCTGGCGGCGGGCATGGCTCCCGCGATGGCGCAATCGTCGGACGCGGCTGCGGTGCGCGGATCGGACGGCAAGCCGAGCTTTGATGGCGTCTGGACCAACGGTACGGCGACCCGCCTGGAGCGTCCCGGCAATTTCACGCAGCTCGTGGTTCCGGCGGACGAAGCCGAGAAGCTGAGGCTCGCCTCGCTCGACAGCCGCGCGGCGGCGCACGCCCCGTCCGATCTCAGCATGGGCGCGTTCAGGGACTCGAACAGTGCTGCGGGCTACAACTCGTTCTGGACCGATCCGGGCATTGGCCTTGCCACCGTTCGCGGAGAAGCGCGCTCGTCCTACATCACCGTTCCGGACAATGGCCGTATCCCGTTCATCGATCGCGCGAAGAGCCTTGCCGAGCCGATCCGCGAAGGCATCGAATACCGGTCGGGCAAGGGCGCGTATGAAGGCCCGGAAGACCTGCCGCTGCGCGAGCGCTGCCTGATCGCGCAGAGCGATGGCGGCGGCCCGGTGATGCTGAACGGGCTCTACAATAACAATTACGGATTCCGCCTGACCGCCGGCTATCTGGTGATCGAAGTCGAGATGGTTCACGACGCGCGGATCATCCCGATCTACGCCACCGCCGAGAAGGCGCGCGCCTCGCACAAGCCGGCGGTGATCATGCCGTGGCTGGGGGATTCGGTGGCATGGTGGGAAGGCGACACGCTGGTCGCTGAAACGCGCAACGTTCACCCCGTCCAGGCGATCCGCACGTCGACGCCGCTGTCGCCGCAAGGCACGGTGACGGAGCGCTTCACGCGCATCGGCGCGGATGAGCTGTTGTACCAGTTCCGCGTCGAGGATCCGGTGCACTACAGCTCGGCCTGGTCGGGCGAGTATTCGTTCAAGCCGGCCAAGGGCGAGATCTTCGAATACGCCTGCCACGAGGGGAACCACTCGATGGAAGGCATCCTCGGGGGCGCGCGGCTGAGCGAGGAGCAAGCGGCGAAGGCCGCCAAGGCCAGCCGCTAGGCCCGCTCCACCACATTGGATGTAAGGGATGAGGCCCGGAACCTAGTCCTGGGCCTCTTTCTGTTGCCGCACCATGTTGTTCGCGATGCGATTGGCTTCGCGGTTCGCGTTCGGTGCGTTGCCCTTGGTTCCATAGAGCGCGACGAGATAGTCGAGATCCCATTGCGTCATGCGCTTGCCGCGATCGCCGGCAGAGTTGGTGAACAGGTTGAGGATGCTGGGGAAGTCGCTCGTGTCGGCCTTCGCCTCAAGCTGGGCCAGCGAGACCATCGCGACATAATCAGCCAGCGAGCCGAATGACACCGACCCCATCCGGCTGGTGTCGAGAATGATCAGCACGTGCGACATCTCCTGACGCACGCTGCTTTCGAGACGGCCGGAGCTGCGGACGCGGACGCTGGCGCCGCGTTCGAACGCCTCTCCCGTGTCGACAAGCACGGTCTGGGTCACATGCCACCAGCGCACGGGCGCATCCGAGTTCTGGAACAGGTCGAGGGCTTCCTTGCCGAGATTGGCGCCGTCCGTCTGGACCGGGCGGAATTTCTGGAAGTGATCCTTCACGAGGCGGGCCGCCAGCGCATCGCCATCGGTGGAGGCCATGATGAGGACGTTGGGCTTGCAGCCGGGCTCTCCCGGTTCGAGGCCCACGGCGACCGCAACGAGCGAAACCTGGTCGATCAGCTTCTGGGCGAATTCCGGGGTGATGTTGTGGGCGCCGACGCACACCGTGCCATCGAAGCGCGCGAGATTGGCGCCGTCGGGAGCGGCCCCGATCTCGGCCACGAAGTCGCGCACGGCATCTTCCATGTTGCGGTCGGTGATGACGACCGTGCTGTCGGATTCAGGCGGCTGGGTCTGGGCGAGGGCGGGCGCGGCCGTGAGGGCCCCGGCAAGCACAGCGGCGCGTGCGATCCTGCGTAGCATGGTGGCGGGCTCCGAAGCGCGATCAATGCGAGGCAGCGGGCGTGCTGCTGATTGAAGTCAAAGACATGCTTTTCCTGCGGCGCATTATGCTGTCAGGTAGCGGGGTAATCATAACGGGAACGGTCAGATGAGCGCAACCATCCGGAAGCCTGCCGCGAAGGTGGAGCATGTCGATGTGCTGATCGTGGGAGCTGGCATTTCGGGCGTCGGCGCGGCGTTTCACCTGAAGGACCAGATGCCGGGGACCAGCTTTGTGGCGCTGGAGGCGCAGGACAGTTTCGGCGGCACGTGGATCACGCACAAATATCCGGGCATCCGGTCTGACAGCGACCTGCACACGTTCGGCTATCGCTTCAAGCCGTGGGTTGGGCCGCCCATCGCGTCGGCCGCAGAGATCCTGAAATACATGGAAGAGGTGATCGCGGATAACGGCCTCGAGGGGCATATCCGCTATGGTCACACGATCACGCGCGCCGGCTGGTCGGGCAAGACCAACCTCTGGACTATCACCGCGATCCGCAAGGCGGATGGCGCGGAGCTGACTTTCACCACGGGCTTCCTCTGGATGTGCCAGGGCTATTACCGGCACGACAAAGGCTACACGCCTGAATGGGCCGGGATGGCGGACTTCAAGGGCAAGATCGTTCACCCGCAGACCTGGCCCGCCGATCTCGACTACACCGGCAAGCGGATGATCGTGATCGGCTCGGGCGCGACGGCGGCGACGCTGGTGCCGGCGGTGGCGAACGAGACGGCGCATGTGACGATGCTGCAGCGCTCGCCCACCTATTTCATCCCGGGGCGCAATGCGATCGAGATCGCCGAGCAACTGCGCGCGTTGCAAGTGGATGAGCACTGGGTGCACGAGATCACGCGCCGGCAGATCCTGAAGAACCAGGACGAGTTCACCCGGCGCTCGCGCGAGGAGCCTGAAGCGGTGAAGGCGGAGTTGCTGAGTGCGGTGAAGCTGTTCCTTGGCGAGGACTATGACATCGCCACGCATTTCACGCCGAAATACCGGCCGTGGCGCCAGCGCATCGCGTTCATCCCAGATGGCGACCTATTCCAGGGCATTGCGTCGGGCAAGGCCTCTGTCGTCACGGATGAGATTGAGCGCTTCACCGAGAAGGGCATCCGTCTGAAATCGGGCAACGAACTGAAAGCCGATATCATCGTCACCGCGACGGGCTTCGATCTTTCCGCGCAGGGCGACATCGACTTCGTGGTCGATGGCAAGCCGACCGCGTTGAAGGATACGGTCACCTATCGCGGCATGATGTTCACCGGCATTCCCAACATGATCTGGGTGTTCGGATACTTCCGCGCAAGCTGGACGTTGCGGGTCGATATCGTGGCGGACTTTGTCTGCCGCCTGCTGACGCACATGAAGAAGACCGGCGCAAAGCGCGTCGACGTGGCGATCCCCAGGCGGCTTGCGAACATGCCGCTGTCGACGTGGATCGATCCGGAGGACTTCAACCCCGGCTATATCATGCGGGGCATGGATCAGTTACCCCGCCGTGGCGACCAGCGCGACTGGCAGCACACGCAGGACTATTGGGGCGAAAAAGACGAGATGCCTAAGATCGATCTGGACGGCGAGGAATTCGTCTATGGCGGGGTAGAGGTGCCGGCCTGAGCTAGACCTGCGATCCGCCGCCGAGCTGCGCGCCGGGAGCAGGAGCGTTCGGCTTCGACAGTTCTTCGTGGAAGGCGGTCCAGATACGATGGACCATGCCCTCGTGTGTTTCCTGCACGCCCTCGCTGGTGATCAGCGCGCTTGAAATGTGCCGGACCAGATCTGCGAGGATGGCGCCCCAGGCCTGGGCTTCATCGACATCCGGCCGACCGGCATAGACCCCGACCTTGAAGTTGCAGTGCAGGCCCTGCTCGGCGATCCAGATGCTCGCCATGTTGATGGCGCTGGGATCCCGCTGCGCCGCAACCGGGATTGAGAGACTCTCTGCCATGGCGATCCTGCTATCCTGAGGCGCACGATGCGCGCCGTCCGATCCTTGGACGCGGGCGGCCGTCTGTCAAATCACCGGGGCGGGTCTTTAGCCCACGAACGCCTTCTCGATGACGAACTCGGCGGGATGGGCGTTGGAGCCTTCCTTCAGGCCGGCTTTCTCGACGATGTGTTTGATGTCGGTCAGCATGTCCATCGAACCGCAGACCATGACGCGATCGACGGCTGGATCGAGCGGGGGAACGCCGAGATCGTCGAACAGGACGCCGTTCTCGATGCAGGTGGTGATGCGCGCCTGATTGGGCCACGGCTCGCGCGTGACTGTGGTGTAGTGGACGAGGCGGCCGAAGTGTTCGCCGACCAGCGGATCGTCCTTCAGGGAGGCAACCAGCTCCTGTCCGTATTTCAGCTCGCCGACTTCGCGGCAGGTGTGGGTGAGGATCACCTGATCGAAGCGGGCGTAGGTATCCGGGTCGCGGATGATCGAGGCGAAGGGGGCGAGGCCCGTGCCGGTCGAGAAGCAGTAGAGCCGCTTGCCCGGCGTGAGGGCGTCGTGAACCAGCGTGCCGACCGACTTGCGGCCGAGCAGCACCTTGTCGCCGGGCTGGATCGACTGGAGCTTCGAGGTGAGGGGGCCGTCGGGAACCTTGATCGAGAAGAATTCGAGTTCCTCGTCCCAGCTCGGGCTGGCGATGGAGTAGGCGCGCAGCAGCGGCTTGCCGTTGTCGCCCTCGAGCCCGATCATGACGAACTCGCCGGAGCGGAAGCGGAAGGCGCCGGGACGAGTGATGCGGAAGGCGAACATCCTGTCGGTGTAGTGTTTCACCGACAGAACGGTTTCCTCCGTGGGCGCGTTCGGGGATTTCGCCTTTTCGGCGGGCTTGTCAGCGGCTTGCGTCATGGCGTCTTGGGGGTGTCCCGGGAGGCTGGCGACAGGCCCCGTCCGGGCCCGCTTCTCGCTGGTTGGACCTAGGGGGTCAGCCCCCCAAAAGCAACTAATGCCAATGTTTAGCAGCAAAAGCAGGGGCGTGAGGCGAGTTGAGCGCGGTGAATTTCCCGTGCGCGCCACATTCTCGCCTGCGATGGCATTTTGATACTGTTTCTTCCTCAATGTCCCGACTATGCCGGTCTTCGGCGTTATTGGGTGAAGCGAACGGAGGCCTTGGAACACGTGCCGCGCCTGCTCAGCATCATACTCGGGGCGGTCGCCCTGATTGCGGCGGTGGTCGGCATCCGGGCGCTGATGCCGGGCGGGGATTCGACGCCCGACGTGCAGGCCGATCGTATCCCCACGCTGGACAAGGCGCTGCCCGAAAGCACGCAGCAGCAGCACACCGGAACGGTCGTGTTCGTGCGCTCGAAGGCGGAGAAGCGGACACTGTTCCTGTCGCTTGGCGGACGCAGCGAGGCGCAGGTGGGCGAGGTTGCCTTCGGCGCGGCGGGCAAGGTGACGTCGACGCCGGTCAAGGAAGGGCAGGTTGTCGAGGCGGGCGCGCTGATCTGCGGGCTCGACGTCGAGGGCGCGGGCGCGAAGGTGCGGCAGGCGGAGGCGACCACTGCGCTGAAGCGCGAGGCTTTCACGAGCGCGCAGACGCGCTTTGCAAATGGCTGGGTGTCCGAGGCCTGGGTGAAGACCGCGCGCGGCGAGTTCGAACAGGCGCAGGCCGTGCTTGAGGTTGCGCGCAACGAGTTGAACCGGATGCAGGCGGTGGCTCCCTTTCGTGGCGTGCTCGAGAAGCGCGTGGCGACGCCGGGACAGTTTGTCAGTCTTGGAACGCCGTGCGGAACGGTGGTGCGGCTTGACCCGATCACGTTCGTGGGCGGGGCCAGCGAAAAGCAGGCGACGCAGATCCTGCAGGACGCCGCCGTGCGCGTGCGGCTGTCCGATGGATCGGAAGTGCGCGGCGTGGTGACGTATGTGTCGCGCGTGGCCGATCCGCGCTCGCGGAATTTCCTGATCAAGGTGGCGACGCCAAATCCCGGCAACAAGATTCCGGTGGGCCGCACCGCGGAACTCAAGATCGATACTGGCCCCGGCAAGGCGCACCGGATCAATCCGGCGTTGCTGACGACGGACGATCAGGGCCGCATCGGCGTGCGCTATCTCGATGTCGGCGGCGTGGTGAGCTTTGCGCCGGCGGAGATCGTGGACGAGACCGCCGAAGGCGCGTGGGTGACCGGGCTGCCGGATGATGCGCAGCTGGTGGCGGAAGGCCAGGAGGGCATCCAGCCGGGCATGCGCGTGACGCCGGTGATCCGCGAAGAGCCTGCGCCTGCGGGCGGCGGCTGACGCGCCAGCGGCCTCGCAGGCGGCCTGCAAGGCGGATGAATTGCGATAAGCCTCATCTAGCTTGAGTTCATGCGCTGACCGATTGCGCTGATGACGCGGTGATGGGCCGGGATGAGGCGATGTCGGAAATGCGATGTGAACGGGCGCAGACGCCCGGCCGGATGGGGCGGCGCGCACTGCATCAGCGTAAATGCGCGGACCCTGCTGAGACGCGCGAGTTTCAAGGCTGCGCGGCGGATCAGCCTGGCCGGCGCGTTGACGCAGTCGACGAGCTGCAGGAAGCGCGCGAGCAAGGTGTCGATTGCGACCGGCGTTGCGGCGGGGCGTTCTGACAGACGAGGCGCGGCGAGCGTTGCGCAGCCCGTGTAGGGCGGCGGCGCGCGATGTTCGTAGGGCGGGATCGGGTCGTCATCACAGGCGAACAGGCCCGACTGAAGGGACGCGCGTGCGGATGTGCGGGATGCGCGTGCGGGGCGCCAGCCGGTGGCGTCGAACTGGTTGTCTGCCGCGAGCAGCGCGTCGGGATGTGTGGCGATGCGTGTGGGGCTGGCGCGCAGGAAGCGCGGGCGGGATGTGGGCGGGGCGGCATCGAGGAAGATCACGCGCGGGCGCGGCGGCCGGCGCGGCACGCGGAAGCTGAAGATCCTGAAGC
Source organism: Alphaproteobacteria bacterium 32-64-14 (assembly GCA_002280725.1). Classification (GTDB taxonomy): domain Bacteria; phylum Pseudomonadota; class Alphaproteobacteria; order Caulobacterales; family Hyphomonadaceae; genus UBA7672. Next base: position 33,540 of record NCEM01000002.1, read on the forward strand.
TGTGTGGGCGCGTGTCGCGCGAGGTGGGGCGGGTGTGGTCTGTGTTCGTGACGGGGCGTGCTGGCGTGGGAGTGGGCGCAGCGAGGCCGAGCTCGCAGGCCGCGATCAGGATGAGGCGGCGCAGCATCGCCTCGATGATGTGGAGCCAGCTCACCAGCGGCGCCACCTGCAGGCGCCAGGCCTGCGTGGGCGTCGACTTGAAAGCGGCGTCCGCCAGGCCGACCCATGTGCGCAGCGATTGCCACCAGGGGCAGTCGGGGGCGTGCAGGGGTGTGGCGGTGGCCGGGGTCATGGGCAGAGTATGGCCCCAGCTTTTGGGCCGGCTGATTGAGAAAAGCTCTGTCCTACAAATTGTGAGGTTAGGGCGTTGAGTTTGCGGGGGGCGGTGGGAAGTTTTCCGACGGATTGGGGAAAGCTGTTTCCCCGGTTTTGCATTCTCGCGGTGTCATTCCGGACGCGCCGGAGGCGCGAGCCGGAAGCCAGGGGCTGCGGGGGCGGTGCGTGTGGCTTCTGGGTTCCGGCTCTACGCGGCTGCGCCGCTTCGGCTGGAATGACACCGTTAGTGATGGAAGGTTGGCGAGCACGGCCTCGTCCTTCGACAGGCTCAGGATGAGGCCTTCCACACCGGCGTCTGAGAGAGTGCCTCATCCTGAGCCTGTCGAAGGATGTGGTGCGGGCTTTCCGGTGCGCGTCAGCGTTCGTGGTTTGGCGCGTACGCAGCTTCGAATTCCGGGGTGCGGGGGACCAGGTGGTAGCCGGAGGCGATGTAGAGGGTGAGTTCGCGCACGCGCGTGGGGCCGAGTGGGACCTTGATGACGCCCAGGGGCGTCACGCTGGCGAAATCCTGACCGACCATGGCGGCGTAGGCGTCGCCCTCGCTGGCGAACAGGACGCGCGTGTCCTCGCCGGGGCGGATCTTGCCTTCTTCCTCGGCGTGGCTGCGGGGCGTGTCGCCGCGTTGCCAGACGCGGATTGGCGGCAGTTGCAGGTTGCGGCCGTAATAGTCGAGGCCGTGCCAGAGTTCACGATCGTCGACCATGACCGCTGACGCGCCGATCTCATCCGCGCGGGTCTTGAGCTGCTGCGCCGTTTCCTTCCAGCCGCGCACGCTCTTCATGGCGTTCGAGGCGCGGGTTGCATCCGCCAGCGATGGGGCGACCCACATCACCGCGAAGAAGAGACCGATCACGACGTTCAAGCCGACGCCGGCCTTGATGATGGGGCCGACGGAGCGGCGGCTTGTCGGCCTGCCGAATACGCGGTCGATCCACGAGGCGACGAGCACGCTGGCGGCGGGATAGGCGCTCGCGGCCCAGTTGGCGTGCGCGCGCGACAGGATCTCCTGGCCCATGATGACCAGCAAGGTCGGCACGATGAAGCAGAGCAGCCAGACTTCGCGCGTCGTCGTCCATTTGTCCTTGCGGCCGACGATGGCGGCAAAGCCTGCGAGCATCAGCAGCAGCAGGATGGGCCCGAACACGGCGGCCTGGTCTGCGAGATAGTCGAAGACGTTGAGCGGGTTGAAGCCCGCCTCGCCGATGTTGGCGTTGTCGGCGGTGTGGCTGACGGTCGCGAAATTGTTGGCGACGTTCCAGATCAGGTTGGGGGCAAGCACCACCAGCGAGGCGGCGATCAGCGCGCCGCCGAAGGGCGAGAGCAGCGCCTTGCGCATGTCGCGGTCGATCAGCGCGGCGAGGGCGGCGCCCCCATAGAGGAAGAGCGCGGCGTACTTGCCCAGCATCGCAAGGCCGATACAGGCGCCGGCGGCGATGGCTGTGCCCCAGCCGGGCGATTCACGGAAGCGCCAGAGATAGTAGAGCGCCGCAGCGCAAGCGGGCAGCAGCACCGCGTCGGTCGACATGATGGTCGAGGAGAGCCAGATGCCGGGCATCAGCAGGTAGATCGCGGCCGACCAGCCGCCGACGCGGGTGTCGAACGCCGCCTTGCCGAGCAGGAAGAGGAAGAAAGCGGCGACACCGTGCAGCACGGGCGAGAGCAGGCGGATCGCCCACTCGCCATCGCCGAACACGGACGTCGACAGGGCGATCACCCAGGCGATCATCGGCGGCTTCGAATAATATCCGAAGTCGAGTTCGCGCGACCAGCGCCAGTACTGGGCTTCATCGGGGCCGATTTCGAGCGGCGTTGCGATCACCATCGCGATGCGGATGGCGACGAGCAGCGCGATGGCCAGTGCGGCGCAGGCGGACGGATTGCTCCGCCAGAAGTCCTTCAGTGCATTCATAGGTGCGCGCGTTCCCGGTGCTGTACGGCGACCCTACAGGCGTGGACGAGGCGGCAGAAGCCGATTCCTTGCCAGGCATCCCATTACGTCAGGCGCCGCAGCGTCCTCTGGCGCGACGCCGTGGCGCCGCTGCCACAATATGACCGGAAAATGGACGCATTCTCGACTGCCCCGCCCGAAAGTCAGGCGTCGAAAACGGCGGTGTCAGGGTGTTGCCAACCCGCACGCCTGCGGGGGCTGTTTCCGCGTCCGGCAGGAACCCACAGCAGCGTGCAATGCCGCGGCGCGGAAATTGGTCGAAGTATCAAGGACGCATGCTGCACGCGCACAATCCACAGCCTGTGCAGAAACCATAGCGCCTTGCTGCGCATCGCGAGACTTGCGCACGAACCTTGCGCAAAACGTCGCACAATGTGGGTGGCGACGCCGTCAAGAAACATTCATACGCCGGTCATTGAGCGCATGCAGCCGACAGGCTATCGGCGCGATGAAATATGGAAGCGGAGAGTCGCCGCTTCCTGGTGGTCGAGGGGTGAACATGATCAATTTCAAAAGACTTGCTGGCGGCGTTGCGATCGTCGCGCTTTCGGCAGCGATGACGCCGGTGGCGTTCGCTCAGGTGACGAGTTCGGGTGTTCGCGGAACGGTTGCCAACGACGATGGCACGCCCGCCGGCGACGCCACGGTCACCATCGAGGATACCCGCACGGGCCTTACGCGCTCGGTGCTCTCGACCCCGAGCGGCTCCTTCGACATTCGCGGCCTCAACGTTGGCGGTCCGTACAACATCACCGTCTCGAAAGACGGCGAGCAACCCACGCAAGTCACCGACGTTTACCTCGACCTCGGCTCGACGACCGACCTGAACCTGGCCTTCAGCGGCGCTGACCTCCGCGACGTGGTCGTGATCACCGCGACGCAGGCCGGCGCTGCCCCGATCGCCATCGGCCCGGCCACGGTGTTCTCGGCCGAGGATCTCGCCGAGCGCCCCGCGATCAACCGCGACATCAAGGACATCATCCGCAACGACCCGCGCATCTATCTCGACCAGACGGCTGGCGGCCCGACGGGCACGGACGGCGTGCAGTGCGCCGGCGCCTCGCCGCGCTTCAACTCGGTGACGGTCGACGGCATCGGCCTCAACGACGGTTTCGGCCTCAACAACAACGGCTACCCGACTGAGCGCCTGCCGTTCCCGTTCGACGCTGTCAGCCAAGTCTCGGTCGAACTTGCCCCGTTCGACCCGCAATACGGCGGCTTCACGGGCTGCCTCGTCAACATGGTGTCCAAGTCGGGCTCCAACGAGTTCACGGGTTCGGTGTTCGTCGACTACACGAATGATAGCATGCGTGGCGACACGATCGAAGGCCGCTCGGTGTTCGTGCCGGAATTCGAAGAGAAGCGTTATGGCGTCTCGTTCGGCGGCCCGATCATCGAAGATACGCTGTTCTTCTTCGGCGCCTACGAGCGCTTTGAAGGCGTCAACCTGTTCGGCCGCGGTCCGGTGGGTTCGAACGCCACCACGATCGTGACCGGCTTCAGCCAGGCGGAATACCAGCAGATCATCGACATCGCCCGCGACACGTACGGCATCGCCGACCTCGGCGGCACGCCGGTTTCCGACCCCGCGATCGACGAAAAGTATCTCGCCCGCCTCGACTGGAACATCAACGACCGTCACCGCGCGGCGCTGACGTACAACTACAACAAGGGCCTGAACCTCACTGAATCCGACACGGGTTCGACTCGCTTCGAGTACGGCAACCACCTGTACGATCGCGGCGCCGAGCTGAAGGCCTATTCGGCTCAGGTATTCTCCGACTGGACAGATGAATTCTCGACGGTCGCCCGCGTCTCCTACAACGAAGTGGATGCGACGGCCGCATGTCGCGACGGCAAGAATATCGGTGAAGTGCAGATCATCGTCGATCCGGGCCGTACGGCATTCCTTGGCTGCGACGACAGCCGCCACTTCAACGATCTCAACTATACCGTGCTGCAGGCCAAGCTGGGCGCGACCTGGCAGGTCGCCGAGCATACGCTGGGCTTCGGCGTAGAGCGCCAGACCTACGACATCTTCAACGCCTTCACGCAGAACGTTGAAGGCCGGTTTATGTTCAACTCGATCGCCGACTTCCAGTCCGGCCTGCCGACGCAGGTTTTCTACGGCAACGCATCGATCACCAACAACCCGAACGACACGGCCGCGTTCTTCGACTATTCGATCAACACGGCGTACCTGCAGGACGAATTCCCGATTGGCGACAGCGCCGACGTCACCATCGGCCTGCGTTATGACTGGTACACGAACGACGTGAAGCCGACGCGCAACACGTTCTTCCTCGCGCGTAACGGCTTCGACAACACCGAGAACCTCGATGGCAAGGGCATCCTGCAGCCGCGCTTCGGCTTCAACTGGGATGTGACCAGCGACCTGACGCTGCGTGGCGGAGCCGGCCTCTTCTCGGGCGGCAACCCGAACGTGTGGGTGTCCAACTCCTACTCCAACGACGGCATCCGCGCCGTTCAGCTGCAGTACGGCCCGGGCGCTCTCACGGGCATGCCTCTCGGCTACAACATCCTGACCAACCCGAACTCCTCCTCGGAGCGTCCGTCTGGCCAGGCGGTCAACCCGAACAACGCGCTGTGGGGCGTCCCCACGCCGATGTTCAACCTGGTCGGCGCCGCCGCGCCGAACTCGGCTGTTGCCGCGATCGACCCGGATTTCGAGCCGGCGTCGGAGTGGAAGTTCTCGCTCGGCGCCACCTACGAGCTCGACGCCGCCACCATCGGTCTGCCCTTCCTCGGCGATGGCTATCGCTTCGACGTCGACTACATCCGCGGCGTCACCAACAACGCTTCTACGATCACCAACGCCGGTCTGGTTCGCATTGGAACCGCTCCCGACGGGTCGCCACTCTACAAGCGGGCCGACAAATCGGATCCGGATTGCCTGAATTCGGCGACTGCTGGAACGGCCGCGTGCGCTTCGCGCACGGCTGACGACCTGCTGCTCTCGAACTCCGGCGAAGGTGGCGAGACCAACGTCTATTCAATCGCCGTGTCGAACAGCATCGAAGACTGGGGCATCGACTGGTCGCTGGCCTACGCGCACATCAACGCGAAAGACACGCGCTCGATGACGTCGTCGGTGGCCGGCTCGAACTTCGGTTCGATCGCGGTTCGCGACATCAACAACCCGACGCAGGCGAGGTCGAACTTCCTGATCCCGAACCGCTTCACCACGAGCATCACGTGGGAAGCCGAATTCATTCCGGAGTTCAGCACCCGCATCTCGCTGTTCGGCGAACATTACCAGTCGCGCCCGTACTCCTACACCTTCGTGGGCGGCGGCACGGTCGACACCTGGGGCGACAACAACGAGGGCCTGCACCTCCTGTACGTCCCGACCGGCCCGACGGACCCGAACGTCGTGTTCTGCTCGAACACCAACGCTGCCGACAACACGCTGTGCGGCGGCGCGACCACCAACTTCGACTCGGCTTCGTTCTTCGCCTGGGCCGACTCGGTCGGCCTGTCGCGTGGCGCGCAGACTGAGCGGAACGCCTTCGAGGGTGGCTGGAACAACAAGTTCGATTTGAAGATCGCGCAGGAGTTCCCCACCGGCTTCGGCAAGGGCTCGGCCTTCATCGTGCTCGAGAACCTCGGCAACCTGCTGAACGACGAGTGGGGCGTGATCTATGAAACCCCGTTCCCGCAGCGTGTCGGCGTGGTGGAGATCGATCGCGACGCCGCCACCAACCGCTTCATCTACCGCCGCCTGGCGAGCCCGAACATCGACGATCCCGTGGATGGCGTCTCGTTCTGGTCGGTCAGGGTCGGCGCGAGCTGGGGCTTCTAGGTTCAGTAGCGTAGCGTATGCGTGGGAAGGGGCGGTCCATTGGGCCGCCTCTTTTCGTTTCAGGCTATTTCAGCCCGGCCTCTTTTCTCGCGGCAAAGCGGGGCCATATGCGCTCGCTTGCATGCGGGTCTTGTTCCCCGGCGTGCACCTGATAGAGCGGCGCACATGAGCGACATCACCCTGCATCCCCCCCTTTTGCATCCTCCTGGCGAATGGGCGCCGCACAGCGCGATCTGGACGGCATGGCCAGCCGACGAGGAGCTGTGGCTGGAGAACCTTGCCCCCGCACAAGCGGAAGTGGCTGCGATGGTGCGCGCGCTTAGCGCGCCGGGGCCGGACGGGCGGCCGGGCGACAAGGTGAAGGTGCTGGTCAACGGGCCGACGGCGATGCTGTCGGCGGAGAAGGCCATTGGCGAGATCGCCGAACTGGTCGATGCGCAGTATGGCGACATCTGGCTGCGCGACACCGGGCCGGTGTTCTATTCGGCGGATCGCTGCGCGCTGTTCACGTTCAACGGCTGGGGCGGCAAGTACGTTCTCGACCATGACGACAGGGTCGGCGCGTTTGTCGCCATCGAAGCGGGCGCGGATGCGACCCGGTGGGACCGCGTGCTGGAAGGCGGCGCGGTCGACTGGGACGGCGAAGGCACGATCCTGACGACGCGAGAATGCCTGCTCAATCCCAACCGCAATCCGCTGATGTCTTTCGAGGATGTGCGCGGCCTGCTGGGCGATGCGCTGGGCGCGCGCGCGGTCATCTGGATCGAGCGTGGCCTGCTGAACGATCACACGGACGGACACGTCGACAATATCGCGCGCTTCCTCGCGCCGGGCGTTGTCGCGTGCCAGGCGCCGGCGGACGCGGATGATCCCAACACCGCGCGGCTGAACGAGATCGCGGATTTCCTGAAGACGCAGCGCGATGCGCGCGGGCGGATGCTGCAGGTTGTGCGCATTCCCTCGCCGGGCCGCATCGAGAACGAGGATGGCGACATCGTTCCCGCCAGCCACATGAACTTCCTGATCGGCAACGCCACCGTTGTGGTGCCGACTTATGGCACGGCGAGCGCTCAGGCGGCTGTCGATGCGCTGAAGCCCTTCTTCCCCGGCCGCAATGTGGTCGGCCTGCCGTCGCGCCACATCCTGTCGGGCGGCGGTTCGTTCCACTGCATCACGCAGCAGCAGCCGGAATAAGGAGCCCGCAATGGCCCGCAAGATCACGCTTGCCGTCCTGCAGTCCTCACTGACGGATGATGCCGCGACCAACATCAAGCGCGTCAGCGAGCTTGTGCGCGAAGCCGCCGCCAAGGGCGCGAACGTGATCCTGCCGTCCGAGCTGTTCGAAGGGCACTATTTCTGCACGGTGCAGGAAGAGACAAATTTCGACCGCGCCTATCCCTGGCGCGAGAGCCCCGCCGTGAAGGCCATGGCGAAGCTGGCGGCGGACCTGAACGTCGTGATCCCCGTCTCGATCTTCGAGAAGGCGGGGCCTGCGTATTTCAATACGGTCGTGATGATCGACGCCGACGGATCGCTGATGGGCATCTATCGCAAGTCGCACATCCCTGACGGGCCTGGCTATCAGGAGAAGTATTACTTCCGGCCGGGCGACACCGGCTTCCGCGTCTGGGACACCAGGCACGGGCGTATCGGCGTCGGGATCTGCTGGGACCAGTGGTATCCCGAGTGCGCGCGCGCGATGGTGCTGCAGGGTGCGGACGTGCTGCTGTATCCGACCGCCATCGGCTCCGAGCCGCATGACACATCGCTGGATACCGCCGCGCGCTGGCGCCGGGCGATGCTGGGCCATGCTGTCTCCAACGTTACGCCCGTTGCGGCCGCGAACCGCGTGGGCGTCGAGAATGGGCAGGTGTTCTATGGAACATCGTTCATTTCCGACCACACGGGCGAAATCCTGGGCGATCTTGATCGCAAGCAGGAGGGCGTTGTGGTTGCGACCATCGACATGGACGAGGTTGATCGCGCGCGCGCCGCGTGGGGCTTCTTCCGCGACCGCCGAACGGATCTTTACGGGCCGCTGGTCAATGCGCTGAGCGAGAGGGGCTGATCTGCAGGCATGACGCGGGCGCTGGTGTTCGATTCAGGCGTTGGCGGGCTGACCATCGCGGATGCGTTGCGCAGGGCGGCGCCCGAGTGGGTGGTCGACTATGCGGCTGACTCCGGGTTCTTTCCCTATGGCGTTAAAACGGATGAGGAGTTGCGCGAGCGGCTGCCGCGTCTGTGCGCGACGCTGGCCGATGTGGCGAAGCCTGATGTGCTGGTGATTGCGTGCAATACGGCTTCGACGCTGTCGCTGGCGGATATACGCGCGCATGTTGGCGTGCCGGTGGTTGGCACGGTGCCGGCGATCAAGCCGGCGGCGGCGCTGACGAAGACGGGCGTGATCGGGATTCTGGCGACGCCGGGGACTGTGCGCCGCGCGTATCTTGACGATCTCGAGCGGGAATTCGCGGCGGGAAAGACCGTGATCCGGCGCGGATCTGCGGGACTGGTCGACATTGCCGAGCGTGCGGTGCGGGGGCAGGCGATCGATCAGGAGCAGGTGGCGTACGCGGTAAAGCCGCTATTCGATCCGCCGGATGGACCGCGGATCGATGTGGTCGTTCTGGCGTGTACGCACTTTCCGCTGATCCGCGAGGCGATTGCCGCGGCTTGCCCGCCGAGCGTTGCGCTGATCGACACGGGCGAGGCTGTGGCGCGGCAGGCGGTGCGGGTGGTGACCAATCCTGTGGCCACGGCGGGCGAGGCGGTTGCCTATGTGACGGGCGGCGCCGCCAACCGCGCGGCCATGCAGCCTGCTTTCGCGCGATTTGGCTATCACGCCATCGAAATCATTGACGTGTAGGGGCGCGGCGCCGCTCTAATCGGGCTTGGAGCGCGCGATGGCACGGGCAAGCACGACAGATACGAAGGTGATCAACCTGGCCCTGCAAGGGGGCGGCTCGCACGGGGCGTTCTCGTGGGGCGTGCTCGACCGGCTGCTGGAAGATCCGCGTATCGAGATCGAGGGCATTACCGGAGCGTCCGCTGGCGCAATGAATGCTGTGGCGCTGGCGGCGGGGTTCGCCGACGGCGACCGGGAGGAGGCGCGGGCGTCCCTGCGCCGCTTCTGGACGGGCGTGCTGACCGGCGCGCGCGATAGCCCGCTGCGGCGGTCTCCCATCGAGGCGATGCTGGGCGGATGGAATCTCGATACCTCGCCGCTGTTCGTGATGTTCGATCTCGTGACGCGGGTCGCGAGCCCCTACGATTTCAATCCGCTCAATGCGAACCCGCTAAGGGATCTTGTCGTCCAGCTGGTCGATTTCGATCGCGTGCGGAAATCCAAGGTGAAGGTTTTCATCTCAGCTACCAATGTGGAGACGGGCCGCGCGCATGTGTGGGACAAGCGCGCGCTCACGGCCGACCATGTGATGGCGTCTGCGTGCCTGCCGTGGCTGTTCCAGGCGGTCGAGATTGACGGCGTGCCCTATTGGGATGGCGGGTTCACGGGCAACCCTGCGCTGTGGCCGCTGTTCGACAATTGCGGATCGGACGATGTGGTGCTGGTGCAGATCAATCCGATCCGCAGGCCAGGGGCGCCCAAGACGGCGCGGGACATCATCAACCGCGTCAACGAGATCACGTTCAACGCGGCTCTGCTGCACGATCTGCGGTCGGTCGACTTCGTTACGCGGCTTATCGAGGCGGGCAGGCTGGACGGCACGGACTATCGCAAGATGCTGATCCACGCGATTGCGGACGAGGCCTCGCTGGCCGAACTGGGCGCGTCCTCGAAGTTCAATGTCGAGCCGGATTTCATCGACATGCTGTTCGCCAAGGGACGGGATGCCGCCGAGCAGTGGCTGCGCACCAGCTTCCGCCATGTGGGGCAGCGCTCGACCATCAATGTGCGCAAGATGTTCCAGGGCGAGGAAGACGCCCTCGATGGCGGCCAGCTGAAGCCGCCACGCCGGAAGTCGTTACGCGAAAAGCCCAAGGCGGCGGAGTAGCTTCAGGCGTATTCCGCGCTCCAGCCCTTGGTTGCGAGCATGACTGTTCTCGGAATCGGTTTCTCGCCCGAGAGATAGTAGGCGACCATGCGCCGTGACAGGCCGAGAGCCCTGGCCGCATCGTCCAGCGTCATGCTGTGTGCATTCATCCACGCGCGGAAGTCGGCGGATGCCATGGTGTCGCCGGCCTGTTCCGATGCCCACCGCCGCAGCTGCGTCGCGCCGAAGTCGATGCCGCCCGGCCATTCGACGGACCACTTGTCGCGGCTGAGCTTTGCCTGCGCAAACGCGCTGGCGGTCTTGATCGGCTTCAAGCCTTTGTGCCCCGCAATGATGGCAGCGAGGTCGACCGGCGCGATATACCCATCGTCCCAGGTCAGTTGCAGGCAGTTACCGGGCTTCGCCACCACTGCTTTCAGCTTTCCGACGCTCATCAGTCCGCTCCACTCAATTCATTCCAGCGCGCCCAGAGTTCGTCCTGGTGTTCGCGCGCCCATGCGAGCGCCTCGGCGATATCGATCCGGCCACTTCGCGCGATGACGCGCATGTCCTCGATCGCCACCTGCGCCTGACCGTTCCGCCCCAGCACATGAAAATGAGGCGGCGGATGATCAGCGAAGTACATGGCGACCTCGGTCGACAAAAGCCGTGCTATTCGCGGCATGATTGAGAATAGTGCAATCAATGCACTAGTGCAATAGATGCACTCACAAAAACTCGATATCGCGCGGGTTGCCGCCTTCCCAGGCGCGTTGGACTTCGGCGGCGAGGAAGAGGCCGCCGAGGGCGATGACGGTGAGCCCGTCGCGGGTGGCGCGTTCGCGGGCAAGGGTGGCGGCGGCGATGGTGTCGGGCGCGACGGTGACGTCGGCTGATGTCTTGCGGAAGATCGCTTCGAACTGCTGCACGTCGGCCCCGGCCTTGAAGGCGCGTGTCAGGATGAAATGGTCGAAGCGCGTGGCGGCGATCTGTGAAATCGCGCCGACCTCCTTGGCGCCCGACACGCCGAAGATCGCCAAGGTTTTGTCGCGCGGCGTGAATTCGAGGAAGGTGCTGGTGACGGCGTCGATGGCGCAGGGGGTGTGGCCGACATCGATCCAGAGATCGGGGCTTTCGGCGACCTTCTGCAGGCGGCCCGGCCAGGTCGTCTGGCGCAGGGCGGCCAGCATGGCGAGGTGGCGCTCGTGGTTTTCTTCCGGCTTCAGGCCTAGCCAGATTTCGGCGGCGCGCAGGGCCGTGACTGCATTGTCGACCTGATGGCGGCCGGCAAGTTTCAGCTTCACGAGATGATCGGCTTCCGGCGTTGTCGCGGCGAAGCCGTAGGTGAAGCGCGCGCCGCGCGCCTGGTTGGTGACGGCGCCGAGGCGGCGGCTGGCCAGCGCTGGCAAGGTCGCCTTGCCAGACAGCGACGCGAAGGCCGCGATGCGGATGGCGAGGCGTTCCGGGATCGACGGCGAGAGCACGACGCAGCCGCCGGGCGCGACGGCGTCGACCTTGTCATAGGCGATCAGTTCCTGTGTGGCGCCGAGAAGCTCTGTATGCTCCAGCTCGATGGACGTGAGCACCGAGACGCTTGCCCGCACGGTGCGCACGGGATCGTAGCGGCCGCCGATGCCGGCTTCCCAGACCATGGCGTCAGGCCGTTCTTCCTGGAACCAGAGCAGGGCTGCCATGAAGAGGAATTCGAAGGCGCCGATGCGGTCGCCTCCGGGGCGGGCGGCGTTGAAGGCGAGGACGGTGGCGGTGTAGCGCTCGAACGCCTCGCGCGGGATCATGTCGGCGCCGATGGTGAAGCGCTCGCGCACATCGAACAGGTGGGGCGAGGTGAAACAGCCGACGCGCAGGCCGGCGGCTTCGATGGCGGAGGTGATGAAACGCGACGTGGAGCCCTTGCCGTTCGTGCCGGTGACTGCGATCGACTTGCGGCCAAGCGCTGCGCGGTCGATGCGGTGGGCCAGCATGAACTGCTCGATGCGGTGCAGCCCGATGCCGTCTCCGAATTTGGGCAGGCCGAACATCAGCTACCTTTGGATCCCAGGCATTCTTCGAACATCGACATCCAGATCTTGCGGATCAGGTCTTCGCGACCAGCGAGTTCCAGCGTGCGCAGGCCGGGATTTCCGTTCACCTCGATGATGACAGGATCGGTGAAATCGCCTGCGCTGGAAAGATCAAACAGGTCGACCGCGCCGATTCTGAGGCCAAGCGCGTGCGTCGCGGCCACGGCCAGGGCGGCGAGCGGGGCGGGCGCATGGTCCGACACGCGCTCGATGCCGCCGCCGGCCGAGAGATTGCGGCGGCCGGGGAGCGCGATGCGCTCGCCTTTGGTGGGGATGACGTCTGGCGAGAGGCCGGCAAGGGTGCTGGCGGACACGCCGGGCGGCAGCGAGCGATCCAGCGCAGCGGCGAGTTGAGCGATTGTGGAGCGGCCATCGCCGGTGATTTCGGGCGGAGCCTTTGCGGCGTGGAAGACGACGCGGCCATCCTGCACGAAGACGCGATGCTCTGCGCCGGTCATCACAGGCTCGACGAGGAAGCTCTCGTGCAGGGGCGCGATGCGGGCGGCATAGGCGAGCAGCCGTTCTTCGTTCGCGACGATCTCGGCAAAGTCGCCGCGCGAGCCGGCGTTGGGTTTGCAGAAGACGGGGAAGCCGAGTCGCGCGGCGAAGGCGGCGGCGTCCGTCGCTTCCCGGCCGGGCTCGCGGAAGGCGGCGCGGAGCTTGTGGGCGAAGAACAGGCCGCCGGGGATCACGGGCAGGCCGGATGCCGTCAGCACCGCCTTGGTGTGCGCCTTGTCGCGCGAGAGGGTGTAGGCGACCGCGCTGTTGACCGGGTAGGCGCAGATCGATCCGCCGCCGCCGAGCACGCTGGCCTCGCCGTGCGTCACGCGCCAGAGATAGCCGCGTCCGCCGTCGAGATCCTCGAACGCTGCGCCGATGAGGGCCGCCGCCTCGCGTGCGTATCGCGTGTGTTCTGGAACAGGCATGCTGCATCCGGCCCGAGTTTCAACGCGCCGCGCATACACGCTTGCAGCCGGTTAGGCAAAGCGGGTTCGCTTTCAGCGGTCCGGCGGAAAGCTACCAGATACGGACGCGCTGGTTGGGGGCGAGGTAGAGCTTGTCGCCCGGGCGGATGTCGAAGGCGGCGTACCAAGCGTCCATATTGCGCACGACGCCGTTGACGCGATAGCGGCTTGGCGCGTGGCTGTCGCCTTCCAGCATGGCGCGCGCGATCTCCTCGCGCACCTTGTCGCGATAGGATGCGGCATAGGCGATGAAGAAGCGCTGGTCGCCGGTGAGGCCATCGATCACGGGGGCTTCCTTGCCGCCGAGCGACATGCGGTAGGCGGCATACGCGATCTCTAGGCCGGCGAGGTCGCCGATGTTTTCGCCGAGCGTGCCAAGGCCGTTCACGCACGCATCGCGATAGGGACAGTAATTATTGTACTGCCGCATCAGGCGGCGCGTCTTCGCGACGAACAGGCCGTCCGTCTCCTCGGTCCACCAGTTACGGGTGCGGCCCAAGCCGTCGAACTGGCGGCCCTGATCGTCGAAGCCGTGGCTCATCTCGTGGCCGACAACGGCGCCGATGCCGCCATAGTTCGCTGCCGAATCTGCGTCCGGATCGAAATAGGGCGGCCGCAGGATGCCGGCGGGCAGGACGAAGGTGTTGCCCAGCGGATTGTAGAAGGCGTTGACCACATGCGCGTCAGCGGGCCAGCGCGCGCGATCGACCGGCTTGTCGAGATCGTCCTGCTGGTCACGCCATTCGAACTCGTAGGAGCCGTACATGTTTTCGATCAGCTTGCCTGGATCGACCGAATAGCCGCTGAAGTCGCGCCAGGTGTCGGGGTAGGCGATCATGCCTTTCAGCGCGGTGAGCTTGCCCAGGGCTGCGGCGCGAGTTTCCTCGTCCATCCAGTCGAGCGAGCGCATGCGCGTTTCAAAGGAGGCGCGGATGTTGTTGACGATGGCGTCGACCTTCGCCTTGTTCGCCTGCGGGAAGTGGCGTTTGACGTAGAGCTGGGCCACCGCATCGCCCAGGTGCATGTTCACGATGCCCACGGCGAATTGCCAGCGCTCGGGCTCTTCCGTCACGCCGGAGAGCTGGCGCGAATAATAGTCGAACGAGGCGCCGGCGAAGGCCTTGGGCAGGTAGTCGGCGAACTGGTGGGCGAAGTGGAACTCCATCCAGAGCTTCCAGTCGGCGATCGGGTATTCGTGGATCATGGCTGACAGGTCGGCCACGGCCGTCTGGTCCATCACGACGTAGAGGTCGCCGCCGGCAAGGCCGGCCTCGCCCAGGAAGCGGTCCCAGTCGAAATCGGGCGCGTAGGTCTTGAGCTGCGGGTAGGTCATCGTGCGCATGGATTCGTCCGCGCTCAGCGAACGGTCCTCGTCCACGTGCGCTATGGCGATGGAGGTTTCGATATCGAAGATACGCTGCGCGCCGCCTTCCGGGTCTTTCTCGCCGATGAGGCGGAGAACGGTGGCGACATAGTCGCGATATCCTTCCTGCAGGGCGACCATCTCGTCGGTGTCGTCGAGATAATAGCCGCGATGCGGCATGCCGAGCCCGGCCTGAGAGACCCAGACGGCGTTGCGGTCCGGATCGGAGGGGCTGGGCGCAACGCCCGCGCCGATGGGCGAGTTGTAGCCGATGACGCCCATGAGGCTCATCAGGTCGTCCATCGTCTTCACGGATGCGATGCGGGCGAGGTGGGGCTTCAGCGGGGCGATGCCGCGCGCCTCGATCGTCGCGGTGTCCATCGCTGAGGTGTAGAGATCGGCGATCTTCTGTTCGATCGTGCCCTTGCGGGGTTTGGATGCGACCAACTCCTCGATCATCGCGCGGACATCACGGTCCGACTGTTCAGTGAGGGCTTCGGCGGAACCGATGGAATACTTGTCGGCAGGCACGACCGCCGTGGCGAGCCAGTCTGCATTCACGAACTGGTAGAAATCTTCGCCGGCGGGGTGATCGCGAAGTTCACGCGGCTGGACCTTGGTGTCCTTGGCTCTGCCATCCGTCTTTCCGCTCTGCGACTTGCCGTTGGCTTCAGGGCGCTGGGGAGCTTCGCGCAGCGTGGCGGTTCGCACGGGCTTGGTTTCCACCAGCGGCATGGCGCAGGAGGCGGCCGCCAGCAGGGACAGGATCGCTGCGGACACACGTGCAGCAAGCAAGCGTTTGGCGACGTCAAATGACAAGGCGGACCCCCGACAAGGAACAGGCCCCGAGTCTTGTTGCCCGCGCGTGCAAGTCAAGCGGCGCCAGCATCCTGCGATGACGAAAACGGCCGCCGCTTCCGGGGAAGCGGCGGCCGCAATGCGTTCAGATCGTGGCAGGACCTACCAGATGCGGACGCGCTGTTCGGGCGCGATGTACATCTTGTCGCCTTCTTTCACGCCGAAAGCGGCATACCACTCGTCGATGTTCGGCACGACGCCGTTGACGCGGTACATCGGCGGCGAGTGCGGATCGACCGTCAGGAGCTGACGGGCCATCGGCTCACGCGCCATGGCGCGCCAGACTTGCGCCCATGACAGGAAGAAGCGCTGGTCGCCGGTCAAGCCGTCGATCACCGGAGCTTCCTTGCCGCCGAGCGACTGGTGGTAGGCGGTATAAGCCATGATGAGGCCGCCGAGGTCGCCGATGTTCTCGCCGGTCGTCAGCTTGCCGATGATGCACTGGTCCGTGAACGGGCAGTACTTGTCGTACTGTGCGTTGAGGGCCTCGGTGCGGGCCTTGAAATTCTCTTTCGTGTTGGCGCTCCACCAGTCGCGCTGGACGCCCTGGTCGTCGAACGCTGAACCCTGATCGTCGAAGCCGTGACCGATCTCGTGGCCGATGACTGCGCCGATGGCGCCGTAGTTGACGGCCGGGTCGGCGGCGACGTCGAAGAACGGCGCCTGGAGGATGCCGGCCGGGAAGGTGATCTGGTTCATCAGCGGGTTGTACGAGGCGTTCACGGTTTGCGCGTTCATGCCCCACTCTTCGCGGTCAACCGGCAGGCTGAGGCGCGCGATCTGGCGGTTCCACTCGAACGTGCGGGCGGCCATGACGTTTTCGAACAGCTTGGCCTTGTCGATCTGCATGGCCGAATAGTCGCGCCACTTGTTCGGATAGCCGACGCGAACCTCGAAGTTGGCGAGCTTCTTGAGCGCGGCGGCGCGGGTTTCGTCGTCCATCCAGTCGAGCTTCTCGATGCGGCCCTTGAGCGCCGAATTGAGGTTGGCGACCAGCTCTTCCATCTTGGCCTTGTTTTCCGGCGGGAAGAACTTGGCGGCGTAGGCTTCGCCCAGTGCTTCGCCGATATTGTTGTCGATCAGGCGCACGCCGCGCTTCCAGCGGTCACGCTTGGTCGTTACGCCCGACAGCGTCTTGTTGAAGAACTCGAACGAGGCGTCGTCGAACGCCTTGGTGAGGAAAGTCGCGTTGTCGGAGGCGATGTGGAAGGTGAGGTATTTCTTCCAGGTGGCGATCGCCTGGCTATCGAGCAACTTGGCGCCTGCCGTGATCGAGGTGTCGCCATAGGCCACCATGTTGGTGAGCTTCGGGATGCCGGCATAGCCAGCCATCTTGTCGAGGTCGATGTTCGGCACAAGTTTCCTGAACGCTGCGACGTCCAGCGCCTTCATCGCCTTGTCGGTGACGCGGAGCTGGTCCGGCGTCCAGTGACCCTTGGCGATGGCTGTCTCGAACTTGATCACGGTTTCGGCGGACTTGGCCGGAGCTGCATCTCCGAGGAGCTCGAAGATCTTTGTGACGTAGGTGGTGTAGGCCTTGCGGGCCGCGACCTGGGACTCCTTGGTGCCGAGATAGTAGTCGCGGTCCGGCATGCCGAGGCCGCCCTGAGAGCCCCACACAGCATAGCGGGTGGGATCGGCGACGTCGGCTTCGATTCCGAGGCTGAAGGGCGAGGCGTAGCCAACCTTCGAAATGACTCTCAGGAGGTCGTCCTTGGTCGTGATCGCATCGATTTCGGCGAGGTAAGGTTTCAGCGGTTCGATGCCGCGCGTCTCGAGCGTGGCTTCGTCCATCCAAGAGGCGTAGAAGTCAGCGGCCTTGGCGACGTTGGCGCCGGCGGCGGGCGGCGTGGTGGCGAAACCGTCGATGATCGACTTCACGTCGTTCTCGGACTTCTCGCTGAGCGCATCGAACGAACCGTAGCGCGGCTTGTCGTCCGGCATCTTGAAGGTCGCGAGCCATTGGCCGTTGGCATAGCGGAAGAAATCATCGCCGGGTTTCACCGCTTCATCGCGGTTGGTGAGGTCAATGCCCCAGGCGCCGATCGTTGCCCTGGGAGCTTCAGCGGCGGGCGCCGGCTTGGCCGGTTCGGGCGAGCAGCCGGCAAGAAGGACGGCTGCAGAAGCCGCCAGAAGAAGGGTCATTCGCATGAAGAGAGCCTCTGGAAAGATTTCGGGCCAGGCTGGCTGGCGATTCGCACGATGTGTCCCAGCGCCGTTTGGGAGTCAATCAATCTTATCGCAAAACAATAAACCGGCCGTCATGTAACGCATGAAAGCCGAGACAAATCAGTGTTCTCAGCGTAGACCGCCATGATGACCTCACCGGATGCAACACCCGGCCGGCCGGCCACAGCAACCACGCGCAAGCGGCAGGGACGAGCGCGTGACATCGGCGTGATCGTCATCGCAGCTGCGGTCGTTCTCGCCATGCTGGCGATCTCGGGGCAGGTGAACTGGCCTGCCGCTTTGATTGGCGTGGTCGCGCTCGGCACATTCACGTTCTTCTGGTTCTTCGGCACGGTCGATCCCGCGCAGGAGACGGGCGAGGACGAGGCCGCCGCCGAGATCGCAGCCAAGCGGGCGAGAGCTGCGCAGGAGCGGAGCTTCCGCAGCGCGCTCGTCGAAGCGCTGTCCGAGCCGACGATGTACATCGATGCGCAGGGCAAGGTGGAAGCGGCGAACGCCGCGGCCCGCAAGCAGTTCCGCTTTCTGGGGGCCGATCCGGTGCTGAGTGCGGTGGTGCGCCGGCCCGAATTGCTCGACGCGGTCGCGGCCGTGCGCAAGGGCGAGGGGCCGCAGCGTTTCGAGTTTGTCGAGCGGGCTGAGACTGATCGTTATTTCTCCTGTGTCGCGGCGCCGCTGGGCGGTGGCGTGCTGGTGAGCATGCACGATCTCACCGACATCAAGCGCGCCGAGTTCGCGCGCGTGGATTTCCTTGCCAACGCCAGCCATGAGCTGCGTACGCCGCTGACCTCGCTGTCGGGCTTCATCGAGACGCTGCGTGGGCCCGCGCGCGATGACCCGGAGGCGCGCGAGCGCTTTCTCGAGATCATGCAGGGGCAGGCCGACCGGATGCGCCGCCTGATCAGCGATCTGCTGTCGCTGTCGCGGATCGAGCTGGTCGAGCATCGCCCGCCTGAGGGCGAGGCCGATCTTGCCAGCGTGGTGCGCGAGGTGGTGGAGGCGCTCGAGCCTGTGGCGGCCGAGCGCGGCGTGAAGGTTGCGGTCACGGGACTGGACAACGCCGTGATGGTGACGGGCGTGCGGGATGAGCTAGCGCAGGTGGTGCAGAACCTCGTCGACAACGCCGTGAAGTATTCGGAGACGGGCGGCGTCGTGCTGGTTGATCTGGTGTCGGGCGTGGCGCCGGATGCAGCGTCCGTGCGTGCGGGTCGGCAGTGGGCCGAGGCGGGGCACATGTCGATCGTGACGTCGCCGGGCGCTGCGCGCGGCCTCAGCGCTGCGTTACGTGTGACCGATTCAGGGCCGGGGATCGAGCGGCAATACCTGCCGCGACTGTCCGAGCGTTTCTATCGTGTCGATCCGGGCCGTGGCCTGCGTCCTGGCACGGGGCTGGGCCTCGCCATCGTGAAGCACGTGGTGCAACGGCATCGCGGCGAATTGCTGGTCGAGAGCGAACCGGGGCGCGGATCGGCCTTTGGCGTCGTGTTGCCGATGGCGAAAGCCACAAACACATGAGCGCCGAGGCTTGATGGCCCCGGCGCTCGCGGTGGTTCGCAGGTGGAGACGGTCCTAGTATTTCAGCGTCAGCGAAGCCGAGTAGTTGGAGCCCGGCTGCGTGTAGGCGTCGCGGGTGGCCGATGAATTCGCAAGGCCGCGTACATCGCCCCACCACCAGTACTTCTCGTCTGTCACGTTGAAGGCGCCGACGCGCAGGGCCGCCCAATCCGTGATGTTCCAGTAGGCGGTGATGTCGACGATCGAGAATGACGGCGGACGGAACAGCGTTGCGGCCGACACGTCCTGGACCTGCTTGCCATCGACGAAGGTCGCGATGACCTGGCCGCCGAAGACGCCGGTGGGATCGTCGAAGGTGACGCCAGCGACGAGCTTGGCCGGATCGACCGAGTCGAGCGCGGCGTTCGGCGTTCCGCGCACCGTGCCGTCAGCTTGCGAGGCGGCGAAGCGCAGGCCGATGCCGTTGTCCCAACGCGCGTTCAGCTTCGCTTCGACGCCGTTGATGCTGACGTCGGTGAAGTTGACATACTGGTAGATGAACGGGTTCACCGACGTGCCGCCGCCCGAGACGACCTGCTGCGAGATGAAGTCCTTGTAGTCGGCGACGAAGCCGACGACTTCGCCCGCCCACGTCGCGCCGCCGAGATCGATGTTGCGGAGGCGGATGCCTAGCTCGGTCGAGTCGCTCGATTCCGGTTTCAGGTTCGGGTTCGGCAGCGAGGTGTAGCCGAAGGCGAGGTTGGAGAACGCGTTGTTCACCTGGCTCGGCTCCGGGGCCTTGTAGCCGGCCGAGTAGTTGAAGAACGCGCCCAGCCAGTCGACCGGCTGCGCCACGACGCCGAATTTCGGCGATAAGCGGCTGCCATCGGACGGTGCGGTGGGAACGGTCGTCGGATAGAGCGGGTCGGGCTTCGGCGTCAGCTCGTAGGCGTCATAGCGCAGCGCCGGGTAGAGCGTCAGCGTGCCATCGAGCAGGCTGATCTGGTCCTGCACGAAGGCGCCGGTGAGCGTGTATTCGGTCAGCGGGAAGGCGCGCGTCGGGAACACGTCGGGCGGCGTCGGCACGGTGCCTGAACGGATGCCGTCCTGCTCGGTTTCGGAGTAGTCGGCGCCGGTCAGCAGGCGGTGGGAGGCAAAGCCGGTGTCGAACGCGAGTTCGAGCTGGCCGTTGGCGCCCCAGACCTGGTTGTCGAAATAGTTGTCGCGCGTGCGGTCGACGGCGGGGGTGCGATCCTCGAAGGTGAACTGGCGGGTGTTCGAGTCCTGCGTGTAGACGGCCCATTTGGCCGAGCGGAACAGGCCTTCGCCTAGGTCCATCTCGTGGTCGAAGCTGATGCGCGTGCGGTCCGAGGTATCTTCGGCCAGTATCTGTAGCACGGTGGCCGAGCGGCCCGAGAGAACGTCCGAAGATGCAGTTGATTCCACTGCGTCGTAGGTCAGGCGGAAGCGATGCATGCCCGGCGCCCAGACCAGCTTGGCGAGGTAGGCGTCGGATTCGAAGTCGGTCGGGTTCGGCGCGGTGCGCGCGGAGGTCGAGGAGAAGTTCGTGCCGAGGTTTTCCTGTTCGCTGGCGTCGCGGCGCGTGTAGGCGAGCATGGCGGAGAAGTCGCCTGCCTTCGTGGCGGCGATCAGCGAGTTCGCGACGCTTTCATCGGCGGACGAATAGGCCGAGCGGGCGCGGATGCCGAAATTGCGGCCGTCCTGCACGAGGCTGTCCGGGTCGCGCGTGATGAAACTGACGGCGCCGGCAACGCCATCCGATCCGTACATCGCGGAAGCCGGGCCGCGGATGATCTCGACCGATTGCAGCAAGTCGAGATCGACATAGTCGCCGCGTCCGTTGACCGTCGGGCCGAAGGCGTAGCTGTCGGGCACGCGGATGCCGTCCGTCTGGATCAGCACGCGGTTGCCTTCGAGGCCGCGGATGTTGAAGCCGGCGTTGCGGTCGCGACCTGTGGCGCCGAGTGCTGCGCCGAAACGGGCAGGCGAGTTGCGGACGGAGACGCCCGGCTCGAAGCGCATCAGATCCTTGATGTCGGTGACGAGTTCGTCCTCGATTCGCTCATCCGTGATCACCGAGACCGTGGCGGGGACTTCGTCGACCGCCTGCTCGATGCGGGTCGCTGTGACGGTGACCTGGTCGCGTCCATTCTCCTCGATCGTCTCGTCCGCCGGCGCAGGCGCGGACTGGGCGAGGGCGGGGGAGGCGATCAGGGCCAGCGCCGCGGTCGAAATCATCGTGCCGGCCATCAGTCGGATACGCATCGTCGTGGGTCCTTGTGTAGAGCGAATGCGTTGCATTCGCATAAAAAAACTGGGCCGTGCCTGTCTGTCGCCGAAGTCGTTTTGCGAGGGGCGGGGCGTGCAGCCCCGTGCCCTCCGGCGGGTTTGGGTTAGGGCTGAACCTCGAGGGTGAGCGAGGTGGTGTAGCTGCGCACCGGCGTTGCAGCGCCCACGGGCGCATCAGCCGAGAGGCGCGTCCAGATCAGGTAGACGCCCGGCTTGTCGAACGTGACCTTAACGCTGCCATCGGCGGCGGACGTCAACTCTTTCCGGTAGGCGGGTTCTTCATAGGCGCCGCCTTCGCGCCAGATCTCGACGCGCTGGTTCGCCACCGGCTTGCCGTTGAGCAGCACGTGAAACTCAAAGCCCTTGTCGAGATAGACATCGTTCGGATGCGTGGCGGGCTTCAGCTGCAGCGCGCCGATCACGGCATCGACAGGCGCTTTCGTGGGCGCGCCGCGCGTGACGTAGACGTCGGCGACGGTTGCCGTCTGGCTCTGGCGCGTCTGTGCGCCAGCGGGAATCTCGCGGTCAGGGGCAAACGGCTGCCACACGCCATCAATGAGAATCTGCGGACCGACGCGGCCGAGACGCTCGCCCGTCGAGAGGCGATAGGTGCCTGGCGCCTTGGTCGCCGCTTCGAGGATCGTGACCTGCGTGAAGGGCTGCACCGTGTTGAACTTCGCGGGCTGGCCATCGGGGCCGATGACGGTCCACGCTTCGGACTTCACGGCGATGCTGGGGTTCGGGAAGTCTTCGGTGAAGGAGGATTGCGCCGTCACGATGTCGGCGTTGGCCGTCGTGAAGAAGTTGGGCTTGAGGTAGGACGTATCCGCGCCGGCGGGGACGCTCGCCGCGAGCGCAGCCAGGACGAGGGCGGCGGTGGCGCATCCCCATGTCACGGCTGGGCGGATCGGCATTTTTCGTCCCCTCATGAGTGTAGGTCGATGTCAGTTTCGTAGACCAACTGCAAATAACTCGCAAGTGCACAAAAGGCGCACTTGAAAGTCATTTGCAAGTGACGTAGCCGAAAAGCCCCCGGTTGGATTCGCCCGGGAGCCAGTGATTGGGGAGATTCTGACATGATGCTGACCCGCCGGACCTCGCTGTTCGCCCTCGCCGGCGCCGGCGTCCTCACCGCCACCTGTGGTCTTGCGCTTGCGCAGCCGCACGACGCCAGCGTCGGCGTGCTGGTCATGGCGCACGGCGGAGGGGCCACGTGGAATGCCGAGGTGGAGGCGATGCTCGCGCCGCTGGCCAGGGATTATCCGCTCGAACTCGCGTTCGGCATGGCCGAGGCCGCCAGCCTGCAGGCCGGCGTTGCGAAGCTTGAGGCCAGGGGCGTCAAGAAGATCACCGTCGTGCGTCTCTTCGTCAGTGGCGAAAGCTTCTACGAGCGTACAGAACAGATTCTTGGCCTTGCCGCCGGCGCAGAGCCCAAGCCGGCTGCGCCAGCGGGACATGGCGATCATGCCGCGCATGGCGCTGGCCAGGGCGGCGGCGGGCACGACATGGCGTTGTGGCGCATTGAAACGAAGTCGAGCTTCGCGCTCAGCCAGCAGGGTCTGGCCGAGGCGCCTGAAATGGGCGCCGTGCTGGTCGAGCGGGTGCGCGCGCTCAGCAAGGACCCGGCGAAGGAAAGCATTCTCGTGATCGCACATGGTCCCGGCGACGATGCCGAGGATCAGCGTTGGCTACACATGATCGATCAACGCGCAGAAGCCGTGCGGAACGCAGCGCCCTTCCGGCACGTGCAGGCCGAAACGCTGCGCGAGGACTGGCCCGAAAAGCGTGTCGTGTCGGAAGCGCGCATCCGCGCCTACGTCGAAGCGGCCGCCAAGGATGGCAATCGTGTGATTGTGATTCCCTATCGCGTCGCGGGCTTCGGGCCGTATGCGGGCGTGCTCGAGGATCTGGAGTATGTCGCGGACTCAAAGGGCCTGCTGCCGAGCGCGGAGGTCGAGCACTGGGTTCGCCGGCAGGTCAAGGAACTGGCGGCAGGCACATTCCGCGCGCCGCTGACCGCGCACGCGCACTGACCGTACCAAAGGTATCGACATGAATCTCGCAACGTCGTCACACACACTCCTGAAACGCGCCGCGATGGCCGGCGTCGCCCTCAGCGCCGCCTTCATGGCGTTCGGCTGCGTGTCGACCGGCGGCGCAACGGGCCAGCCGGCGGTTGTGCCGGCTGCGGCTGAAGCGGCCACCTTCGAGCAGGATCGCAAGGCGATCATGGCGATGGCGGGCGATTATCGCGTGCGCTTCGACTTCAACGAGACCGTCTCGTTTCTGAAGGACTACAAGGTCACCGAGCCGAGCCGTTCGGGCGGCTATGAGGTCGTGCGCGTGATCGAGGACAGCGGCAATTTCATCAGCCTGCAGCACATCCTGGTCATCGAGGCGGGCGAAGAGAAATTCCCGATCAAGCATTGGCGCCAGGACTGGCGTTACGAGCCGGACAGCGTGCTGATCTTCATCGGCGGCAATGCGTGGGAGAACCGCGTCATCCCCGCCGCCGAGGCCAAGGGCAAGTGGTCGCAGACCGTCTATCAGGTTGAAGACTCGCCGCGTTATGGCGCGCTGGGCGCGTGGGATCATTCCAACGGGATTTCCGCGTGGACGCCGCCCGCCGAATTGCGCCCGCTGCCGCGCCGCGAATCCACGACGCGCGACGACTATTACGGCGTGCTCGCCATGAACCGCCACGCGATCACGTGGGATGGCTGGGTGCACGAACAGGACAACTCCAAGATCGCGCTGATCGATGGCGAGCAGCGCATCATCGCGCGCGAGCAGGGTGTGAACACCTATCGCCACTACGCCGACTTCGACGAGAATGTCGCGCTCGACTACTGGAACGCGACGAAGGATTTCTGGGCTGCGGTGCGCGTCGAGTGGTCGACATTCGAGACGCCGGGCACGAGCTTCGGGCTTACAGTGAAGGGCGAGCCGGAGCCGATCTATACGCCGCTTCTCGAACTCGCGGACAATATCCAGGCGGGCACGACGACGACAGATGCGGCCATCGTTGAGGCTCGCAAGGTGATTGCGCAATTCACGACGCGCGATGTTGAGCCGCTGGCGCAGCGCATCGCGAAGGCCCCGGATGCCGCAGCCAAGACGGCGTCGGCGGCGCACTAGGGGCTGGCTGTCCAGCCTAGAGCAGGTGTTGTTCAGCCTCGTCGCGGTGTTTCTTCAGGTATTTCATGAAGGGCGTGCCGCCGGTGCCGATGTCGGTGTCGTTGCCGGCTGAGTCCTTGCCTTGCTTGTTGATGTAGCTCGCGGCGTATTCGAGGTGGCGCGTGCGGAAGCGGGCGAGGCTGCGGATATTGGTGTTGTAGATCTCGCGCAGGTTGGCGTTGCCGGACGCCTGCACGAAGGCGCGCAGGTTCGATAGCGCACGCACCTTGTCGACGAAGGTGCGGTGCGCGGGCGGGCGATAGATGTGCAGCTCGTCGAGGAAGGTGCGCAGCGGATCGGCGGCGTGGCCGACGCCCAGCAGCGCATCCATCGAGGGCACGATGGTCGATTGCGATCCAGTCTGGCCGCGGAAGGCCTGTGGCTTGCCGCCGGTTTCGGCGACGCCCTCGTAGATCAGCCCATCGCCCAGCGCCGGGTTGTCCTTCCAGCCGTGGATGTAGGGGCGGACGCGGTGGAAGTAGACATACGGATCGCAACGCTCGGGCATGCGATCGAAGATGGCGTTCACATCGTCCCAGCCCTGGTTGATCAGCGCGAGGCTGGCCTCGACAGCGGCGGCGTCGCCGTTTTTCACAGCCTCCAGCACGCGCGGAATTTCCGCGAGCATCGCGCCCGCGCGCGCTTCGATGGCGACGTGGACGAGCACGAACCAGGCTTCATCCTGTCCGGCGAGGAAGTTCTGGATCATCCAGATATTGTCGA
Organism: Alphaproteobacteria bacterium 32-64-14; assembly: GCA_002280725.1. Taxonomy (GTDB): domain Bacteria; phylum Pseudomonadota; class Alphaproteobacteria; order Caulobacterales; family Hyphomonadaceae; genus UBA7672. The sequence goes on from NCEM01000002.1 coordinate 58,797, forward strand.
GACTGATCGGGCCTGAGCGATCCAGCCGATCCCAATTGTCGAGCACGTAGGCCGAGTAGGGCAGCAGGGGTTGCTGGCCGAGGCGTTTGGCGAGCGCCCACATCGGCACGGCGAGCGGCGAGGGGAGGGACGCCGGCGCTTCAGCCTCGCCCCACACATAGGCCTGCACCATGAAGGAATAGCGGACCATGGCGGTGCGGAGCTGGGCATCGCTCGCCTCGGCGCAGAACGTCTTGAGGTCGAGCACAGGCAGGTCCGACAGGTGGCGGCGGATGCGGCCGGTGAGCAGCGTGCGGGGCAGGTCGCGGGCGGCTTCTTCCGGGGCGGCGAGGTCGGACGGCAGGGTCACGTCCGCCGCGTTGTAGGAGCAAAGAAAGCCCCTTTGCGACGTCATATCGTGGTCGGAAAGGCTCAGAAGTCCGGTCATTTCGTGATTCCCTGCCAAAAGCCCGGCTGAACGGGCAGAAACCACGCCGCCTGCGGGGTGTAAATCCGCGCCCGCCCGCGTGCCCAAGCGTCAATCCGGGCTTTTTCCACAGGTCACATGCCTGGATTTCACCCTGCCGATCATGTCGCGGGTGACCTGGAACCCGGTTTCGCAGGACTGTCACAAATTGCCCCTACATGACGGGGACGCAAAGGCGGCTGGGTCTGATGTTCCAAAGCATGATCACTGAAACGCGCGCCGCACAGGGCGCCGCGGGATTCAGCGATTTGGGATGTCGGGACTGTCGCGTCCAACGGAGCGGGAGATGAGCCGGATGGACCCGATGCCGCCTCTCCGCGCGGACACGCTGACGGCCACGCGCCCGGCTGCTGCCGCTCCCAAGGTGACAACCAAGATCAAGGCCGATGCCGTTTCGGTTTTCTACGGCGAGAAGCAGGCGCTGTTCGATGTCTCGCTCGACATGCCCGAGAAGTCGGTCACCGCGCTGATCGGACCTTCGGGCTGCGGCAAGTCCACCTTCCTGCGGTCGATCAACCGCATGAACGACACGATCCCGAGCTGCCGCGTGACCGGCCGGATCGAGATCGACGGGCAGGACGTCAACGACAAGGCGATCGACCCGGTGCTGCTGCGTGCGCAGGTCGGCATGGTGTTCCAGAAGGCCAACCCCTTTCCGAAATCGATCTTCGAGAACGTCGCCTATGGCGTGCGCCTGCATGGCCTTGCCAGCTCGCGCGACCAGATGCGCGAGATCGTCGAGGCCTCGCTGCGCAAGGCGGGCCTGTGGGACGAGGTGAAGGACCGGCTCAATGCGTCCGGCGCTGGCCTCTCCGGCGGCCAGCAGCAGCGTCTGGTGATCGCCCGCGCGATCGCCGTGAACCCCGAAATCATCCTGATGGACGAGCCGTGCTCGGCTCTTGACCCCATCGCCACGGCCAAGGTCGAGGAACTGATCGACGAGCTGAAGGCCAATTACTGCATCGTCATCGTCACGCACTCGATGGCCCAGGCGGCCCGCGTGTCGCAGCAGACGGCGTTCTTCCACATGGGCCAGTTGATCGAGACCGGACCGACCGAGGCCATCTTCACCAATCCCAGGAACTCGCGCACGCAGGACTACATCACAGGTCGTTTCGGCTAAGACTGGTCGCTTCGGATAAGGTCCGAAAGGCTGTAGGGTGCGCCGAGGAGGCAAGGACATGACGGAACATACGGTCAGGTCGTTCTCGCAGGATCTGGAGGAACTCTCCGGTGATCTCGCCCGTATGGGCGGTCTTGCGGAAGACATGCTTTCGGACGCGATCCAGGCCATCGCCTCGCGCGATCTCGCGCTCGCTGAAACGGTCGTCGCGCGCGATCCGCAGATCGATCACCTGCAGGTGGAAGTCGAGAAGAAGATCCTGCGGCTCCTTGCACTTCGCCAGCCGCTGGCACGCGACCTGCGCCAGACGATTTCGGCGCTCAAGATCGCGACCGAACTCGAGCGTATCGGCGACCTTGGCAAGAGCATCGCCAAGCGCGTGAAGCTGATCGACGGCATCGAGCCGGCGAACGCGCTGAAGGGCGTTGCGCGCATGGGCCGCCTGGTGACGGCGCAGCTGAAGCGCGTGCTCGACGCCTACACGGCGCAGGAAACGGATGCGGCCAACAAGGTGTGGTCGCGCGACGAGGAAGTGGACGAGCACTACCAGTCGCTGTTCCGCGAAGTCGTCACCTACATGATCGAAGATCCGCGCACGATCTCCGCCTGCGCGCATCTGCTTTTTGTCGCCAAGAATCTGGAACGGATCGGCGACCACTGCACGAACATCGCCGAGGAAATCCACTTCCTCGTCACCGGCGAGCAGCTCCCCGTCGAAAGGCCGAAAGTCGATGCCCTCAACAGCAACTGACCTGGAACGCCCGCCCATGCGCCCCGCCGCCGCCACGCGGCCCTACGCACTGATCGTCGAGGACGAGGCGCCGCTGGTCGAACTGATCCGCTACAACCTCGTCAAGGAAGGCTATGAGGTCACGACGGCGACCGATGGCGAGGAAGCCCTCCTGCTGATCGAGGAGCGCCAGCCGGACATCGTGCTGCTCGACTGGATGCTGCCCAAGCTCGCCGGCATCGAGGTTGCCCGCCGCCTGCGCTCGAAGGCCGCCACACGCAACCTGCCGATCATCATGCTGACGGCGCGCGCCGAGGAAAGCGACCGCATCCGCGGCCTCGATATCGGCGCTGACGACTATATGACCAAGCCGTTCTCGATGTCGGAGCTGACTGCGCGTATCCGCGCCGTGATGCGCCGCATCCGCCCGGCGCTGGCTGAGGATGTTGTGGTGGTGGGCGATATCTCCATCGACCGCGCGGCGCACAAGGTGACGCGCGGTGGCGCCGATGTGCACCTGGGGCCGACAGAATTCCGTCTGCTCGACTATTTCATCCAGCATCCCGGCCGCGTGTTCAGCCGCGAACAGCTGCTCGATGCGGTGTGGGGCTCTGACGTCTATGTCGAGACGCGCACAGTCGACGTGCATATCGGGCGCCTCCGCAAGGCGCTGAGCAAGGGCGGGGCGGATGATCCGATCCGCACCGTGCGCTCGGCCGGCTACGCGCTGAACGTCTAGGGCGGATCAATTCGGCCCGCCTCGTGGCGCCATCCGCTCGCTTCGCGGGCAGCCCCTTCCGTCATGCTTCGCATGCCACCTTCCCCAGCTGCGCTGGGGCAGGACCACAAACCAGAAGACGGCTAGTCCATCTCCAGCGCGAACATCGTTATGGTGTCGTGCGTGAACGCCTGCGCCGCGTAGAAGCCCTGCGCGCCGCCATTGTTGTTTTCTGTCGCGACCCACGCATAGGTGCAGCCTTGGCGCTTGCCCCAGCCCAGCATGCGCGCCATCAGCGCAGAGGCGATGCCGCGCCGCTGGTGCGAGGGGGCTGTGCCCAGATTGTCGATGTAGAGATCCGGCGCGCGATCCGGCTGCAGGTGAACGCTGCCGCGAATCTGGCCGACGACGAGCGGGCCGTCCGTGGCGACGAACATCGCGTGCAGCGGGGCGGTTGCGTAGGCGGCGAGATGCGCGGGGTCGATGGCGTGGTCGAACACGTCTGGATCGACATGGTCGAGCAGGGCCATGTTGGCGGGGGTGATGTGGTGGATGGCGGCGCTCATGTGGAGCCTTTCAGTCTTGTCCACAGGGTAGGGCCTGCGCCACGTCCTGTCATTCCGGGCGCGCCGCAGGCGGGACTGGCAGTTTCAGGGTGTCTCTGAAGCGGGATGACAAGCCGCGTTCACCGTCATAAAGCCTCCGCAACACGCCCCGGAGCCGCCCATGATCCCCCGCTATGCCCGTCCCGAGATGGTTGAGATCTGGGAGCCGGAAAGCCGCTATGCGATCTGGCTCGAGATCGAGACGCTGGCGGCCGAGGCGATGGCGGAACTCGGCATGATCCCGGCCGATGTGCCCAAAGCCGTGCGGGAGCGCGGCGGCTTCGACGTGGCGCGGATCGACGAGATCGAGCGCGAAGTGAAGCACGATGTGATCGCGTTCCTCACGTCCGTTTCCGAGCATGTGGGCGAAGAAGCCCGCTTCCTCCACCTCGGCATGACATCGTCGGACGTGCTCGACACCTGCCTAGCGGTGCAGCTGCAGCAGGCGAGCGACATTCTGCTCAAGGGCATGGATCGCGTGCTCGCCGCGCTGAAGAAGCGGGCGCTGGAGCACAAGCTGACGCCCACGATTGGTCGCAGTCATGGCATTCATGCGGAGCCGACGACGTTTGGCGTCAAGCTCGCGGGCTTCCACGCCGAGTTTGCGCGGGGCCGGAAGCGCCTTGAAACGGCGCGTGCGGAAATCTCGACCTGCGCCATCTCGGGCGCGGTGGGCACATTCGCGAACATTGATCCCCGTATTGAGGAAATGGTCGCGGCCAGAATTGGGCTGGCTGTCGAGCCGGTGTCGACGCAGGTGATCCCGCGCGACCGGCATGCGGCCTACTTTGCGGCGCTGGGCGTCATTGCGTCGAGCATCGAGCGCCTGGCGACGGAGGTCCGGCACCTGCAGCGCACGGAAGTGCTTGAGGCTGAGGAGTTCTTCTCCGAAGGGCAGAAGGGCTCGTCCGCCATGCCTCACAAGCGCAATCCGGTGTTGACGGAAAACCTCACCGGTCTTGCGCGCCTTGTGCGCTCGTCGGTCGTGCCGGCGATGGAGAATGTGGCGCTGTGGCATGAGCGCGATATCTCGCACTCGTCCGTTGAGCGCGGCATCGGGCCGGACGCCACCATCCACCTCGACTTTGCGCTCAACCGTCTCGCGGGCGTGATCGAGAACCTGCTGGTCTATCCGGAGAACATGCTAGCCAACCTCAACAGGCTCGGAGGTCTCCATAATTCGCAGCGTGTGCTGCTGGCGCTGGTGGAAAAGGGTGCAAGCCGCGAGGATGCGTATCGCCTCGTGCAGCGCAACGCGATGAAGGTGTGGCGCGATGCGGGCCGCAAGGACGGCGACTTCCTCCGCAATCTAGAAGGCGATGCGGATGTCACGAAGCATCTGACTGCTGCAGAACTCGGCGATATGTTTGACCTCGACTATCACTTCAAGGGTGTCGACGTGATCTTTGCGCGGGTGTTTGGGGCGGCTTGATTCAGCGAGCTATCCCCACTGAGTCATTCTCGGGACAAGCCCGAGAATGACGCCGTGTGTTGAGGGGGCAGGTCTGCAGTCCGAACAAAACATGGGCCGGAGTCCACACCCGGACTCCGGCCCAAGGCCATGATGGCGGAGCAGGCCGGCGCGAGGGGTCGGGCGCCGCTGCTCCGACCGATGATGCAGGGCGCCCAGGGGGACTGAGGGCGCGTCCGCCTCAGGCGGCGGACAGTGCAGGCATCGGCCGTGTCCAGACCGCCGGGGGACAGTCTTCAGGTCCAAGCGTGGCCGGAATTTCCTAAGAGAGACACCACCACGGCAGGGCAAATTTCACGCTGCGCGTTCACCATGATGCGGCGCCGAGCGTCAGGCGCTGGACGGTGGTTCTCGCGTGGCTGGTGGCGGATCAGGCTGCGGCGGAATCGCGGCGCTGGGTGGCTGAACGTTTGCTACGTTCGATGGCGCGCGGGGTTTCTCCAGCGCGTCGAGATAGGGTTTTATCGCCTCGATCATGACGGTCACGCCAATGCCGATCAGCGTGCCGATGATGATGAGCAGCGTATCGCGCAGACTCTGGCGGCCAGCCTGCTCCCACTGAACCGACATCATGGCGTTCGCTTCGAGGAAGCGCGAGGTCTCGCGTGCGTCGCGGCCTTCCTGCAGCTCGATGCCGCCCCTGAAGGACAGATCCCGCGCCTGCACAATGCCGCTGAAACGATAGAGCAGGCGGGGAACGACATAGGCGTTTTCCGCATCCGGCGGCGGCAGGTCATTGAAGAAGAAGTCGGCCACCCTGCTGGTGAAGCTCTCATAGCGCGCCAGCGACGGCGCATAGCAGCGCACGATCTGCTGCCATGCCCCCGCGTCCGGCCAGACGGGACGCAGGCGATAGACTTTCTGGTTGTTCGGGCTGTCGTCCAGGATGTCCGCGCCGATCGACGCGCTCCGCGGGGGATCGTCCGCGAAGAAGTTGTCGACGAGATAGCACTCCGGCGGATCAGTCCTGCTGCCCAGAAGGATGATCGGGGCGTCGGCCGGGCTGACGAAGAAGGTGAGGTTCGCCAGTCCCGGCCTGCCGGAATCGGCGTAGCTCACCGTGTACTCGTAGCCGGCATCCGGATCGACGGGCTGTCCGGTGAAGACCGCCGCCATCTGGAACGGCATCTTGTCGGGCCGGTAGGTGTTGGTGGCGATCGGGTCCGGCTCGAGCCGGGTCACCATGCCGGTCAGCCAAATGGCCACGCCGAACATGACCGCGCCGATGCCCAGCCACACAAGCGACGATGTACGAACCTGGAAAGCCATCGCCGCCCCACGCCCCGATTGCCGGGGCGCAGTCTAGCGGCTGGCGGACACCAGGCGAAGCCTACTTCTTCTCGGATTTGACCTGTTCGACGGCCGTTTCCATCAGCTCGGTCATCTGGCGCTGGAGCTGGTGGTCGGTGATGGCGACGCCGGCGGCGTCGAGATCGCCCTTCACCTTGCGGAAAACGTCTTCATCGCCCGGGGCTTCAAAGTCCGATTTCACGACTTCGGTGGCGTAATTCGCGGCAGCTTCGCCCGACTTGCCCAGCTTTTCGGCGGCCCACAGGCCTAACAGCTTGTTTCGGCGCGCGTTCGCCTTGAAGCGAAGCTCCTGGTCCAGGGCGAATTTGCCTTCTTCCGCCCGCTCACGCTTGTCGAAACCGCTCACACTTCGTCTCCCTGGGGTCGCTTGCGCCCCGTCCATCTCATGTCGATATAGCCCTTGGGAAGGGCCGAAAACACCCCCGCGACGATGGCATACGCGACGCCTCGCGAAGGATGGGCTAGGAACCCCTTTCCTACACGAGTCGGGGGGCGGGAAAGCCGCTATCCGGCCCAGGAGACGCGAATATGGCCAAGCGCCGGAAAATCTACGAAGGCAAGGCGAAAATCCTGTACGAGGGGCCCGAGCCGGGCACCCTGATCCAGTATTTCAAGGATGACGCGACCGCCTTCAACAACGAGAAGCGCGCCGTGCTGGATGGCAAGGGCGTGCTGAACAACCGCATCTCCGAATTCGTGATGACGCAGCTGAACAATATCGGCTTGCCGACGCACTTCCTGAAGCGCCTCAACATGCGCGAGCAACTGATCCGGGAAGTCGAGATCATCCCGCTCGAAGTCATCTGCCGCAACGTGGCCGCCGGCTCGATGTCGAAGCGCCTGGGCATCGAGGAGGGCACGCCGCTGCCGCGCTCGATCATCGAGTTCTGCTACAAGAAGGATGAGCTTGGCGACCCGATGGTCACCGAGGAGCACATCACGGCGTTCAACTGGGCCACGCACCAGGAGATCGATGATATCCTCGCGATGACCTTGCGCATCAACGACTTCCTCACCGGATTGTTCGCCGGCGCGCGGATCAAGCTGGTGGATTTCAAGGTGGAGTTCGGCCGCCTGTACGAGGGCGAGATGGTTCGCACCGTGCTGGCGGACGAGATCAGCCCCGACAGCTGCCGCCTGTGGGACATGGACACGGGCGAGAAGATGGACAAGGACCGCTTCCGCCGCGACATGGGCGGCGTCACCGAGGCTTACGCCGAGGTTGCGCGCCGTCTCGGAATCATCAAGGAAGCCGGCGGGGCAGAGATCCTGTCCTTTAACGGCAAGTAGCCCGCTTCGCGGGTTGGCAACGGCAAATAGGCGATGTCATGAAAGCGAAAGTCCACGTCTCGCTGAAATCCGGCGTGCTCGATCCGCAGGGCAAGGCCGTGGGCGATGCGCTCGGCCGGCTCGGGTTTTCGGAAGTCTCGGGCGTGCGCTGTGGCAAGACGATCGAGATCGAGCTTGCCGATGGCCTGTCAAAGGCCGACGCTGAAAAGCGTGTGAAAGAGATGTGCGAAAAGCTGCTCGCGAACACTGTCGTCGAACGCTACGCGATCGAGATTTCCTAGGGCGAGATCAGCTGAGACGCCGTCCCAGCTGAAATCCCGGACGCAGCCTACTTCGTGTCTTCAGCCGACTTGGTGACGACGTCGCCAACCGTGGCTACGTCCTTGCCGAGGCCGGCGATGGTGTTGCAGGCCGAGGCCAGCAGCGGCGCGGCGAGCATCATGGCCAGAACGATCTTGCGCATTGGGTCTTCCCCTTGAATTCAGACGCGGAGGGGGTGCATCCCCTGTCGCCACGATACCCGCCCAGCCCGAGACTCCGCAAGGCGACACTTGTCGCGGCTATTGCGGCGGTACGATCGGCGCCGGCTCCTGGGGCGTATTCTGGGGCGGCGTATTCAGCGGCGGGGGCGCGCAGCCAGCGCCGTGCGTGCGCCCGTGCGCGTCGGTGGTGCAGGTTGCCGGGTCGCCCGGCGTTTGTGGCTGGGACCTGGCCTGCACGTCTGCCGCGGTGTCTGACATGGCGCCGCCCAGCGCCTGCAGATCCTGGCCGAGCCCTGAGACCATGTTGCAGCCGCCCGTGGACGCAGCGAGCGCTATCGCAAGGATCGCAAACCTGTTCATCTTCCGCTCAATCCCGATGCAGCGGCTCTGCCTGCGCCCGGAATCAGGCGAAAATCGGGTCGCTGCTTGAGTGGGAAAGCCATGTCATTCGCATACTGGGCGCCTATCGCCCTGCTGATCGGGTCGAACGTGTTCATGACGATGGCCTGGTATGGTCACCTCAAGTTCAAGGATTCACCGCTGCACTGGGTGATCCTGATCAGCTGGGGCATTGCCTTCGTCGAATACTGCATGGCCGTGCCTGCCAACCGCATCGGGCACTCGGTCTATTCGGCCGCCGAACTGAAGACGATGCAGGAGGTGATCACGCTCGTCGTGTTCGCCGGGTTCTCTGTCTGGGTGCTGGGCGAACCGCTGACCTGGAAACACGCCATCGGCTTTACGCTGATCGCGGTTGGGGCGGGGGTGATTTTCTATAAGTGAGGCGAGTCCTCAGACCTCGACATTCACCCGGTATGCGACGGTAAGCGGGTGGCGCAGCCAGCGGCTATCAGGCCAGCGAGAGCAGCAGCGAAAAGCAGAAACCGCATCGCCGGGCCATGGCTCAAGAAAGCGTGGCCTTGTCAGAGCGGGCGTGTCGCGGGATGGTCAGGAAAACGGACAGGCGGAGTTTCGGTCGCGCTGATCCTTTAAGTCTCGGGAGGACTTGTTCATGCTGCGCCGCACCTGTTCCGCTGCCGTATTCGCGGCAGCCTTCCTGTCCGCCTGCGTCTACGCGCCAGAGACGCCGCAGGCGTCCGCACCCGCAAGTCATACGCAGATGTCAGGCGCCGACATCCGGGCGCACGTCGCCGCCGCAATGGCGAGCCATCACGAGGCAAAGCCCGTCGCGCCGCGCAATCTGTCCGTCACCGCCTCGCCGGAGTCGCTCGGCTTCGACAGCGGCCGCCTGAAACGGCTCGATGACTACATGGCTGGCGTCGTCAGCTCGGGCCGCGTCGCGGGCATGACCACGCTGCTTGCGCGTCATGGGCAAATCGTCTCGTTCAACACTTGGGGCAAGTCCAGCATCGAGGCCAACACGCCCATCGCGAAGGACTCCATCTTCCGCATCTATTCGATGACCAAGCCGGTCACCGGCGTCGCCATGATGATCCTGTTCGAGCAGGGCAAATGGCGGCTCGACGATCCGGTCACGCGCTACGTGCCGGAGTTCAAGGGCCTGCGCGTCGTGAAGTCGATCAACAAGGATGGCTCGCTCGTCCTCGAAGACATGGTCCGCCCGCCCACCATGCGCGAGATCATGAGCCACACGGCCGGCTTCGGCTACGGCCTCGCCGAGGAGCACCCGGTCGACAAGCTCTATCGCCAAAAGGCGGTTCTCTCCGCGCCAAATCTGCAAGAGATGATCAATCGCACCGCGACCATACCGCTGATGTTCCAGCCGGGCACGAACTGGTCGTACTCGTCCTCCGTCGATATCCAGGGCTACATCATCGAGAAGCTGTCGGGCCAGACGCTCGGCGCCTTCATGGCCGACCACATCTTCAAGCCGCTGAAGATGCCCGACACGGCCTTCTACACCGGCGCTGACAAGGCGAGCCGCCTCGCCGCCGTCTATGTCTTCGACCGCGATCAGGGCAAGATTGTCGAGGCTAAGGAACTCTTCGGCGTCGCCATGCCGGACTACGCGAAGCCGCCGGCCAATGAATCCGGCGGCGGCGGCCTCGTCTCCACCACGATGGATTATGCCCGCTTCAGCCAGATGCTCGCCAATGGCGGCGAGCTGGATGGCGTGCGTATCCTTGCGCCGGCCACGGTCGAGCTGATGGGGACGAACGTCATTCCGAAAAACGTGCTGGTGAGCTCCAACGGCACCAGCGTCACGCGCTTCAACGAGGCGGTGGGCTTCGGGCTCGATTTCCAGGTCGCAACGGATGCCCGCGCTTCGGGCTCGCTGCAGGGCGATGGCTCGATCAGCTGGGGCGGGGCGGCGGGAACGTGGTTCTGGGTCGATCCCACGAACGACCTGATCTTCGTCGGCATGATCCAGCGCATGGGCGGCACGGGCGGGGACGATCTTGGCACGATGGCGCGGACGCTGACCTATCAGGCGCTGGTCCACCCGGAGAAGTAGGCTTCAGGCAGCCCTTCAGACAGTCCTGAGGGCCCGGAAACGCTGGCCGTTTCCGGGCCCTCGCGACTCGGCCGGAAACCTGCTAGAGGCGCGCGCACAGGCTGTCTCCCAACGGAAATGTGCATGAAATCCGCCGTCATCGTCTTCCCGGGTTCCAACTGCGACCGCGATGCGCAAACCGCGCTGCGCCAGGTCACGGGGGCCGAGCCGGCGATGGTCTGGCACAAGGATGGCGCGCTGCCGGATGGGCTGGATCTCATCGTCCTGCCGGGTGGTTTTTCGTATGGCGATTATCTCCGCTCGGGAGCCATGGCGGCGGCGTCGCCCATCGGCGATGCCGTGCGCGCGCACGCGGCGCGTGGCGGCTATGTGCTGGCGATCTGCAATGGCTTTCAGGTGGCGACCGAGATGGGCCTGCTGCCCGGCGCGCTGCTGCGCAACGCTTCGTTGAATTTCTGCTGCCGTCCGCAGAAGCTGTCGATCGCGACGAACTCGTCCGTCTACACCGCCGCCTACAAGGATCAGAGCGAGGTCGTGTTCCCCATCGCGCACCATGACGGCAACTACTTCGCTGACGCCGCCACGCTGGATCGTCTCGAAGGCGAGGGGCGCGTGGCGTTCCGCTATGTCGGCAATCCCAACGGCTCGGCGCGCGACATTGCGGGCATCCTGTCCGAGAACGGCCGCGTGCTTGGCATGATGCCCCACCCTGAGCGCGCGATGGCGGGCCAGGAAGGCGGCAATGACGGCGTGCGCCTGTTCGAGAGCGTTCTGGCGGCTGCGTGACTTGTCGCTCGCCCCTCGCGCGTGGAGCATTGAAACCGGCCCCGTCCCGGCGCGTTATGGCCTGTCAGCTCGTTTGAGAGGCCTGTCCATGCGTTTCCTGTCCGTGCGCTTTCTGGCCCTGTCGGTGGCCGCAGCCCCTGCAACCTCAGGCGCACTCGCCCAGCAGGTGGGCATGATCGGCCCGTCCTTCGCGCCATCGGCCGTGCGCGAGCAGAATTTCGATGCGGTTTTCGAGGTGAAGGTGACCACGATGCCGTCGACGCCGGTGCTGTGGAACCAGACGCCGGATGCGCGTTGGGACGCTGTGGTCTGCAACGCCAGCAAGGCTGGCCGGGGCGCGGTGAAGGCCGAGCCGACCGCGCGCTGGGGCTATCTCGACCCCGGCGTGTGCACGATGTTCTCGTCCGTGAAGGATCTCGAACTCGCCACCGTCGATGCCGACAAGGAGTGGACCGCCAAGGTCTACCTGCGCGCGCGCCGCTAGCTCACACCGCTGAACCAACTTGCGGCCGCGTGCGTACACCGCGCGGGGCGGTTGCGAGGCGTCATGAGAGCTGCTTTGAAACTGGCCATCGTTGCAAGCGCGATTGCGGCAAGCGCCGGCCTTGGCGCGTGCGCAAGCTATCCCAGTGCCGGACCAGACATGAAGTTCGTCGAAGCTGCAGGCGTGAAAACGCACATCCAGACATGGGGCGCGGGCGGTTCCGTCCTGCTCATCCATGGCGCGTCCTCCCACATCGGGACGTGGGAGCCGACCATCGTGCCGATGCTCAAGGATCGCTACCTTGTCGCGGCGTATGATCGTCCGGGCATGGGCTACACCACCGACAGGCCGCAAGGCTCGGACACGCTGGCGCTGCAGGCGAACGTCGCAGCAGGCGTGATCGAACAGCTTGACCTCAAGAAGCCGGTCATCGTGGCGCACTCATGGGGCGGCGCTGTCGCGCTGCGTCTTGCGCTCGACCGGCCAGATCTTGTCGGCGGCCTCGTGCTGATCGCACCGGTGGCCTACGAATGGCCTGGCGGCGTCGACTGGTACAATTACTGGTCCGCCAATCCGGTTTCGGGCTGGCTGTTCAACAATGTCATCGCTCAGCCGTTTGCCGGAACATCGGTGAAGAGCGGCATGGCGGGCGCCTTCGCTCCCAGCGCGCCGCCGGATGGCTGGCTTGAAGCTGCGCGTGTGTCGCTTGCGGCGCGGCCGGAATCGCTTCGGGCGAATGGCGAAGATCTCGTGGCTGCCAAGCGCGAAGTGACCGCGCAGCAGGCGCGCTATGCGGAGATCAAGATGCCCGTCGCGATCCTCGTCGGCGACGGCGACCGTGTGGTCAGCCCCACGATCCACGCGATGCATCTCGCGCAGGTCTTGCCGCATGCGCGTATCGAAGTGCTACGCAATGTTGGCCACCTGCCGCACGAGGCGTCGCCCGGGGCCTTCCGCAAGCTGTTCGACTGGGTCGAAGGCGCGAAATAGGCGCGACACATCCGTCCGTATAGCTTGCCAACGTTGGGTCTGTGCCTATCTAGAAATGCGTCCGCACAGGAGACCCGCATGGCCATCGACATCGGCATTGAGACGAAAGCCCGCAAGAAAATCGTCGGCGCGCTGGAGCAGGTGCTGGGCGATACGTACGGCCTCTATCTCAAGACGCACGGCTATCACTGGAACGTCGAAGGCCCGATGTTCAATACGCTGCACCTGATGTTCGAGGCGCAGTACAACGATCTCTGGTTATCGATGGACCTGATTGCAGAGCGCATCCGCTCGCTGGGCGAATACGCGCCGCTGGGCGAGAACATCGGCGCGAAGTCACAACTGACGGGCGACAAGACGGTGCCCGCCGCCGAGAAGATGATCGCCAATCTGGTCAGCGGCAACGAATTGCTGGCCCGCTCCGCGCGCGGCGCGCTCAAGGCAGCGGAGGAAGCTGGCGATCAGGCAACGGCAGACCTGATGACCCAGCGTGTGGCCGTCGCCGAGAAAACGGCGTGGATGCTGCGGTCGATGGCGGCGAAGTAGCGTTCAGAGAGCCGGCGTGCCGGGCTGTGCAACCGGCTTGAAGTGCCAGCGTTGCTGCGTCATCTCGAAATTGTTCACGCGAACGACTTCCGCGATTATGCCGCCTTCGCCATCGGATGCGTAGCTGACGGTGAGGCCTTTTTCCTTGCTGCGGAAGGTGATGCGCCCCGGCTCGATGCTCTCCATCGGCGTGAAGCTCCACTTCATCCCCGAGCGGGTGTTGGCGACATCGAGACCGTAGACGCCATCCGCGTTGGGCCCGATGCGGTGATACTCGGTATAGGCCTTGTCGGCACCCAGCGTGGTCAGTGCGGTTCCTGTCACGACGCCATTCACCGGACCAAGGAAGGCCTCGAAGGTCTGGCTGCCATCCGCGTTGGTGTGGACGCGCGTGCCCTGCATCCACGCAAGAGAGGCTGCCTCGTCAGGGATCATCGCCGGTGTCGTCTGGCCGCCGGGCGTTGGCGGTTGCGCGATGGCGGTGGAGCAGAGCAGGCCTGCGGCCATGGCTGTCGCGAGCATGCGGATCATCGACGTTTCCCCCACTCTTCTCCAGCATGGCTAGTGCCGTTCAGGGGAAAGCCTAACCCTCAGCCTCCGCCTGCGCCAGCCTTCATGCCCAGCAGGAGCGCGGGGTCGGGGGAGATCGCCAGCCAGCGTTCCTTTTCGCTGCGCTTGCACACGCCGGGATAATCGCCCCTGGCGCTGCCGATATCGAGGATGATCTGGAAATGCAGATGCGGCGACCAGCCGCCATTCTCGCGCTTCGTGCCCAGCTCGCCGATCTTCTCGCCCGCCATGAAAGCCGTGCCGGGCTTGAGGCCCTTGAGGCTGTCACGCGAGAGATGGCCGTAGAGCGTATGGAAGGTGAGCCCCGGCGCGGGCGTGTGCTCCAGGATGATCGTCGGGCCGTAGTCGCCCGGCTGGTCGTTGATGCGCGAGGAATGCACGCGCGCATTCAGCGGCGTGATAACCTCGGCGCCCGGTGGCCCGAACACGTCGATGCCCAGATGCACGGAGCGTGGTTCATCGCCCTCGGGCGCGAATAGCGCTTGCGTGTAAACGCTGCGATCCTCGCCATAGCCGCCCGCGCGCAGGGGCTCGCCGGGCCGCACGTCGGGCGCATCGAGCTTGCCCGGCAGCGCGGCGGCAAGGCCCGGCACCACTTCGATGCCGGTCGGCCGTTGTTTCGCGATCCACGCGGCGTAGGCGTCTGCCTTGCTCATATCTGTTGCCTCACGGCGCGACCGGCTTGTCCGCGCTCCAGCACGTCTCGAGCGCCTTGAACGTCTCGTCCAGCCACACGCCGAACGCCGAGCCGTTGCCGCCATCGAGCGAATAGTTCTGCGTGTAGTTGGGATCAGTCTGCGGATAGACCTGCGTGGTCATCCAGAAGCGGATGACCGGAAGCTCGTCTGAGCCGCTGACGATGTCGCGATAGGGCCCATCGCCCGTCAGCTTCGGCGCCAGCACGGGCTCAAGCTTCTCAAGCGCGCTCACCAGCGCCGGGCAGCGCGTCTGGTCTGTCCAGCGCTGCTGATAGCTGGCCGCCTTGCTGTCATCGACATAGCGCGCGGCGAAGAAGGATGGCGCGCTCTTGCCCGCATAGTCTTTCGCCAGCTTGCGGAACTGCGCCGGCGTCGTTGCGCCGGGAATTTGCGCGGGCACGCGATAGAAGGTGATCACGCGGCACTTCGGGCCTTTGACGGAGTGGTATGGTTCAGCCTTGAAGCTTGCGCCTGCGAACGGCCCGAACTCGCCAAGCGCTTCAGACCGCGCGCCGAATTCCGTGTTGGCGCATTTGCGAAGGTCGCCATCCTGGGCGAAGGCTGCAGGCGCCATTACAACGGGCACGAGGCACGCTGCCGCAACCAGCATCGCTGCGATCCGGCTCATGCCCATCTACGCCTCCGGTGACTGCCTATTCGGCGGCCAGCTTAGCCTGATGGGGCATGCCTTCCAGATATTTTTCAGCTTCAAGTGCAGCCATGCAACCCAGGCCCGCAGCCGTCACGGCCTGACGGAACACGTCGTCAGCGACATCGCCCGCCGCAAACACGCCGGGGATGGAGGTGGTGGTCGAGCCCGGCGTCGTCCTGATGTAGCCGCCGTCCTTGAGTTCCAGCTGGCCGGTGAACAGCGATGTCTGCGGCGCGTGGCCGATGGCGATGAAGATGCCGTGGACGGGCTGTTCGGTCACTTCGCCGGTCTTGAGATTGCGGAGCTTTGCCTTGGTGACGCTCAGCGGGCCTTCCTGACCGATCACGTCGGTGAGCTCGGTATCCCACAGCACGTTCACCTTCGGGTTCTTGAACAGGCGGTCCTGCAGGATCTTCTCGGCGCGGAAATGGTCGCGGCGGTGAACGACGGTGACTTTCGAGGCGAAGTGCGTCAGGTGCAGCGCTTCTTCGACGGCGGTGTTGCCGCCGCCGACGACGATCACCTCCTTTTGCTTGTAGAAGAACGCATCACACGTGGCGCACGCGGACACGCCAAAGCCCTTGAACTTGGTCTCGCTCTCGAGGCCCAGCCACTTCGCCTGCGCGCCGGTGCAGATCACCAGCACGTCGCACGTGTAGGTGTCGCCGCTGTCGCCCTTCAGCGTGAAGGGGCGGTTCTTGAGATCCGCCTCGACGATGTGGTCGCTGACGATCTCTGTGCCGACGTGCACAGCCTGCGCCTGCATCTGCTCCATCAGCCACGGTCCCTGGATCACATCGGCGAAGCCCGGATAATTTTCGACATCGGTGGTGATGGTGAGCTGCCCGCCGGGCTGGATGCCCTGGATCAGCAGCGGCTTGCGCAGGCTGCGCGCGGCATAGATCGCCGCCGTGTAGCCGGCCGGGCCGGAGCCGAGGATGATGATCTGGGAATGGCGGGTCGTCATGGGATGGTCCTGTGTTCAGGCGTTCGTAGTCGTCTGCGATCCCCGGTCAAATGGGAATTCCGGTGCTCGCGAGCCAGATTCTGGGGATGAGAAAAACTCAAGAAGGAGGGAATGATAGCACGAAACATTGACATGCTAGCTTAAACGGTTTATGTGATAGCTACGATTGCGAGGGCGCTATGCAGACCATTTATTTGCGCGTTTCTGATGAGCTTAAGCAGGCTATCGAGAAGAAAGCTGGGCAAGAGGGAATGAGCGTTAACGAGTTCGCTTCCTGCACACTGGCAGAGGCTGCCGAAGAAGATGGTGGCGCACCCGCCGTTGATGTCGCCCGCTTCGATGTGGAAGCCACGATCAATATACTGAAAAGTATTGCCGCTGCCTCAGATGCGATGACCATCCAGTATGGGCAACTCGCGGCCCGCCATGGGCATGACTGGGGCCCTAAAGTCCGGAACGCGCTGGTG
The DNA here is from genome assembly GCA_002280725.1 of Alphaproteobacteria bacterium 32-64-14. Lineage (GTDB taxonomy): Bacteria > Pseudomonadota > Alphaproteobacteria > Caulobacterales > Hyphomonadaceae > UBA7672. The sequence goes on from NCEM01000002.1 coordinate 75,590, forward strand.
TTGCACCTTGGGCATGTATGGACGGAATGCCGACGGCGGGGTTTACCGTCGCTTACTTCGCTTGTCGTTGCAAAAGCTGACGGCAAGCCCGCTACCGGATTCTTGCGGCTTGAGCGGGAATCGGGCCGCGTTATTGGTGATGAAGATGCAGCTGCCTTTGTTGCGGAACAGCAGGCTGCATGCCGTGCATGGGCGCGCAGCATTCTCAACGTCGAAGGCGGCGTATTCGACCCTTGGCCGCAGCTGCGTGGTTTGTGGAAGGGGCCTAGCTTCGAGAACTATCAGGACTTCATGCGCGGCGCGCCGGACGAAACTGCGCCTGCATGATCTTGATCGACACAAACATCATCATTGATGTCACATCGACTGATGCGGTGCTCGCGCAGCGCGCAGCCAGAGCTATAAAGGTTGCTTCGCGCAGGGCTGTAGGGCCAATCGTCTATGCGGAGTTGGCGCCGGGCTTTGTCGATATGCCGACACTCGATGCAGCCTTGCTTGCAATGCAAGTCGAGCTCAGCAATTTTTCGCGTGCAGGATTGTTCCTTGCGGGAGAAGCTTTCAAGGCCTACCGCCTGCGAGGCGGACCGCGTGACAAAATGCTGCCCGATTTCTTGATAGGTGCGCAGGCCGTCTCTGAGGGGTGTCCTTTGCTCACCCGAGATCCGGCGCGCTATCGCACTGCGTTTCCACAGCTTCAGCTTATCGAGCCATAGCGCCTGGGCTGCCGCTCCAGCACCCGCCGTACGATCTCGTCCGCCGCGCGCGCAGCCTCGCGGATGGGCGGGTAGGTCCAGGTCTGCAGGCCGCCGGTGAACCAGCGCGCGGCGCCCTGGCCGATGAAGCCCTGATGCAGCTTGTCGAAGCGCGGCGAGCCGCCATCGAGTTTCAGCAAGTAGACCGGCTTTGCGAAGAAGGCCGGGTCCGCGATCATGTTGGCGCTCTCGCATGTCACCAGAGCAAGTTCGCACATCGAGAGGAACGCCACATAGGGGTTCGGCCCGTCGCGTTCCTCGGTCTCCCAGAACACCGCCTTGAGGTTGGCGGCCAGCCTGCGCAACCGCACGCGCGCCTGTTCCGGCGTGCGGCGCGAGACCGTGATCCAGAACGTGCGCCCATCGGAGAGGCGCTGCAGAGCCCCTTCGATGGCGCTGATGTTCATGTCCGACATGGTGTGGTTCTTGGAATCGCCGCCGATCGAGACCAGCACCTTTTGCCCCGGCGCCGTTTTCAGCGATGCAAATCGGGCCTGCGCATCCGCCACGCGTTGCTGAGAGAACCACACGGGCGGCCCGAGTATCGGAAACACGTTCGCGCCGGTAACCCCGTCATGCTCTGGCGGGATGACGAGGTCGAACGTGCTGAGCGACACTTTCGGATTCTGTGTCTGCACAACCAGCGTCTTGCCGCCGGACAGCTTCTTCACCAGCCGCGAATAGGGGATGGAGCGGCGGCCGGCCGCGATCCAGATATCGGGCCAGGGCGGGGCAAGCAGTGTGCGCTGATCTGCGGGCAGGGCGGAGAGCGGCGCGGGCCACAGGTCCGGCCGCAGCATCAGTTGCCAGCCGGCAGGCTGCAGGATCACCGGCTTGTCGCGATGCGCGCTTGATTTTATGTCTTCCATCGCCTCCGCGCGCGCGGGCTCGGCCAATGCGGCAGACAGCGCAAGCGTCTGGTTGACGATCCCTGCGCGGCCGTCAGCAACACACCAGATGGAAGGGCCGGATTGGCTCTGGCCGGAAGCGGTCACGTCACTTCCAGGAGATGGAGATGATCTCAAAAGACTTCGCGCCGCCCGGGGCGGACACCTCGGCCGTGTCGCCTTCTTCCTTGCCGATCATCGCGCGTGCGATGGGCGAGGCGATGGAGATTTTTTTCTTCGCGATGTCGGCCTCGTCTTCGCCCACGATCTTGTAGGTGAAGCTCTCGCCGGAATCCTCATCCGTCAGTTTCACGGTCGCGCCGAACTTCACGGTCTTGCCGGCCAGGCGCGATGTGTCGATCACCTCGGCGCGCGCCAGCTTGTCTTCAAGCTCGCCAATGCGGCCCTCGATGAAGGACTGCTTCTCCTTGGCGGCGTGATATTCCGCGTTCTCCGAGAGGTCGCCATGGCTGCGCGCTTCCGCGATCGCCGCGATGATGCTCGGGCGTTCCTCGCTTTTGAGAACTTTCAGTTCGGCCTGCAGGGCTTCAAAGCCTTCAGACGTCATGGGAATGCGCTGCATCGGTAGTCCTATGGAAAACGCCGCGATGACACGGAAGCAATAACCGGGCGGTCTGGGACCGCCCGGTTCACGATGCTCAAGAGTAGGTCTGAAGCGCTCCGGCTTCAAGCGGTCGTGTTTTCAGGGCGCGAATGGCCTGAACGGCGGCGCGAGCCCCTGAAATCGTTGTGTAATAAGGAATACCCTGCGCCAGCGCGGCCCTGCGGATCGATGCCGAGTCGAGCAGCGACTGTGCGCCTTCGGTCGTGTTGAACACCAACTGGACCTTGCCGTTGATCATCGCATCGACGATGTGCGGCTGGCCTTCCGCCACCTTGTTCACGGGTTGAACGGCAATGCCTTTCGCGGAAAGGTACTGCGCGGTTCCCGCCGTCGCGATGATGGTGAAGCCCAGCGCCACGATCTCGCGCGCCGCTTCCAGGATCGTCGGCTTGTCATTCTCGCGCACCGAAATGAACACGCATCCCGCCGCCGGAAGCGACATGCCTGCGCCGATCTGGCTCTTGAGATAGGCCGCGCCGAACGACTCATCAAGGCCCATGACCTCGCCCGTTGAGCGCATTTCCGGTCCCAGCAGCGGATCAACGCCGGGGAAGCGCGAGAAGGGGAAGACGGCTTCCTTCACGGCGATGCGCGGCCCAACGATTGGACCTGCGCCGATACCGAAGCCGGCCAGTTTCTCGCCGGCCATCACCTTGGCGGCGATGGATGCGAAGGGACGCCCCACCGCCTTGGCGACAAACGGCACCGTGCGCGAGGCGCGCGGGTTGGCTTCGAGTACGTAGATCTCGTCGCCCTTCACCGCAAATTGCACGTTCATCAGGCCTTTGACGTTGAGCGCCTTGGCGAGTTTGCGCGCCTGTTCGGAGAGGCGATCCACGATCTCCTTCGAGAGCGTGTAGGGCGGGATCGAGCAGGCGCTATCGCCCGAGTGGATGCCCGCTTCCTCGATGTGCTCCATGATGCCTGCGACATGCGTGTCCTCGCCATCGCACATGGCATCGACGTCCACTTCGATGGCGTCCGACAGATAGCGGTCAACGAGCAGCGGCGTATCGCCCGAAACCTGCACGGCTTCGCGGACATAGCGCTTGAGGTCCTTCTCGTCGTGCACGATCTCCATCGCGCGTCCGCCGAGCACGAAGCTGGGGCGCAGCATCACGGGATAACCGATGCGGTTTGCGGCCGCGACCGCTTCCTCGTCCGTACGCGCAATCGCGCTCGGCGCTTGCTTTAGCCCGATCCGGTCCAGCAGCTGCGAGAACAACTCGCGGTCTTCGGCGAGGTCGATCGAATCCGGTGTCGTGCCGAGGATCGGCGCACCGGACTTCTTCAGGCCCTGCGCCAGCTTCAGCGGCGTCTGTCCGCCGAACTGGACGATTACGCCCATGAACTCGCCGGCAGATTGCTCGACATGGATGATCTCGGTGACGTCTTCCAGCGTCAGCGGCTCGAAGTAGAGACGGTCGGACGTGTCGTAGTCGGTCGAGACCGTTTCCGGGTTGCAGTTGACCATGATGGACTCGATCTTGAGATCGGCCATCGCGAACGCCGCGTGACAGCAGCAGTAATCGAACTCGATGCCCTGGCCGATGCGGTTGGGTCCGCCGCCAAGGATCATGGCCTTGCGGCGCGTCGACGGCTCGGCCTCGTTCTGCGCGTGGATGGCCTTGCCGTCCGGGCCGATCCAGCCCTGCTCATAGGTCGAATAGAGATATGGCGTCTTTGCTGCGAACTCCGCCGCGCAGGTATCTATGCGTTTGAAGACGGGGCGCACGCCGGCCTTGTGGCGCTTGGCGCGAACGTCCAGTTCCTTGCCGCCCGTGAGTTGCGCAAGGCGCACGTCGGAGAAGCCCATCGCCTTGATGCGCGTCCATTCGTCGGCGTCGCCCGGCAGGCCGTCGTGCTTGATGCGTGCTTCTTCCGCGATGATCTCTGCGATCTGGCGCAGGAACCATTTGTCGATCTTGGAGGCGTTGTGGACCTCGTCCACGCTCAGGCCTTCGCGGAACGCCTGGCCGACATTCAGCAACCGCTTCTCGGTCGGGCGCGCGATCGCCGCAACAATCGCTGCGCGCTCGCCGGTGCTGGAGATCGCCTGCTCGTCGAAGCCTGAAATGCCGGTTTCGAGCGAGCGCAGGCACTTCTGCAGGGATTCCTGGAAGGTGCGGCCGATGGCCATTGCCTCGCCAACGGATTTCATCTGCGTCGTCAGCGTCTGGATCTGGTAGTTCAGCGCCGGGTCCGTGCTCTTGTACTTCTCGAAGGCAAAGCGCGGGATTTTCACGACCACATAATCGATCGTGGGCTCGAACGAGGCGGGCGTGACGCCCGTGATGTCGTTGGTGAGTTCGTCCAGCGTGTAGCCGATGGCCAGTTTCGCCGCGACCTTCGCAATCGGGAAGCCCGTGGCTTTCGAGGCGAGGGCGGAAGAACGCGACACGCGCGGGTTCATCTCGATGACGACGAGACGGCCATTGTCGGGGTTGACCGCGAACTGCACGTTTGATCCGCCGGTCTCGACGCCGATCTCGCGCAGCACGGCGATCGAGGCGTTGCGCATCACCTGGTATTCGCGGTCGGTGAGCGTGAGGGCGGGGGCAACCGTGATGGAATCGCCCGTGTGGACGCCCATCGGATCGACGTTCTCGATCGAACAGATGATGATGCAGTTGTCCGCCTTGTCGCGGACGACCTCCATCTCGAATTCCTTCCAGCCCAACAAGCTCTCGTCGATCAGCACCTGGCTGACCGGCGACATCTGCAGGCCGCGCGTGACGATGTCCTCGAACTCCTGGCGATTGTAGGCAACGCCGCCGCCAAGTCCGCCAAGCGTGAACGCCGGGCGCACGATGCACGGCAGGCCCACGATCTCCATCTGCTTCATCGCCTCGATGAAGCCGGCCTTGAGGTCGTAGGTGACCTTGCCATCGACATTGGACAGCTCAGGCGAGGCGACGATGGCCGAGCGCGGGCTCTCGAGGCCGATCTTGTCCATCGCCTCGCGGAACTTCTTGCGGTCCTCCGCCTTCTCGATGGCCTCGGCCTTCGCGCCGATCATCTCGACATTGTATTTTTTCAGGACACCCATCTGCTCGAGCTTGAGCGCGCAGTTGAGCGCCGTCTGTCCGCCCATCGTGGGCAGCAGGGCGTCGGGCCGTTCCTTCTCGATGATCTTGGCGACCATCTCCGGCGTGATCGGCTCGATGTAGGTTGCATCCGCCAGTTCCGGATCGGTCATGATCGTGGCGGGGTTGGAGTTAACCAGGATGACCCGGTAGCCCTCCGATTTCAGCGCCTTGATCGCCTGCACGCCGGAGTAGTCGAACTCGCACGCCTGTCCGATGATGATCGGCCCCGCGCCGATAACCAGGATGGACTTGATGTCTGTGCGCTTGGGCATTTCACCGGGTCTGGCTGGAGGGGGCGGAGGAGGGCGTCTGGCGGCAAATTTGCGTGGGTTTATCGGCGTGGAAGGGGGGGCGCAACCCCGCAGTCAGTCGCTGCGCCAGCGGCCTCTGGACGCTGTGTTCCGGCTCAATTTTTTGCACAGGCAGCGGCTTAAATACGTTGCACTCTGTCCAGAAGGGCCTAGGTGAACCGCTCAGGGTTCGGGTCCAGGGTCAGTCCCAGTGAAACAGGCCATTCGGCAAGGATTGCGGGTCGTCCTGCTGGCGGCATCGCTGGCCGGGCTCGCCGTCGCGCAGAACGTCGCCGCCTCCCAGAAGCCGCCTGCGCCAGCCATCGCCCTGCGTCCCGTGGCCGATGTCGAGCCAGCCGCGCTGTCCGGCATGCTCGACGCCCAGAATCAGGTGCGCGCCCGCCTTGGCCTCCAGCCGCTCGTCTGGTCCGCTGCGCTGACCGAATCCGCCGGCGCGCTGGCCCGCACTGCGTCGGAAGGCGCCTGCACGCTGGGGACAGCCGACAAGGCGATGCGCGGCAGGGATGTCAGCCTGCACTGGGCGGCCGCGATTCGCCGTTTCGGCGGCGAGGATGCGGCGCAGGAACTGTCAGCGCCGTATGTCGTTTCGCGTTGGCGCGAGGGCCGCAACGGCTATGACGCCGCCAAGGGCGCGTGCCGGGACAAGTCGCTGGAATGCCAAGCCTATGTCCGCATGATCGCCGCCGCCAACCGCCAGGTGGGTTGCGCGCGTAACATCTGCCCCGGCAAGGCGCAGGTGTGGCTCTGCGAATATCGCAAGTAAGGGCGGCAGCCCTCCCGCGCACGTAACGGCTTCGTGCTGATCTTTCCCCGCCGCTGCCCCAACGCGATGGCTTGACGCGCCTTCCGGCCCGTACAATTTTACAACGTAAAAAATAAGGGGATGGAATGCCGGATCCGATGCCGGAAGGACATGTCTCCAGCCGCGCCGAATGGGGCCTGGGCTGGCGCATCGTGCTGGCCGCCGGCGTCGGCGCCGCCGCTGGGCTGATCCTTTATCCCTTCGTCGCGAGCCTTTTCATCCAGCATCACACGGCCGCGTTCAAATGGTCGCGCGGCGAGGCTTCGTTCGCCAGCGTTGCCAGCCTGATCGCCGGATCGCTAGCGCCGTTCGTGGGAAGACTGGCCGACAAGGCCGGCGTCAGGCCGGTGATCATCCTCGGCGCGCTCGGTTTTGCTGGCGCGTGCATCGGCATGAGCCTGCAGAACGGCAATATCTGGCTCTACTATGGGCTCACCTTCCTGCTGGTGTTCTTCGGCCTTGGCACCACCAGCATCACGTGGGCGCGGCCGATCAACGCCGTGTTCGTTCGCTCGCGCGGGCTTGCGCTGTCGACCGCCCTGTCATCCGTCACGCTGACCGCCGCCGTCACGCCGCCGCTGCTGAACCATGTGATGCAGACCTATGGCTGGCGCTCTGGCTGGGTGATGCTCGGCCTGATGGCGATCGCGGGCTCCGCCCTCGGTCTGCTGCTGCTGCCCAAGGTGAAGCCGCGGGCCGAGGCGATGCTCAATTCCTATCGGCTGGGCGAGGCGACGCGCACGCCCGCATTCTGGTTGCTGGTCAGCGGCATGTTCATCATCAACATCCCCTCCGGCGGCCTGATGGCCCAGATGGCGGCGCTGATCGGAGACAAGGGCTTCGATGGCGCCACCGTCGCCTCTGTGCTGTCTGCCTTTGCGATCTCCGTATTCTTCGGGCGGCTGGTCGCGGGCTTCTGCCTCGATCGCTTTCCCGCGCAACTCGTGACCTTCATCGCCATGGGTGTTCCGGCCATCGGCTGCCTGATGCTGCTGGGGCAATCGGCCTACATGCCGCTCGTCATCGCTGGCATTGCGCTGGCGGGATTGAGCCAGGGCGCGGAGGGCGATGTTGGGCCGTTCCTGATCGCGCGCTATTTCGGTCTCAAAGCGTTCGGCGCGCTGATGGGCTGCGTCAACGCCGCGGTCGTCACCGGTACAGGCGTCGGCGGCATCCTGTTCGCGCAGGCGTATGATTTCACAAAATCCTACGACATCGCTCTGTGGGCGGGAGCCGGGTGCTTCCTCGTCGGCGCGCTTTGCTTTGCTGCGATCGGCGTCAGCCGCCGCGCGCGCATCGAGGAGTCCGCCGCAGCGGATCAGGTGTAGCGCTTGGCCGTGCGTTGATCGAAGCTTGAGTCTTCGCCCTTTTCGGCGCCGCCATAGCCGGTGATCTGGTCGGCGACGAACGGATTGCTGCGGCGTTCCTGTCCGAACGTCGACGTCGCGCCATGCCCCGGCACGAAAGTCATCTCATCGCCCAGCGGCCACAGCTTCTCCGTGATCGAGTCGATCAGCTGCTGGTGATTGCCGCGCGGAAAATCCGTCCGCCCGATCGAGCCCTGGAACAGCACATCGCCCACGAACGCGATCTTCGCCTCGCGGTTATGGATCACCACATGCCCCGGCGTATGTCCCGGCGTGTGCGACACGTCAAACTTCACGCCCTCAAGCTCCAGCACATCGCCATCTTCGAGATAGCGATCCGGCGTCACATTGCGCAGACCCGTCAGCCCATACTTCACAGCCGCGCTTTCGATCTGGTCGAGCCAGAACTGGTCGTCCTTGTGCGGCCCGATCACGGGAACGCCCGTGCGCTTGCGGATCTCGTCGGCCGCGCCCGCATGGTCGAGATGGCCGTGCGTCAGCCACATCTCCTTCAGCGTGAGCCCGAAATGCTCTAGCGCGCCCATCAGCGTATCGACATCCCCACCCGGATCGACCAGCACGGCGTGTTTGGTGTTGGTGTCCCAGATCAGCGAGCAATTCTGCTGCAGCGGGGTCACCGGCACGATGCGAATCTGGAGTTTGGTCTCGGGGCGCTCTGACATGCTCTCTAGATGACCTTCCAAGGGCCTGCGTGCAAGCGGCTATCGCGGTTCCCCGGCCGCCTGTAACCTCGGCCGCAGCGGCTGGAGGCAGGCATGCGCATACCGGGCTATGACAGGTCACAGGGCCTCGCCGGCATGCTGGGCGGGCGGGGCTTGATCATCCTCGCGATCATCGTCGGCCTCGTCTTCTGGTGGTTCACCAACCAGAAGCAGGGCATCACCGGCCGCTCCCAGATGCTCACCTCGTCAATCGAGGATGAGAACCGCATGGGGCTGGAAGCCTACATGCAGATCCTGTCCGAAGAGCCGGTGATGTGCTCCCGTGGCGCAACCTCCTGCGCGATGGACGATACACGCGAAGTCGAACGCATCCGCGCCATCGGCCGCCGGTTGCAGGAAGCCGCCGCCGCGTGGGAGGCGGAAGGCGCCGCCATGTCCGTCGAAGGAAAAACAGAAGGCAGCCTGCCGTCATGGGGGGCGCTTACCAACACGTTCAACTGGCAGTTCAACGTCATCGATGCCGACACGCCCAACGCTTTCGCGCTGCCCGGCGGGTTCGTTGCGATCTATTCCGGCATCCTTCCGGTTGCCGCGAACGATGATGGGCTTGCCGCGGTGATGAGTCACGAGATCGGCCATGCACTCGCCCGCCATGGCGGCGAGCGGATGAGCCAGGGTCAGATCATGAGCTTCGGCCAACTCGCCATTGGCCTGGCCGTCGGCGACATGGGATACGACACGCAACGCATGGTGATGGGCGCGTTCGGATTGGGCGCGGAGCTTGGCGTCCTGAAGCCGTTCAGCCGCGCGCATGAAAGCGAGGCGGACATTATCGGCCTCGAATTGCTGGTGCGCGCCTGCTTCGATCCGCGCGAGGCCCCGCGCCTCTGGCGCCGCATGGCCGAGCTGGGCGACGGCGCCCGTCCGCCGGAATTCCTCTCGACGCACCCCGATCCCGAGGCGCGCGCAGCGGTGTTTGAAAAGCTGATGCCCACTGCGATCGCAGCGTATGAAAAGCATTGCGGAAGAAAGTTGACCTAGTGCGTCCGACGTCGCGGGTAAGCCGGCGCAGGGTTCTCCGCCAGCGCCTGCGCACGCAGCGAGGTCAGCGTGAGGCGCGTTTCCTCGAACCGCTCCAGCTTGGCCGCGAGGCTCTCGACGCCGTTGTAGGCCAGACGCTTCATCTCACGCCGCCCAAGGCTCACCGTCTCGAGGATGATTCCCGAGACAAGGCTGATGCATGACAGCACAGCCAGCGAGCCGCACAGAATCGCGGTCGGATAGCGCGGCACAAGACCCGTCGCCATGAACTCCGCGATCAGCGGCACGCCCAGCACCAGCGTCGTCAGCATGATGAAGCCCGATATGGCGCCGAAGAACATCAGCGGGCGTTCGTCCCGCATCAGCCGCCCGATGGTGGCCAGAATGCGCGCGCCGTCCTTGATCGTCGACAGCTTGGAAACAGACCCCTCCGGCCGCGCGCCATAGGGCGTCTGCACTTCGGTGGTAATCATGTCGAGCTCGAGCGCGTGAACCGTCAGCTCGGTTTCCGTCTCGAAGCCCGAGGCGAGGGCAGGATATGATTTCACAAACCGGCGCGAGAAAGCGCGATAGCCCGACAGCATGTCGGTAAAGCGGTCGCCGAACAGGTTCGAGACCAGACCCGTCAGCACGCGGTTGCCAAGGCGATGGCCCGCGCGATAGGCGGCTTTCTCTTCGGTGATGCGGGCGCCGACGACCATGTCGGCCTGCGTTTCAAGCAGGCGCGAGACCATGCGCGGCGCAGAGGCTGCGTCATACGTCGCATCGCCATCGACCATCACATAGACGTCGGCTTCGATGTCCGAGAACATGCGGCGCACCACATGCCCCTTGCCCTGCAGCGGCTCGCGGCGAACGATTGCGCCGGCCTCGCGCGCAACGGTCGATGTGTTGTCCCAGGAATTGTTGTCGTACACGTAGATCCGCGCATGCGGCAGCGCCACGCGGAACGAGCGCACCACTTCGCCGATCGTCCCCGCCTCGTTGAACGCCGGGATCAGCACGGCAATGTCGACATGACGTATCGCTGGCGAAATCTGTTGCCCGACGGCGTGCAGGGCTGCTTCAGCGGCCGCAAGGCGCGCGTGGATATCGGCAGTGTTGTCGATGGACATGGCCCGGCCCTGTTCCAGATTGGGCCAAGCTGACACGCCGGGATTAAAAATCCGGTTGCTGAAAAGCTTATGAAACGTGAGTTCCGCGGAAAGGTTTTGGTAACGCTGGACCGCCGGGCCCCCGCCCGGCAGCGCGTTGCGTCAGCAACGCGAACGATGATCGTCGCTTCGCGCCGACTGCCGGGCGGGGCCCCGGCGGTCCAGAGAGCTACTTCCGCTCCGCCATGAACTTCGCGAAGCGCTCAAACAGGTAGAACGAGTCCTGCGGGCCGGGGCTCGCTTCGGGGTGGTGCTGCACCGAGATGATCGGCTTGCCTGCAACCGACAGTCCACAGTTCGATCCGTCGAACAGCGAGCGGTGAGACTCTTCCACGCCAGCCGGAAGCGTTTCCACGTCCACCGTGAAGCCGTGGTTCATCGACACGATCTCAACCTTGCCGGTGGTGAAGTCCTTCACCGGATGGTTCGCGCCGTGGTGGCCTTGCGGCATCTTCTTGGTCTTCGCGCCGAGCGCCAACGCCAGCATCTGGTGGCCAAGGCAGATGCCGAGGATCGGCACGCCGCTCGCGATCAGCTTGGTGATCTCCGGCCCCGCATAGATGGCGGTCGCCGCCGGATCGCCGGGGCCATTCGACAGCACGACGCCATCCGGCGTGAGTGCGAGAATGTCTTCGGCCTTCGTCTTGGCCGGAACCACCGTCACCTTTGCGCCAATGCCCGAGAGGTTGCGCAGGATGTTCTTCTTCACGCCGAAATCCATCAGCACGACGTGATACTTCTCTTTGCCCAGCGTCTCGAACCCCGTGCCGAGCTCCCACAGGCCATCGGTTGAATCGAAGCGCTGTCCCGTCGTCACGTTGATCGCGAGGTCGGCGTTCTCGACGCCCTTCCACGAACGCGCCGCCTCAACCAGAGCCTTGCCGTCCAGCTTGCCGTCCGCTGCGTGGGCGATGGCCGCCTTGGGCATGCCCAGTTCGCGGATGCGCCGCGTCAGCGCGCGCGTGTCGATGCCCGACAGGCCGATGATGTTGCGCGAGGCCAGCCAGTCGCTGAGATGATCAGCCGCCCGCCAGCTCGAGGGCAACGTCGGCGGCGCCTTGAACACCGCGCCGCGCGCGGCAGCCTTGCCTTGCGCCGAGCTTTCTTCCTGATCGTCCGCATTCGCGCCGACATTGCCGATGTGCGGGAAGGTGAAGAGCACGATCTGTTCGGCGTAGGACGGGTCGGTCAGTATCTCCTGATACCCCGTCATCGCCGTGTTGAAGCACAGCTCGCCCGCCGCGATCCCGGCCGCTCCGTGGCCTTCGCCCCAGAAAATCGTTCCGTCCTCGAGGGCGATGGCGCCTGTGGCAAGTTTGGTCATCTGGGCGCCTCCCTACGGAGCTGCGCGACTCGGAAAGCCAGCCGCGCAAACGGCCGCTAGTTAGGGGGGTGGGCAGGGGGCGTCAAGGACGCAGTCTGCGGCCTGTTCACCAGCCCTGCACGAAGGCGAGTAGCCGTGAGATCAAGCTGCGCGCGGGCGCAATCGTCGCCGCCGCGATGCCGCCGACTATACCCGCCGCCACCGCAACGGCCAACATCAGGCCCGGATCGTTTGGAGCGAACGCAACTCCCAGAGCGCCGGAGCCAATAATTGCGGCCAGAGCCCCAACGATGAAGGCGCCAACGTAGTTTTTGGCGTTCTCCATCTGGCTTGGTTGGTCGGGTTCACTCATCGGGTAAAACATGAGGGACAACCCACAAGGCCGCAAGGCCAAGGCGGTCACCCCGTCCAGCGCGTCGCCTTGTTGGAAACCGTCGCTCGCTGGCGTTCCACCGGCTGTTCCTTTGCCGTGCCGAGATAGATGAACCCGGCGATCTGCTCGTGCCCGGAAAGCCCCAGCGCGGCCTGCACATGCCCGTCGTAAGCGGCATCCTCGCTGATCCACACGCCCGCCCAGCCCATGGCCTGCGACGCGATCAGAAGGTTCTGGCAGAACGCCCCCGCCGAAAGCTGCTGCTCCCACACCGGCGTGTTCTTCTTGTCGTGCACAGGCGAGGACACCACGCACAGGATCAGCGGCGCGCGGAAAGGCAGCGCCCGCTCCGCCGCCAGTTGGTCCTGCGTCGCGTCGGGATCGCGCAGGTGGCGCGCCGCCGCCAGCACGTCGCCAAACAGCGCCCGCGCCGCGCCCGCGATGATCAGCACGCGCCATGGCTCGAGTTTGCGATGGTCCGGCACGCGCATCGCCAGGCGCAGCATCGCGTCGATATCGTCCGCCGCCGGGCCCGGCTCGCTCAACGCCGCAACCGGCGTCGAGCGGCGCAGGGCCAGCAGGCGCAGCGTTTCCGGCGAGGGATGGTTGGGCGCAAGCGGCGCTGCGAACTCGGGCTCAGGCGGAAGGTTCGCCTTGATCGGCACTAGTGCTGCTCGCCCGGCGCATGCTCATGGCCATCGCCGGCGGGCGCAACGGGCTGGGCCGGGGGCGCTTCGCCCGCGAGCGCGGCATCGATGGCGATCTTCACGGCGCTCCAGTTGCTGTCGGCGATCTTCACATTGTTGACCACGAAGGTCGGCGTCGAGTTGATGCCTTTCTGCGTGGCGTCCGTGCCAACATCATTGATGCGGCGGATGTTGGCCTTCTCGTCGACGCAGGAATTCACCTGCTCTTCGCTGAGATTGAACTTCGCGCCCAGCAAGCGCAGCGCCGGCATCGCGTCGCCAGATTCGGCGGCTTTCACCAGCTCCTGCTGGCGCAGGAAAGCTTCGTCCAGCACTTCGAAGAAATCTTCCTGCCCGGCGCAGCGCGCGACCGAGAAGATGCCGAAATCGATGGGCCCGTGGATCGCGAACTCGCGGAAGATGAACTTGATCTTGCCGGTCTCGATATAATCGCGCTTCACCTCGGCCCAGTTCTGGTCATGCCAGTTCTTGCAGCCCGGGCAGGTCGGCGAGCCGTACTCGATCACCGTCACCTTGGCGTCGGCCGGTCCTTTGAAAGCGTCACCCTCCACCAGCACGATCTTGTCGCGCCCCGGCGCAGGCCCGCCGCACGCAGCAAGCGATCCAGCGGCCAGCGTGGCGGCAAGGGCGACGGCGAGAGACTTGAGAAACATGCGCGGCTCCGAAGCAAAACTGGCCGGAACTTAGAGGGTTGGAGGCAAAGAGGGAATAGGGAGTGGGGAATAGGGAATAGGGAATAGGGAATAGGGAATAGGGAATAGGGAATAGGGAATAGGAGCGGGACAGACGGAACCCCTACTCCCTATTCCCCACTCCCCATTCCCTGTATTCGCCATCCCATGACCGACACCCCCAAGCCCTGGCGCATTAAGTCCGCGCGGACGATCTACAACAACAAGTGGGTGATGCTGCGCGAGTATGAGACGGTCGCTCCAACGGGCGCGGATGCGAGCTATGGGCTGGTCCACATCCATAATCTGGCGCTTGGCGTGCTGCCTATCGACGACGACGGCCACACCATCCTGATCGGCCAGCAGCGCTTTCCCTTTGGCCGCTATTCGTGGGAGCTGCCGGAGGGCGGCGGGCCGCAGGAATTGCCCCCGTTGGAAGGCGCCCAGCGTGAGCTGTCTGAGGAGGCGGGCCTCAAGGCCGCGCACTGGCTGCCCTTGATCGCTGACGTCCACCTGTCCAACTCGATTACGGACGAACGGGCTTTCGCCTTCATTGCCTGGGGCCTTTCCGCGGATCACTCCTTCGCGAAGGACAGTTCAGAGGAACTAACCGTTCGAAGAGTTCCATTCGCAGAAGCGTTGAAAATGGCGGTCTCCGGCGAGATCACCGACGGATTCTCTCTTGTCATGCTGCTCAAGGCTGACCATCTGCTTCGGACCGGGGCGTTGCCCCCGGAACTGGCGAAGCGCATGCTCGCCGGTTCCTGACGGGTCGGACGGAACCCGATGGAGGATGACATGGCCGACGGACGCTCCCCCCTGACCGAGGCGATCGGCTACGCAGGCGTGCCTGCGCCGGTCTGGCAGAAGCTGCGCTTCGATGCGCAGCAGGCGGCCCAGCAGGAGCCCGCGCTTGCGAGCTACCTCAACGCCACCGTGCTCAACCACGAGAACTTCGCCGACGCGCTCAGCTATCACCTCGCGCAAAAGGCTGGCGGTCCCGACATGAACGCGCTTTCCATCCGCGAGATCTGCGAGGAAGCGCTGAAGTCCGATCCTGCCATCGTCGCCGCCGCAGAGCGCGACCTGCAGGCGGTGCTCGACCGCGATCCGGCGACGCGCTCCACGCTGCAGCCCTTCCTGTTCTTCAAGGGTTTCCTCGCGCTGCAGACGCATCGCATCGGTCACTGGCTGTGGGGGCAGGGCCGCGAAACGCTCGCCTTCTTCCTGCAGTCGCGTACGTCCGAACTCTATGCCGTCGACATTCACCCCGCCGCACCCATCGGCTCGGGCGTCTTCATGGACCATGCGACAGGCATCGTCATCGGCGAGACGGCGCGCGTGGGTGATGATGTCTCCATGCTCCATGGCGTCACGCTGGGCGGCACGGGCAAGGTCTACACCGATCGCCATCCGAAGATCGGCAATGGCGTGCTGCTTGGCGCCGGATCGAAAGTGCTCGGCAATATCCGCATCGGCGATGAAGCGCGCGTGGGCTCCGGCTCCGTCGTGCTGTCGGACGTGCCGGCGCGTTGCTCGGTCGCTGGCGTGCCCGCCAAGCCCGTGGGCGGCGCCTGCATGAAGCCCGCGCAGACGATGGACCAGAAGTTCGACGTCGGGCTCTGAGGTGCGGGCTCTCTAGTACCCGCCATCATTCTCGCAGTCACAATCCTCGCCGCTCGGGCTGTCATACGTGCTGTCGTAGTCGTCCCCTAACTCATCGTCCAAGATGCGGCCCGAACAGAGCGCGAGCGCGGCGATGGCGGCGAGAATGACTCGTTTCATTGCAATGGCGTCCCCGAGACTCAGCGTCCGACGGGCTGGGCAGGCGATGAGAAACTGCTTTCGGGTTCATCCTCGATGAACTCGACGTCCTCAAACATCTCGCAGCCTGAACACAGCGCGATAGCCGCCATGCAGGCAAGGATTGCTCGCTTCATCGTGAATCACCCCGGAGCCAACCCTGCCCCTGAATAGCAGGGCCATGGCTGTTGGATAGTTCGGGGTCTGCGATACACTCCCTTTGGGGTGTTCCTGCTGTTTTGGCGCACTGCGGGTTGCTTCGCACAGGGTTGGCGCCGGACGGTTAGGCGGCTAAGTCTCCGCCGACACGCTCAGGAGCCGCGCCGATGAACCCGGAAACCGTCAAACGCATCGAGACGTATCTCAAGCGCACGCTGAACCCCGGCATCACCCTTGCCGCCCGCCCGCGCGTGAACGACAGCGTCGAAGTCACGCTCGGCGGCGAGCATCTCGGCCTCGTCTACCTGATCGAGGACGAAGGCGAGACGAGCTACCAGCTCGAAATGACCATCCTGCAGGAAGACCTCGAAGGCTGATCGCAAGGCCGGTCGATTTCCCGCACTGCAAGATTGTGAGACGCCCGCCACGGGTCTAGCCTGACATCGTCAAGTCAAAGACGGTGGAGGGACTCCCAATGATGCGTGCCATGATTCTTGGCGTATCGCTCGCAACGCTGGCGCTCGCCGGTTGCCAGACAGCGGGCCCGCCTGAAGCCGCATCTGAGGGCTCTGTCGCCGCAAAGCCCGCCATCGCGGTCGAGAGCAAGTTCGCCACCAGCGCCGACGGCACTAAAATCCACTACAACGCCTCGGGCAAGGGACCGCTCGTCCTCGCCATCCACGGCTTCCCGGATTTCTCCGGCTCGTGGGATCAACTCGCGCCCGCGCTGAACGATGGCTATCGTTTCGTCGCCATCGACACGCGCGGCTATAATCTCTCGGGGCAGCCGGCCGGCGTTGCCAACTATGCGATGCCGAAGCTGGTCGAGGATGTGCAGGCCGTAATCAAGGCCGAAGGCTATGACAAGGCCACAGTCATCGGCCATGACTGGGGCGCCGCCATCGCGTGGAACTATGCCTTCGCGCATCCCGAAACGCTTGAGCGGCTGGTGATCCTCTCCGTGCCGCACCCCGCCAACATGGGCCGCCAGCTTCAGGCTGCGCCGCAGAACTCTAACTACGCGCGCAACTTCCAGAAGGAAGGCTCGGAGAACAATCTTACCGCCGAAGGTCTCGCCGGCTGGGTCCGCGATCCGGCTGCGAAGGCCAAATATGTCGAGGCGTTCAAACGCTCTAGCTTTGCGGGCATGATGAATTACTACCGCGCCAACTATCCGTCCGCGCCTGAGCCTGGCGCCGCGCTTCCCACCTTCCCGAAGATCAACACGCCCGTGCTGGTGATCCACGGCATGAAGGATACGGCGCTGCTCTCCATGGGCCACAACGACACGTGGGATCAGGTCGCCAAGGACACCACCATCTTGATGGTGCCTGACGCCAACCACTTCGTGCAGCACGATGCAGCTGGCCTCGTGAATGGCACGATCCGCTCATGGCTCGACCTGCATCCGGTGAAGTAGGCGCAGCTACTGCATGGAAATGCCGTCGCCGCCGCTGCGGCAAGCTTTGCGGCAGGTTGCGATCACGGGCAAGTTGTGAAAGCAAATCCGGCTGACGGGCCGGAACCCCGCTTGTATGCGCCGACCCATCTCAGGGGACACAGATGCGCGCCACGACACTCTCGCTGATCTGCCTCGCACTGGCGCCTGTCGCGCTGGCGCAGGCCTCTACCGAACTCTCACGCATTCGTGGGGCAGCGGAGGCCAAACGTTCAGCCGAGCGTTCCGCTACCTCGCTGGCGAAGCAGCTCGACGATGCGCAGGGAAGCCTCAGCAAGGTGAACAGCCAGATGGATATGTGGGATGGCCAGCGCCAACGGCTTGACGGACTCTTCGCGGCCTACGAACGCAAGGTTGAAGAGCACAATGCGAGGGCTGCGCGAGCCGATGCAGAGACCCGGCGTTGGAACGCCGCCTGCGAGGGCGAACGGCCGGACCCAATCTATCAGAAATGCATGTCCGAAGCGCCGGTGATCGACCGCCTGAACGCGTCGGTGGATGCAAATGCCGACGCGCTTGACCGCGAGGCTGACGATCTGGAGGCTCAGGACCAAGTTTATGTCGACGAACTCGACAAGCTGGGGCCCCGCAAGGCGCAACTCGATGTCCAGGTGGCCGATCTGACGGATCAGCTCGACGAGGCCAGACGCCTAATCGTCCGCTACGAGTCGCGCATGCGTGATGCTTGCGCCTCAGCGAGGACTCTCGAAGCGTTGAGCTATTGCCATCAGATAGTCTGGGACGGCGCGCCGCCGAACTTGCCGGAGCTGCCCGACGATGCGCCGCGCGGAACCCGGATCACGCCGAACAACTGAACGCATGGACCCGCCTGCGTTGGGCGCTAAGACAGCGCCTTCGACACTGCGGACAGGCCCTTGGTGAATTCGTCATCCGCGGCCTTGCCGCAAATCTGTTCGGTGAGAACGGCGGCGGCTTTCTGCATCCGGTGAATTAGCGGCGTTCAGCAGGATGGGGCACACACGACAACCAACGGGCCGAGCGGGACGCCCTTGTCCATGCGGCCCGCGCGCGGGTCCCACAGGGCCGAGACGGCGCCGTCCAGATAAAGTGCGTTGTCAG
Source organism: Alphaproteobacteria bacterium 32-64-14 (assembly GCA_002280725.1). Classification (GTDB taxonomy): domain Bacteria; phylum Pseudomonadota; class Alphaproteobacteria; order Caulobacterales; family Hyphomonadaceae; genus UBA7672. The sequence continues at coordinate 93,877 of NCEM01000002.1, forward strand.
CCGCAAGGTTGTCGCGGAAAAAGCGCGCGAACTTTCCGAAGGACACGGGTTGTTCGCTGATCACGAACCATGCCTCGCCGCCATCGCCTGCGCCGACACCGTTGCGAACGTGGCGCGAGGCGCCGTCGTCGTCGAAAGCCGGGTGCAGGGCGCCATCGATCAGCAACATCGGTCCTGATTGCGTGGCCCACTCAGGCGATGTGTTAAGCGCAAGATAGCTGTCCGTCGCGGTCACGTGCGGCGCCCCGGCGTCATCGACCCAGAAAACGCCATTCGGCTTGAGATGAAAATTGCCCGGCCCATCCGTCGTGCTGATCGCATGCAGTTCGCTGCCGTACTCGACATGAAGGCCGATGGGCGCGCCGTTCGCGTCAAACATCCCGGCGTTCATCGCGAAGCCTACACGGGCTGGGTCGATGGCGCGGGAGAGAGCCTCGAAACCCCGATATGCTTCTCCGTCGATCGCGCGCCAGACAAGGCGCAGCGCCTGCGTCCCAGGATCGAATGCGCAAACCGTGAAGCGGTCATCCTCGAACACGCGCTCCGCGCACGGCCCAGCCGCGGCCGTCTCGCCAGCGCACGCGGCAAGCATTGCGATCAACAGGGAGAAGACGGCATGACGTGCGCGCATGACCGCACGATGAGCCGGGATTCGGGCGAATACGTGAAGCCGGACATGAAAACGCGCGCTCTGCCGAGCGGGCGTTTCCGTGTTCCTGATCGCAGCAGCGTTTACGACAGCGCCTTCGACACAGCCGACAGGCCCTTTGTGAATTCGTCGTCCGCGGCCTTGCCGGAAATCTGTTCGGCGAGAACGGCGGCGGCGGCTTTAGAGGCGGTTTCGACAGCGGCGAGTTTCACGTCGCGGATGGCGTCGGACTCGGCGCGCGCGATGCGCTCTTCGGCCATTTTCTCGCGGCGTGCGATGCGGTCGGCCAGTTGAACGCTCGCGGCGGCGGCAAGCTGTCCGGCCTCGCGGCGGGCGGCTTCAACGATGCCCCTGGCTTCCGCTTCGGCTTCAGCGGCGCGCTTCTGCACTTCGGCGAGCTTGGCTTCGGCTTCCTTGCGCAGCGCCTCGGCGGCGGTGAGCTCGGAAGTGATCTTGGCGGCGCGATCGTCCAGCGACTTCGTGATCGCCTTCGGCACCTTCATGTACAGCACGATGCCGAGGAAGATGATCAGGCCGACCATCGCCCAGAAGGCGGGGTCATTGAGATCGGCTTTCCAGAAGCCGAAATCGAAAACCGGCAGGGCGGGCGCTGCATGTTCGGCGCCGGTGGCGGCCTGATCGGTTGCGGGAGCGTGCTCTTGCATCTCAGCTTCCCATCACGCTGGCGACGGCTTTTTTGACCGACGCGGCGGCCGGCTTCACGCCCGTGAGGCGCTCAGTGATCGCGGCAGCGGCGTCTTCGGCCACGGCGGCGACGTTCGTCATCGCCTTGGCGCGGGTATCGGAAATGCGGGCCTCGGCTGAGGCGAGGCGGGCGTTGAGCTCCGCCTCGACCTTTGCCGTTTCGGCTGCGGTCTTCGCGTCGGCTTCAGCCTTGGCTTTCGATGCCGTGTCACGCGCGTTGGCGCGGGCGGCGGCAATCTGGGCCTCGAACTGTTTCACCGACTCGTCGGCTTTCGCAGAGAGGGCGGCGGCTTTCGCGACGTCGCTTTTGATGGCGCCGTCGCGATCTTCCATCGCCTTCCGGATCTTCGGGAGGAAAACGAACGCGACCGCGACGTAGAGCACCGCAAACGTCACGATCAGCCAGAACACCTGGGAGACCCCGGTGGTCGCGATCTGATCGAACGGCGGAAAACGTCCGCCTTCTGCTGCGTGTCCTGCTGTCTCGGTCGCCACGTTAAGTCTCCCGTCGAGGGTAGGTTTAGACCGCGAAGATCAGGATCAGGGCGACGGCGAAGCCGAAGATGCCCAGAGCTTCCGTCACGGCGAAGCCGAAGATCAGGTTGCCGAACTGGGCCGGGGCGGCCGACGGGTTGCGCATCGCGCCATCGAGGTAGGCGGCGAAGATGTTGCCCACGCCAATGGCGGCGCCGAGCATGGCGAGGCAGGCGAGGCCAGCGCCGACGTAGTTGAGACCTTCCATAGTATTCTCCTTCGAAAGTCGTTGGTGGTGATCAGTGCGCCTCGCCCAGTGCGTCATTGAGATAGACGCAGGTGAGCATGGCGAACACGTACGCCTGGAGGAACGCCACCAGGAATTCGAGGGCCGTCACACCAACAATAAGCGGCATCACAAGGAGGCCGCCCATCAACATTCCAAGTCCGCCCAACGCAACGGCCAGCGACGGCACGAAGCCCGCGAACACCTTCAGGGCCACGTGCCCGCCCAGCATGTTGGCGAACAGACGCATCCCGAGGCTGATCGGCCGGGAGAGGAAGGAGATGATCTCTATCGGTGTAACGATGAAAAGAAGCACGACGGGCACGCCCGACGGCACGAAAATCTTGAAGAAGCCAAAGCCCTTCTTGATCAGGCCCACGACGACGACGAGGCTGATCGTGAAGATGGCCATGAAGCCGGTGACGGCGATGTGGCTGGTAGTGGTGAAGAAGTACGGGAACATCCCGATGATGTTCGCGATGAAAATGAATGAGAAGAGCGAGAAAACCAGCGGGATGAAAGGCTTGCCCGGCGCGTGGTTCACGTCCTTCACGATGCCGGCGATGAAGCCGTACCAGATCTCGCCCAGCGACTGCATGCGGCCCGGCACGGTCGCCATTTTCGAGGTCGCGAGCGCCAGAACGCCGATCAGCAGCAGAACGCCGATCACCATCCACAGGGCCGACGTCGTGAACGAGACATCGTAGCCAGCAATGTTCAGATCGAACAGCTTGCCGATCTTGAACTGGTGCATCGGGTCGGTGGAGACCATCATGCGTTGTCGCCTTCGCCCTTCGCAATCTCAGCCGCGCCCGTCGCGGCTTCGTTGGCTCTCTTCGCGGTCGCCACGACATTCCTGACGCCGGCGACAAACCCAAGCATGAGACAGGAGAGAAGCCCCCAGGGTGACCACCCGAAGAGCGTGTCCAGTCCCCATCCCAGGACTACCCCCACAAGAACGGCGGCCGCGAAGTCCGACGCCATGCGGAAGCCCACACCCATCCCCTTGCCCGCCGCCATGTATTTGGGGCGTTCCCGTGCATCGATTTCCGCCTGCGCCCTGGCGATCCGCTTGTTCAGATCGTCATCGCTCATCGGGAAGCCCGCTTGGGAAGGGGAAAAGTCCGGCCCTGCGTGCGACAAAGCCTCGGAAACCAAGGTTTTGACGCGCCGCAGCTATATGGGCCGTTGTGAGTCCAGTCAAGCAATTGTCACGCGGCGATGGGCGCATAAGGCCTTGTTTTTAGAGACAAATCGCAAAAGCGAAAACGCCGCAGCCGGCGGGGCCTGTCCGCTGTGTCGCAAACTCTCGAGCGGCCGCCGGCTGGGTCCGGGAAAACCCTGTCTCGGCTGCCTGACGATAGGCGCTAGAGTTCCGCCTAGAGGTGGAGGGGCCGATGAGGATTTTTCGCTGGGTTGTCGGGCTTTTGGTGGCGAGCGTCCTCGCGACACCCGCGCAAGCGCAGGACGGCCCACCGACGGCCGAGGAACGCGCACCATACGCCGCCGCCATGCAGCAGAAGTATCCGACACTGCCCGCGGACATCGCCGGCCTGCTCGCCGAACAGCGCAATCTGTTCACCCGTGAATTGGGCTGCGGGGTGTACGACTGGTTCGCTGCCGCCCCCGAAGGCGTCGTGCCTGCCACGGCCGAGCGAGCGGCGTCCTTCGCAAACGTCTGCGTGCTGCCGCTCGATGGTCTGACGCCTGAGATCGCCGCCGCGAAGCTGGGCGAGAAACCCTACACCGTCGATGTCGAGGGGGATGTCTTCACCGTCTTCGCCCGGTCGAGCCACATGGTCTACGCCTGCTGTGCGCCACAAGTGGAACTCGTGCGACTGGGCCAGAGCGATTACTGGACGCGCCGCATCCGCATGAGAGACCTCGATCAGGCCTTCACCTCCGTTATGGTGATCGACCCCGAAGGTTTCGATCCCAACGGCTATGAAAAGCGTTTTGTCTGGCGCGGACCCAACGCGCCGGACGCGTATCGCGAGATACCGTTTCCCGAAATCAGCGGCCGCACCGAAGACGGCGTCATCGACAGCGTGAACCTCGGCGAGAAGCGCAAGGTCGCGGTCTATCTACCGCCGGGCTGGACTAAGGAACAGACCTGGCCCGTCGTCTTCGTCGGCGACATGGGCCACACCAGCTTCTATCCCACCGTGGATGCGTTGATCGCGGATGGCGTGATCGAGCCGGTCATCATCGTCGGCGTCGGCTCGGGATGGGAAGGCAAGGTCGATGCCGATCCGGCCGGGCAGGCCAACCATCCGGACCTACGCAACGGCGAGTACATGCCCGGCCGTGTCGAAGGCGATCTTTTCGCACGCCACCTCGCCTATATATCCGACGAGGTCACCGCCTGGGCCGCGCGCGAGTACAACGCATCGACTAAGCGGGAAGAGCGCGTCGTCGCCGGCTTCTCTGGCGGCGGTACGATGGCGCTGTTCACGGGCCTGCGCCGTCCCGATGTCTTCGGTTATTCCATCCCGCTCTCGCCCTCATGGACGACGCCCACCGAAGCCGATCTCGCGCCCGGCCAGCGCGCCACCTTCCACATGAGCGGCGGCGTTTACGAACCGGATTTCCACCATAATGTCAGGCGCTTCGAGAGTGTTATGCGTGAAGCCGGTTTCGATATCGCTGTCGAATATCCTGTCTCAGGCCACTTTCCCGATCACTGGCAATACGTTTTCGCCAACGCGCTCATCCGCTTCTTCCCGAAGAAGTAGACGCTACGCCGCCGCGAGTCTTTCGGCCGCCTGCAGGTCCACCGATACCAACCGCGAAACGCCGCGCTCCTGCATGGTCACGCCAAACAGCCGGTCCATGCGCGACATGGTGACGGCGTTGTGCGTGATGATGATGAAGCGCGTCTCCGTCCGCGTGCGCATCTCTTCCAGCAGCCGGCAGAAGCGGTCGACGTTGGCATCGTCCAGCGGCGCGTCCACCTCGTCCAGCACGCAGATCGGGGCAGGGCGCGACAGGAACACCGCAAAGATCAGCGCCGTCGCCGTCAGCGCCTGTTCGCCGCCCGACAAGAGGGACAGTTGCCCCAGCCGCTTGCCCGGGGGCGAGGCAAAAATCTCGAGCCCCGCATCCAGCGGATCCTCGCTCTCGGTCAGGCGCAGCTCGGCATGTCCGCCGCCGAACAGCGCGGCGAACAGCGACCCGAAATGCGAGTTGACCTGCTGGAACGCATCCACCAGCCGCTGGCGCCCGTCCATGTTCAGCGCGTCGATGCCCTCGCGCAGCTTCGCGATGGCGGCGGCAAGATCATCGCGCTCCTCGATCTGGAAGCCCATGCGCTTCGAGATTTCGGTCAGCTGCTCGTCCGCTTCCATGTTGACGGCGCCCAGCTGATCCCGCTCCCGGCGCAGTTGCGCCAGCCGCGTATCCAGCACGTGGGCGTCGGCGGCTGTGTCTTCTTCCTCGCCTGTATCCGCGTCGCCATGCTCGGCCCGCGCGGCCCGTGACTGCGCCAGAATGGCTGTCACCCGGCCCTCCAGCTCATCCAGCTCCTGCTCGAACGCCGCACGCACCTGCTCGGCGATCTCCGCCTCGCGCCGCACAGCCGCCTCCAGCCGCGCTTCAGATCGGACCAGTGTCTCGCGCGCGCCCGAAGATTCATCGCGAGCCGCACGCGAGGCGATTTCCGTCTCGCGTAGCGCGCTTTCCGCCGTCGCCAGCGCATCGGCTGCATTGCGCCGCGCGGCTTCCGCCGTCTCGCCCGCCGCCGCCAGTTCGCTCATCCGCGCCTCAAGCGCTGCAGGCTGCTCCTTCGTCTGCGCGTGCGTCGCGCGCGTGTCGTCCATATCGTGCACAATCGCCGCCAGCCGCCCGCCCGCTTCGGACGAACGCACCAGCCATTCCTCATGATCGCGCGTCAGCGCCGTCCGCTGCGCCGCCGCGCGTTCGCTTTCGCGCAGGAACGTATCGAGCGCCGCCGCGGCATTACGCTCGGCATCGCGCCCCGCCTTCACCTGCTCGGCCAGCGCTGCGAGGATATCGCGGTCCTTCTGCGTGGGCGCTGCCCCAAGCGCCGCTTTCGCCTGCGCCACAGCCTGCGCCGCGATATCACGCTCGGTTGTCATGCGCTGCAGCGTCTCTTTGAGCGTGGTCCCGCGCAGCGACAGGCGCTCCACATCCTGCTCGGCGCGGATCGACGCTTCATGCGCCTGCGCCGCCACCCGCGTCAGCTCGGGCACGTTTTTCCGCGCCGCCATCAGCGTGATCTCGGCATCCGTCAGCTGCGTCGACGCCTTGCCGCGTTCAGACGCCGCCGCATCGCGCAGCTTCAGCGCCGCCGCAATCTCGGGAACCAACGCCGCCCGCCGCGCGCGCTGCTCCAGCTTCTCCGCAGACGTCAGCGGCGCATCCGACGTGCGCACGAACCCGTCCCAGCGCCACAGATCGCCTTCGCGGCTCACCAGGCTCTGGCCCGGCAGAAGCTGCGTCACCAGCGCCGATCCCTGCGCGCGATCCACGAGCCCACACTGCGTCAGCCGCGCATGCAGCTCCGCCGGCGCTTCAACCAGATCGCTCAACGCCGTCGCGCCTTCCGGCAGGCGCGCACCAATGTCGCCATGCTGGCCTGACCAGTGAACCGGAGACGCCGTATCCGCCGGCGCGTCGAGATCATCATCCAGCGCGGCAGCCATCGCGCGCTCAAGCCCCGGCGCCTTCACGCCATCCATTACCGGCGGCGCAGCTGTTGCGCTCACCTGCCGCAGCAGGCGATCAAGGCCCTTCAGCTCCGACTCCAGCTCGCCAACCTTGCGCTCAGCAGCCAGCAAGGGCGGCGTCAGCCGCGCCTCCAGCGCGCGCGCCTCATCCACCGCGCGCATCGCAGCGGCAAGAGCAGATTGCGCCGCCAGCGCCTTCGTCTCTGCATCGGCATGGCGTTGCCGCGCATCCTTCAGCGCTACATCCAGCTTCGCGGGATCGCCGAGCGAAGCCAGCTCCGCCTGCGCCTTCTCCAGATCGCGCACCAGCCGCGTGTGCCGCTCTTCTTCGCGCTTCACCGCCGCCTGCGCCACACTTGCCTCGGCTTCAGCCCGCGCCAGGGTAACGCGGCGCTGATCGGCTTCCTGCTCGAATGCCTGCAGCTGCCCCATCGCGGCATGAACGGCCGCCGCCAGCTCTTCCTCGCGCCGCGCCTGCGCGTCCGCGTCTTCCGGCGGCAACGCAGCCAGTCCGGTCTCCGCGCGTTCCGCCCGCGCTGTCGCGTCGTCGCGCTGAACCGTCTCGCGCGTCGTTTCCTCGATCAGGCGCGTGATGTCGCGCTCCAGACGCGCCACGGTTTCTTTCGCGGCATCACGCTCCGCCTCGATCCGCGCCAGCTGCAGCTTGATCACGCCCAGCCGCCCCGCCGCATCGGACTCCGCCGCTCGCAGCGGCTCGATCGCCGTGCGGCCTTCCAACTCCGCCGCGCTCGCGCGCGCCATGCTGGATACGGCCTGCTGTTCCTGAACCTTCGCGGCCTCCAGCGCCTTGCGCGCTTCCGCCGTCTCGATCACCGCCCCGCGCCAGCGGGCAGCCCCCAGCCGCGCTTCCAGCGCGCCGATCTCTTCCGACAGCGCGCGATACTTCCGCGCCTTGCTGGCCTGCCGCTTCAGCGCGTTGGCCTGCTTCTCCACCTCGGCCATGATATCGGCCAGCTTGGCGAGGTTCTCGTCCGCCGCTTTCAGCTTCAGCTCGGCCTCATGCCGGCGCGCCGCCAGACCCCCGATGCCGGCCGCCTCTTCAAGGATGCGCCGCCGGTTCTGCGGCTTCGCGCCGATCAGCTCGCTGATCTGTCCCTGCCGCACGAGGGCGGGCGAGTTCGCGCCGGTCGACGCATCCGCAAACAGCAGCTGCACATCCTTCGCGCGTACTGTCCGCCCGTTGATGCGATAGCTCGATCCCGCCCCCCGGCGCAGCATGCGGCGGATCTCGATCATGTCCTCGTCGTTGAACTCGGCCGGCGCGCCCCGGTCGCGGTTGTCGAGCAGCAGGGTGACCTCCGCCATCTCGCGCGCGGGCCGGGCTTCCGAACCTGAAAAGATCAGGTCGTCCATCTCGCCGCCGCGCATCGCCCGCGCGGAGGTTGCCCCCATCGCCCAGCGCAGCGCTTCGAGCAGGTTGGACTTGCCGCAGCCATTCGGCCCGACAATGCCGGTCAGCCCCTCTTCGATCGGCACATCCACCGGATCGACGAAGGACTTGAAGCCCGCGATCTTGAGCCCGGTCAGGTGCAAGCGAGGTTCCAGTTTTCGCCCGCAAAATCGAGCTTTCGGCCCCCTTACGGGCCACACGCGCAGGGGTCAATGCCTGTCGCCGCATGGGGGAGGAAGTGCTGTCAGCCCGGCGTCTTCTGAAGCTTTTTCAGTGTCCGCTCCACGGCGGCCGGCTCATGCTCGATCATCCGCAGATAGAGTTGGACGGGGCGTTCTGGCGTCCGGCGTCCCTGTTCCCATTCCTGTAGGGTCCGCACGTCGAGTCCGTAGGTCTTGGCGAAGTTCGCCTGCGACAGTTTCGTACGGCCGCGGATTGCCGCCACATCCACGGCCTTGTGCACGATGGCGCCCGGTACGGGCTCGCCGCGGACGTAAGCGAGCGCTTCTTCAAGTCCAGCAACGATCTTATTGCCAGCCTTGGAAAGCTTGGGTTTGTCCGATTGCTTCGCCGTCTTTGGTGTCTTGAGGGAGGTCATAGGTCAGTCCTTCCATACGCGGCCAGCGCAGTTGTCAGTTTCCTGACGACTGCCTTGTCGGCGGCCGTCAGGTTTGCCTTGTCCCCCTTTGAGAATACCGTGATGAGGAAGACCGGAATCTCCTCACCACCGAAGTACGAAATCACGCGATATCCGCCGCTCTTTCCCTTGCCGCGGCCACCGATCCGAAACTTTCTGGCGCCGCCAGTTCCCACCATCACGTCGCCAAGCGCCGGGTTGCTGGCGATAAGGTCGATGACGGCGTCGCGTTCATCGCCGGTCATGCCAGCATCTTCGGCAGCTGCAATGTAGGTCGACAGCTCAACAACCGTCCGCATACCTGAATATACGTCAATGACGTATATATTTCAAGTGGGCTGCAAAGGCGATGTCTCTTGCGCCGCCGCCGCAATCGCCGCATCCAGCGCCGCCGACAGATCGTCCAGCGTCTCAAGCTCCAGCTTCACGCCATCAATCACGAAGCTCGGCGTACCCGTGATCGATTCAGGCGCCTCGCGCACGCCAGCCCGCGTCAACTCGACAATGCCCTTGTCGTCGATGCAGCTGCCGACCTGATTGTTATCGAGCCCGAACGTCTTGCCGATACCGCGCAGCTCCTGCTGAAGCAGCCAGGGGTTCTGCGCGGCCGCATAGAGCGTCTCCTGCGCGTCGAACAGCGTGTCGATCACGTCGAAATACTTCGCCTCGCCCGCGCAGCGCGCGATGGCCTCGCCCGCCAGCGCGATGGCGACCGGCTGCGTTGGCATCATGATGAAGTGCAGCTTCACCTTGCCGGTGTCGATGTACTTCGCCTTGAGGTCAGGAAACACCTGATCGTGGAAGCCCTTGCAATGCCCGCACGTGGTCGAGGCATATTCCACCAGCGTCACCGGCGCGTTGGGATCGCCCAGTATCGGCGCGCCCATGAAGGGTGTGATTGCGACAGTCTCGAACGCTTCTGGCGCGCGCGGCGTGTCACACGCGCCCAAGCCAAGCGCCAGAACGATGGCGAGTGCGGACAGCTTCATCCTACGGCTGCGGCGCTGCGGGTGCAGGCGTCGCAGGCGGCGCTGCCGTGGGCGCTACCGTCGTCGGCGCCACTGTTCCCGGCGCGTCGGTCGCGGCCGGCGGCGCAGCACCCGGGTTCAGCTTCGCCTCGATCGCGGCGACGATGTTGTCATAGGTCGGGTTCTCGACGCGCACGCCATCGACGAAGATCGACGGCGTCGAATTCACACCCAGCTTGGACGAGGCATTGTCGCGTGATTCACGGATCGATGCGTTCAGCGCCGGCTGGTGGTCCATGCAGGTCGTGGCTTCATCCGGCGTCAGCCCGTGCTTGGCGATCACATCGCTCAGCACCACGCCGGCCTGGCCCTGGCCCGCCGCCTCGAGGATGTCAGCCTGCGCGGTGAACAGCGCATCCACCATCTCGTAGAAATGCTCCGCGCCCTTGCAGCGCGCGACAGAGGCCAGCGTCACGCCAAAACCATTGGTCGCCTTGCCGGCCTGGTCGGCTTCCAGCGGGAAGTCTCGATAGATGTACCGCACCTTGCCCGCGTCGATGTAGGCGGACTTGAGCCGCGGCAGCGTCTGCTTCGCGAAATCGCGGCACGCATGACAGGTGAGGGCGGCATACTCCACCAGCTCTACCTTGGCGTCCGGGCTGCCCATCGGCACGTCGCCGATCACCGGGCTCACCGGAACGGGTTTGAAGTCCGATGTCGGCCCCGCTGCTTCCCCGCCACACGCCGCCAGCGCGGCCAGCGCCACAAGCCCGGCGGCGATCCCGCCGGCGCGGCGGAACGATGAAGCTTTGAACGTGATGCTCATGTGCAGGCTTTCCTCACGACTTGACCCGGTTTTGACCAAACACGCCGCGCCGGTCAACAACGACCCGATCCCGAAGGCGTTATTGAGGCGAAAGACCCAGACCTATCCCCATTCCAGCCAGACCTATTCCATTCCGAATTGTCATTCCCGCCGGAGCGCAAAGCGCGAAGAGCGGGAACCCAGGGGCTGCAAACGCCGGCGCCTATCGCCCCTGGGTTCCGGCTCGCACGCTTGCGCGTGCGTCCGGAATGACACTTTAGGATCGGTCGGCAAGCCCGGTCCAACGGCCCCACCCCTAGGTCCAATCGACATTCATGTCTCCCACTGCATTGCGCAGGCGAGGTGTATGAAGGCGAGGAAGCGCGTTGCTCTGCGGTCGTAGCGGGTAGCGAAG